>NZ_JBWJAQ010000022.1:0-111031 GCF_056387915.1 Streptomyces sp. GLSS-08
TCGAGCTCAAGGGCAGGGAACTGGGCGTCGACCTCGGCGGCGACCGCGAACTGGTCGCCCGCGTCGTCGAACGGGTCAAGGAACGCGAACTGAAGGGCTACACCTACGAGGCCGCCGACGCCTCCTTCGAGCTGTTGCTGCGCGAGGAGGCCGAGGGCAGGCCCCGTGAGTACTTCCAGGTCGAGTCCTGGCGGGCGATCGTCGAGGACCGCCCCGACGGCAGCCACGCGAACGAGGCGACCGTGAAGCTCTTCGCCAAGGGCGAGCGGATCGTGGCCACCGCCGAGGGCAACGGCCCGGTCCACGCCCTGGACCGGGCCCTGCGCGTCGCCCTGGAGAAGATCTACCCCCAGCTCGCCAAGCTGGAGCTCGTCGACTACAAGGTGCGCATCCTGGAGGGCAAGCACGGCACGTCCTCCACGACCCGCGTCCTGATCTCCACGTCCGACGGCACCGGGGAGTGGTCCACGGTCGGCGTCGCCGAGAACGTGATCGCCGCGTCCTGGCAGGCCCTGGAGGACGCGTACACCTACGGTCTCCTCCGTGCGGGAGTGGAACCGGCGGCGTAGGCCGGGTGCCGGACGGGCCGAGGTGGCCGGCCCGTCCGGCAGGGGGCGCTCAGCGGCACCCGTTACTGCAGACGCCACTTCTGGTTCGTCGCGCCCGTGCAGCTCCAGATCTGGATTCTCGTCCCGTTCGCCGTGGAAGCGTCCGTCACGTCGAGGCACCTGTCCGCCGCCGTGTTCACCACGTCGCCGGTGGAGGCGTTGTACGACCAGCGCTGGGCCGCCGTGCCGTTGCAGTCGTACAGCTGCACCTTCGCGCCGTCGGCGGTGGACGCCGAGGTGACGTCAAGGCACTTGCCGAGCGCCTGGACCGCGCCGTCCGTCCGCACGGTCCAGCGCTGGGCGGCGGAGCCGTTGCAGTCGTGGAGCTGGACGGCGGTGCCGTTCGCGGACGAACCGCCCGCCACGTCCAGGCACTTGCCCGCGAGCCCCACGAACGCCCCGGCCGGGTCCCCGCCCCCGGCCTGCGTGCCGGACCAGGTGAAGGTCGCCGAGGTCTTGCCGGGCAGCGAGTACGTGGCGTGCTGCGAGCCCCAGCCGAGCGTCACCGTCTTCGCGGACGACGCGTCGTTGTAAGCGATCAGCGCCTTCGAGCCGTCGGGGTTGCGCCAGGCCACGTTCGGCACGGACGAACTCGCCGTCGACGCGATCCGCTGGGCGCCCGGCCGGACGAACTTCGTGAGGTGGCCCATCGTGTAGTACTCGACGGTGTAGTCGACCTGCCCGCTCCGCCCGTCGCCGTTGTGGACGGTGATCAGCCCGGAGCAGGTGCCGCAGCCACCGTTGTGCGGACCCCGGTTCTGGTCCACCGCCAGCGACCACTTGGTCACCGACTTCGCCCAGTTCCGCGTGTAGTTGACGATGTCGAGCATGTCCTCGCGCTGCTGGTCGGCGACCCAGGTGCCGCCCGAGTGCTCGGTGCCGAAGGCGTCCAGGGACGGGTACTGGCTGTGCACGCTCGTCTGCCTGGCGACGTCACCGCCGTAACCGTGCCAGGCGATCCCGCCGAAGTTCGGGTGGGCGCGCACCGCCGCGTCGTCGACGGTCTGGGCGGCGTAGGCGTCGTACACGTCCCAGTTCCAGTCGTGCGCCAGCACCTTCGTCGACAGCCCCGCCGCCTGGAGTTTGGGCAGCAGCTCGCTCTTGGTGAAGTAGGCGAGCCCGGAGGCGTTCCAGCTCATCGACGGGTAACCGGCGCAGCAGGTCGGCTCGTTCTGCGCGGTGACGTAGGAGACGGGGATCCCCTGGTCGCGGTACGCCTGGAGGTACTTCACGAAGTACGAGGCGTAGGCGCCGTAGTTCTCCGCCCTGAGCCACCCGCCGTTGAGCTGCCCGTTGTCCTTCATCCAGGCCGGCGCGGTCCACGGCGAGGCCATCACGGTCAGCGCCGGATTGAGCCGGCGAGCCTCCTTCGTCAGCGGCACGACATCGGCCAGGTCGTGTGCGATCGAGAACTCGGAGAGGTCCGCGTCGGTCTGCCCGGACGGCATGTCGTCGTAGGTGTAGCCGTAGCGGGCGAGGTCCGAGCCGCCCATCGGGTTGCGCAGGAAGGACAGCCCGATGCCGTCCGCGGGGGAGAACAGCTTGCGCATCGTCGCGTCCCGGGTGGACTGCGTCAGCGCCCCGCTGCCGTTCATCAGCCAGGCCGCCGTGTCCGTGAAGGAGGCGCCCCCGCCGGTGAACGTCTGGTAGCGGGTGTTCTCGTCCACGGTGATGTTCTCGCCGCTTCCGCCGCTGCCGGACTGGAAGGCGAACGGTGTTTGCGCCTGCAAGCCGCGGACGACATGGCGGCCACCCTCGTCGTCCGTGGTGGTGAGGTAGGCCGTGATCTGTTCGCCGGCCGCGTGCGCGGGCGCGGCGGCGACGGCGGTCAGGCCCGCCGTGGTGAGCAGTCCCGCGACGAACAGCCGGGCCGCCCGGCCGCGACTCCTCGTGGAATGTGCGCGTCTCATGGTGCGCCGCCCTTCTGGGTGGGGGAGTGGGGCGTGCGACCGGTGAGTAAATGACGGCTTCCGGTACCCGTCAAGGGGTCGCGTGTTCATAAGCCGAACCGACAACCGCCCTGATTTCGCCGGGAATTGACTGTGTACCGGTTCTGGCGTGAAGTCTTGACGGCTCGGCGTGACGCCAGTTAACTCACGCCGTGATCTAAGCCGTAAGAGGAACTTGATCGTCTCCGAGGAACGCGAGAGCCGAGAGGAAGCCCATGGGAAGGCTCGACCGGATGTCCGTGCGAAGAACCGCCCTGCTCGCCTGCGCCGCTCTGCTCACCGGTCTGCTCCCGCTCACCGCGGCGGGCGCGGCCGCGGGCGCCGACGAGCCGGCTCCCGTGCCCGTCGACACCTTCGAGGGCGAGGTCCCGTTCGCGAATCCGCCCGCCGAGGGCATCTTCCCCTGGGGCGGCGACGCCGACGACCCGCCCCGGCTGGCCCTGACCGCCCGCGACGACGCCCCCCAGGGCGACAAGGTCCTCACCGGCGGCTACGACATCAGCGGATACGGCGGCTTCACCCACGACTTCGCCTTCGACCGCCCGGCCCACGACTGGTCCGCGCACCGGGGCATCCGCTTCTGGTGGGAGGGCGGGAACACCGCCAGGAAGATCAGTTTCGAGATCAAGGACGGCGGCGCCAACGGCGAGGCCTCCGAGCTGTGGACGACGTCCTTCACGGACGACTTCACCGGCTGGAAGCAGATCGAGATCCCCTTCACCGACTTCACCTATCGCACGGACTACCAGCCCGTCGGCGGCATCGACCAGGTCCTCGGCCTGACCGCCATGTGGGGGTACGCGCTCACACTGCCGACCGGCGTCAGGGGCGACTTCGCCCTGGACGGCGTCGAGCTGTACGGCAGGGGCGCCCAGTCCCTGCGGGCGAGCGTCGTCACCGACGCCGCCGTCCATCCGGTGAAGGAGGGCGGCACGGCCGCCGTGAAGATCTCCGTCGCCACCACCGGCTCCGTCCCCGTAGACGAGCCGGTCACCGTCGCCTACGAGACGGCCGGCGGCACCGCCGAGGCCGGCCGGGACTACACCCGGGTCGAGGGCGAACTCACCTTCCCCGCGGGCACCGCCTCCGGCACCTCGCGCACGGTGCGCATCCCCACGCTCCGGGACCGGTCCGCCGAGAGCGCCGAGAGCATTCCGCTCAGGCTCACGGTCACCGGAGCCAAGGCCCCCGCCGAGAACCCGCAGGTCGTCGTGGACGCCCACGGCCTGCCGTACCTGGACGCGAAGCTCCCGGTGAGGAAGCGGGTCGCCGACCTAGTGTCGCGGCTGTCCCTGGCGGAGAAGGCCGGTCAGATGACCCAGGCGGAGCGTGGCGCGCTCACCGCGCCGGGCGACATCGCCGCGTACGACCTCGGCTCACTGCTCTCCGGCGGCGGCTCGACCCCGACCCCGAACGTGCCCGAGGCGTGGTCGCGGATGATCGACTCCTTCCAGCTCAGGGCGCAGGCAACGCGGTTCCAGATCCCGCTGATCTACGGGGTGGACGCGGTGCACGGCCACAACAACCTCATCGGCTCGACCGTCATGCCGCACAACATCGGCATCGGCGCCACCCGGGATCCCCACCTCGCGCGGAAGACCGGCGAGGTGACCGCGGCCGAGGTGCGGGCCACCGGCATCCCGTGGGACTTCGCCCCCTGCCTGTGCGTGACGCGGGACGAGCGGTGGGGACGGTCCTACGAGTCCTTCGGTGAGGACCCGGCGCTCGTCCAGTCCATGGAGACGGTCATCCAGGGTCTCCAAGGGGCCCGCGACGGGAGGGACCTGAAGGACGACGACCGGGTGCTGGCGACCGCCAAGCACTTCGCCGGCGACGGCGGCACCGCGTACGGCTCGTCCACCACCGGCTCGTACACCATCGACCAGGGCGTCACGAAGGTCACCCGCCAGGAGCTGGAGGCGGTGCACCTCGCGCCGTTCCGGACCGCCGTGGACCGCGGCGTCGGCACGGTCATGCCGTCCTACTCCTCGCTCGACATCCTCGGCGACGACGCGGGCCCGGTGAAGATGCACGCCGACGCGGAAATGATCAACGGGGTCCTGAAGGACCGCATGGGCTTCGACGGGTTCGTCGTCAGCGACTGGGCGGCCATCGACCAGATCCCCGGCGACTACGCCTCCGACGTCCGCACCTCCGTCAACGCGGGCCTCGACATGATCATGGTCCCGTACGAGTACAAGAACTTCCGTACGACCCTGGTCGACGAGGTGAGGGCCGGCCGGATCAGTGAGCGCCGGGTCGACGACGCCGTCGCCCGCATCCTGACGCAGAAGTTCAGGCTCGGCCTCTTCGAGAAGCCGTACGCGGACACCAGCGGGGCGTCGCGCATCGGTTCGGCCGCACACCGCGCCGTGGCCCGCCGGGCGGCGGCCGAGTCCCAGGTGCTGCTGAAGAACGCGGGCGGAGTGCTGCCCCTGAAGAAGTCCCAGAAGGTCTACGTCGCCGGTTCCAACGCCGACGACATCGGCAACCAGACCGGCGGCTGGACCATCACCTGGCAGGGCGCGTCCGGGAAGATCACGGACGGCACCACCGTCCTCCAGGGTCTGAGGAAGGCCGCTCCCGGGGCGACCGTCGACTACTCCAGGGACGCCTCGGCCCCGACCGGCGGGTACGACGTGGGTGTGGTCGTCGTCGGCGAGACCCCGTACGCCGAAGGGGTCGGTGACGTCGGCAACGGCAACGACCTGGAGCTGACCGCCGCCGACAAGGCGGCCGTCGACAAGGTGTGCGGCGCCATGAAGTGCGCGGTGCTGATCGTCTCCGGCCGGCCCCAGCTGATCGGCGACCGCCTCGGTGACATCGACGCCCTGGTGGCGTCCTGGCTGCCGGGCACGGAGGGCGACGGCGTGGCCGACGTCCTGTACGGGAAGCGGGCCTTCACCGGGCAGCTCCCCGTCACCTGGCCGAAGTCCGGGGCCCAGCTGCCGATCAACGTCGGCGACTCCACGTACGACCCGCAGTTCCCGTACGGCTGGGGTCTGACGACGCTGACCAAGGTCCCGCGAGGTGGCGCGGCAGCCCTGAAGGTCCTGGCCCTGAAGGCCGCGGCGGCGGAGCGGACCGGCGCCGACGCGGTCGGACGCGCCGCCGTGACCAGGGCGCGGCTGCTGGTCCAGCAGGAGATCGGCACGGACATCACGGCCATGACGGCGAAGCCCTTCGCCGACGCCGACCACCTCCTGCTGACCGGCCGCTACAAGGAGGCGGTCGCCAGGCTGACGGCGGCGTACAAGTCCGCCTGACCTGCACCCAAACGCCGGAGGGGCCGCCGTGCGGCCCCTCCGGCAGGTGCGCGCGGGGATCCACGGCAAAGCCCGCGAACGTGTGCGGGCCCGGGCACCGGTGCCCGCTTTCGGGACCCGTCAGGTAGCTTCGAAGATATGAAGGCCGCACTGACCCGGGGCTTCCCCGGTCTGCTGATCGCGCTCGTCCTCGCCGCGCTGGCCGTCCTTGCGGCCGGAGCACCCCCGGCCCGCGCGGCCACCGACGTCTCGACGGTCGCGGCGGCACTGCGCGAGAGCCCGGTGTATGTGGACCCGGCCGCCTCCGACCAGCTGTCCGAGGCGGACGCCGACGCCCTCGCCGCGAAGATCGAGAAGGCCGACAAGCCCGTCTTCGTGGCCGTGCTGCCCGCGGACTTCCCGACACAGGACCTCTTCCAGAACCTGCGCACCGCCACCGGCGTCACGGGTCTCTACGCGATCCGGCTGGGCGACCGGTTCGACGCGCGGGCCGACTCCTCGGTGCTGTCCCGCACGGCCGTGCAGAACCTCGTCACCAGCGTCCGGGACGAGGGCACCGCCACCCAGCTGAACGACTTCACGGACCGTGCCGTGACCGCCATCGGCGGTTCGGCGCCCGGGAGCTGGGACTCGGGCGCCGGGGGCGGTGTCCCGGCCGGCGGGCTGATCACGGTCGGCGCGGTGGCCGTCGTCGGCGCAGCGGGCGCCTACACGCTGGTCCGGCGCAACCGGCACCGCAAGGAGGAGGAGCAGCGGGCCGCCCTCGACCGGCTCCGGGTGGTCGTCGACGAGGACATCACCGCCTTCGGCGAGGAGCTGGACCGGCTCGACTTCCACCCGGCCGAGCCGGGCGCGGACGACGCGATGCGCGCGGACTACGAGCACGCGCTGGACGCCTACGAGCGGGCGAAGTCGGCGATGGCCGCGGCGCGGCGGCCGGAGGACGTGCGGCCGGTCACCGAATCCCTTCAGGACGGCCGCTTCTCGCTCGCGGTGCTCGCCGCGCGCCGTGAGGGAGGGCCGCTCCCGGAGCGCCGGGCACCCTGCTTCTTCGATCCCCGCCACGGTCCTTCGGTCGCCGACGCGCCCTGGACCCCGTCGGGCGGCGCGCCCCGCGAGGTGCCGGTCTGCGCGGCGGACCGGGCCCGCCTGGCAGACGGCGTCGATCCGGCGGTCCGAGAGGTCGAGACCGCGTACGGCCGCCGTCCGTACTGGGACGCCGGACCGGCCTACGGCCCCTGGGCCGGAGGTTACTTCGGCGGCGGCATCCTCCCGGGCCTGCTGATCGGCACGATGCTGGGCGGCGCGATGGCCACCCCGTCGTACGCGTCCGACTACGGCTCCGGCTACGGCGACTTCGGCGCCGGCGGTTACGACGGCGGCGACGTCTCGGGCTCCAACTTCGACCCCGGTGACTTCGGCGGCGGTTTCGGGGACGGCGGGGGCGGCGGCGACTTCGGCGGCGGTGGGGGAGGGGACTTCGGCGGCGGCGGCTTCTGAGGCCCCGGGACGGGTGCGCGGCAGTGACGACAGCCGGGCATGAAGGAGCGCCCGCCCTCCGTGTACGGGGGAGTAACGAGGGCGGGCGCGTTCCGAGGTGAGCCTCGGGGCTCAGCCGGTCTTCCTGATCGCGGAGATGTCGAAGTTCAGCTTGATCCTGTCCGAGACCAGCACGCCGCCCGTCTCCAGGGCCGCGTTCCAGGTGAGACCGAACTCGGAGCGCAGGATCTCCGACGTGCCCTCGAATCCCACGCGCTCGTTGCCGAACGGGTCCTTCGCGGCGCCGTTGAACTCCAGGTCGATGCCGACCGGCCGGGTGGTGCCGAGGATCGACAGGTCACCGGTGATCCGGTAGTCGTCGCCGCCCAGGGACTCCACCGCGGTGGACCGGAAGGTCATCGCCGGGAACTCGTCGGTCTTGAAGAAGTCGGCGCTCTTCAGGTGTCCGTCGCGGTCGGCGGAGCCGGTGTTGACGCTGTCCATCCGGACGTCGAGCGACGCGGTGGACCGCGCCGGGTCGGACCCGTCCAGGTGCAGCGTTCCCTCGAAGTCCGTGAAGCTGCCCTTGACGTTCGTGACCATCGCGTGCCGGGCGACGAAACCGATCGTCGAATGTCCGGGGTCGATCGTGTAGTCGCCGGTCAGTGCGGCCAGGTCGGCCGCGGGCGCCGTGATCGTGGCGGTCCCGGCGGCCGGGGTCTCGGTGTTCTTGCGGCCGAAGATTCCCATGACGTGCTCCTTGCAGAACTGGTCGCGGTTTCGTCCGGAAGCCGCAACTAACGGGGTCTGTTGAACTTTCAACTAGGCCAACACGGGAGACCGTAGACCTATTCCGTTGGCTTTTCAACTTCATCCGCAGTGTGTTCATGGTGTTACGGCGCGTTTTGCCTCCGGCCGCGGAGCGGCTTCCGCAGCTGTGACGGTCCGCCCTCTGGTGGACACGCGTAGACCTCGGGCACCATCTCCCTGCCCCACCTGCACAGCCGCCCCACAGCACCGGTCATCCGCAGGAAGGACACCCCATGAAGATCCGCTCCGCCCTGACCGCACTCGCCCTCGTCGTCGCCCCCGGCGTCGCCGTCGTCGGCACCGCCTCCGACGCCTTCGCCGTGACCAAGATCGGTCACGCCACGGCCACCTCGATGTTCCGCCAGGCCGGCATCACCTGGTCCTCGTCGGGCGGCTGCTCGGACCGGAACAACCCCACCTGCACGTCCTTCGAGCAGCTCAACCTCGCCACCGCGCAGGGCGCCCAGACCCTCAAGGGGGCCAGCGGCTGCGCGCTGAACATCACGGGCGGCACCGAGACGGGCCACGCGAGCGGCACCTACTCGCACTGGAACGGCTACAAGCTCGACTTCGCGAAGGCCACCTGCGTCACCAACTACGTCAAGAACAACTTCACCTACATCGGCCTGCGCGGCGACGGCGCCCCGCAGTACAGGTCCGGCTCCGGCAACGTCTACGCCGACGAGGGCAACCACTGGGACGTCCTGTACTACAACTGCGGCGGCTGTTAGCCCCAAGGCACGGTTCCCGCCCGACGCGCACCCCGGCACCGCGCCGCCTGGTTCCCCTGCGGGGGGTGAGGTGGTAGACGGCATGACCATGACTCCGACGCGACGCTCGTTCCTGCTCGCGGCCGCGCTCATGGCCACCGTCACCGCCGCACCCCCCGCAGCCGCGGCCGACGACCCGTACGACACCCTCCGCCTGCGCTGGCTGTCCCTCGCCCTCGGCGCCGGCTACGACCCGCGCGCCGAGCCGTACGCCTCCCGCCTCCGCGAGACCGGCGACCTCGCCCGCGCCCTCCGTACGACCATGGCCCCGGCCCCGGCCTCGCTGTGGCCGGGCCACCCCTTCGACCCGCCCACCGGTATCACCCGGAGCTTCGGCAGGCTGTGGACGATGACCCAGGCCTACGTCCAGGAAGGCACCGGGTCGACCGGCGACGACGCGCTCCTCGCGGACGTCCTGCGCGGCCTCGACCACGTCATGGCCACGGTCTACAACCCCTCGACCACCCGGTACGGCAACTGGTGGGAGTGGCAGATCGGCAGCCCCCGGCTCCTCATGGACATCGTCGCCGCCCTCCACGACCGGCTCACCGGCGCCCAGCGGGCCGCCGCCTGCGCGGCCGTCGACCACTTCGTCCCGGACGCGATGCTCCGCGACTACGCGGGAACCTCGACCGGCGCCAACCGCGTCGACCTGTGCCGCTGTGTCGCCCTCCGGGGCGTCCTCGGCCGGTCCCCCGAGAAGATCGCGCT
Organism: Streptomyces sp. GLSS-08; assembly: GCF_056387915.1. Taxonomy (NCBI): domain Bacteria; kingdom Bacillati; phylum Actinomycetota; class Actinomycetes; order Kitasatosporales; family Streptomycetaceae; genus Streptomyces; species Streptomyces sp. GLSS-08. Next base: position 9,594 of record NZ_JBWJAQ010000022.1, read on the forward strand.
CGCCCGGGACGCCCTCTCACCCGTCTTCCCGCACGTGACCCGCGGGGACGGGCTGTACGCCGACGGGTCGTTCGTCCAGCACACCTGGGTGGCCTACTCGGGGACCTACGGGCAGGTCATGCTCGACGGACTGGGCCGGCTCTTCGCGCTGCTCGCCGGATCCGCCTGGGAGGTGACCGACCCGGCCAGGCGGATCGTGCTGGACAGCGTCGAGCACGCGTACGCGCCGCTCATCCATGACGGGCTGGTGATGGACAGCGTCAACGGGCGGGCCATCAGCCGCGGCCACCTGAGGAGCGACGACCGCCACGTCATGCGGAGCGACCACTTCCACGGCCAGGGCCTGATCGCCGCCATCGCCCTGCTCGCGCTCGGCGCGGGCGAGGAGCAACGGGAGCGCTGGCACGGACGGATCAGGGGCTGGATCGAACGGGACACCGTGTCGCCGGTCCTGACGGCTCCCCAGTTCGGCGTGGCCGAACTGGCGCGGCTGCACGCCGTCGCGGACTCCCCGGTGGCCGCCGCCCCCGAACCCGCGGGCCACCGGCTCTTCGCCGCCATGGACCGCGCCGTGCACCGCGGCCCAGGCTTCACCGCGAACCTCTCCATGGCCTCGGACCGCATCGCACACTACGAGTGCGGCAACGGCGAGAATCCGCGCGGCTGGCACACCGGCGCCGGAATGCTGCTGTGGTGGGCGGGCGACTCGGGCCAGTACACGGACTGGTACTGGCCGACCGTGGACTGGTACCGCCTCCCCGGCACCACCGTCTCCACCACCCCACTCGCCGACCAGGAGGGCGGTGAGTGGGGCGCGGCACGGCCCGCCGCCACCTGGGTCGGCGGCACGACGGACGGGGAGTGCGCCGCCGTGGGACAGCACCTGAGGGGGCTCGGCTCCACGCTGGAGGCCCGCAAGTCGTGGTTCTGCGTGCCGGACGCGCTGATCTGTCTGGGCGCCGGCATCACCGCCGCCGACGGAGTCCCGGTCGAGACGGTGGTGGACAACCGGAACCTGGGGGAGAACGGAACGCAGAGGTTCACCGTCCGCGGCGGCTGGGCGCACCTGGAGGGCCACGGCGGATGGGTCTTCCCCGGCCCCGGCGGCACGGCGGCGCTGCGCACCCTGCGCGAGGACCGCACGGGCGCCTGGTCCGACATCAACACCACGAGTACGACCGAACGGCGCACCCGGCGCTGGCAGACGCTCTGGCTCGACCACGGCGCCGACCCCGTCGACGCGGCGTACGCGTACCTGCTGATGCCCGGCGCCTCCCGCCGCGCCGTCGCGGCCCGCGCCGCCGACCGGCGGTGGCTGTCCGTCCTCGCCAACGACGCCCGCTGCCAGGCCGTGCACGTAGGCTCCCTGGGGCTGACGGCCGCGAACTTCTGGGCGGCCGGTACGGCGGGCCCGCTGACCTCCTCGGCGGGCGCGAGCGTGCTGGTCCGCCGCCGGGGGCGCACCGCCACCCTCTGCGTGAGCGAGCCGCCGCGCACCGGCGGCGCCCTGGAGATCGTCTGGAACCGGCCGGTCCGCAGGGCCGTCACGGCGGATCCCGCGGTCGAGATCCTCGCGACGGGCCGCCGTCTGAGGCTGCGTGTCACTCCGGGGGAGGTATGCGCCACCCACGAATGTGAGGTGACTCTCAGCTGACGTCTTTGTGCGACCTCTACAAGCCGCAGGGCCTCTGAGCAGTCGGATTGCCTGCATCAGCCCGGGGTTCTGTTCAGTGGTACCAGGAAAACAGCCCGGACACTGTACGGAGTCGACGGCTCGCTTTCCTTGCCGGACTTCGTAAGGTCGCTACATGACCGTTTTGGACGAGGCTGGACCTGCCGGGAGCGAACCCGCTGACGCGCGCGGGCGCGTGGCCGAACTGCACGCGATCCGTGCCGAGGCGCTGCGGGGCCCCAGCGACAAGGCGACTCAGGCGCAGCACGCCAAGGGCAAGCTGACCGCACGGGAACGCATCGAGCTGCTGCTCGACCCCGGGTCGTTCCAGGAGGTCGAACAGCTGCGCAGGCACCGGGCGACCGGCTTCGGCCTGGAGAACCGCAAGCCGTACACGGACGGTGTCATCACCGGCTGGGGCACGGTGGAGGGCCGCACGGTCTTCGTCTACGCCCATGACTTCCGCATCTTCGGCGGCGCGCTGGGCGAGGCCCACGCCACCAAGATCCACAAGATCATGGACATGGCCATCGCGGCCGGGGCGCCCCTGGTGTCCCTGAACGACGGCGCGGGCGCCCGTATCCAGGAGGGCGTTTCCGCCCTCGCCGGCTACGGCGGCATCTTCCAGCGCAACACCAGGGCGTCCGGGGTCATCCCGCAGATCTCCGTCATGCTCGGCCCCTGCGCGGGCGGCGCGGCCTACAGCCCCGCGCTCACGGACTTCGTGTTCATGGTCCGCGAGACCTCGCAGATGTTCATCACCGGCCCGGACGTCGTCAAGGCGGTCACCGGCGAGGAGATCACGCAGAACGGCCTGGGCGGCGCGGACGTGCACGCCGAGACCTCCGGCGTGTGCCACTTCGCCTACGACGACGAGGAGACGTGCCTCGCCGAGGTGCGCTACCTGCTGTCGATGCTCCCGCAGAACAACCGGGAGAACCCGCCGACGACCGCCTCCGAGGACCCGGCCGAGCGCCGTTCCGAGGTCCTCCTCGACCTGGTGCCGGCGGACGGCAACCGTCCGTACGACATGACCAAGGTCATCGAGGAACTGGTCGACGACGGCGACTACCTGGAGATCCACGAGCGCTGGGCCCGCAACATCATCTGCGCGCTGGCCCGGCTCGACGGCCGCGTCGTCGGCATCGTCGCCAACCAGCCGCAGAGCCTCGCCGGCGTCCTGGACATCGAGGCCTCGGAGAAGGCCGCGCGCTTCGTCCAGATGTGCGACGCCTTCAACATCCCGATCATCACGCTGCTGGACGTCCCCGGCTTCCTCCCGGGCGTCGACCAGGAGCACGGCGGGATCATCCGGCACGGCGCGAAGCTGCTGTACGCCTACTGCAACGCCACCGTGCCGCGGATCTCACTGATCCTGCGCAAGGCCTACGGAGGCGCGTACATCGTCATGGACTCCCAGTCCATCGGCGCCGACCTCACCTACGCCTGGCCGACGAACGAGATCGCCGTGATGGGCGCCGAAGGTGCCGCCAACGTCATCTTCCGGCGCCAGATCGCCGAGGCCGAGGACCCCGAGGCCATGCGGGCCCGCATGGTCAAGGAGTACAAGGCCGAGCTCATGCACCCGTACTACGCGGCCGAGCGCGGCCTGGTCGACGACGTCATCGACCCGGCCGAGACCCGCGAGGTGCTCATCCGCTCGCTGGCGATGCTCCACAGCAAGCACGCCGACCTGCCCTCCCGCAAGCACGGCAACCCGCCGCAGTAACCCTGCGGACCCTCCGCGGTACCCCCGCGGAAACCTCTCTCACGGAGACTGAGACCTATGAGTACCCCTGACATCCGCGTCGAGAAGGGCCACGCCGAGCCCGAGGAAGTGGCCGCCCTGACGGCGATCCTCCTGGCCCGTGCCGCCACCGCCCCCACCGCCGCTCCGCTCCACCGCGGCCGCGGAAGGGCCGGCTGGCGCCGTCTGGAGCGCGAGCCCGGCTTCCGCGCCCCGCACAGCTGGCGCTAGCCTCCGCTCCGAGCACACCGAAGGGGCCCGTTCCGCCACGGAACGGGCCCCTTCGCCGTACCCGCCGCCGATCAGGCCACGAAAGAAGGGGCGCCCTCTCCGCCGGAGAGGGCGCCCCTTCTTTCGTGCTGTGGCCGCGCCTAGCGCAGGCGGGCCATCAGCGCGTGTTCCACGAGCGTGATGAGCGTCGACTTGGCGTCGGCGCGGTGCCGGGCGTCCGTCGTGATGATCGGGGTGTCGGGGCCGATCTGGAGCGCTTCCCGGACCTCGTCGGGGCCGTACGGCTGGTTGCCGTCGAAGCCGTTGAGGGCGATGACGAACGGCAGGCCCGAGTTCTCGAAGTAGTCGACCGCGGGGAAGCAGTCGGCGAGCCTGCGGGTGTCCACGAGGACCACGGCACCGATGGCGCCGCGGACCAGGTCGTCCCACATGAACCAGAACCGGTCCTGGCCGGGGGTGCCGAACAGGTACAGGATCAGGTCCTGGTCCAGGGTGATACGGCCGAAGTCCATGGCGACGGTCGTCGTCGTCTTGTCTCCGGTGTGGGTGAGGTCGTCGATGCCCGCGGAAGCGGACGTCATGACGGCCTCGGTGCGCAGCGGGTTGATCTCCGAGACGGCGCCGACGAACGTGGTCTTGCCCACGCCGAAGCCGCCCGCCACCACGATCTTCGCGGACGTGGTGGAGCGGGAAGGCCCTCCGCTAGAGCTTGCGAAGTCCACTGAGCACCCTTTCGAGCAAAGTCACGTCTGGCTGTCCGCCGGCGTTCTCGTCGCCGCCGGGCTGATGGATGGCGACCAGGCCCGCCTCCGCCAAGTCGGCGACGAGAATCCTGGCCACACCGAGGGGGATCGTCAGCAGCGCCGAGACTTCGGCCACCGACTTGATTTCTCGGCAGAGATTGCAGATCCGCTGATGCTCGGGCAACTGGCCCTGCATCTGGTGCGGCTGAGCGGTGGTGTGCACCAGCGCCTCGATGGCGAGCTGGTAGCGGGGCCTGGTACGGCCGCCCGTCATCGCGTACGGACGCACCAGCGGGTTCGACGCCGCGGGCGCCGGTTCGGGGGCGCGCCGCTGCGGCTGCACGGGCTGGATGCGCGGTGCCGGCGGCTGGTCGTACGGCGAGGGACCGGGGCCCTGGGGGCCCTGGGGCGCGTACGGCTGACGCCGGTGGCTCGGCGCGGAGGGGAAGTTGTACCGGTTCGGGTTCTGGGAACCGTCACCCTGACCCTGCCCCTGGCCGGGGCCATAGGACCAGTTGCCCGAAGACGAACCGCCTGGGGGTGTTGCCACTTTCTCCTCCTCCGACTGTGCCGGGCACCCATCAATGTGGAGCCGCGTCCCGAAACCTTATGGCCTCGGGACGGCAAAACGCACGGTCTGTCTGCTAGTTGAGAAGGCTCCCCTGGAGCTCCGCACGAAGATCAGGGGTCAGAACCGTACCCGCACGGTCCACCAAAAGCGCCATCTCGTACCCGATGAGACCGATGTCCGCTTCGGGATGTGCGAGGACCGCGAGCGACGAACCGTCGGAAATGGACATCAGGAAGAGGAATCCCCGCTCCATCTCCACAACTGTCTGGTTCACACTGCCGCCCTCGAAGATGCGGGAGGCGCCCGCGGTCAACGAGGTCAGTCCGGACGCGACGGCGGCCAGCTGGTCGGCGCGGTCACGCGGAAAGCCTTCGGACATGGCCAGAAGGAGTCCGTCGGCGGAGACCACCACCGTGTGCGACACCCCGGGGGTGTTGTCCACGAAGTTGGTGATCAACCAGTTCAGGTTCTGTGCCGCCTGGCTCATCGGGCTCACACTAACGCTCCTGGTTGTAGGTGCTGTCAGGCCCACTGCGGTGATCCCCAGTGGCCTGGCCGTTCGTGTCACTGCCTGCGTTGCGTCCCCGCTCGACACCCCGGCGCAGGTTGCTCAGCCTGCCCCGGACGTCCTCGGGGGCGCGGGAGACCTGAGGGCCGCCCTGTGGGGTCGATTCCGCGGTCCCCTCGACCAGGTTGGCCTTGGGTACCCGCCGGGGCAGACCGGAGGACGTGACCCCGCCCGCCTTGGGCTTGCGGAGCTGTTCGGCGCGCTGCCACCGGTCGTCGTTCGACGAGCGCCAGTCGTCCTTGCCCTGCCCGGCCGCGGCCGGGGACGGATCCTGGGCCTCGCGCTGCTGGCCCTCGTCTCCGTTCGCGGTGGATCCGCGGCGGGGAAGCCCGGCGTCGGTCAGCGCGTGGACGGCGGAGGGGGCCGGTCCCGGACGCTCGAAGCCTACGCGGTCCCGCTCTGCGTCAGCGGCCTGCGGCGATTCCGTTTCCGGAGCGTACTCAGACCGATACCCGCCCTGGTAGGCATCCTGCTGCGGCCAGTCGTCCTGGTGGGACTGCTCCTGGAAGGCGGAGAAGGTCGGCGACGCGGCTCCGCGGGCAGGGGGCCGCTCCTCTTGCGCGGGCTCCTGGTAAGCGGGTTCCGGATAGCCGCCGTTCGACGGGAAGTACGTCTCGTCGTACGCGGACTGCTGCGGTCCCTCGTACGTCGTCTGCTGCTCGTACGTCGTCTGCTGGTCCTCGTACGTGCCCTGCCCGTTGTCGTACCCGGGCTGGTTGTCGTACGAAGGCTGCCCGGCGTCGTACGGGTGCTGCTGGGCGTCGAAGCCGTCCTGGTACCGGGGAGCCTCGATGGCCTCCTGGCCCTGTGCCTGGGCCTCCAGGGCCGCACGGCGCTCCTCGCGCATCAGCGAGCGGCCGACGGGGTCCAGCTCCCGGATGTCGTCCGGGACCTCGGTGTAGCGGCTGTCGTCGAAGCCGAGCTCGGCGGCCGTCCGCATCGGCTGGCCCTGGAAGGCCTCGCCCTGGAACGTCGGCTGCTGCTGCTCCGGGATGATCTGGGAGACGGTGAACTCGTCGCGCTGGAGCTGATGGTCGCCACCGCCACCGTGGGTGATCGCGTCCGGGAGCATGACGAGCGAGGTGGTGCCGGCCTGCTCGCCCGAGGGGCGCAGCTGGACCCGGATGCCGTGCCGGTCGGACAGCCGGCCGACCACGAACAGGCCCATGCGCTGGGATATCGCCACGTCCACGGTCGGCGGGTTGGCCAGCTTGTGGTTGATGTCGGCGAAGTCCTCGGCGGTGAGGCCGATGCCCTTGTCGTGGATCTCGACCATGATGCGGCCGTCGGGCAGCCGGGTCGCGGTGACGCGGACCTTGGTCTGCGGCGAGGAGAACGTCGTGGCGTTCTCCAGCAGCTCGGCCAGCAGGTGCACGAGGTCGGTCACGGCGCGGCCGTGGATCTCGGCCTCCGGGACACCGGAGAGCTCGACGCGCTCGTACTGCTCCACCTCGGAGGAGGCGGCGCGCAGCACGTCGACGAGCGGCACCGGCTGGTCCCAGCGGCGGCCCGGCTCCTCGCCGGCGAGGACCAGGAGGTTCTCGCCGTTGCGGCGCATACGGGTCGCGAGGTGGTCCAGGCGGAAGAGGTTCTCCAGCTGGTCCGGGTCGGCCTCGTTGTTCTCCAGGTCGGTGATCAGGGTCAGCTGGCCCTCGATCAGGGACTGGTTGCGGCGCGACAGGTTGGTGAAGATCGCGTTGATGTTGCCCCGCAGGAGGGCCTGCTCGGCGGCGAGCCGGACGGCCTCACGGTGGACCTGGTCGAAGGCGCGGGCGACTTCGCCGATCTCGTCCGTGGTGGTGATCGGGATGGGCGTGACGCGGGTGTCGACGCGGCCGGGGTCGGTGCGGGAGAGCTGGTCGACCAGCATCGGCAGGCGCTGCTCGGCGACGGTGAAGGCGGCGTTGCGCAGCTGGCGCATGGCGCGGCTCATCTGGCGGGCCACCATGCCGGCCAGGACGAACGCGGCGAGCAGGGCGAGGACGACGGCCGCACCGGTGATGAAGGTGGACCGCTTGGCGTCGTCGGCGATACCGGCGGCCTCGGTCACGGCCTTGTCGGCGAGGTCGGACTCGATGGTGCGGTAGGCGTCGAACTTGGCGGTGTTGAGCGCCCACCAGTTCTGCGTGGTGGTGCCCTTGGCGGCGAGCGCCGCACGCTCGCTGGGGTCCGTGGACTGCAGGGACGCGAGCGCGGAGACCATGGCGTTGGGCTCGGACGGCGGCGGTACGTAGGTCTCGCCCTTGGCCTGGGCGGCCGCGGCGGCCTCCTTGGCCTGGTTCTCGCCGTCGGCCTGGAGCTTCTTCCGGGCCGTCTCGAGCTTGGCGGCGTCGGCCGCGGTGCCACCGCCGATGTACTCCTCGACGGCGATGCCCTCGAGGTAGGCGTACGAGGAGAGGGCGACGCGCTGGCTGGTCAGGCTGCCGGTGCCGGGGCCCGGCTTGACCAGCAGGTGCGTACCGATGGACCGCTGCAGGGAGAGGGCCGCCTTGGTGAGCGAGATCGCGTAGACGGTCCGGCCGTAGCTGGTGATGTTTCCGGTGCCGAGGCCGAGCTCGTTGGCGAACTCCATGAGCGGGTGCTGGATCGCGACGTAGCCCTCTTCGGTCTTCACACCGGAGAGCTTGTTCGTGTACGCGGTCTTGCGCAGCGTGATCAGGCCGGGCTCGACCTTGCGGAACAGGGTGAGGCGACGCTCGAGGCCCGGCTTGGCCGGCATGTTGTCGGCGGCCTCGTCGAAGGCGTCGGCGGCCTTGTCGGTGGCGGCACGGGCCTTGCGGACGGTCGCGTTCTTCTCCCCGGCGCCGCTCAGCAGCGGGGCCGCGGTGATGTCGCGTTCCTCGATGAGCTGGTTGGCGTAGGTCAGGGAGGCCCGCACGAGGCGTGCGGTCTTCTCCGCGTCCTCGGCCTCCTGCCAGGTGTCGATCGAGCCCTTCACCTGGAAGCCGCCCATGACCAGGCCGACCAGCACGGGTATGAGCAGGATCGCGTTCAGCCGGGCCGGTACACGCCAGTTGCGCGGGGAGAAACGTCCGCCGCTCGGGGCGGGCGCCGCCATCGGCTCCGGGTCGGACACTTGTGCGGGCGCCGCTCCGCGCGGCGGCGGGGTGAAGTTGCCCCGTGCCGACGGCTCGGGACCGTTCGTGCTTCGCCTCACTCGACCAACAACCTCTCGGCGTCGGCACCTACGTTGTGCCGCGGTGTCTCCAGCGCCCTTGTCTACTGGGCAGTTCAGGCATTCCAGCACGTCAGGCGGCGCTCTTCCAAACACTTGGAACCAACGATTCCGAGTGATGTATGTCTTAGATAAAACGGTCATAAAGAGCGAGCCCCGCCAAAAGGCGGGGCACTCATCAGCGCAGCGACACCAAGCGACCGCGACGCGTGGCGGTCTGACCGGATATCTCTGTCGAAACGTTATGAACACTGAGGCCGGCCGTGTCGAAGGACACAGCCGGCTACAGCCAATCTACGACAACTGCCGTATGGCGTTCCCGAATTCTGCGAGGTGCTCCCGGGCGCCTACCGGAGACGGGCCATGAGCGCGTGCTCGACCAGGGTGATCAGCGCACTCTTCGCGTCGGCGCGGTGCCGGGCGTCCGTCGTGATGATCGGGGCGTCCGGACCGATCTGGAGCGCCTCGCGCACCTCTTCGGGCGAGTACGGCTGGTGCCCGTCGAAGCCGTTGAGGGCGATGACGAACGGCAGGCCCGAGTTCTCGAAGTAGTCGACCGCGGGGAAGCAGTCGGCGAGCCTGCGGGTGTCCACGAGGACCACGGCACCGATGGCGCCGCGGACGAGGTCGTCCCACATGAACCAGAACCGGTCCTGGCCGGGGGTGCCGAACAGGTACAGGATCAGGTCCTGGTCCAGGGTGATACGGCCGAAGTCCATGGCGACGGTCGTCGTCGTCTTGTCTCCGGTGTGGGTGAGGTCGTCGATGCCCGCCGAGGCGGACGTCATGACGGCCTCGGTGCGCAGCGGGTTGATCTCCGAGACGGCGCCGACGAACGTGGTCTTGCCCACGCCGAAGCCACCCGCCACCACGATCTTCGCGGAGGTGGTCGTCCGGCCTCCGTCAGAGCTTGCGAAGTCCACTGAGCACCCTTTCGAGCAGTGTCACGTCCGGTGCACCGCCGTTGTTCTCGTCGCCGCCCGGCTGGTGGATGGCGACGAGTCCGGCCTCGGCGAGGTCCGCGACAAGAATCCTGGCCACACCCAGAGGCATGGACAGCAGGGCCGATACTTCGGCCACCGACTTCACCTCTCGGCAGAGGTGGCATATTCGCTGGTGCTCGGGGAGCAGCCCCATCAGCTGCGCCGGGTCCGCCGTGGTGCTGATCAGCGCCTCGATGGCGAGCTGGTAGCGCGGCCGGGTCCGGCCGCCGGTCATCGCATAGGGACGTACCAGCGGCTGGTCGCCCTCGTCCCCGTACGGCTCTGCGTACGGATCATGAGAGGCGGTGGGCGGGGTCATGAATCCTCCGGGCGGGACAGCAAGTCGGTCAGTCGTGCCGTCGGGAAGGGCCGGTGGGGGGATTGTGTCGGCCGGACGGTGATTGCGTGAGTTCGCTGGAACCAGGGCCGTCAGTGGAGCAGACTTCCCTGTAGTTCGGCACGCAGGTCGGGCGTGAGCACGGCGCCAGCGCGGTCGACGAGCAGTGCCATCTCGTAGCCGACGAGGCCGATGTCGCACTCGGGGTGGGAGAGGACCGCCAACGACGATCCGTCCGAGACGGACATCAGGAAGAGGAAGCCGCGCTCCATCTCCACGACGGTCTGGGCCACCGTGCCGCCCTCGAAGATCCGGGACGCCCCGGCCGTGAGCGAGGTCAGCCCGGACGCGACCGCCGCGAGCTGGTCGGCGCGATCGCGCGGGAAGCCTTCGGACATGGCCAGAAGGAGTCCGTCGGCGGACACGACGACGGTGTGGGACACCCCTGGGGTGTTGTCCACGAAGTTGGTGATCAACCAGTTCAGATTCTGTGCCGCCTGGCTCATCGGGCTCAACTAGTGCTCCTGCTGGTGAGTGGGGCTGGGGAAGCTGCCGGTCTGGCCACTACCGGCCTGGCGACCCTGCTGGATGCCCCGTCGGAGATTGGTCAGCCGGCCGCGTACGTCATCGGGCGCACGCGATACCTGCGGACCGGGTTGGTGCTGTTGCTGCTGAGCCGTGCCCGCGACGAGGTTCGCACGCGGGACGCGGCGCGGCAGGCCTGAGGTGGTGACCCCGCCTGCCGACGGCTGACGGACGCGCTCTGCCTGCCGGACGAGATCGTCGTTCGGAGAGCTGCGCCACGAGGAGGAGGCCGACGGGCCGCCCGGCCGCGAGGGTGCGGCCGGTGCCTGCGACTGCTGCTGGAAAGCCTGCTGGGGACCCTGGGAGCCGTTGTGCCGACCGCCCGGGGTCTGACCGCCGGGGGTCTGACCGCCCGGCACCAGACCGCCCTGGGGCTGCGCCTGGTTGCCCTGCGGCTGACCGGGCTGTGCCTGGCCGCCCTGTGCCTGACCGTGGAACCAGTTGGTCTCCAGCGTGTCGTACAGCGGCGTACGGCCGTCGCCCGGACCCGCCGGCGGCAGGGCCTCGGGCTCCTGCGGACGCGCGGGACGCTGCTGCGGCTGCTGACGCTGCGGGGCGGGCGGACGGGGCGCGCCGAAGTCGGCCGGGCCCCCGGCCCCGTTGACCTGCGGCTGCTGGAACTGGCCGGTGGCCGACGGGTCCTGAGCGCCGTAACCGGGCGCCGGGAACTGTCCCGTGGCCGACGCGGACGCCGGGTTCGTGCCGCCGTAGAGGTCGGGGCGGGCGTACGACCCGGTGTTCTGCGCAGCCGCCGCGCCGGGGCGCGGGGCGTTGTAGTCCGGGCGGGCGAACTCCGAGGTGGCCCCGGGTCCCTGGCGGTCGTCGATCCGGGGGATCTCCGACGTCGAGCCCGGGCCCTGACGGTCGTCGACGCGCGGCAGCCGCGAGGTCGAGGACAGCGGGTCCGGCTCCTCGTGTCCGCGCGGGGCGTCGAGCGAGGCACGCGGCACCGGCGGCTGGGCGTTCTCGTCGCTCCAGCTCGGCCGCTGCTGGGCGTTGCCGCCGGGCAGCTCGGCACGCGCGCCGCCGCCGCGCCCGGGCAGCTGCGGCCTGCGACGGCCGCGGGACTCCTTGGGCTGCTGCGGGGGTGCGGCCGCGGGACCGGCCTGCTGCGCACCGGGCACCGCGTCGCCGAAGCCGCCCTGAGGCGTGCCGGTTCCGGCGTCGCCGAAGCCGCTCCGGCGGGTGCCGGTGCCCTCGTTGAAGTTCTGCGGTACGCCGGTCCCGGCGGCCTGGAGGCCCTGCGGGGCGCCCGGCGCGCTCTGGCCGTACCCGCCCGCGCCGGCACCGGCCGGAGCCGGCCTGCCCTGCGACGGGTTGCCCGGGTTGTGCTGCGCCGGCAGGGCGGGACCCTGCGGCCCGCGCGCTCCGCCCGGCGCTCCGGGGCGAGTGCCCTGGTTGCTGCCGGGCAGTGCGGCACGCGACCCCTGGCCGGGGCCCACCTGGCCGCGCTGCGGCGCGGCACCGAGGAGCCCGCCGCCGGCGGCGGGAGCGCCTCCGCCGAGAGCCGGTCCGCCCTGGCCGTTGCCGCGGCGGGCCGCGGCGACGCCTGCGGCGGCCTGCGCGGCGGCCGGACCACCGGTGACCGGAGCGCCCTGGCCCGGCTTGCCGGGAACCTTCTTACCGCCCTGGGCGACATCGACGGGGAGCATGACGAGGGCCGTCGTGCCGCCGGAGTCGGAGGGGCGCAGCTGGATGCGGATGCCGTGACGCTGCGACAGGCGGCCGACCACGAACAGACCCATGCGGCGGGAGACCGACACGTCCACGGTGGGCGGCGAGGCGAGCCGCTCGTTGATCGCGGCGAGGTCCTCGGGCGAGAGGCCGATGCCGGTGTCGTGGATCTCGATCAGCACGCGGCCGTCCGGCAGGGCGTGACCGGTGACCTTGACCTTGGTCTGCGGGGAGGAGAACGAGGTCGCGTTCTCCAGCAGCTCGGCGAGCAGGTGCACGAGGTCGTTGACGACCCGGCCGGCGACCTCGGTCGTCGGGACCGAGGACAGTTCGATGCGCTCGTACTGCTCCACCTCGGACGCCGCGGCGCGGAGCACGTCGACCAGCGGGACCGGACGCGTCCACCTGCGGCCCGGCTCCTCACCGGCGAGCACGAGGAGGTTCTCGCCGTTACGGCGCATGCGGGTGGCGAGGTGGTCGAGCTTGAACAGCGAGGACAGCTGGTCCGGGTCGGCCTCGCGGGACTCCAGCTCGGAGATGAGCGAGAGCTGACGCTGGATGAGGCCCTGCGAGCGGCGCGAGAGGTTGGTGAACATCGCGTTGACGTTGCCCCGGAGGAGCGCCTGCTCGGCGGCCAGCCGGACGGCCTCGCGGTGCACGTCGTCGAAGGCCGCGGCCACCTGGCCGATCTCGTCCCGGGAGTGCACACCGACCGACTCGACCGAGGTGTCGACGTCCTGCGGGTCGGACTCGGACAGCTGCTTGACCAGCTCGGGCAGCCGGTCCTGGGCGACCCGGGTCGCGGTGTCCTGCAGCCGGCGCAGCGAGCGGATCATGGACCGGGCCACGACGAAGGCGCCGACCAGGGAGACACCGAGGACGAGCAGGATCAGCGCACCGGAGATGATCGCTTCGCGCTCGGACTCGCTGCGCAGCTCACGGGCCTTCTGCTCCATCTGGTTGAGCAGCGTCAGCTCGATCTTCGACATCAGCTCGATCTTGCTGGAGTCGGCGTCGATCCAGTCCTTGTACGAGCGCTTGTCCTGCGAGCGCATGCCGGCTTCGCTGCTCAGCACGCGGCCCGCGTACCGGTCCGCCGACTTGATCGTGGGGTTGTTCGCGTCGATGGTCTTCGTCAGGTCCTCGGCGCCGTCGCCGTAGATGTTCTCGAAGCTCTCCAGCTCGGACTTCTGGCTGGTCTGGGCCGAGAGGGCGTACAGCCGGTCGTTCGCGGACAGCGAGCCGAAGGTCTTGTCGCTCGCGGGCAGCGCCGCCGCGATGACGGCCCGCTGGACCGACGCGTACTCCTTGGCGGAGGAGAAGGCCGACAGGGCGCGGGTGCGCTGGATCATCTCCGGGTTGCTGGTCGCCTCGGCCATGTCCTGGGAGAGGTCGAGCAGCTGGGAGATGAGGCGGTGGTACGCCTCGACGGTCTGCGTGGAGTTCTTCGCGTCCTTGTAGGCGTTGTTGCGAATGGTGTTGAGGCCGCCCAGTTCGCTCGCGATGCCGACGATGCTGTCGCGGACGCCCGTGAGCTGGCCCTCGCCGCTCGCGTCGTCGATCTGCTGGGTGCCCTGCAGGAACGCCTTGCTCGCGTCGTCCGTCTTGTCGCGGACGCCCCTGACGGTGAAGTCGGCCGCGGTGCCGCCGTGGGCGAGCGGTCCGGCCGACTGGTCGCGCTCGTCCTGGAGCGCGACGGCGAGCTCGGTCGCCTGCTTGGTCATCTCCGTCAGCAGCCGCATGTTGTCGAGCTGCTGGATGTCGTCCATGGACTGGTTGATGCGCAGCGCGCCGAGCGAGGTCGCGGCGACCACGGGGAGGGCGAGCAGCGAGACCAGACGGGTCGAGATGCGCCAGTTGCGCAGTGCTATTCGGGAGCCGGGGCCGGTCGGGGCCGCCACCGTCGCGGCGGCGGGGGTGCCGGCACCCTTCGCGCCGGAGCGCGCGGAACGGTCACCGCTGCCACCGCCGACCTCTGCCGGTCCCGGGTTCTGGGCGTGCTGGGGCGAGGAACCGCGGTCGGTCCCGCCGTGCGGCTCCGGCTCCGCCGAAGCGCTGCCATCCCTCTTGAAACGTCCCTGCACTAGCGTCGCAACCTCTGGACCAGGCGTCCCTCCGCACAGGCGGTGGGACGGTGTCGGCGTCGTTCAAGGGCGCAGTGCGCCCCTCTGGTGGTCGTGAGTGACCGGCGCTGGCTCCCCTTTCCCGCCGCCACTCGGCGCTGCGTTGCGCCCCTGCGCGCCGGTTCCATCCCGCGGCGGTCCGTGGAATTCCAGCACAGTGCCGGATCTCCAACAAGGCCCGAGTACCAGGCTGTGACCACTGTGACACCTTGTGAGGGGCGCGTCACGAGACGTGCAGAGAGATCCCGTTCATATGGGGCATATGCGTACGAGTCCATAGGGGGGACCCGGTGTCCCAGTCGCCATGATCGGGAGCGGAATGCGGGCTTCAGTGGAGCAATGTCCGTTTCGCCGGGTAGGGGTGTCTGTCCACTTCGCGCCATATGCCCACTAGTAAGTGAGCAAACTCACACGGCAATCATGGCGTCTTCACGCCATCGCCGGGGAATCGCATGTTTAGCCTGACGCTTTACAGGGATGGCGAATCCGACAACCCGCGCCCGCGCGAGGCCCCCGGGGCCCGCGGGGCGCCCGCACCCACGAGGTCGAGAACACCAGTGAAGACCACGATGATGTTCCACAACATTGCCAACCCGCGACGCACGACGCTGGCGCACCTCACCGACGCCGAGGAACTGCGCACGCCGGAGCGGCAGGAGCACTCCGTGGAGCTTCCCGCGCAGACCGCCAACCCCCGCCGCACGATCCTCATGGAAGCCCCGGTCGCGGCGGCCGTCGCCGAGTAGGGCGCACCCCGGCCGCCGTCCGCGCCGGCGGCGGCCCGATCGCACCGCGCGGCATGCGCGAGATGCCCGCCCCCTGCCGCGTTAGCCTGGAGCGTCAGACTCCAGCCGGCTCAGCAGAGGGGCGCCAGCAACCCGTGCGCATCGCCAGATTCTCCATCGACGGCAACGTCGCTTTCGGCGCGGTCGAGGGCGACAGGCCGGACGAGCTCGTCCTCGACATCATCAAGGGCATCCCGTTCGCGGACTTCGAGCTCTCCGGCACGAAGGTCCCGCTGAACAAGGTCAGGCTGCTGCCTCCCGTGCTCCCGAACAAGGTCGTCGCCTTCGGCCGCAACTACGCGGACCACGCGCGGGAACTCGGCAACGAGGTGCCCGAGACCCCGTTCGCCTTCTTCAAGCCGTCGACCTCCGTCACCGGCCCCGGCGACGAGATCGCCTACCCCTCCTTCTCGAACGAGCTGCACCACGAGGCGGAGCTCGCGGTGGTCATCGGCCGCATGTGCCGCGAGGTCCCGCGCGAGCGCGTCAAGGACGTCATCCTCGGCTTCACCTGCGCCAACGACGTCACCGCGCGCGACGTGCAGAGGCGCGAGAAGCAGTGGGCGCGGGCCAAGGGCTTCGACTCCTCCTGCCCGCTCGGCCCCTGGGTGGAGACGGACCTCGAACTGTCGGCCGTCGCCGAGGGCATCACCATCCAGTGCACGGTCAACGGGCAGCAGCGCCAGCTCGGCCGGACCAGTGAGATGATCCACTCCGTCGAGGACCTGATCGTCAACATCACCGAGGCCATGACGCTGCTCCCCGGCGACGTGATCCTCACGGGCACCCCCGCGGGGGTCGGCCCCCTCAACGTCGGCGACGAGGTCGCCGTCACCATCGAAGGCATCGGCACTCTCACCAACAAGGTGATCAAGCGTGGCTAACGCGAACTCCTCCAGTCCCTCGACCCCGGCCGGGCAGGGGGTGCCCCCACGCGTACGTTTCTGTCCGTCCCCGACCGGCAACCCCCACGTGGGCCTGGTCCGCACCGCCCTGTTCAACTGGGCGTTCGCCCGGCACCACGAAGGCACGCTCGTCTTCCGCATCGAGGACACCGACGCGGCCCGCGACTCCGAGGAGTCCTACCGGCAGCTGCTCGACTCGATGCGCTGGCTGGGCTTCGACTGGGACGAGGGCCCCGAGGTCGGCGGCCCGCACGCGCCGTACCGCCAGTCGCAGCGCATGGACCTCTACAAGGACGTCGCGCGGAAGCTCCTGGACGCCGGTCACGCGTACCACTGCTACTGCTCCACGGAGGAACTGGACACCCGCCGCGACGCCGCCCGCGCCGCCGGCCGGCCGTCCGGCTACGACGGCCACTGCCGCGAGCTGACCGCCGAGCAGAAGGCCGCCTACGAGACCGAGGGCCGTACGCCCATCGTCCGCTTCCGCATGCCCGACGAGCCGGTCACCTTCACGGACCTGGTCCGCGGCGAGATCACCTACCTCCCGGAGAACGTGCCGGACTACGGCATCGTCCGCGCGAACGGCGCCCCGCTCTACACCCTGGTCAACCCCGTCGACGACGCGCTGATGGAGATCACCCACGTCCTGCGCGGCGAGGACCTGCTCTCCTCCACCCCGCGGCAGATCGCCCTCTACAAGGCGCTGCGGGAGCTGGGCATCGCCAAGGAGACCCCGGCCTTCGGTCACCTGCCGTACGTCATGGGCGAGGGCAACAAGAAGCTGTCCAAGCGCGACCCGCAGTCCTCGCTGAACCTCTACCGCGAGCGCGGCTTCCTCCCGGAGGGCCTGCTCAACTACCTCTCCCTGCTGGGCTGGTCGCTCTCCGCGGACCGCGACATCTTCTCCGTCGACGAGATGGTCGCCGCCTTCGACATCGCGGACGTGAACCCCAACCCGGCCCGCTTCGACCTCAAGAAGGCCGAGGCGATCAACGCCGACCACATCCGCCTGCTCGACGTGAAGGACTTCACCGAGCGCTGCGCGCCCTGGCTGAAGGCCCCCTTCGCCCCCTGGGCGCCGGAGGACTTCGACGAGGCGAAGTGGCTGGCCGTCGCGCCGCACGCGCAGACCCGCCTCAAGGTCCTCTCCGAGATCACGGACAACGTCGACTTCCTGTTCCTGGCGGAGCCGGTCTTCGACGAGGCGCACTGGACCAAGGCCATGAAGGAGGGGTCGGACGCGCTGCTGCGCACGGCGCGCGCCAGGCTGGAGGCGGCCGACTGGTCGAGCCCCGAGTCCCTCAAGGAGGCCGTCCTGGCCGCCGGCGAGGAGCACGGCCTCAAGCTCGGCAAGGCCCAGGCCCCCGTCCGGGTCGCCGTCACCGGCCGCACGATCGGCCTGCCCCTCTTCGAGTCCCTGGAGATCCTGGGCAGGGAGAAGACCCTGGCCCGCGTCGACGCCGCCCTGGCCCGGCTGGCGGCGTAACCGCACGGCACACCGAGGGGGCGGCGTCCGCACCGGAAGCCGCCCCCTCGGCGCGTCCGTTCCCCGGCGGACAGACACCCCCGCCCGGAGCTACCGTCGGACCATGGGCATCGAGGCCGTGATCTGGGACATCGACGACACGATCTTCGACTACACCAGCGCCGACCGGTCCGGCATGCGCGGGCACCTGGCCGCCGAGGGCCTGCTCGACGCGTACGGGACCGTCGAGCGGGCCCTCGCCCACTGGCGGGAGCACACCGACCGGCAGTGGGCGCGGTTCGCGGCGGGGGAGGTCACCTTCGAGGAGCAGCGCCGGGACCGGGTACGCGCCTTCCTCGCGCGGGAACTCACCGACGCGGAGGCCGACGCCTGGTTCCAGCGCTACCTCGGGCACTACGAGGCCGTCTGGACCCTCTTCCCGGACGTGCTGCCCGTCCTGGACGCGCTCGCCACCAGTCACCGCCACGCGGTCCTGTCCAACTCCAGCCTCCACGTGCAGGATCGCAAGCTGCGCGTCCTCGGGGTGCGGGACCGCTTCGAGGCCGTGCTGTGCGCCGCCGAGCTGGGCGTCTCCAAGCCCGCCCCGGAGGCCTTCCACGCGGCCTGCGAGGCCCTCGGCCTGCCCCCGCACCAGGTCGCGTACGTCGGCGACCACCCGGAGATCGACGGCCGGGGCGCCCTCGACGCGGGACTGCTCTCCGTGTGGATCGACCGTGACGGTGCCCACACCGTCACGGCCGTGCCGCCCGTGGGTCCGCGCCGGATCGCCTCGCTGGCCGAACTCCCCGCGCTCCTCGGCGCCGATACCCGTTTTGGAGCGCCGTCCACCTTCGGGTAATGTTCTTCCTGCGCCGCCGGACAGCGGGCCGAAAGGCCGGAACCCGAGGCGCACGCTAAAACAGAATCCCCACGGGGATGGTGTTTCAGTGGCCTATGGTGTAATTGGCAGCACGACGGTTTCTGGTTCCGTTAGTCTAGGTTCGAGTCCTGGTAGGCCAGCTCGCAGAGCTTATCTGCATCGCAGAGTCCAGTCTCTGCAAGGCCCCCGTTGTGTAGCGGCCTAGCACGCCGCCCTCTCAAGGCGGTAGCGCCGGTTCGAATCCGGTCGGGGGTACAGATCCTTCCCAGGGGGACAGTCCGGGTCGCACCCGCTGACTCTCATGCAGGATCGCTAGGGCCCCCGTTGTGTAGCGGCCTAGCACGCCGCCCTCTCAAGGCGGTAGCGCCGGTTCGAATCCGGTCGGGGGTACGCGTGGTCTAGACCACCATTGGGCTATGGTGTAATTGGCAACACGACGGTTTCTGGTTCCGTTGTTCTAGGTTCGAGTCCTGGTAGCCCAGCTGGATCACCTGTGATCCTCGCCCCCGTTGTGTAGCGGCCTAGCACGCCGCCCTCTCAAGGCGGTAGCGCCGGTTCGAATCCGGTCGGGGGTACGCGGTTCGAAGGGCCTCCACTGCGGTGGGGGCCCTTCGGCGTACCCGCCCTCTCGCCGCCCGTACGGCCACAGGCGCCGACTGTCCCGTGTGAGCCGTACCACCTCACTCGATGCCGTACCGCCGTGCCGACTCCTCCTCCTGGGCCAGCCGGTGCAGCGCCTTGAGGACCGGCTCGAAGAGGATCGCCGCCGCGACCGCCGTCTCCACCTTCTCCGCCTCGGACGGATGCGTCTCCACGAAATCCAGGTCGCGCACGGCCGCCCGGTGCATCAACTCCGCGTAGGGCGCCATGTGTTCGGCGTTCCAGGGATAGCCGAGCCGGATGAGCGTGGCCACCGCCGTCACCAGTGAGCGGTGTACGGGCGAGAGCGTGCTCAACTCCCGTGCCGTGTCCCAGCCCAGCATCTCCAGCAGCCGGTCCACCTCGCGGCGCGCGGTCACCACGGCGGGGTCCGCCTCGTCGGGCTCGGGCTCCTGCGGCAGCGCCCACAGGGCCGCGCCCAGCCGGATCGTGCGGCCGAGGGAGTCGTCGTCGACATGAGTGAGGATCTCCCTGGCCGTGGCCACCGGCACCCGGCCGACCTGGATCAGGGCACGTACCAGCCGCAGCCGGCGCAGATGGCTCTCGTCGTACTCGGCGGTCGTCGCGCCGATCCGGCGGCCCGGCGCCAACAGCCCTTCGCGCAGGTAGTACTTGATCGTCGCGAGGGACACGCCGCTTCGCTCGCTCAGTTCCGTCAGCCGCATGTCTTGCGCTCCTCCCTGGATAACGGCACTATCCAAGCATCACGCACTTGGATAGTGCTGTTATCCAACTCAGGGGGCCGCCATGTTCGCCAAGCCGATCGAGGGCCGGATCACCGCAGCCGCCGAGGGGGACGTGGTCGTCCTGCTGATCGGCGTGCGCGTCAACCACTTCTGGGCGGTGCACCACTGGCTGCCGGTCCTCCTTGCGATGCCCCGCATGCTGCGCGAACTGGCCGCCGACAAGAGCCGGGGGCTGCTCGGCCACGTCCTGCTGACCGCCTCCCCGCGGACGTACTACGTGGTCCAGTACTGGGAGTCCAAGGAGAAGCTCTACGCGTACGCGGCGGCGCCCGACATGTTCCATCACCGGGCGTGGGCGATCTTCAACCGCAAGGAGCGGGCGGGCAAGGTGCGTCAGCACGTCGGGCTGTGGCACGAGGCCTACGTCGTGCCGGAGGGGTCGTACGAGTCGGTCTACATCGACATGCCGCCCTTCGGCCTCGCGGCGGCGCACGGTGTCCTGCCGCTGCAGAAGCGGGGGCGGCGCGCGGCCGACCGGTTCGCGCACCGGTCGGCCCGGCCGGGGGAGCCCGCGGCGCCGGACGGGTCCGTGCCGGCGGAGGGTGCCGCGGCGGGGGAAAGCGGCGTTGGGGGGCCCGGGCTGCGCTGAGCCCGGGGGCGGGAAGGCCGGGCGGGGGAGCGGCGGGCGAGCGGGGCGCGCGGGCCGGTGAGGCGCGGGAACGGGAAGTCCGGCTGGGCGCGGGGGACCCCGGGGTTCGCGACCCGGGCGCAGGGGGTGCCTGGGAAGGGGGAGGGCCTGCCGCGGCGTTGAGGCCGGCCCCGCCCCCGATCCGGGTCAGCCCGTGCGGCGCAGGGCCTCGGAGAGGCGTCCGGCGGCGTCGATGACCGCCTGGGCGTGCATGCGCCCCGGGTGACGGGTCAGCCGCTCGATCGGTCCGGAGACCGAGACGGCGGCGACCACGCGGTTCGACGGGCCGCGGACCGGCGCGGAGACGGACGCCACGCCCGGCTCGCGCTCACCGATCGACTGGGCCCAGCCCCGGCGCCGTACGCCCGAGAGGGCCGTCGCCGTGAAGCGGGCGCCCTGCAGACCGCGGTGCAGACGCTCGGGCTCCTCCCAGGCCATCAGGATCTGGGCCGAGGAGCCCGCCTTCATGGTGAGCGTCGAGCCCACCGGGACGGTGTCCCGCAGGCCCGAGAGCCGCTCGGCCGCGGCGACACAGATGCGCATGTCGCCCTGCCGGCGGTAGAGCTGCGCGCTCTCGCCCGTGATGTCGCGCAGATGCGTGAGCACCGGGCCCGCCGTCGCGAGCAGGCGGTCCTCGCCCGCGGCCGCGGCCAGCTCGGCGAGTCGCGGTCCGAGAATGAAACGGCCCTGCATGTCGCGCGCCACCATGCGGTGGTGTTCGAGTGCCACGGCGAGCCGATGTGCCGTGGGTCGTGCCAGCCCGGTCGCCGCGACCAGCCCTGCGAGGGTGGCCGGTCCGGACTCCAGGGCGCTCAGGACAAGGGCTGCCTTGTCCAGAACTCCTACGCCGCTACTGTTGTCCATGAAACGATACTCGCGTCTCACTCTGTGAAACGCAAGTTCAATTTTCCGTGGAAGGCGCCACCCTGGTAAGCACAGCGGCCCGCGGACCAACGGGCCCGGTGGCAGACGTCAGGTACGAGGGGTACGAGCGTCGCCGCCCCGGAGATCTCTAGTTGGGCCGGCGCCACACAGGCCGGCCGGAGGGAAAGCGATGGGTAGGACACTCGCGGAGAAGGTCTGGGACGACCACGTCGTCCGGCGCGCCGAGGGCGAGCCCGACCTCCTCTTCATCGATCTGCACCTGCTGCACGAGGTGACCAGCCCGCAGGCCTTCGACGGCCTCCGGCAGGCCGGCCGTCCCGTGCGCCGCCTCGACCTCACCATCGCCACCGAGGATCACAACACCCCGACCCTCGACATCGACAAGCCCATCGCGGACCCGGTCTCCCGGGCCCAGCTGGAGACGCTGCGCAAGAACTGCGCCGAGTTCGGTGTCCGGCTGCACTCCCTGGGCGACGTGGAGCAGGGCGTCGTCCATGTGGTGGGACCGCAGCTGGGCCTGACCCAGCCGGGCACCACCGTGGTCTGCGGCGACTCCCACACCTCCACGCACGGCGCCTTCGGCGCGCTGGCGTTCGGCATCGGCACCTCGCAGGTCGAGCACGTGCTGGCCACCCAGACGCTGCCGCTGGCCCGCCCGAAGACCATGGCCATCACGGTCGAGGGCGAACTGCCCGAGGACGTCACCGCCAAGGACCTGATCCTGGCGATCATCGCCAGGATCGGCACCGGCGGCGGCCAGGGCTACATCCTGGAATACCGCGGCCCGGCCATCGAGAAGCTCTCGATGGAAGCCCGGATGACCATCTGCAACATGTCGATCGAGGCCGGCGCCCGCGCGGGCATGATCGCCCCCGACGAGACCACCTTCGAGTACATCAGGGGCCGCGATCACGCCCCCGAGGGCGAGGACTGGGACGCCGCCGTCGCGTACTGGAAGACCCTGAAGTCGGACGCGGACGCGGAATTCGACGCCGAGGTCGTCATCGACGCCACCTCGCTGGCGCCGTTCGTCACCTGGGGCACCAACCCGGGCCAGGGCGCACCCCTTTCGGCGGACGTCCCCGACCCGGCTTCGTACGAGGACGCTTCGGAGCGCCTGGCCGCCGAAAAGGCCCTGGAGTACATGGGGTTGACCGCGGGCCGGCCGCTGCGCGAGATCAAGGTTGACACGGTCTTCGTGGGCTCGTGCACCAACGGCCGCATCGAGGACCTGCGCGCGGCCGCCGCGATCGTCGAGGGCCGCAAAGTCGCCGACGGCGTACGGATGCTGGTCGTCCCGGGCTCCGCGCGGGTCGGTCTGCAGGCCGTCTCCGAGGGTCTGGACGTGGTCTTCAAGCAGGCCGGCGCCGAATGGCGGCACGCGGGCTGCTCGATGTGTCTGGGCATGAACCCCGACCAGCTGGCCCCCGGCGAGCGCTCCGCGTCCACCTCCAACCGCAACTTCGAGGGCAGGCAGGGCAAGGGCGGCCGGACGCATCTGGTCTCGCCGCAGGTCGCCGCCGCCACCGCCGTGCTGGGCCATCTGGCCTCCCCGGCCGACCTGTCCGACGCGCCTGCCGCCCGTACGCCCGCTGGAGTCTGAGAAGCCATGGAAGCATTCACCACGCACACCGGCCGGGCCGTCCCGCTGCGCCGCAGCAACGTCGACACCGACCAGATCATCCCGGCCCACTGGCTCAAGAAGGTGACCAGGGACGGTTTCGAGGACGGGCTGTTCGAGGCCTGGCGCAAGGACCCGTCGTTCATCCTCAACCAGCCCGAGCGCGACGGCGCCACGGTCCTGGTCGCCGGCCCCGACTTCGGCACGGGCTCCTCGCGCGAGCACGCCGTCTGGGCGCTGCAGAACTACGGCTTCAAGGCCGTGATCTCGTCCCGCTTCGCTGACATCTTCCGCGGCAACTCGCTGAAGAACGGCCTGCTCACCGTGGTTCTGGAGCAGCGCATCGTGGACGCGCTCCAGGAACTCACCGAGAACGACCCGCAGACCGAGATCACGGTGGACCTGGAGACCCGCGAGGTGCGCGCCGAAGGCATCACCGCCGCCTTCGAGCTCGACGAGAACGCCCGCTGGCGGCTGCTGAACGGCCTGGACGACATCTCCATCACCCTGCAGAACGAGGGCGACATCTCCGCGTACGAGGCGAAGCGCCCTTCGTACAAGCCGAAGACGCTCCGGGTCTGACTCGTGGACCGGACGAGCGGCTGACACAAGGCTGGTTTCAGCCACCCGCAACACCCCTCTGTACCCCCAATCGTGGACGGTTGGGGGTACAGCCGTGTCTGCCTCCCGGGCCCTTCGACCGCACCCGGCCGACCTGCCAACTCCCCACGTTACGAGGGTGGTTGGCGGGGTACGTGAACCGGAAAGCCGTGCTGCGCCGGGGTGTTCGGAAGGCCGCCACGGGCCGCAGTTGCCCCCTGCGCAGGCGACAACTCGCCCCAGATGGCACAATCTGTGCATGGAACGCGACGGCCAACTCGAGCTCTATACGGCGGTCGCGGCCCAACTCAAGGAAGCGCACACACAAGTGCGCACACTGCAAGTCCCGGAGGGCGTACGGATGGCGCTGACCCGGAAGCTGCTGGTCATTACGGCCGTGGCCAAGCACGATCTCGCCGGTGCGGCAAGGCGTCTGGAGCGGTTCATGGCTGACCTCGACGAGGGTCGAATCCCGGAAGAGGAACGCTGAGAACTCCGCGACAGCCCGAGTTCGTTGCGGCACAAGGGTGATTAGCCCGTTTCGTGTTTGATTTGCGGTATATATCTGCCTAACGTGCGAAAACGCTTGAACACTTTCGTTCTGGCAATGTCTCCGAAGGGGAAGACGTGAACAAGGCGCAGCTCGTAGAAGCGATTGCGGACAAGGTCGGCGGGCGTCAGCAGGCCGCCGACGCGGTCGACGCCGTACTGGACGCGGTCGTCCGTGCGGTCGTCGCCGGGGAAAGGGTTTCGGTCACCGGCTTCGGTTCGTTCGAGAAGGTCGACCGCCCGGCCCGTTACGCCCGCAACCCGCAGACGGGGGAGCGCGTTCGGGTCAAGAAGACCTCGGTGCCGCGCTTCCGCGCCGGTCAGGGCTTCAAGGACCTGGTGAGCGGCTCGAAGAAGCTGCCGCGCGGCGGCGAGGTCTCGGTGAAGAAGGCGCCGAAGGGCAGCCTTTCCGGTGGTGCTTCCGCGACGGTCAAGAAGGCCGCGGCCAAGAAGACCACCGCCAAGAAGGCGACGGGCGCCGCGAAGAAGACGACCGCCAAGAAGGCGACGCCGGCGAAGAAGACCACGGCCACGGCGAAGAAGACCACGGCGAAGAAGACCACCGCCAAGAAGGCCGCCACGGGCACCAAGAAGACCGCGGCCAGCAAGACCACCGCCAAGAAGGCGACGGGCGCCGCGAAGAAGGCCCCGGCCAAGAAGGCGACGGCCACCAAGGCCCCCGCCAAGAAGTCGACGGCTCGCAAGACCACCGCCAAGAAGGCCACCGCCCGCAGGTAGCAGGGGCGCAGGGCCACTCACGCGCCGGGCCGGGCTCCCCTCGGGAGCCCGGCCCGCGGCGTGTCCGGGGGAGGCAGGACCGCGGTCAGAACGTGTGCAGGGTGACGAGCGTGATCCGGCGGGACGCGCCCTCGCCCTCGACCTCGATGCGCACCCGCTGGCCCGGGCGCAGCAGCCGCAGGGCGCCCGCGTCGAACGCCGCTGCGTCGAAGGGCACCGGGGTGCCGTCGTCCAGCAGCACCTGGCCGCTGCGGGTCTCGGGGTCGTACGTGTACGCGGTCGCCTGCATGAGGGGAAGCCTAGGGCCTGAGCACTCGGCGCACGTCCCGAGGTCCGGGACGGCGGCCGGGATCCGCGTACGGGGTTCCGAAGGGGGCGGGTCAGGGCGCCGGCGGGGCCGGCGGCCCGACGGGCCGGCCCGGGATCAGCAACCGGGCGGCCGCCGCCGTGCGGGCGCCCACGCCCAGCGCCAGAGCCGCCCGCAGGTCGTCGCCGGTGTCCACGTCCTGGCGTACCGACTCCACCGCGTCGAGGACCAGTTCCACGGCACCCGACGAACGGTGGCGCGCGCGGGAGGCGGTGCCGAAGGACGGCAGCAATTCCCGGCCCGGGGCGGCGGCCAGCAGCGTGGTACCGATTGCCGCGGCATCGGCGAGAAAAGCGCGGGGGAATTCCGCGGCGGCATCGAGTACCCGTTCCAATTCGGCGGGACGCAGCGCGGGAAGATCGGCGTTCAGTGCGGCCACCGCGCTTTCCGGACTCCGGGAACGGACGATCGCGGCCGCGTGCCCTAGAGCCGCGTTCAGCCCGCCCGCGGGTTCGTCGGGGACAATCCGGGCTCCCAGGGACGCCAGTTCGCGTCCGGCCACGGAATCACCCGTGACGACCGCCACATCCCTGACCGCGGCACAGGCCAGCGCCGCCGCGACGGTGTCCTGGGCGAAAGCGAGGGCGAGACCCGGGCGCAGCACGTCCCCGGCGGTGTCCGAGAGCCTGCTCTTGGCTCGCGCCAGGGATTTGAGCGGTATCACCAAGGTCCACTGCACGAGCGTTCCGTCCCCTCTTGTCGCGCCCATTGTGACCCGCGCCCCGGAGCGGGCCCGCGGCCGGGGCGTACGGTGTTCTCGACAGACCGGCGGCCCCGGGTGACACTTGTGCGGGCCCCCAGGCCCAAGAGGAAGGTGTCCGCGTGCCCCGCCGCAGAATCGGCTTCTGGTACCGCTTCGCAGCGGTCCTGTGCAAACCGCCGCTGGTGGTTCTGCTCAAGCGGGACTGGCGCGGAATGGAGAACATTCCGGCTGAGGGCGGCTTTATCACCGCGGTGAACCACAATTCGCATGTGGACCCCTTCGCCTACGCGCACTTTCAGTACAACACCGGGCGGGTTCCTCGATTCCTGGCGAAGGCCGCGCTTTTCCGCAAGGGCTTCGTGGGTGCCGCGATGCGCGGCACCGGACAGATCCCCGTCTATCGCGAGAGCACCGACGCGCTCAGCGCGTTCCGGGCCGCGATCGAGGCCGTGGAACGCGGCGAATGCGTCGCCTTCTACCCCGAGGGCACCCTCACCCGTGACCCCGACGGCTGGCCCATGACGGGCAAGACGGGCGCCGCCCGGGTCGCGCTGGAGACCGAGTGCCCGGTGATCCCGGTCGCCCAGTGGGGCGCCAACGAACTCCTGGCGCCGTACGCCAGGAAGCCCAGCGTCCTTCCGCGCAAGACCCACCGGGTGCTGGCGGGCCCGCCGGTGGACCTCTCGCGTTTCTACGGCAGGGACATGACCCCCGACCTCCTCAAGGAGGCCACCGAGGTCATCATGGCCGCCGTCACCACGCAGCTCGAGGAGATCCGCGGCGAGAAGGCGCCCAAAACGCCCTTCGACCCGCGCGAGGTACGCATCGAACAGCGCCGCAGGGCCGCGGCGAACGCCAGAGCACAGCAGGAAGAGGAGCAGGGCGCGTGAGCAAGCCGGTCAAGGCGGCCGTCTTCGGGACCGGATCGTGGGGCACGGCCTATGGCATGGTGCTCGCCGACGCGGGGTGCGAGGTCACCCTGTGGGGGCGTCGCGCCGAACTCGCCGAAGCGGTCAACTCCACCCGTACGAACCCGGACTACCTGCCGGGCGTCGAACTCCCGGCGAACCTGCGGGCCACCACGGACCCCGCCGAGGCCGCGCGCGACGCCGACTTCACCGTGCTCGCCGTGCCCTCGCAGACCCTGCGCGGCAACCTCGCCGAGTGGGCGCCGCTGCTCGCCCCCGACACCGTCCTCGTCTCCCTCATGAAGGGCGTCGAACTCGGCTCCGCGATGCGGATGAGCGAGGTCATCGAGGACGTGGCCAAGGTCGGCGAGGACCGGATCGCCGTGGTCACCGGGCCCAACCTGGCACGCGAGATCGCCGCACGCATGCCGGCCGCCTCCGTGGTCGCCTGCCGCAGTGAAGCGGTCGCCCGGCGACTGCAGACCGCCTGCCACACGCCGTACTTCCGCCCGTACACCATCACCGACGTCGTCGGCAGCGAACTCGGCGGCGCCGTGAAGAACGTGATCGGTCTCGCCGTCGGCATCGCCGACGGCATGGGACTCGGTGACAACGCCAAGGGTTCGCTGATCACCCGGGGTCTGGCGGAGACCACGCGGCTCGGCCTCGCGATGGGCGCGGACCCGTTCACCTTCTCCGGACTCGCGGGCCTGGGCGACCTGGTGGCCACCTGTTCCTCGCCGCTGTCGCGCAACCACACCTTCGGCACCAACCTGGGCAAGGGCATGACCCTCCAGGAGACCATCGCGGTCACCCGGCAGACCGCCGAGGGCGTCAAGTCCTGCCAGTCCGTGCTGGATCTGGCACGTCGGCACGGCGTCGACATGCCCATCACGGAGACGGTCGTCGACATCGTCCACGAGGGCAAGCCGCCGATGGTCGCGCTCAAGGAACTGATGTCGCGCAGCGCCAAGCCGGAACGCCGCTGACGCTGCCGGGACCGCCGGCGGGGCGACGCTCCGCTGTCACCGGTACCACGCTGAGCGACGGCACCCGGACGGCCGCGGGCAACGCCGTCGTGGAGCGCTGACTGACCGCCTACCACCGGGTACTCTCAACCCGATATGAGCACCGAGAACCTCCCCCAGAACCCCGAGCAGCCGCCTCGCAAGCCGCGCGTGGCCGTCGTCTTCGGCGGTCGCAGCTCCGAACACGGGATCTCCGTGGTCACGGCCGGCGCCGTCCTGCGCGCCATCGACCGGACGAAGTACGACGTCCTGCCGATCGGCATCACCCAGGACGGCCGTTGGGCGCTCACCGCGGACGAGCCGGACCGCATGGCGATCGTCGACCGGCGGCAGCCCAGCGTCGACCAGCTGGCCGAGGGGAGCGAGGGCGGCGTGGTGCTCCCCGTCGACCCGGCCAACCGCGAAGTCGTCTACAGCGAGCCGGGTGCCGTCCCCAAGGCGCTCGGTGAGGTCGACGTCGTCTTCCCCGTGCTGCACGGTCCGTACGGCGAGGACGGCACCCTCCAGGGCCTGCTGGAGCTCTCGGGCGTCCCGTACGTCGGTGCCGGTGTGCTCGCCTCGGCCGTCGGCCAGGACAAGGAGTACATGAAGCGGGTGTTCACCTCCTTCGGGCTGAAGGTGGGCCCGTACGTGGTGGTCCGGCCGCGGGAGTGGGAGAACGACCGCGCGGGTGCCCGCGCGAAGATCGTGGACTTCGTCGGCGAGCACGGCTGGCCGCTGTTCGTGAAGCCCGCGCGCGCGGGTTCCTCGATCGGCATCACCAAGGTCGACGACCTCGGCGGTCTCGACGAGGCGATCGAGGAGGCCCGGCGCCACGACCCGAAGATCATCGTGGAGGCGCTGCTGCGCGGCCGCGAGATCGAGTGCGGCGTCCTGGAGTTCGAGGACGGACCGCGGGCCAGCCTGCCCGCCGAGATCCCGCCGGCCCAGTCGCACGCGTACTACGACTTCGAGGCCAAGTACATCGACTCGACGCCCGGCATCGTGCCCGCCCCGCTGACGCCCGAGCAGACCGCCGACGTCCAGCGGCTCGCGGTCGACGCCTTCGAGGCGGTGTCCTGCGAGGGCCTGGTCCGCGCGGACTTCTTCCTCACCGAGGACGGGGAGTTCGTGATCAACGAGGTCAACACCATGCCCGGCTTCACGCCGATCTCGATGTACCCGAAGATGTGGGAGGCGAGCGGCATCGGCTACCCGGAGCTCGTGGACCTGCTGGTCCGGGCGGCGCTGCGGCGGTCGACCGGACTGCGCTGACCGTCCCTCGGCACGATCAGTCGGCGATCCCTTCGGGGATCGCCTTCTTGACGGGCGCGGCCAGATCGACGAGCACGGTGGAGTCGTCCCGGTCCTTCGGCACGGTGACCTCGACGTACGCGAGACGCCCGCTGGTGGTGAAGCGGGTCCTCCCGCCGCCCAGCTCCTCCATCAGCCAGCCGACGCCGTTCACGCCGCCCCCGACGGCGTTCGGGTCGTCGCCCTTGGCCACCTTCGGATCCACCATCTTGGCGGGCCGCTCCACACCGCAGCGCAGTATGATCGCCGGGCCTCCCCAGCCCGCGGTCAACGCGGACCGGGGCCCGGGATCCTCACGCTCCAGACCGTCCACCTTCCGCGGCAGCACCTTGTCCAGGTTCCGGCACAGCCCGGTGACCTTCGCGTCCGGGCTGGGAACCACGGCGGCGGCGCTGTCGTCTGCTGAGGAGCAGCCGGTGACGGCGATCAACAGGGCGAGCACGGACAGCCCGGAGGCGTTGGGCCGGTGGCGGAAGATGTTCACCGGCCAAGGGTAGACGGGGGCTACAGGTGCACGACCGGGCAGGTCAGGGTGCGGGTGATGCCGTCCACTTGCTGGACCTTGGCGACCACCATGCGGCCGAGTTCGTCGACGGTGTCTGCCTGGGCGCGCACGATCACGTCGTACGGTCCCGTCACGTCCTCGGCCTGGATCACCCCCGAGATCTTGTTGATCGATTCGGCGACGGTCGACGCCTTGCCGACCTCCGTCTGGATCAGGATGTACGCCTGTACCACGGAACCTCCAGGGCGGCCACGAGGATCATGTGGGGGAAAGGAACGCCACGGTACCGTGTCGCCGCTCGCCAGGGGGAGACCCGCGGGCCCGGGGCTTGCGTGCCGGGGTGCACGGACCGCACAAGTCGACGGTCGACATGACCGTACCGAGTACAGAGACGGCTCGCGACCGGGCACCGGTCGCGGCAGAGGGAGCAGTACGACGATGAAGGGCACCGTGGGCGAGTTGGGGGAGTTCGGGCTCATCAGAGAGCTCACGTCGCGTCTTACCA
Source organism: Streptomyces sp. GLSS-08 (assembly GCF_056387915.1). Classification (NCBI taxonomy): domain Bacteria; kingdom Bacillati; phylum Actinomycetota; class Actinomycetes; order Kitasatosporales; family Streptomycetaceae; genus Streptomyces; species Streptomyces sp. GLSS-08. The sequence continues at coordinate 39,774 of NZ_JBWJAQ010000022.1, forward strand.
CCACCCCGGCGGTCCGGGTCGGTCCCGGCGACGACGCGGCGGTCGTCGCCGCGCCCGACCGCAGGGTCGTGGCGAGCACCGACATCCTCCTGGAGGGCCGGCACTTCCGCCGCGACTGGTCCACGGCGTACGACGTGGGACGCAAGGCGGCCGCGCAGAACCTCGCGGACATCGCCGCGATGGGCGCCGTGCCGACGGCACTGCTGCTCGGTCTGGTCGTCCCGGCCGAACTGCCCGCCACCTGGCCGTCCGAGCTGATGGACGGGCTGCGCGACGAGTGCCAGGTCGCCGGTGCGGCGGTGGTCGGCGGCGATGTCGTACGGGGCGACACGATCACCGTGGCGATCACCGCGCTCGGCGATCTGCGCAACCACGAGCCGGTGACCCGGGCCGGCGCGCAGCCCGGCGACGTGGTCGCCGTGACGGGATGGCTGGGCTGGTCGGCGGCCGGCTTCGCCGTCCTCTCCCGCGGCTTCCGTTCGCCACGCGCGTTCGTGGAGGCGCACCGGCGCCCGGAACCGCCGTATCACGCGGGTCCCGCGGCCGCCGGGCTCGGAGCGACGTCCATGACGGACGTCAGCGACGGGCTGATCGCCGACCTCGGGCACATCGCCGAGGCCAGCAAGGTGCGCATCGACGTCCGTTCCGGGGACATCGACATCCCCTCGCAGATGAACGACATCGGGCAGGCCGTCGGTGTCGACCCGATCCAGTGGGTGCTCACCGGGGGCGAGGACCACGCCATCGTGGCGACCTTCCCGCCGGACGTGAAGCTGCCCGCCCGCTGGAAGGTGATCGGCGAGGTGCTCAACCCGTCGGCGCTGCCGCAGGTGACGGTCGACGGGGCGCCCTGGACGAACAAGGGCGGCTGGGACCACTTCGGGGACATCGAGTCCTGACGGGGAGGTGCTCACCGCGGGAGCGGTGAGCACCTCCCGGAGGCGGGGCGACGGCCCGCGCGCGTGGGGACAGCAAAAAGCCGGTCCACTGGGAAGTGGACCGGCTCAGAGCAGCGAACCAGCAGTAGCCGCGCGCGACGGGGAATCCCCCTGCTCGAGCGGAGCCAGAGCGTGGGGAAGATGCGTCAGCGCGAGACCTTGCCGGCCTTGATGCACGAGGTGCAAGCGTTCACGCGCTTCGGCGTCCCGCCCACCACGGTACGGACGCGCTGGATGTTCGGGTTCCAGCGACGGGGCGTACGGCGGTGCGAGTGCGAGATGTTGTTGCCGAAGCCCGGCCCCTTGCCGCAGACGTCGCAGTTGGCAGCCACGGGTCACTCCAAAGACTTCAGATGCTCTTACGGTGGATCCCGGCATGCCGGGATCAAGATCTAGGATCTGAGTGGCGCTGCCAGGGGGAAGGCCCGATCGGATCGGGCAACCGGAGCAGCATACAACGACTGCGTCCGTACAACGAAACTACCATGGCCGCGCGGGACCCCTTCCCGGCCCCGGCAGGGCCGTCCACCGGCAAGGACCCGTCCTGGGTCTACGCTGCCTCCCACGTCCGGCAGCTCAAGGAGGCGCAGGTGCCGCAGGTGCCGCAGACATTGGACGCATCCGCGGTGCGGGCCTGGTGCGCTCTCGCCCTGGACGCGCTGGGCCGGGCCCGCGAGGAGATCGACGCCATCAACGTCTATCCCGTGGCCGACGGGGACACCGGGACGAATCTCTATCTGACGGTGGAGTCGGCGGCCACGGCGGTCGAGGCGGTCTTCGCGGGGCACGGCGCGATGTCCGCGCCGGCCGGGGCCCGGTCCGCCGGCGCCGCGTCCGCGGACGGCGGACCGGGTCCGGCCGCGGCGGGTCTGCCCAGCCTGGCCGAGGCGGTACGGGCGATGGCACACGGGGCCCTGATCGGGGCCCGGGGGAACTCCGGGACGATCCTCGCCCAGCTGCTGCGCGGGATGGCCCAGGTCCTCGCCGCCGACCGTGACACCTCTCACACCGACGGACGGGGACTGCGGCTCGCGCTGCGGCACGCCGCCGACTCCGCCCGCCAGGCCGTCGCCCACCCCGTCGAGGGCACGGTGCTCACCGTCGCCTCGGCCGCCGCCGACGCGGCCGACGGCACCGAGGGCGACTGCGGGACGGTCGCGAGAGCGGCGTACGACGGCGCGCTGGCGGCGCTGGCGGCGACCCCGGGGCAGCTGGCCGTCCTGGAGCGCGCCGGTGTGGTCGACGCGGGCGGCCGGGGCCTGGTGGCCGTACTGGCCGCGCTGGTCGAGACGTTCACGGGACGCGCGCCCGGCGGGGCGGCGATACCCGTCCTGGCCCCGCGCGCGGCCCGGCAGGCTCCTGCTGATGGCCCCCACACGTGCGTGGAGAGCGACAGCGGCGCCGAACCGGCCGTCCCCGAGGCGTGTGCGGACGCGGCACCCGTCGCCGGCGGCCCCGCCTTCGAGGTGATCTACCTGCTGGAGGCGGAGGACGCGGCCGTGGCACGGCTGCGGAACCGCCTCGACGGGCTCGGCGACTCCCTCGTCGTGGTCGGCGGCGACGGCCTGTGGAACGTCCACGTGCACGTCGACGACGCCGGCGCCGCCGTCGAGGCGGGCATCGAGGCGGGGCGGCCGTACCGCATCCGGATCACCCACTTCGGACTGGGCGACGTCCACACCGCGGGCACGGGCGCGGGGCGTCCGCCCCGGGAGCGCGCTCAGCGGGCGGTCGTCGCGGTCGTGCCGGGCGAGGGCCTGGCGGGGCTGTACGCGCAGGCCGGGGCGACCGCCGTGCTCGCCCGGCCGGGGGAGCCGCCCGCGAGCGGTGAGCTGGTCGACGCGGTACGTCGTGCCCACGCGCGCGAGGTGGTGCTGCTCCCGAACGACGCGGAGCTGCGCCACACCGCCGCCGCGGCCGCCGAGCAGGCGCGTGCGGAGGGCGTCCGGGTGGCGCTGATCCCGACCCGGTCCGCGGTGCAGGGCATCGCCGCGCTCGCCGTCCACGAGCCGGACCGCCGGTTCGACGAGGACGTCGTCGCGATGACCTCGGCGGCGGGCGCGACCCGCTACGCCGAAGTCGTCGTCGCGGAGTGCCAGTCCTGGACCATGGCGGGCATCTGCCAGGCCGGCGACATCCTCGGTCTCATCGACGGTGACGTCGCCGTCATCGGCTCGGAGCTCACGGCCACCGCCGAGGCCGTCCTGAACCGCATGCTGTCCGCCGGCGGCGAGATGGTCACCCTCGTCCTGGGCGACGACGCCCCCGACCCGGTCGCCGCCCGCCTCGAAGCGTGTGTGCGACGGTCGTACCTGGCCGTCGACACGGTGGTGTACCGGGGCGGACGGCAGGGCGCGCTGCTGCTCATCGGCGTGGAGTAGCGGGCCTCCTCATCCGGACGTCCGCGTCAGGTCCAGCAGCTGCTCCGCCTCCGCCCGCCGGGCCCGCGGCACCTCGCCGTCGAGCCCCTCGTACGCGGACAGCACCGCACGCGCGCGTGCCGACGCCGCGGCGGGCCGCCCCAGATCGGCCTCCAGCCACCCGGCGGACAGCTCGGCCCCCGTCCGGGCATCGAGTCCGCCGCCGCCGAGGGAGGCGAACACCGCTGCCGCCCGCGTGACCTGGCCCAGCGCCTCCTTTGACGCGGCCCGCGCGGATGCCGCCCCGGCGTCGTCCGGGACGGACCGGGCGACCAGGTCGGCGAACTGCCGGTGGGTGTTCCCGAGTTCGAGGAGCAGGCTCCGACGCGCCTCCTCGTCGGTCGCGGGGCCGGACGGGCCGGATCCTGTGACCCCGGAGCCGGCGGATCCTGTGACCCCGGAGCCGGCGGCGGGGCCGGGGGAGCCCGCCGCCTGGTGCGTGGGGCCGGGGGAGCCGGCCGGGCCGGGGACGGACGCGGCGGTCACGTCCTGGAGTGCCCGCTCGCACTCCCGCACCGCCTCCGACATCAGCGCCCGTGCCGCGTCGAGCCCCGCGTCACCGCGCGCGGCGATCCAGGAGCGGGCGCGCAGGGAGCGGACCAGACCGTGGACGTTGCCCAGGGACCGCCAGAGGTCACCGGCGCGCGTGTACGCCCGGTCCGCCTCGGCGGGCAGCCCCGCGTGCCCGAGATCCTCGGCGGCCAGGTGGGCGAGCATCGCGTGGTCGCGCTGCTCGGGCCAGTGCCGGGCGAGGTCGGCGGCCCGCAGCCGGCGTTCGGCCGCCTCCCGGTGCTCGCCCAGCTCGCCGAGGCAGTCGCCGAGCCACCACAGGGTCTGCACGACCGCGCCGTCCCCGTGCGTCTCCGCCGTCAGATCGGGCAGCGCCGACTCCAGCACCTCCGCTGCCTCCGCCCAGCGCGCCTGGCGGAGCAGGAAACCGCCGAGCTGATGCCGCGCCCAGGCGCCGAGCGCCGGTCCTTCGCCCCCTTCGTCGGCCCAGTGCGCCGCCTCCAGGGCGTGCTCCGCGGCAGGCCCGAACCGCCCGTCGGCGGCGAGGATCTCAGCCAGCTCCAGGTGCAGCCGGGCGTGCCCGGCCGCCTCCAGGTAGGGGCCGCCGTCCGCCAGGGCGGCGCGTACCGCCCGTTCGGCCGCGTCAGTGTCCCCGAGGTGCCGGGCGATCCCGGCCAGCCGGGCCCGGTACTCCACCGCGAACCACGGCAGCCCGGCCGCCGTGAACTCCTCCGAGGCGCGCGCGTACTGCCCGGCCGCGGCCTCGGCGTCCCCGCCGTGCGCGGCCAGTTCCGCGAGCATGGCCCGCGCCTCCGCGGCCCGCGCGGCGAGCCGGAGCTCCCCGGTGTGCGGCCCGACGAGCGCCAGCAGCTCCCGTACGGCCGCCTCGGCGTCGTCGGCGGCGGTGCCCGCGTTCGCGTCGGGCGGCTCCTCGCCGGAGCCGGTCCGGGGCCCGGCCTCGCTCTCGTGCACCCGCTGCATCAGGATCCGGGCGCGTGCCACCAGCACGGACGCCGTCTGCCGTACTCCGGTCCCGTCCGCCGCGAAGAGGGCGAGCACCTCCTCGTACGGGCCCCGGACGGCGGCCAGTGCCTCCTCGGTGCGGCCCGTCCCGGCGTGCGCGTACGCCCCACGCGCGCGTGCCGCCAGTGCCTCACCCGGGTCACCCGCCTCCGCGTACCACTCGGCCGCCCGCTCGAAGAGGGCGGCGCCCTCCGGGCCGCGGCCCATCGCCTCGTGGTGGGCGATCTCCGCACGGTCGCGGGGATCCAGCTCCCGGTCCCCGGCCGCGCGTCCCACCGCGGCCCACGCCTCGACCGCCCCGGGAGCCATCGCCGCGGACAGCCGCCGCGCCTGGTCGAGCAGCGCCGGCAGATCGGGCACGGCGGACGGCTCCGCGGACGCCGCGACGGCGGGCGCCGGTCGCGGCGCCGGGGCGGTGCGGACACTGCGCACGCCCAGGGGCAGCCGGTCCACCAGGGGACGCCGGGCCATGCGCGCAAGGATCAGGTCGCCGACGTACGAGGTGCCGTTGCGCTCGTCGAAGCGCGCGGCCAGCGACCGGGCCTCCTCGCGCGCGTGGACGGCGAGTCCGGCCGCGGTCCAGGCATGTCCGGCCGGCCCCGGGACCGGCTGCCCGCCGAGCCCCAGCTCGGTCAGCCGGTCCATCAGCAGGGCCACCACGGCCATGAAGTCCAGCCTGCTGCGCGGCTCCCCGGAGTCCGTGAAGTACGCGGGCCGCTCCGCCAGCAGCTCCAGGGCGCGCGCCTCGTTGCCGCTCAGCGCGCAGAACTCGACGTGGTCCGCGTAGGCGCCGCGCATGCTCTCCATCGCGCGCACCAGCCGCAGCCCGCGCAGATGGTGGGCGCGTGCCTCGTCCAGGCGGCCCAGCCGCAGCAGCGGCAGCAGCGAGGACGCCAGCACGGCGTGCGGCTCGTGGGCGCAGGTGAACTCGCCCTCCAGCACGGGCCGCCAGACCTCCAGCGCCTCCGCGTCCCCGCCCTGCCTGACCTGCCACCACCCCTGGTCGTGCAGCTCGCAGGCGTGACAGTCGGCCATGCTGTCCCGGTCGGCGGCCAGCCACGCGGTGTACGCGCGCTCGGCCCGCGCCAGGTCGCCGACGTGGTGCGCCACGCTGAACTCGGCGCTGCGCACGGCCCGTTCGGAGTGCCCGGCCAGACGGTAGCGGTGCTCCATCTCGCCCAGCCACTTCTCGATGGCGGTGAGCGGGATGTGCGGCTGGCCGAGCATGCCGGCGGACATCCACTTGAAGACCCAGTGCAGGGAGTGGACCTCGTACTCGTCGAAGTCCTCCGGGTGTTCGTCCCACATGCGCAGCAGGCGCGCGAAGGGGACGAACATCTTGTCCTTCTCGGAGCTGTAGTTGTAGACCTTCAGCTGGTGCCCGAGCGCCTCGATCACCGCGAGCGGGATGTTCAGCTTCTCGGCCTCGGCGAGCAGTTGCTCGGCGCGCGCGTTGCGCGCGGGGCCCTCGGGCTGCGCGTGGTTCTCCGCCATCGCGTGGCGGAGCGTGTCGAAGTCCGTGATCTGGCTCATCGGTGGCCGTCCTCCCCGGACTCGGCGTGCGTGGCCCATTCGAGGAGGCCGAGGAACGCGCGGTTGAGCAGCGCGGAGTCCGCCGGCCGCAGCGGGCGCTGCGCCATCAGCAGGGCCTGTCCGTAGAGGGACTCGGTGGCGGTGCCGATCAGTTCGGGGTCGTGCAGCGAACTGATCCTGCGGATCAACGGGTTGAGGTGGTTGAGGACCAGCCGGGCGCGCGGGGCGCTGCCGCGGAGCGAGCCGAGGATGCCCGCCCAGAGGTCGTCGGCCTGCTCCTCGGCGTCCGCGCGGGCCTGCTCGTGACGGGCCGCCCGGTCGTCCAGGTGCAGCGCGGGCACCGAGAGGGGGTGGAAGGACCGCAGCGTGACGTCGCAGCCCAGCGGGTCGAGCTTCGCCCGGGCCGCGGCCAGGAAACCCGCGAGGGCCAGCTCCTCGGTCGGGTCGACGGTGTCCAGGTGCGCCGTCACGGTGTCCGCGTCCAGCTCGGAGACGACCGTCCCCGGACGCACCGACGGGAGGGCGGCGACGAGCTCGCTGTCGTACGTGTAGCCGCCGTTGACGACGCCCACGCCCTGCGCGGACGCGATGGGCGCGACCTGCCGGTACTCCTCCACCGTCCGCGTGAAGTGCACCACCGGGTGCCGCTGCGCGAACTCCTCCAGGGACAGCCGTCCGTCGGTCGTCTCGAAGGGCAGCCACGGCAGCATCGTGCGCAGCATCTCGCTGTCGTGCCTGGCCAGGGACTTCACGCCCAGGTGGTGCACCGACAGGAAGGCCGCGAGCCGCTCGGGGTCGCCCGCGGCGAGCCCGGTCAGCCAGGAGCGGATCCGCTCGCCCAGCGCGTCCCGCACGCCCGCCAGGGTCTCGTCCTCGTACAGCGACTCCCGCGACGCGGTGGGCCGCAGGCTGTCGGTGTCCAGGACGCAGCGCACGAAGAACGCCCAGTCCGGCAGCAGCTGTTCGGCACGCTCGGTGAGCAGCATGCCCTTGAGGTGGACGCGGTGGCCCGCGCGCTGGGCGGGACTGACCGCGGCCGGCAGCACGTACGCCACCCCGCGGACCCCGGCGAGCGGCACGTCCAGGTCGATCGAGTCGAGCGGCGTGAACCCGAACAGGTCGTGGCAGTGCCGCGCCAGGGCCACCCGCCGGGCGGCGGGACCCGGATACGCGCGGTCCCAGGGCGCCGGGAGGTCCGTGACCGCCTCGTCGCCCACCCGGACGTCGTAGGGCAGCAGCGACCCGAAGTCCCTGGCCAGCGACCGCACCCGCTCCTCGGTCAGCCACTCGCCCGCGCCGGCGCGCGCCACCAGGTGCACGGTCGTGCCCGGTTCCGGGCGGGCCGCGTCGGGCAGCGTCCTGACGGTGTACGAACCGTCGTCCGTCGCCGTCCACTCCACGGGCGGCGCCTCGGGCGTGCGCGCGCTGCGGCTGACGACGCGGATGCGCTCGGCGACGACGAAGCAGGCCAGCAGGCCGATGCCGAACTGCCCCAGGAAGTCGGAGCGCGCCGACTCCAGGCCCTCGCCGCGCTTGGAGCTGCGGCCGATGGTCGCCAGGAGGCTGTGCACGTCGGACTCGGTGAGCCCCACGCCGGAGTCCTCCACACGCAGGGCGCCCCCGTCGCCCTCGACGAACAGCCGGACCGTGGCCGGCGCGTCCGGCTGCTCCGCCCGCCGCGCGGTGACGGCGTCCACGGCGTTCTGCAGCAGCTCGCGCAGGTAGACCCTGGGGCTGGAGTAGAGGTGGTGCGAGAGCAGGTCCACGAGGCCGCGCAGGTCCACCTGGAACGTGTGCGGTGACCGGGGTGCCTTGGATGACTGAGAAGTCTGTGAGTCCATCGTCGCAGCGCCGGTGGGGGGACGGGCGACGGCGCGGGGTCGGGCGGTCCCGGGGCACGGTGACCGCGAACGAAACGGGCGCGTCATCCTAGGCCCCGAACGACCCGCCTGACCAGCGGATTTCTCGGACGTATACGGCATTGTCAGTGTCGTGGTGTGCAATGGATCTCGTGCCCGCGCTCGAAGAACCACTGAAGAAGGTGCTCGGTCCCGCCACCGCGAAGGTGATGGCCGAGCATCTCGGCCTGCACACCGTCGGGGACCTGCTCCACCACTATCCCCGCAGGTACGAGGAGCGCGGGCAGCTCACCCACCTCGCCGACCTGCCCCTGGACGAGCACGCGACGGTGGTCGCCCAGGTCGCCGACGCCCGGCTGCTCACCTTCTCCTCGCCCAAGGCCCCGCGGGGCAAGGGCCAGCGCCTGGAAGTGACCATCACGGACGGCAGCGGCCGCCTCCAGCTCGTCTTCTTCGGCAACGGCGTGCACAAGCCCCACAAGGACCTCCTGCCCGGCACGCGCGCGATGTTCTCGGGCAAGGTCTCCGTCTTCAACCGCCGCCTCCAGCTCGCCCACCCGGCGTACGAGCTGCTGCGCGGCGACGGCGACGAGGCGGTCGACACCTGGGCCGGATCCCTCATCCCCCTCTATCCGGCGACCGCGAAGCTGGAGTCCTGGAAGATCGCCAAGGCGGTGCAGACGGTCCTGCCGAGCGCCCAGGAGGCCGTCGACCCGCTGCCGGAATCCCTCCGCGAGGGCCGCGGCCTGGTACCCCTCCCCGAGGCACTCCTGAAGATCCACCGCCCGCACACCAAGGCGGACGTCGAGGACGCCCGCTCCCGCCTCAAGTGGGACGAGGCCTTCGTCCTCCAGGTCGCCCTGGCCCGCCGGCGGTACGCGGACGCCCAGCTCCCCGCCGTGGCCCGCAGGCCGAGCCCCGACGGTCTTCTCACCGCGTTCGACGCCAAGCTGCCCTTCACCCTCACCGAAGGCCAGCAGAAGGTCTCCGCGGAGATCTTCGACGACCTGGCGACCGAGCACCCCATGCACCGGCTCCTCCAGGGAGAGGTCGGCTCGGGAAAGACGATGGTCGCCCTCCGCGCGATGCTCGCCGTCGTCGACGCGGGCGGCCAGGCGGCCATGCTCGCGCCCACCGAAGTGCTCGCCCAGCAGCACCACCGGTCGGTCACGGAGATGATGGGCGAGCTCGCCGAGGGCGGGATGCTCGGCGGCGCCGAGAACTCCACCAAGGTCGTGCTGCTCACCGGCTCCATGGGCACGGCGGCCCGGCGGCAGGCCCTGCTGGACCTGGTCACCGGCGAGGCCGGGATCGTGATCGGCACGCACGCCCTGATCGAGGACAAGGTGCAGTTCCACGACCTGGGCCTGGTCGTGGTGGACGAGCAGCACCGCTTCGGTGTCGAGCAGCGCGACGCCCTGCGCGGCAAGGGCAAGCAGCCCCCGCACCTGCTGGTCATGACCGCCACGCCCATTCCCCGCACCGTCGCGATGACCGTCTTCGGCGACCTGGAGACCTCGGTCCTCGACCAGCTCCCCGCCGGGCGCTCGCCCATCGCCAGCCATGTCGTCCCGGCCGCCGACAAACCGCACTTCCTGGCCCGCGCCTGGGAGCGGGTGCGCGAGGAGGTCTCGGGCGGCCACCAGGCATACGTCGTCTGTCCCCGCATCGGCGACGAGGAGGAGGGCGCCAAGGCGAAGAAGAAGACCCCGCAGGACGACGCCGAGAAGCGCCCGCCGCTCGCCGTCCTCGACATCGCCGACCAGCTCGCCAAGGGGCCCCTCCAAGGACTGAGGGTCGAAGTCCTGCACGGCAGGATGCCCCCCGACGACAAGGACGCCGTGATGCGGCGCTTCGCCGCCGGCGAGACGGACGTACTGGTCGCGACGACGGTCATCGAAGTCGGGGTGAACGTGCCGAACGCCACCGCGATGGTGATCATGGACGCCGACCGCTTCGGCGTCTCGCAGCTGCACCAGCTGCGCGGCCGCGTCGGCCGTGGCTCCGCCCCCGGCCTGTGCCTGCTGGTCAGCGAGATGCCGGAGGCCAGCCCCGCCCGCCAGCGGCTCACCGCGGTGGCGTCCACGCTCGACGGCTTCGAGCTCTCCCGCATCGACCTGGAGCAGCGCCGCGAGGGCGACGTCCTCGGCCAGGCCCAGTCGGGCGTCCGCTCCTCGCTGCGCATGCTCACGGTCATCGACGACGAGGAGATCATCGCCGAGGCCCGCGAGGAGGCGGCCGCGGTCGTCGCCGCCGACCCGGAGCTGGAGCGCCTTGTGGGCCTGCGCACCGCCCTGGACGCCCTGCTGGACGAGGAGCGCGAGCAGTACCTCGACAAGGGGTGACAAGGGGGACAGGAGTGAGCGGGGTGAGAGGGCGCCGCCCCGGCCGGGGCTGACAGACTGGAGAGGTCACCCGCCCGCACGGGCCCCCACGCACGAAGGACAGAAGAGATGACCCGCGTGATCGCCGGCCGGGCCGGCGGACGCCGTCTGGCCGTCCCGCCGGGCACCGGCACCCGCCCCACCTCCGACCGGGCGCGTGAGGGCCTCTTCTCCACCTGGCAGTCCCTGCTGGGCGGCCCCCTGGACGGCGAGCGCGTCCTCGACCTGTACGCCGGGTCGGGCGCCGTGGGTCTCGAGGCGCTCAGCCGCGGCGCCGGACACGCCCTCCTCGTCGAAACCGACGCCCGCGCGGCCCGCGTGATCCGGGAGAACGTCGCGTCGCTGGCCCTGCCCGGCGCCGAGGTGAGACCGGGCAAAGCGGAGCAGATCATTCGGGCCGGGACCCCCACCGACCCGTACGACCTGGTCTTTCTCGATCCGCCCTACGTGGTGTCCGACGACGATCTTCGCGAGATCCTGCTCACACTCCGCTCGGAGGGCTGGCTAGCGGACGATGCGCTCGTCACCGTGGAGCGCAGCACCAGAGGCGGCGAATTCGCGTGGCCGGACGGCTTTGCAGCGCTCCGGGCCCGTCGCTACGGCGAGGGAACGTTTTGGTACGGTCGCGCCGCCTCTACGTGCGAAGACGCACGATGACCGGACCGGAGAGCGAGGGACCTCAGTTGCGCCGCGCCGTCTGTCCCGGGTCGTTCGACCCGATCACCAACGGACACCTCGACATCATCGCCCGCGCCTCCAAGCTGTACGACGTGGTGCACGTCGCGGTGATGATCAATCAGTCCAAGAAGGGCCTGTTCGAGATCGAGGAGCGGATCGACCTGATCCGCCAGGTCACCGCCGAATTCGGGAACGTGGAGGTCGAGTCCTTCCACGGCCTCCTCGTCGACTTCTGCAAGCAGCGCGACATCCCGGCCATCGTCAAGGGCCTGCGCGCCGTCAGCGACTTCGACTACGAACTCCAGATGGCCCAGATGAACAACGGCCTGTCGGGTGTCGAGACCCTGTTCGTCCCCACGAACCCCACCTACAGCTTCCTGTCCTCCTCCCTGGTCAAGGAAGTGGCGGCCTGGGGCGGCGACGTCTCGCACCTGGTGCCGCCGCTGGTCCTTCAAGCCCTCACCGAGCGCCTCGCGCAGGGCTGAGACACCCCCGGTGAACTGACGGCCCGTCACCCGGTGTCGGAGGTGGCGGGAGTGGTCGTACAGTCGACCCGTCCGTCTCCATCACAGCTGTAGAGAGTGGCGAGCACACGGTGGACGTGCAGAAGAAGCTCGATGAGATCGTCGCGTCGGTCTCCGGCGCCCGTTCCATGCCCATGTCGGCCTCGTGCGTGGTCAACCGCGCCGAGCTGCTCTCGATGCTCGAAGAGGTGCGCCAGGCGCTGCCCGGCTCCCTGGCCCAGGCCCAGGAGCTGATCGGCGGCCGCGAGCAGCTGGTCGAGCAGGCCCGCCAGGAGGCCGAGCGGATCATCGAGAACGCGCACGCCGAGCGCGGTTCCCTGGTCTCCGGCACCGAGGTCGCCCGCCGCTCGCAGAACGAGGCCGACCGGATCCTGGCCGAGGCCCGCCGGGAGGCCGAGGAGATCCGCGCAGAGGCCGACGACTACGTCGACTCCAAGCTCGCCAACTTCGAGGTCGTCCTCACCAAGACCCTCGGTTCCGTCGGACGCGGCAAGGAGAAGCTGCTCGGCACCGGACCCGGCGTCGACGAGCAGGGGTACGAGGACGAGGACGCCCCCGAGCGCAGCCAGGACCCGGAGACGCTGCGCCGCAACGCGGACGACTACGTCGGCGTGAAGCTCGGTGCCTTCGAGGCCGTCCTCGCCAAGACCCTGGAGGCCGTCGGCCGCGGCCGGCAGAAGCTGCACGGCCGGATCGCCAGCGACGACCTCGGGTCCCTCGCGGACGACGGGACGACCGTCCAGCACACCAGCGACGCGGACTACCTCGCGGGGCTCGCGGACCTCTCGGCGGCCCCCGGGCAGCCGCAGCCCCAGCGGGATCGCGAGGTGCCGGCCCAGCCGTCCTACCAGGAGCAGCAGGAGGCCTACGCCTACCAGCAGCAGCAGGCGGATCCCTACGGCCACCCGCAGCAGTACCAGCAGCAGGACGCGTACGGCTACCAGCAGGCCGACCCCTACCCCTACCAGCAGCAGGGCTACGACCAGCAGCCCGCCTACGGCCAGGACCAGCAGCCCGGATACGACCGGGACCAGGAGCCCTCGTACGACCGGGACCAGCAGCCCGGGTACGGCCAGGACCAGGACCGGCAGCAGGGCTACCAGGAGCAGCCCCGGGGCGAGGCTCTCGACGAGACCAGCCTCTTCGACACCGGCATGATCAGCGCGGAGCAGCTGCGGGCCTACGAGCAGGGCCGCGGCGGTCACTGACGGCCGCCGTCGCACCGGATTGGGCCGAGAGCGAATGGTCCAGTATCCTGGCTCTTCGGTCGCGTGTACGTCCGCGATCACCGCTGCCCGGAAGGTCAGGGCGGCGCTCCCCCACATCGAAGATCGAAAGCAGGAATGGCTCTGAACGCCCGCCTCGACCACCGCAACCCTCTCGTGTTCGACACACACGAGCTGGGGCGGCGTCCTGGCGCGCTGCAGCGCCTGACCCGTTCGATCGACGCTCCTGCGGATCTGGGGATCCAGGGAGTCATCGGAGTGCCGGAAGGCGCCCCGTTGGAGCTCGACCTCCGTCTGGAGTCGGTCATGGAAGGGGTGCTTGTCACAGGCACCGCCCGTGCATCGGCCAAGGGGGAGTGCGTAAGGTGTCTGGAGCCGCTCGAGCTGGAGCTCGAAGCGGATTTCCAGGAGATGTTCTCGTACCCTGACGCCGATGACCGGGGCCGTGTCAAAGCGGAGCCGGTCGACGACGCCGAGGAAGACGAGGACACTCTCTTCATCGAGGACGGCCTGTTCGACCTCGAGCCCGTGCTGCGTGATGCGGTGGTGCTCGCACTGCCGATGCAGCCGGTGTGCCAGGACGACTGCCCCGGCCTGTGTTCCGAATGCGGAGCACGGCTGGCGGACGACCCCGGCCACCACCATGACGCCGTCGACATCCGTTGGGCGGCACTGCAGGGACTCGCCGGTTCACTCGAAGATGGCGAGAAGGACGAGATGAGCGGCGCCGAAGCGGGCGTCGACGAGAAGCAGGAGAAGTAGCCGTGGCTGTTCCGAAGCGGAAGATGTCGCGCAGCAACACGCGCCACCGCCGGTCGCAGTGGAAGGCTGCGGTCCCCACCCTGGTTGCGTGCGAGCGCTGCCACGAGCCCAAGCAGCAGCACATCGCGTGCCCGGCTTGCGGCACCTACAACAAGCGCCAGGTCCTCGAGGTCTGAGCGGCTGGTGAGAGGTCTGATGTCTGACGCCAAGGCGGATCCAACCGCCAAGAAAAAGGCGGACAACACAGCCTCGTCCCACACGCTTCTGGAAGGGCGGCTCGGCTACCAGCTGGAGTCCGCCCTTCTGGTGCGTGCACTGACGCACCGTTCCTACGCGTACGAGAACGGCGGCCTGCCGACCAACGAGCGCCTGGAGTTCCTCGGGGACTCCGTACTCGGCCTCGTGGTCACGGACACGCTGTACCGCACCCACCCCGACCTGCCCGAAGGCCAGCTGGCCAAGTTGCGGGCCGCGGTGGTCAACTCGCGTGCGCTGGCGGAGGTGGGCCGTGGGCTCGACCTCGGCTCCTTCATCCGGCTCGGCCGGGGCGAGGAAGGCACGGGCGGCCGGGACAAGGCATCCATCCTCGCCGACACCCTCGAAGCGGTGATCGGCGCGGTCTATCTGGACCAGGGTCTCGAGGCGGCGGGCGAACTCGTCCACCGGCTCTTCGATCCCCTGATCGAGAAGTCGTCGAATCTGGGTGCCGGCCTGGACTGGAAGACCAGTCTCCAGGAACTCACCGCGACCGAGGGCCTCGGTGTTCCCGAGTACCTGGTCTCGGAGACGGGCCCGGACCACGAGAAGACCTTTACTGCTGCCGCCCGCGTCGGAGGCGTCTCGTACGGCACCGGCACCGGCCGCAGCAAGAAGGAGGCGGAGCAGCAGGCCGCGGAGTCCGCGTGGCGCTCGATCCGCTCCGCCTCGGACGAACGCGCCAAGGCGGCGGCCGAGGCTCAGGCCCAGGTCGCGCAGGCCGAGGCCGAAGCACAGGCCAAGGCCGCCCGGGCCGAGGCCGAAGCACAGGTGGCAAAAGCCGCCGAACGTGCCGAGGGGAACGCCGACGCCTCCTCGGCGTCCGCCTGACAAGACAGCCGAGCGCCCGCCCCTGACAAGGGGGCGGGCGCTGTGGTGTACGGGGAGCCGACATGCCCGAATTGCCCGAGGTCGAGGTCGTACGGCGAGGTCTGGAGCGCTGGGTCGCCCACCGGACGGTCGCCGAGACCCAGGTGCTGCACCCGCGCGCCGTGCGGCGCCACACCGCGGGCGGCGAGGACTTCGCGCACCGGCTCAAGGGGCAGCGGATCGGCGTCCCCAGCCGTCGCGGCAAGTACCTCTGGCTGCCGCTGGAGACGACGGGCACCGCGATCCTCGCGCACCTCGGCATGAGCGGACAGCTGCTCGTGCAGCCGCACGCGGCCCCCGACGAGAAGCACCTGCGCATCCGGGTCCGCTTCGCCGACGACCTCGCCACCGAGCTGCGCTTCGTCGATCAGCGCACCTTCGGCGGGCTCTCGTTGCACGGGACCTCCCCCGACGGGCTGCCCGACGTCATCGCCCACATCGCGCGCGATCCCCTCGACCCGCTCTTCGACGACGCGGCCTTCCACGAGGCGCTGCGCCGACGCCGTACGACCGTCAAACGGGCCCTGCTCGACCAGGCGCTGATCAGCGGGGTCGGCAACATCTACGCGGACGAGGCCCTCTGGCGCGCCCGCATCCACTACGAGCGTCCGACGGCCGGCTTCACCCGCCCGCGCACCGCCGAACTCCTCGGCCACGTACGGGATGTGATGACCGCGGCCCTGTCCGTCGGAGGCACCAGCTTCGACAGCCTGTACGTCAACGTCAACGGGGAGTCGGGATACTTCGACCGCTCGCTCGACGCGTACGGGCGCGAGGGTCTGCCCTGCCGGCGCTGTGCCACGCCGATGCGGCGACGCGCCTGGATGAACCGGTCCAGCTACTTCTGCCCCAAGTGCCAGCGGGCACCGCGCGTCACGTCCTGAACGCCGGGCGTCGTGGGGACCGCCCCGGGCGCCGGCACGGCGGCACGGCGGCACGGCGGCACGGCGGTGGAGACTTCCGAACGCCGGCGCGGTGAGACTTCAGACCGCCGCGGCGTCCCGGGTCTCGTCGTAGCGCCCGCGTGCCTCCAGTACGTCGTCCATCCGCCCCTCGACGAAGCGGATGAGAGTCAGCAGGCGCCCGGCGACCTCGCGGCCCAGCGGCGTCAGTTCGTAGTCCACGCGCGGCGGGTTCGTCGGCTGTGCCTCGCGGTGCACCAGGCCGTCGCGCTCCAGGGCGTGCAGCGTCTGGGACAGCATCTTCTCGCTCACACCGTCCACGCGACGGCGCAGCTCGTTGAAGCGGAACGAGCCCTCGTGCAGCGCCCCGAGCGTCAGCGCGCCCCAGCGGCCGGTGACGTGCTCCAGCGTGCCGCGGGACGGGCAGTTGCGGGCGAACACGTCGTACGCGAGGCCCGACAGGTCGTCGCTCCCCGCGCCCGGGACGGACCGCGCTGTGGATTCCATGCCATCAGCATACTGCTCCGCAGCGCTAACCAGAGGGTTGCACTAACCAGAAGTTAGTGCTTTCCTTTCGTCAGTACCAGCGGGGCGGCGCGGACGCATGCCGGCTGTTCCCGCCCCTTCCCGTCCCTTCTCCTCAGGAGTACCTACCGTGACGACCCCCGTTGTCTCCATCGCCTACCACTCCGGTTACGGCCACACCGCCGTCCTCGCCGAAGCCGTCCGTGCCGGTGCCGCCGACGCCGGGGCGGCTGTCCACCTGATCAAGGTCGACGAGATCACCGAGGAGCAGTGGGCGCTGCTCGACGCCTCGGACGCGATCGTCTTCGGGTCGCCCACCTACATGGGCACCGCGTCCGGCGCCTTCCACGCCTTCGCCGAGGAGTCCTCGAAGCGCTGGTTCGGGCAGGACTGGAAGGACAAGCTGGCGGCCGGCTTCACCAACTCCGCGTCCAAGAGCGGCGACAAGCTGCACACGCTGCAGTTCTTCCAGACGCTCGCCGCGCAGCACGGCATGAACTGGGTGAGCCTCGGTCTGCTGCCGGGCTGGAACAGCACCACGGGCTCCGAGAACGACCTCAACCGCCTCGGCTTCTTCGCCGGCGCCGCCGCCCAGTCCAACAAGGACCAGGGCCCGGAGGGCGTCCACAAGGCGGACGTGGCGACGGCCGAACACCTCGGGCGCCGGGTCGCGCAGACAGCGCGCATCTTCGCCCTGGGACGCGCGGCCGCGTAACACCTGCCAACGAGCGGTACGGGAGCCGCTCGGGGGTGGCCGTACCGGCGGTGCGCGGCGCGGGTTGGTTGTTGCGCGCCCCCGTACGGCCCAGAGGCGGCCCGAGCGCGCGCCACAACCGGCCCGCATCCGCGGCCGCCGCCTCCATCCCGGTGCCTACCGCTGCCCGCCGAAGGTATCGGCGTGTCTGGTGGCACGGTCGACCGACATAGAACGCCGCGGTTGCAATCAAGGTGTCCCAAGATGACCACGACCTCATGGCGACAACTCGTGATGACGATAGAGCTGAGCCGCCGAATGAGCCGGTAGACCTGGACTACGCCACAGTCAAGATGGTCTGGGAGCAGCTGCGTACTGAGCGCACTAATCAGTACTCCCGCAACGCCTCGATCAGCATCGTGACCACCTCGCTACTGGGTTTCGAAGGAGTCCTGGTATTCCGTATTGGCGAGCTCAACGTTCAAGCGGGATGCAAGGGACTCTCTATCGCTGCCATGGCAGTCAGCATCGTTCTGCTGCTCTTGTGCCTGCTGGACATGCCCTTCTCAAGGTACGGATGGCCTGCTGTGCAGAAGTGGGCCCGCGACACCGAGCGGGCAATGACGGCCTGGAAACCTTCGGCGTTGAGGGAGGAGGTAGAACCGCTCGGACGGGAGCAGGCAGTTTAGCGACTGCTTCTAGAAGAGGTGGAAATGTTTGCTTTCAACGATATATTCATGTTGAAGCGTCGACGATTTAGACTTCATCTTGCGGTCTTCTTCTTCTTTCTGTCCTTCCTCATCCTGTCGGTCTCTGTGTTCCTGTAGGAGATGGTCGCCGTGCACATGATTGCGCAGCTCAAGGTTCTGATTGCTGCCCGTAGGTCCCCGAAGTACGGTATGGCACCCGTGGGGCCAGCGGCGCCGGGTACCCGAGTGAGGATGAGGATGTCTGACAACGCCATCCGGCTCACGCAGGTCCCGCCGGACATCCCGGATGCGATCATGGGGATCGACTCCGGCGAGAGTGAGACCTTGAAGAGCGCCGACTAGGGGAACGGCCGGAGCGCTATTGTCGCGCGGCTGGCATCGATGCAAGGGCGGCGGAGTCTTAATGGGCGAGTCAGCACTTTAGCGATTTCGAAAACCGTCGTGGCAGCGATGTCACCGTGGGTTCAATTTCACACCCACCGCAGGTGAACGGCCCCTGACCAGGAACATCGCTCGGGGGCCTTCGCCATGCGCGGTACCTGCTGGTGACCGTGGTTCCCCGTGAGTTCCCGGTCTATCGGGCACGGATGGGGCACGGGGCTTCAGTCGCCCTGGAACCACAGATAGCTGCATGGAGTGCCGGCGCACTGCTCCAACAACCTTGCAAGCTCGTCCAAGGCAGCTAGCTGACGCTCATCGGTGCACCGTTGCCGTAGATCGGGGATCTCGCCGAGAGCAAGGACAGCCTCCTGCTCGTTCATCAGAGCATCCCCGTACGGATCCACAGCGGTCAGCCGCCCTGGCACTCCTAGCAGCCGGAGCGAGCCGATCGCATCGGCCAACGCGTCCCCGTGCCCGTACGAACTCTGCAGCAGCGTCGCTCGGGACTTGCGCCAGTTACGCGTTGGCTGTGCTGAGTGCAGCTCCACGTCTATCCCCACGGGTTCATGATGCTGCTACAGAGGCTCAGCATCTGATCCGTAGCTCTATGTGGATCGCTCGCGCACGGTCATACCGGCCTCGCCACGACCGCGGAAGAACGCTACCGGACGGGGGCGGTTGCTGTGGTTGCTGTACTTCGCTGCTGTACAGCAACGGATCAGAGCTCCAGGGTGGCCAGGTCTTGCCTGAGGACCGTACGTGCCGCCCGGGTCGCGTCTCCGTGAGCCTGTCTGGCGGCATGGTACTCATCTGACGTCACCGTGCATCCGGACGCGAGTGTTTCTCGAACCTCACGCAAGGAGTGGTACGAAGCGTCTATGGCTGCCGATACGTCGGTGGCTGCCGTCAGAACGAGCCGTTCTCGGGCCTCATCGCATCCGGATGCCTGAAAGGCCTGCCGGATCTTGGCTGCCCTCGTCTGCGGGTCCGAGTAGTCCTCGTCGGCGGCCAACCGCATAGCCTCGTGCGCACGACGAAGGGCCACCAAACAGTCCGCGTACATGGTTCGGCGGTCTTGCAATCTTTCGTTTCTGACAGTCCGCCGCCAACGCAAGTGCTCGCCGGCCAGCGTCGCCCCAATGCCAAGCACCGCTCCGAGTGCTGTCCCGATAAGCGTCCCCCACTCCACGTGGAAGATCGTGTCACACAACTCCCTTGACGTCCCGTCCCCAGCGCTCTCGCTGCTGGCGTCATGCGCGCCTTGGTCGGGAGCTGCACCCTTGCCAACCTCAGCTTCAGCCCTGGGAGTTGGGCCGGTTCGACGTTCTACGTGAAACCAACGACCTGGACGCCATGGGCCGCGTCTGCTCGGCTCTGCCTGGGTCGATGGTGGTCGGGATGGGAGCTCCCCCGCGCACGCCACTACGGGCCCGCAGTCGGGAACGGCGCCCCCTCCATCCCGGTGTCGGCCGATCCCCCGCCGGAGGCATCGTCTTGACCGCTGGCCGCGTAACGCGGTGATCGACTCGCACCTGGGCACGCGCCCGATGGCGTCGTTCACCCCGTCGCACCTGAGGGTCTGGCTGCGGGCGCTGGAAGACCGGGGGCTCTCGACCGGCTACCGCCGGGGCATCTTTGCTCACGTCTCCACGGTGTTCACCGCTGCCGTTGAGGACCGGGTGATCAGGGAAAACCCGTGCCGTGCCAGGTCTGTCAAGGCGCCTCGCCTGGAGCCGCGCAAAGTGAGGCCGTGGACGGCCGAGCGCCTGCTGGCGGTCCGCTCGCAGCTCCCCGACCGTTACGCGGCCCTCGTCAACCTCGCCGCTGGCTGCGGGCTGAGGCAAGGGGAGACCTTCGGCCTGGCCGTTGAGGACGTGGACTTCGCCGGCGGGATGCTGCACGTGGTGCGGCAAGTCAAGCTCTTGCGCCTGCACAGGCCGGTCTTCGCCCCGCCCAAGGGTGGCAAGGAGCGGGACGTGCCGCTCCCCGCCTCGGTGGCTCGCGCGCTGACCGAGCACCTGAAGCAGTGCCCGGCGGTGCGGGTCACCCTGCCGTGGAAGACCCTCGACGGCCCACCCGTGACGGCTTCGCTGTTCTTCACGGGCTCCGCGGGGCTGCCCCTCGACCGGAACCGCTTCAACGATCGAGTCTGGCGGCCGGCGCTTCGGGCTGCTGGGGTCGAGACAGGGCGGGACAACGGGATGCACGCGCTGAGGCACTTCTACGCCTCGGTGCTCCTGGACGCGGGAGAGAGCATCAAAGCGCTCAGCGAGTACCTCGGCCACCACGACCCCGGGTTCACGCTGCGGACGTACACGCACCTGATGCCGTCGAGCGGGACTCGGACCCGGGCCGCCGTGGATCGCGTCTCCTCTGGCGAAGAGGCTGCCGCTGACGGCCCGGACACGGCCCACGAGGGTGTTCAGCCCTCTGACCTGCGGTTATCTCAGTAGCCGAAGTCCTGCGTCCACCACGGGCCGCCGGAACCGAAGTGCGCGCCGACGCCGAGCGTCTTGAAGTCGCAGTTCAGTATGTTGGCGCGGTGGCCGGGGCTGTTCATCCAGGCCTCCATGACCGCCTCGGCGGTGGCCTGGCCCCGGGCTATGTTCTCGCCGCCCAGGTCGGTTATGCCTGCCTTCGCCGCCCGGTCCCAGGGCGAGGCGCCGCTCGGATCGGTGTGGTCGAAGAACCCGCGGGCGGCCATGTCCTCGCTGAACGCCGCCGCCAGGTCCGACAGCGCGCTGTTCGCCGCCACCGGACTGCAGCCGACCTTGGCCCGCTCCTCGTTGACGAGCTTCAGCACCGCGGCCTCGGCGGCGGTCTCGCCGGACACCGTCGCCGGCGCGGGCTTCTGCGGAGCCTTCGTGGCCGGCGGACGGCTGGGCTTCTTGGTCGCCTGCGACTTTCCGGGCTTCTCGGAAGGCTTCTTCGACGGCGTGGCCGACGGCTTCTCGGACGTCCTGGACGTCTTGGACGGTGCCGCGGAGGGCGAGGCCGAGCGTTCGGCGTCGCGGCTCGTGCCGCTGTCGCCGCGGTCCTCCGCGGCGGCCGTCGAACCGCCCTGCTCGGTCTCCAGGCCGGACGGGGAACCGGCGGCCTGGACCTTGTCCGAGGCGTTGCCGCCGCCGACCGAGTAGTTGTCACTGCCCGGCAGCACGCCGGCAGCCACCGCGACGGTGCCCAGGGCGACGGCCGCGGAGACACCGAGCAGGCCGGTGCGCACGGGCGCGCCCTTCTTCTTGCGGTGCGAGCGGGCGGCGGCGTTCTGCGGGAGGTCGGCCACTGCGGCGTAGCCGTACAGGTTCTCCGGGCCGTAGCTCTCCGTGTGTACCCGGTGTGCTTCCGTGACACCGGTGGCGCGGCCTGTGGCGGCGCGGCCGGCGGCGGAGCGTCGGTGGCGTCCCATCTCCTGGCCTTCCTCATCCTTGCGGTCAGCAACACTCACTCGAACGAGTGAGTTTCACATGAGACTCATTGGGTCGGGACGGTACCCCATGGCGCAAGGGGAGGAAGTGCTGCGAGGGACATTGTCCGGTTAGCGTGCACCCATGAACGAGGAAGTACGGCTCGTCGCGTGGGTCCGCGGCAGGGTCCAGGGTGTGGGTTTCCGCTGGTTCACCCGGTCCAGGGCGCTGGAGATCGGCGGACTGAGTGGTTTTGCTCTCAATCTGGAGGACGGACGGGTCCAGGTGGTCGCCGAGGGCCCCCGCGAGGGCTGCGAGGGTCTCCTCGACTGGCTCCGGGGGGACGACACACCCGGGCGCGTGGACGGAGTCACTGAGATGTGGGACACGCCGCGCGGCATCTACGACGGGTTCGCCATCCGCTGACGGCGACGGCCGCGACCTCCGTCCCGAGGGGGCGCGCGAGGAGTGGTGCCGGCCCCGGGAAGCGGAAAGTGCCTGGTGGTTGCCAAGAACGCGCTTGTCGTGGCAGGCTCCGAGATGGACGATGATCTCCACGCCCCGAGGGCCCCGCAGGAGTCGCAGTGCCGCCCGGACCGGGCCGCGCGCCCGGGTTGCCCCCAATGCGGGGCGTGATCGTGTTGACCGTCAAACTTTTTGGTGAGACTCTGAAAGCCCCGCGCACCTTAGCTGTTTGGCATGTAGGAACGGCAGCAAAAACTGAAGAGTGTCAAGCATCGCGGGTGCGATTCCCTCACGACCCACACCGCTTCGGTGTCACTCAGTGTGGAGGACCATCCATCATGGCAAAGGCGCTTCTCGGTTACGTCGGCGGCTCCGACCCGCGACTCATCGCCGAGATGCGACGGCTCCAGCAGCGCGTCCAGGACCTCGAATCCGAGCTCGTACGGATCCAGGCCGAGAACGACGCGCTCGCGGCTGCCGCTTCTCACGATTCCTTTGAGCACCTCGACGTACCCCAGGCGGAGCCTGCGCTCACCTGATCGCTGGGCCGCGCGACGACACGAGTGGTCGATTCGAGCGACTCGGCCAACGCATGCCGTCAGAACTGCAAGGGACGCCTCCCCGGCGTCCCTTCGTCTTGCCCCCCGTGCCTGTCTCCCACTCATTAACCGACGGTCTGCCCTGCGCGTTCACGGGCGAAACCGCGCGTTCATGGAGTGAGACAGGCACGAAAGGTAGAGTCCGGCGGCGTGCACCTCAAGGCCCTGACCCTCCGCGGGTTCAAATCGTTCGCCTCGGCGACCACGCTGCGGTTCGAACCGGGCATCACCTGCGTCGTGGGCCCGAACGGCTCGGGCAAGTCCAACGTCGTGGACGCGCTGAGCTGGGTCATGGGCGAGCAGGGCGCGAAGTCGCTGCGTGGCGGCAAGATGGAGGACGTCATCTTCGCCGGCACCACCGGGCGGCCACCCCTCGGCCGCGCCGAGGTGTCCCTCACCATCGACAACTCCGACGGTGCGCTGCCCATCGAGTACGCCGAGGTCACCATCACGCGGATCATGTTCCGCAACGGCGGCAGCGAGTACCAGATCAACGGCGACACCTGCCGGCTCCTCGACATCCAGGAACTGCTCTCCGACTCCGGCATCGGCCGCGAGATGCACGTGATCGTCGGCCAGGGCCAGCTGGACTCCGTCCTGCACGCCGACCCCATGGGCCGCCGCGCCTTCATCGAGGAGGCCGCGGGCGTCCTCAAGCACCGCAAGCGCAAGGAGAAGGCGCTGCGGAAGCTGGACGCGATGAAGGCCAACCTCGCGCGGGTGCAGGACCTCACCGACGAACTGCGCCGCCAGCTCAAACCGCTGGGCCGGCAGGCCGCCGTCGCCCGCCGGGCCGCCGTCATCCAGGCCGACCTGCGCGACGCGCGCCTGCGCCTGCTCGCCGACGATCTCGTACGGCTGCGCCAGGCGCTCCGGGCCGAGATCGCCGACGAGGCCGCCCTCAAGGAACGCAAGGACGCCGCCGAGGCCGAGCTGAGGAAGGCCCTGCGGCGCGAGGCCGCACTCGAGGACGAGGTCCGGCGGCTCACCCCGCGCCTCCAGCGAGCCCAGCAGACCTGGTACGACCTCTCGCAGCTCGCCGAGCGGGTGCGGGGCACGATCTCGCTGGCCGACGCGCGCGTGAAGAGCGCCACCTCCGCGCCCGTCGAGGAGCGGCGCGGACGCGACCCCGAGGACCTGGAACGCGAGGCCGCCCGGATCCGTGAGCAGGAGGCCGAGCTCGAAGCGGCCCTGGAGGCGGCCCGGCACGCCCTCGAGGACACCGTCGCGCACCGGGCCGAGCTGGAGCGCGAGCTGGCCGTCGAGGAACGCCGCCTCCGGGACGTCGCCCGCGCCATCGCGGACCGCCGCGAGGGGCTCGCCCGCCTCAACGGCCAGGTCAACGCCGCCCGTTCCCGGGCCGCCTCCGCCCAGGCCGAGATCGACCGGCTGGCCGCCGGCCGCGACGAGGCGCGGGAACGGGCCGTCACGGCCCAGCAGGAGTACGAGCAGCTCAAGGCCGAGGTCGACGGCCTCGACGCGGGCGACGTCGAGCTTGCGGAGCGGCACGAGGCGGCGAAGGCCGCGCTCGGCCAGGCGGAGGCCGGCCTGACGGCCGCCCGCGAGGCGCTCACGACCGCGGAACGCAGGCGCGCCGCCACCCAGGCCCGCCGTGAGGCTCTTGCCCCCGGGCTGCGCCGCAAGGACGGCACGGGTGCGCTGCTCGGCGCGAAGGACCGGCTGGGCGGGGTGCTCGGCCCGGCCGCCGAACTGCTCTCGGTGACCCCCGGCTTCGAGATCGCCCTCGCCGCCGCGTTCGGCGCGGCGGCCGACGCGATCGCGGTGACGACGCCCGCCTCGGCGGCCGAGGCCATCCGCCTGCTCCGCAAACAGGACGCGGGCCGTGCGGCCCTGCTGCTGGCCGGCGCTCCCGGCGAGGACCCGTCCACCGGCGGCGCGGCCCACCCCTCCACGGGGCGCACGTCCGGAGCGGGGCGCGCGCTCGACCCGGGAGATGCCGTACGCGCGCACGACCTGCCGGGGGGCGCGGGTGCCGGTGCCGGAGCGGGGCTTGCGGCGGAGTGCGTCGCGGATCCCGGGCCCGGTGGTGCGGGCGGGGCCGATGCGTCCGGGGACGCCGTACGTGGGGACCTCGCGCCGGGAGGCCCGCACCACTCGCCCGGTCCTGACGGGGACCGCGCGTCCGGCGTCCCGGGGGACGCCGGACGCGCCGACGCCCGGCAGGAGGAGCGCGGCGGACCGCCGTACGCCGCCGATCTCGTCCGCGGGCCGGACGAGCTGATGCCCGCCGTACGGCGGCTGCTGCGCGGGATCGTCGTGGTCGGCACGCTGGAGGACGCCGAGGACCTGGTGTACGCGCGGCCCGAGCTGACGGCGGTGACCGCCGAAGGAGACCTGCTGGGCGCGCACTTCGCGCACGGCGGGTCCGCGGGGGCGCCGAGTCTGCTCGAGGTGCAGGCAGCCGTCGACGAGGCCGCGGCGGAGCTGGAGGAGCTCGCGGTGCGGTGCGAGGAGCTCGCGGCGGCGCAGCGGCACGCCACCGCACTGCGTGGGGAACGGGCGGCGCTCGTCGAGGAGCTGGGGGAGCGGCGGCGGGCCGCCGAGCGGGAGAAGTCGTCCGTCGCGCAGCAGCTCGGCCGGCTGGCGGGGCAGGCGCGCGGGGCCGCGGGGGAGGCGGAGCGCGGCACCGCCGCGACCGCACGGGCGCAGGAGGCGCTGGACCGGGCCGTCGAGGAGGCGGAGGAGCTGGCCGAACGGCTCGCCGTCGCCGAGGAGATGCCGGTGGAGGAGGAGCCGGACACCTCCGTACGCGACCGGCTCGCGGCCGACGGCGCCAACGCGCGGCAGACCGAGATGGAGGCCCGGCTCCAGGTGCGTACGCACGAGGAGCGGGTCAAGGGGCTCGCCGGGCGGGCCGAAGGACTTGACCGGGCCGCCCGCGCCGAGCGCGAGGCACGCGCGCGTGCCGAGCAGCGGCGGGCCCGGCTGCGGCACGAAGCGGCGGTCGCCGAGGCCGTCGCCTCCGGAGCACGGCAGCTCCTGGCGCACGTCGAGGTCTCCCTCGCCCGCGCCGAGGCGGAACGGACCGCCGCCGACGCCGCCAAGGCCCGGCGCGAACGGGAGCTGGCGGAGGCCCGCAACGCGGGCCGCGACCTCAAGGCCGAGCTCGACAAGCTGACGGACTCGGTGCACCGCGGCGAGGTGCTCGGCGCGGAGAAGCGGCTGCGGATCGAGCAGCTGGAGTCGAAGGCGCTGGAGGAACTCGGCGTAGAACCGGAGGGACTGGTCGCGGAGTACGGTCCGCAGCAGCCGGTGCCCCCGTCCCTGCCCGCCGAGGGCGAGGAACTCCCCGAGGACCCCGATCACCCGCGCAACCGGCCCCGGCCGTTCCACCGGGCCGAGCAGGAGAAGCGGCTCAAGTCCGCCGAGCGTGCGTACCAGCAGCTCGGCAAGGTCAACCCGCTCGCCCTGGAGGAGTTCGCCGCGCTGGAGGAGCGCCACCAGTTCCTCAGCGAGCAGCTGGAGGACCTGAAGAAGACGCGCGCCGATCTCTTCCAGGTGGTGAAGGAGGTCGACGAGCGCGTCGAGCAGGTCTTCACCGAGGCCTACCGGGACACGGCCCGCGAGTTCGAGGGCGTCTTCAGCCGGCTCTTCCCCGGGGGCGACGGGCGGCTGATCCTGACCGACCCCTCCAACATGCTCACCACCGGTGTGGACGTCGAGGCCCGGCCCCCGGGCAAGAAGGTCAAGCGGCTCAGCCTGCTCTCGGGCGGCGAGCGGTCGCTGACCGCCGTGGCGCTGCTGGTGTCGATCTTCAAGGCGCGGCCCAGTCCGTTCTACGTGATGGACGAGGTCGAGGCGGCGCTCGACGACACCAACCTGCAGCGGCTGATCCGCCTCATGCAGGAGCTGCAGGAGGCGTCGCAGCTGATCGTGATCACGCACCAGAAGCGCACGATGGAGGTCGCCGACGCGCTGTACGGCGTCTCCATGCAGGGCGACGGTGTGTCGAAGGTCATCAGCCAGCGGCTGCGCTGACGGGTCGCGGGCGGCGTGGCACCGCCGGACTTTCCTGGGCCCGCCCCGGGGGCCGACCGCTGCTCCGCCGCTCCCGGCCGGCGCACGTACGGTTGCCCCGGGCTCCCGTCCGGGCTTGCCCTCGACTCCTCGGGGTAGACGAACCATGTCGTGAAATTGAGTTCAACTCTTGAATGCAAGTGCGACACCATGCAGGGTGCAAACTCACATCGAACGACTATTGACTTCGAAACTTGAAGGCATAGTCTCTGCAACGTTGCCTTTACCTTCAGGTGGTGGGCGGTGCGAAGGTATGCGCCACTGGTAGGACCCCTGAAGGGCTCGCCCCCACCCCCGGCAGTGAGGCCGGTGGCCCGAGGAGTTCACGTGACCAGCACAGCGCAGTCGTCAGGAGCCAGGACGGCTCACCCCGATCATCTCGGGCACGTCATCTTCATCGCCGCGGCGGCCGCGATGGGCGGCTTCCTCTTCGGCTACGACAGTGCTGTCATCAACGGCGCCGTCGAGGCCATCCGCAGCCGGTACGACGTCGGCTCCGCGGCCCTCGCCCAGGTCATCGCCATCGCGCTGATCGGCTGCGCCATCGGCGCCGCGACCGCGGGCCGCATCGCGGACCGCATCGGCCGCATCCGCTGCATGCAGATCTCGGCCGTCCTCTTCACCGTCAGCGCCGTCGGGTCCGCGCTGCCCTTCGCCCTGTACGACCTGGCCTTCTGGCGCGTCGTCGGCGGTTTCGCCATCGGCATGGCCTCCGTGATCGGCCCGGCCTACATCGCCGAGGTCGCGCCCGCCGCCTACCGCGGCCGGCTCGGTTCCTTCCAGCAGGCCGCGATCGTCGTCGGCATCGCGATCTCCCAGCTGGTCAACTGGGGCATCCTGAACGCCGCGGGCGGCGACCAGCGCGGCAAGCTGCTCGGCCTCGAGGCCTGGCAGGTCATGCTCGGCGTGATGGTCGTCCCCGCCGTCCTCTACGGCCTGCTCTCCTTCGCGATCCCCGAGTCGCCGCGCTACCTGATCTCCGCCGGCAAGGACGCCCGCGCCCGTGAGGTGCTCGCCGAGGTCGAGGGCAAGGACGTCGACCTGGACGCCCGGGTCGCCGAGATCGAGCTCGCCATGAAGCGCGAGCACAAGTCGGCCTTCAAGGACCTGCTCGGCGGCCGGTTCTTCTTCCTGCCGATCGTCTGGATCGGCATCGGCCTCTCGGTCTTCCAGCAGTTCGTCGGCATCAACGTCGCCTTCTACTACTCCTCGACGCTGTGGCAGTCCGTCGGTGTCGACCCGTCGCAGTCGTTCTTCTACTCGTTCACGACGTCGATCATCAACATCATCGGCACCGTGATCGCCATGATCTTCGTCGACCGGGTCGGCCGCAGGCCGCTCGCGCTCATCGGCTCCGTGGGCATGGTCGTCGGTCTCGCCCTGGAGGCCTGGGCCTTCTCGTTCGACCTCGTCGACGGCAAGCTGCCGGCCACCCAGGGCTGGGTCGCGCTGATCGCCGCCCACGTCTTCGTCCTCTTCTTCGCCCTCTCGTGGGGTGTGGTCGTCTGGGTCTTCCTCGGCGAGATGTTCCCCAACCGGATCCGCGCCGCCGCGCTCGGCGTCGCCGCCTCCGCGCAGTGGATCGCCAACTGGGCCATCACCGCGAGCTTCCCCTCGCTGGCCGACTGGAACCTGTCCGCGACCTACGTGATCTACACGATCTTCGCCGCGCTCTCCATCCCCTTCGTGCTCAAGTTCGTGAAGGAGACCAAGGGCAAGGCCCTGGAGGAGATGGGCTAGGCCTCACCGGTCCCCGTGTCTCGGGGAGAAGGGCCAAGTCCCCGCTGCCCCTCTCCCCGTATCCGTGAAGACGTGCCGCCCCGGCTCAGACCGCCAGGTCCTCGAGCCGGGGCAGTACGTTTTCGCAGAACAGGTGCAGGCTCCGCCAGCCCTCGTCGACGGGCATGCCGCCCGCCAGCGGGTGCAGCACGTGGCTCTCCAGCCGCTGCGCCACGCACTCGTCCGGGGTGAGGATCCGGTAGACGCCCTCCGCGCGCAGCTCGCCCACGGTCGTCGCCGCCGATCTCACCGCCGAGCGGATGTCGCCGGACTGCCAGGATGCGTACGTCCGGGCCTCGTGCAGGAAGTGCTCGCCGTACTCCGCCCACACCTGGTCCGGGTCCTCGGCGATGTGCAGCAGCGGGGTCACGGCCGGCGGCATCATGGTCCACCCCTCGGTGCCGTACTCGGCCAGCCTCTCCTCGTAGTACGCCTGCAGCTCCGGCAGATGCGCGCTGGGGAAGAACGGCAGCCCCAGCCGGGCGGCCCGCCGCGCCGCCGCCCTGGACGAACCGCCGACCAGCAGCAGGGGGTGCGGCTGCGAGTACGGGCGCGGGGTGACCCGTACCGTACGGCCCCGATATGCGAACTCCTCGCCGGTCCACGCCTTCAGCACCGTCTCCAGAAGTTCGTCCTGGAGCGCGCCGCGCCGCTTCCACTCCACGTCGAACAGGGCGTACTCCTCGGGCCGGTAGCCGATGC
Source organism: Streptomyces sp. GLSS-08 (assembly GCF_056387915.1). Classification (NCBI taxonomy): domain Bacteria; kingdom Bacillati; phylum Actinomycetota; class Actinomycetes; order Kitasatosporales; family Streptomycetaceae; genus Streptomyces; species Streptomyces sp. GLSS-08. The sequence goes on from NZ_JBWJAQ010000022.1 coordinate 68,955, forward strand.
CGGCCACCGTGACCAGGCGGCCCTGGCCGAGCAGGTCGAGCACCGCGATGTCCTCCGCGAGGCGCAGCGGGTCGTGCAGCGGGCCGATGACCGCAGAGACGGTGACCGCGATGCGCCGGGTCGCGCCGAATACCGCGCCCGCGAGGAGGAACGGCGAGGGCAGCCAGTTGTCGGCGACGCCGTGGTGCTCCTCGGTCTGCACGGTGGTGATCCCGCGGTCGTCGGCGTACGCGGCCATCTCGACCGCGGCCCGGTAGCGGGCGCTCAGTGACGCGGGTGTGGCGTCGGGCTCGACGAGGTTGAGGCGTACGACCGTGACGGGCATGGAGACGTCCCCCTTCACCGGCGGGCGGGGTGGCGGTGCACGGGGACGTTAGCTGACGGAGCGTCAGACGGCCAGGGGGTGCGCGTCCCGCCCTGGGCGGTCGCGGGCATGGGGCCCTTCCTGGGTCGAGCAAGGGGCCCCGCGCCCGGTGACTCGGGCGGGCCACGCGTGGAGGACCCGTACGGGCCACCTCGCGCCCCCAGGGCCCTGGCGCCGGGCGTCTCCCGGCCGCGGGACCGACCGCCCGGGGGCCTCCGTACGGCCACCCGCCCCCGCCCGGGCGTACGGCAGCCGGCCCTGCCCCCCGCCCCGACCCCTTGAACGGTTCATGACCCCGACGGGCCCCGCAGGCTGGGCTCGGTGCAGGGGGATGGCCGATACTGAGGGGGTTATGGAAACCGTCATCCTTGCTGTAGTCATCGCCGTGGTCGTGATCGTCGCGCTCGGTGGGCTCGTCGTAGGCAGCCGCAGGCGCAAGCCGCTGCCCCCGCCGCCCCCCTCGACGCCCGACATCACCGCCCCTCCGGCCGAACCGCACGTCGGCGACGAGGCCGAGACGCCGCGCGACGAAACGCGCAGAACGATCGAGGAGGTTGGCCTACCCGGCTCGACGCCGGTCGTCGTCGAGGAGCCCCCGGCAGCCGCCACGGCCCCCCCGATCGAGGTCCCGGAGCCGACCGCCGGACGCCTCGTGCGGCTGCGCGCCCGGCTCTCCCGCTCGCAGAACGCGCTGGGCAAGGGGCTGCTCACGCTCCTCGCCCGCGAGCACCTCGACGAGGACACCTGGGAGGAGATCGAGGACACGCTGCTCACCGCCGACGTCGGCGTGCTGCCCACCCAGGAGCTGGTCGAGCGGCTGCGCGAGCGCGTGCGGGTGCTAGGCACGCGCACGCCCGAGGAGCTGCGCCTGCTCCTGCGCGAGGAGCTGCTCACCCTGCTCGTCCCCGAGTTCGACCGCGAGGTCAAGACCGACTCGAACCCGGACACCCCGGGCATCGTGATGGTCGTCGGTGTCAACGGCACCGGCAAGACCACCACCACGGGCAAGCTCGCCCGGGTGCTCGTCGCCGACGGCAAGAACGTGGTCCTCGGCGCGGCCGACACCTTCCGTGCCGCCGCCGCCGACCAGCTCCAGACCTGGGGGGAGCGGGTCGGTGCCCGCACCGTGCGCGGCCCCGAGGGCGGTGACCCGGCCTCCGTCGCCTTCGACTCGGTGAAGGAGGGCATCGCGGCGGGCGCCGACGTCGTCCTCATCGACACCGCCGGACGTCTGCACACGAAGACCGGGCTCATGGACGAGCTCGGCAAGGTCAAGCGTGTCGTCGAGAAGCAGGCCCCGCTCGACGAGGTGCTGCTCGTCCTCGACGCGACGACGGGCCAGAACGGCCTCGTGCAGGCCCGGGTCTTCGCCGAGGTCGTCGACATCACCGGCATCGTGCTCACCAAGCTCGACGGCACCGCCAAGGGCGGCATCGTCATCGCCGTCCAGCGCGAGCTGGGCGTGCCGGTGAAGCTGGTGGGCCTGGGCGAGGGTGCCGACGACCTGGCGCCGTTCGAGCCGGAGGCGTTCGTTGACGCCCTTATCGGAGAGTGACCACCCGCTGATACCAGCAGGTGGCCGACGCGCGACCGCCGCCTCGGCGGACGCGCGGAAAGCGCCCGTTCCCCGGCAAGTGGGGGACGGGCGCTTCGCTGTACCGACCTTGGCCGGGCCGGGCCGGAACCGAGCGGAACGGGCCCTAGACGCGTGAGCGGTGTGCCACGTACGCCAGGGTTCCCAGGAGCAGCCGCGCCTGGGGCGGGCGCGTCGCCGAGTCCAGTGCGGGCGGGCGCAGCCAGCGGACCGGCCCGAGGCCCCCGCGGTCGGAGGGCGGGGCGGTGACGTGCGTACCGGCGCCGAGGCCGTGCAGGTCGAGCGCCGCGTCGTCCCAGCCCATGCGGTAGAGCAGCCGGGGCAGCTCGGCCGCGGCGCCCGGGGCGACGAAGAAGTGGGCGCGGCCGTCCGGGGTCGCCGTCACCGGTCCGAGGGGAAGTCCCATCCGCTCGAGCCGGGCGAGGGCGCGGCGCCCGGCCGGCTCGGCGACCTCGATCACGTCGAAGGCGCGTCCCACGCGCAGCATCACCGCGGCGCCGGGGAATTCCGCCCAGGCGTCGGAGACCTCGTCCAGCGTGGCGCCGGCCGGGATCACGGCGGCGATGTCCAGGGGGTGCGCTCCGGGCGCGGGGCAGTCGGCCCTGCCGCACGAGCAGGCGCCCGCCGCGGCGCGGGCGCCGGGGACGACGTCCCAGCCCCAGAGTCCGGTGAACTCCGCCACGACGGTGCACTCCGACGTGCGCCCGCGGCGCCGCGCGCCGGGCCGGATCTCGCGAATGCCCCGAGTGCCGCCGATCGTGAAGCCCATGCCCCCTCCAACGGGTCCAGCGCGCCGGTGGTTACGAAGCGGATCCGGAATGTGACGCTCTGTCATGGTAGTTCCCGGCCGTGTGCGATCCAGGCGGCGCGTGGAAGTGCTCCGGGGTGGTGCGCCCGGCGCCGTGCGCTCCCGCGTGCACCGCTCCGCTCGGCACCGGTCGTCATGTCAAGTGAATCGTGTGGAAGGGGTCGGAGGTTCATTCGAAGGGGTGGCGAATGGTGGCGTTTCCGCGATCGCCATGGCTGGACGCGTGATCGTCGGATTACTTTGTGTGCACAAGCCTCGAAGATGCGCGCACCTGTGGGTATGCCGGAGGCAAGTCGGTTTCCAGTTCCAAGGGTGGGAACTGCCGGACGCGCGGCGGTATTTACCGGCATTCTGATAGGGCTTGGCGCACGCGGCGTACAAGTGGTCTCAGGGATGGGGGCGTTCCAGTGGGCGGCAACGGCGGAAGCGGGACGAACGCTGAGAAGCGCCCCAATGAACTGCTGGGCTCGTGGTTCGTGCGCAGCGGCTGGTCGAAGGGCGAGCTCGCGCGTCAAGTGAACCGCAGGGCGCGCCAGTTGGGTGCCGGCCACATCTCCACGGACACCTCGCGCGTCCGCCGCTGGCTGGACGGTGAGAATCCCCGGGAGCCGATTCCGCGGATCCTGTCGGAGCTGTTCTCCGAGCGGTTCGGATGCGTCGTCGCCGTCGAGGACCTGGGACTGCGTGCCGCCCACCAGTCACCGTCCGTGTCGGGTGTCGACCTTCCCTGGGCCGGCCCGCAGACGGTCGCCCTGATCAGTGAGTTCTCGCGCAGCGACCTGATGCTGGCGCGGCGCGGCTTCCTGGGCAGCTCGCTGGCCCTCGCGGCGGGACCGGCGCTAATCGAGCCCATGCAGCGCTGGCTCGTGCCCGCCCCGTCGGCGCCGCGCGCCGAGCCCGAGTCGCCCGCCGCCGCCCGCCGCGCAGGCCGGCTCTCCAAGCCCGAGCTCGACCTCCTCGAGTCGACCACCGTGATGTTCCGGCAGTGGGACGCCCAGTGCGGCGGCGGCCTGCGCCGCAAGGCGGTCGTCGGCCAGCTGCACGAGGTGACGGACCTCCTCCAGGAGCCGCAGCCGGACGCCACGTACAGGCGCCTGTTCAAGGTCGCGGCCGAACTGGCCGAGCTGGCGGGCTGGATGAGCTACGACATCGGGCTCCAGCCCACCGCGCAGAAGTACTTCGTGCTCGCGCTGCACGCGGCCAAGGAGGCCGGGGACAAGCCCCTCGGTTCGTACGTCCTCTCCAGCATGAGCCGCCAGATGATCCACCTCGGCCGGCCCGACGACGCCCTGGAGCTCGTCCATCTCGCGCAGTACGGCAGCCGGGACTGCGCGAGTCCGCGCACCCAGGCCATGCTGTATGCGATGGAGGCCCGCGCCTACGCCAACATGGGCCAGCCCGGGAAGTGCAAGCGGGCCGTCCGGATGGCCGAGGACACCTTCGCCGACGTGCACGAGTGGGACGACCCGGACCCCGACTGGATCCGCTTCTTCTCCGAGGCCGAGCTGTACGGCGAGAACTCCCACTCCTACCGCGACCTCGCCTATGTCGCGGGCCGCAGCCCCACCTACGCGTCGCTGGCCGAGCCCCTGATGCAGCGGGCCGTGGACCTCTTCGCGAAGGACACCGAGCACCAGCGTTCGTACGCACTCAATCTCATCGGCCTGGCCACGGTGCACCTGCTCCAGCGCGAACCCGAGCGGGGCGCGGCCGTGGCCAAGGACGCCATGGTGAGCGCCAAGAAGGTGCGCTCCGAGCGCGTGAGCACGCGCATCCGAAAGACCGTGGACACGGCTGTACGCGATTTCGGGGACCTCGCCGAGATCGTCGACCTCACCGACCAGCTCGCCATCGACCTGCCCGAGTCCGCCGAAGCGGTCTGACGCGCGGCCGCGTGAGCGGCCCGCCCCCTGCCCCGGCCGCGGCCGGCCGTCCCGAACCGCCCGACTCGGCTCCCCCGTGCCAGGTCATCGGACGGCCGTCCGCGGTCGGTCTCTCCCGCCTTCACGGCAGGTTGCGCCACGATAACGATCGTCCGGCCCGGTATCCGCCAGTTCATGGACGCGTAACACACCAGGCGCCTTCGTCACTGCGGCGAAACATCGAGGGGCGCCCACGGAAACCGCGCTGCGCCAATCTCATGGCGCATAACCGGCCCGCCCCTCATGAGACCGCTCAGGCTTCGCCCGCACGGGGCCGTACCAACGACGAGGAGACGCCGATGGCACCAGCCATCATGCTTGCGGCGGACACGAAGTTGTCGTCCGCCAACACAGGCTTCATGCTCATCTGTTCCGCCCTGGTGATGCTCATGACACCGGGCCTCGCCTTCTTCTACGGAGGCATGGTCCGCGTCAAGAGCACCCTGAACATGCTGATGATGAGCTTCATCAGCCTCGGGATCGTCACCATCCTGTGGGTCCTCTACGGCTTCTCGCTCGCCTTCGGCACCGACTCCGGCGGCATCATCGGCTGGTCGTCCGACTACGCCGGCTTCAGCAACATCGGCCTGACGCAGCTGTGGGACGGCTACACCATCCCTGTCTACGTCTTCGCCGTCTTCCAGCTGATGTTCGCGATCATCACGCCCGCCCTGATCAGCGGTGCCCTCGCGGACCGCGTGAAGTTCACCGCCTGGGCGCTGTTCATCACGCTGTGGGTCACGATCGTCTACTTCCCGGTCGCGCACTGGGTGTGGGGCACCGGCGGCTGGGCGTTCAAGCTCGGTGTCATCGACTTCGCCGGCGGTACCGCGGTCCACATCAACGCCGGTGCCGCGGCGCTCGGCGTGATCCTCGTCATCGGCAAGCGGGTCGGCTTCAAGAAGGACCCGATGCGCCCGCACAGCCTGCCGCTGGTCATGCTCGGCTCCGGCCTGCTGTGGTTCGGCTGGTTCGGCTTCAACGCCGGCTCCTGGCTGGGCAACGACGACGGCGTCGGCGCGCTCATGTTCGTCAACACGCAGATCGCCACCGCCGCCGCCATGCTGGCCTGGCTGGCCTACGAGAAGATCCGCCACGGCGCGTTCACCACTCTCGGTGCCGCCTCCGGCGCGGTCGCCGGCCTGGTCGCGATCACCCCGGCGGGCGGTGCGGTCTCCCCGCTCGGCGCGATCGCCGTCGGAGTCATCGCCGGTGTGCTGTGCGCCATGGCGGTCGGCCTGAAGTACAGGCTCGGCTACGACGACTCGCTCGACGTGATCGGCGTCCACCTCGTCGGCGGTGTCGTGGGCTCCCTGCTCATCGGCTTCTTCGCCAGCGGCGGCGGCCAGTCCGACGTCCAGGGCCTCTTCTACGGCGGCGGCCTCGACCAGTTCTGGAAGCAGTGCGCCGGTGTCTTCGCCGTCCTCGGCTACTCCCTGGTGGTCTCCGCGGTCCTCGCCTTCCTGATCGACAGGACGATGGGGATGCGCGTCGCGGACGACGAGGAGGTGGCGGGCATCGACCAGGCCGAGCACGCCGAGACCGCATACGACTTCAGCGGCGCGGGCGGCGGTCTCGACCGGACCACCGTGGCCGCCCCTCTCCAGGACACCGCGAGCAAGAAGGTGGACGCATGAAGCTCATCACCGCCGTCGTGAAGCCTCACCGGCTCGACGAGATCAAGGAAGCGCTCCAGGCATTCGGAGTGCACGGACTCACCGTCACCGAGGCCAGCGGCTACGGTCGGCAGCGGGGACACACCGAGGTCTACCGTGGGGCCGAGTACACCGTCGACCTCGTTCCCAAGATCCGTATCGAGGTGCTGGCCGAGGACGACGACGCCGAGCAGCTCATCGACGTCGTCGTGAAGGCCGCCCGCACCGGCAAGATCGGTGACGGCAAGGTCTGGTCCATCCCGGTCGACACCGCCGTCCGCGTCCGGACCGGCGAGCGCGGCCCGGACGCGCTGTAGAAGCGAAGAAAGACAGGAGTCGCTGGGTGACGAGTGCGGACATGCGTACGGAAGCAGAGGATTCGGGACCCAGCGGCTACGCGGCGGCCCGGCTGCGCCTCCTCCAGGAGGAGGCGCGGTCCGGGCCGCCGCGCCGTGCCGCCCTCGCCGAACTGACGGACGAGTGGCTCACCGGCCTCTTCGACGCCGGCGCCGCGGACCTGCGCGGCGTCTCCCTCGTCGCCGTCGGCGGCTACGGACGCGGCGAACTGTCCCCCCGCAGCGACCTCGACCTGCTGCTCCTGCACGACGGCGGCGACTCCCGGCGGATCGCCGCCCTCGCCGACCGCATCTGGTACCCCGTCTGGGACCTCGGCCTGGCCCTGGACCACTCCGTCCGCACGCCCGCCGAGGCCCGCAGGACCGCGGGCGAGGACCTCAAGGCGCAGCTCGGCCTGCTCGACGCCCGCCACCTCGCGGGAGACCTCGGCCTCACCGCCGGACTGCGCACGGCCGTCCTCGCCGACTGGCGCAACCAGGCGCCCAAACGCCTCCCCGAACTCCAGGAGCTGTGCGCCGAACGGGCCGAACGGCAGGGTGAACTGCAGTACCTGCTGGAGCCGGACCTGAAGGAGGCGCGAGGCGGCCTCAGGGACGCCACGGCCCTGCGCGCCGTCGCCGCGTCCTGGCTCGCCGACGCCCCCCGCGAGGGCCTCGCCGACGCCCGGCGCAGGCTCCTCGACGTACGCGACGCCCTCCACCTCGCCACCGGCCGCGCCACCGACCGCCTCGCCCTCCAGGAGCAGGACCAGGTCGCCGCCGAACTCGGACTCCTCGACGCCGACGCCCTGCTGCGCCAGGTGTACGAGGCCGCACGCGTCGTCTCGTACGCCAGCGACGTCACCTGGCGCGAGGTCGGCCGCGTCCTCAGATCGCGCGCCGTACGGCCCCGGCTGCGCGCCATGCTCGGCGGCGCCAAGCCCGCCACCGAGCGCTCACCGCTCGCCGAGGGCGTGGTCGAGCAGGACGGCGAGGTCGTCCTCGCCCGGGCCGCCCGCCCCGAGCGCGACCCCGTGCTCCCGCTGCGCGCCGCCGCCGCGGCCGCCCAGTCCGGCCTGCCGCTCTCCCTGCACGCCGTGCGCCGGATGGCGGCCGTCACCCGGCCGCTCCCGACGCCCTGGCCCGCGGAGGCCCGCGAACAGCTCGTCACCCTGCTCGGATCCGGCGCGCCGACCGTCGACGTCTGGGAGGCGCTGGAGGCCGAGGGGCTGATCACCCGGCTGCTGCCCGACTGGGAGCGGGTGCGCTGCCGGCCCCAGCGCAACGCCGTCCACATCTGGACCGTCGACCGCCACCTCATCGAAACCGCCGTCCGCGCCTCGGAACTGGCCCGCCGCGTCGGCCGGCCCGACCTGCTGCTGGTCGCCGCGCTGCTGCACGACATCGGCAAGGGCTGGCCAGGCGACCACTCCGTCGCGGGCGAGATCATCGCCAAGGACGTCGCCGCCCGCATCGGCTTCGACCGCGCCGAGGTGGCGGTGCTCGCCACCCTCGTACGCCATCATCTGCTGCTCATCGAGACGGCCACCCGGCGCGACCTGGAGGACCCGGCCACCGTGCGCTCGGTCGCCGAGGCGGTCGGCTCGCAGGGCACCCTCGAACTGCTGCACGCGCTGACCGAGGCGGACGCGCTGGCCACCGGGCCCGCCGCCTGGTCGTCCTGGCGCGCGTCCCTGGTCGCCGACCTGGTCAAGCGCGTCGCGGCCGTGCTCGCCGGGGACGCCCCCGAGGAGCCGGAGGACACCGCGCCCACCGCCGAGCAGGAGCGGCTCGCCATCGAGGCGTTCCGCACGGGCGGTCCGGTCCTCGCCCTGCGCGCGCAGACCGGGACACCGGCCGAGGAGGAGCCCTCCGGCGACCCGGAACCGCTCGGCGTGGAACTGCTCATCGCCGTGCCCGACCAGCCCGAGGTGCTGCCCGCCGTGGCCGGCGTCCTCGCGATGCACCGCCTGACCGTCCGCACCGCCGAACTGCGCGCCCTGGACCTGTCCGCGTCCGTGCAGGGCTCGGTGCTGCTGCTCAACTGGCGCGTCGCCGCCGAGTACGGCTCGCTGCCCCAGGCCACCCGGCTGCGCGCCGACCTCGTCCGCGCCCTGGAGGGGTCCCTCGACATCGCGGGCCGGCTCGCCGAGCGCGACGCCGCCTACCCCCGGCGCCGCGGGACGGTCGCGCCGCCCGCCCGGGTCACGGTCGCCCCGGCGGCCTCCCGGCACGCCACGGTCATCGAGGTGCGCGCCCACGACGCCCCCGGCCTGCTGCACCGCATCGGCCGGGCACTGGAGAAGGCGAACGTACGCGTACGGAGCATGCACGTGTCCACCCTCGGCGCCAACGCCGTGGACGCCTTCTACGTGACGGGGCCGGACGGCGCACCCCTGCCGGGGGAGGAGGCGGCGACGGTGGCCAGGGCGCTGGAGGAGACACTGCGGGGTTAGGCGGTGCCGTCCGGATCACGCGGGCCCGCCGGGTGATCCGGACGGCGACCTTCGACGCGAGGCGGAGAAGGCCTCGTACGCACGCGGTGGAGACCCCACCGCGCCCGGCCGGATACCCTGGAGGGCGATTCCCTCGCCCCCGACCCCTGAGGACAGACGAGCGCCGTGTTCGATACTCTCTCCGATCGCCTCTCAGCGACGTTCAAGAACCTGCGGGGCAAGGGCCGGCTGTCCGAAGCTGACATCGACGCCACCGCACGCGAGATCCGTATCGCGCTCCTCGAAGCCGACGTGGCGCTGCCGGTCGTGCGGACCTTCATCAAGAACGTCAAGGAGCGTGCCCTCGGCGCCGAGGTCTCCAAGGCGCTGAACCCCGCACAGCAGGTCCTCAAGATCGTCAACGAGGAACTGGTCACGATCCTCGGTGGTGAGACGCGACGGCTGCGCTTCGCCAAGAACCCGCCCACCGTGATCATGCTCGCGGGTCTGCAGGGTGCCGGTAAGACCACGCTCGCAGGAAAGCTCGGCAAGTGGCTCAAGGACCAGGGGCACTCCCCGATCCTGGTGGCCGCCGACCTCCAGCGCCCGAACGCGGTCAACCAGCTCAGCGTCGTCGCCGAGCGTGCCGGTGTCGCCGTCTACGCCCCCGAACCGGGCAACGGCGTGGGCGACCCGGTCAAGGTCGCCAAGGACTCCATCGACTTCGCGAAGACGAAGGTCCACGACATCGTGATCGTGGACACCGCCGGCCGCCTCGGCATCGACCAGGAGCTGATGCGGCAGGCCGCGGACATCCGCGACGCGGTCTCGCCGGACGAGATCCTCTTCGTCGTCGACGCGATGATCGGCCAGGACGCGGTCAACACCGCCGAGTCCTTCCGCGACGGCGTCGGCTTCGACGGCGTCGTCCTGTCGAAGCTCGACGGTGACGCCCGCGGTGGTGCCGCGCTGTCGATCGCCTCGGTCACCGGCAAGCCGATCATGTTCGCGTCGAACGGCGAGAAGCTCGACGACTTCGACGCCTTCCACCCTGACCGGATGGCCTCCCGCATCCTCGACATGGGTGACCTGCTCACCCTGATCGAGCAGGCGGAGAAGACGTTCAGTCAGGAAGAGGCCGAGAAGATGGCCTCCAAGCTGGCGTCCAAGAAGGGTCAGGACTTCACGCTCGACGACTTCCTGGCCCAGATGGAGCAGGTCAGGAAGATGGGCAGCATCAGCAAGCTGCTCGGCATGCTTCCCGGCATGGGCCAGATCAAGGACCAGATCAACAACCTCGACGAGCGGGACGTCGACCGTACGGCCGCGATCATCAAGTCGATGACGCCGGCCGAGCGCCAGGAACCGACGATCATCAACGGCTCGCGCCGTGCCCGTATCGCCAAGGGTTCCGGCGTCGAGGTCAGCGCCGTCAAGAACCTGGTCGAGCGGTTCTTCGAGGCCCGCAAGATGATGTCCCGCATGGCGCAGGGCGGCGGCATGCCGGGGATGCCCGGGATGCCGGGCATGGGCGGCGGTCCCGGCCGCGCCAAGAAGAAGCAGAAGCAGGCCAAGGGCAAGCAGCGCTCCGGCAACCCGATGAAGCGCAGGCAGCAGGAGCTGGAGGAGGCGCAGCGCCGCGAGGCCGGCGCTCAGCCGGGCGGCGCCTTCAACCTGCCGCAGCAGGGCGCCCAGGACTTCGAACTGCCCGACGAGTTCAAGAAGTTCATGGGCTGACGGGTCTTCCCGCAGGGCTTCGTCGCCCTGACGGCACCGGGGGCGCGCCTCGCCGAGGAGCGCCCCCGGTGGCATGCCCGTCCGGTGGAGGGGCCGAGTGCCGCTCTCCGGCGCGCGGGCGCTGGCGCTCTCCCTGGCGCAACCGGTGCCGCCGCTCTCCTGGGCACGGCCGGTGCCGCTCTCGCGCGCGCAGGCGTCGGCGCTGTCCCGTGCCCGGCCGGTGTCGGTCTCGCGCGCGGAGGCGTCGGCGCTCTCCTGGGCACGGCCGGTGCCGCTCTCGCGCGCGCAGGCGTCGGCGCTGTCCCGTGCCCGGCTGGTGCCGCTCTCGCGCGCGGAGGCGTCGGCGCTGTCCCGTGCCCGGCTGGTGCCGCCCTCCCGCGCGCAGGCGTCGGCGCTCTCCTGGGCACGGCCGGTGCCGCCCTCCCGCGCGCAGGCGTCGGCGCTCTCCTGGGCACGGCCGGTGCCGCCCTCCCGCGCAGGAGTTGCCGGCGGACGGAGCAGGTGCCGGCGGCGACGCCGCGGGAGACGGCGGTCCGGCGGGGTCAGCCGCTCCGCCCGGTCACCTCACGGCACACGGGTGATCAGGTACCGGAAGATGTTGGTCATCCACACGGTCCCGTCCTTCCGGCGGTGCGGATGGAGGGCCTCCGTCAGTTCCTCGCCGACCCGCACCCGGTCGGTCGCGGCGATCGCCGTGTCGAACAGCCCGGTCGACAGGAGTCCCCGCACCGCGTTGCCCACGTCGGCGTACCCGAAGGGGCAGGCCACCCGGCCCGAACCGTCCGGCTTCAGCCCGGCCCGCCGGGCGACGTCCTCCAGGTCGTCGCGCCGGGCGGAGCGCCAACTTCCCTCACGGCGCACCGCATCGGCCGGTTTCGTGGCGACCCGCAGCACGGAGGACGTCGTGCACCGCTCCGGCGGTCCCCAGCCGGCCAGGACGACGGACGCGCCGCGCCGGGCGAGCGGCGCCGACGCCTCCAGGAGCTCCCCGAGCCCTTCACAGTCCCCGGCCGCGCTGCCGACCGGTTCGAACGCCGTCACCACGGTGTACGCGGGGGAGCCGGGTCCCGCCAGGTCGGCGGGTTCTCCCTCGATGATCCGGGCGTCGCCCCGTGCGCCCGGGCCACGCGCCTCCGGACGCATCCGTTCCCGCGCCAGCGCGAGTCGTTCGGCCGAGGAGTCGACGCCGGTGACCGTGGCCCCGCGCGACGCCGCCATCAACAGCGCGAGCCCCGAGCCGCAGCCGAGACCCAGCAGTCGCGTTCCCGCACCCACTTCGAGTCGCTCGTAGACGGCCTCGTAGAGCGGGACCAGCATCCGCTCCTGGATCTCGGCCCAGTCACGCGCGCGTGCACACCGGTCGACGCGAGGAGGGTGTCCCGCGTGAGCCGGCTGTTGCCGCACGAGCGTAGGTGTCATCGAAAGCGCCCCATTCCGCCGAGAGTTGTCCCGTGCCCCGTTCCCATGGCCCCCGTGCAGTGCGCGCTCGCACTCCCCGTATGCCAGGTAACTGCGCACTCGTCCTCGCGTCCAGGGGTTGTGGGCCTCTGCTTGCGTGCCGCCCGGGCGCGCCGTCGTACTCGGCCGGAATCACGTCCGCGCCAGGTTCGGTCCACGCCGCGGCGGACCGCCGCCGTACCGTGCGCGGCACGGGAAGGGGCCCTGTTGTCGTACCCGGGGACGGCTTTCCGCGGTCCCCGCCCCGCGTCAAGGGTGGCCTGATCGCGTCGTACGGCGATGACAGCGCGTCGCCAGTACCGCCGCGGTCTCGCCTACCCGGACTCCGTCCTCGTGGTCCCGGGTGACGATGCCGTTCCGGCCAAGGTCCGTGAACGCGGCGCCCGGCGCGCCCGCGCCCGAGCGGACCGCCGAGTCCGGCACCGCGGCGGGCCGGACGCCGGATCCACCGGCCGGCCTGGGGAAAGAGGGCCGGACCCGGCCCGCCAAAAGCTCCGTGACCGTAGGTGTCCGCGGCGGAGGACAGGGCGGTGCGGAGGGCGCCCGGAGCACCCGGTAACGTCGCCGTCGGAGCGTGCGCCCGCCAGGCCGCTCCCGAGGGCGGCCGAAAGGCCCCTTGCGCATCTGATGACGTCAGGTGCCCCGGCGCGCGGGCCCCGTCTACACGCCGGGGCGTACGCGTGACTACGTACCGGCTCGGTGCGAACTGTGAGGCTTCTCCGCAGATCAGCGCACCCGCCCTCGTCAGGACGCATCAGCGGCAACTGACGGGTACGTGCAAATTATTTGGGATGCCCCGGAATAGGAACACAGAGGCACCTCGGCTCGTTGTCACGACGTGAGCACGACACCACCTGTTCTCGCCGCAGAGCTGGCAGGGGCGTGGGCCGACATTCAGCGGCACCACCCCGAGCTGCCCGATCTTGCCGCGCCCGAGTCCCTGATCGGAGAGTCGTCGTCCGCCTGCGGGCACGAACTCTCCTTCGAGCGACTGCTTCACGAGGCAGTCCACGGCATCGCCGCCGCCCGAGGTGTCCGCGACACCTCGCGCGCCGGCCGGTACCACAACCGCAGATTCCTCGCGATCGCGGAGGAGCTGGGCCTCGACCACCCCGAGGAGCCGCATCCCAGCAGCGGCTTCTCGCTGGTCACGCTCAACCCCGAAGCGAAGCGCCGCTACCGCCCGACGATCGAGCGGCTGCAGCGCGCCCTCAAGGCGCACACCGCCGCGACCGCCGCCGACACCGCCCGCAGCTTCCGGGGCCCGGCCGCCCGGCACGGCTCGTCCGGCGGGGGCGTCCGCGTCAAGGCGGTCTGCGACTGCGGGCGCAACGTCCGCGTCGTCCCGTCCGTCCTGGCGCAGGCTCCGATCGTGTGCGGGGGGTGCGGCAAACCCTTCCGGATCCCGGAGGTCGTGGGCGCGGCGGCCGGCTGAGGCTCCGTCGTCCCGCGCGGACGTGCCGCACGGGGCGGCGCGGGCGAGCGCGGGAAGCGGCCATCGGCGCCGGGTCACGGCCGGCCCCAGCGGCGAGCGGCGGCATCTCGTGGATGCCGGTCGCACGGCCGGGGCCCATTCCCTCCCGGCGCCGGGCGCCGGGTGCCTGTGCGGTGTGGGCGGGGACCCTCCCGGGCCGGCGCCCGGTGTGGCGTGCGCGACGCCCGGCTGCGGCGCGGTGGGCGGGGACGCCCCGGCGCCCGGCCGAGGTGTGGGCGGGACACCCCGGCCGGTGAGGGGTGCTGCCGGGATGTGGCACAATGGCTAGCTGTACTCGACAGCCGCACAGGACCCCTCTCTCCTCCGGCTGACGCGTCCATCGGGCACTCGGGTACCGCAACCCCACGCGGCAACTTGCCGTGCCCAACCACGTCATAGACCAGGAGACACCACTTCCGTGGCAGTCAAGATCAAGCTGAAGCGTCTGGGCAAGATCCGTTCGCCTCACTACCGCATCGTCGTCGCCGACTCCCGTACCCGCCGTGACGGCCGGGCCATCGAGGAGATCGGCCTGTACCACCCGGTGCAGAACCCCTCGCGCATCGAGGTCGACTCCGAGCGTGCGCAGTACTGGCTGGGTGTCGGCGCGCAGCCGACCGAGCCCGTGCTCGCCATCCTCAAGCTGACCGGCGACTGGCAGAAGTACAAGGGCGAGCCCGCCCCGGCGCCGCTGCTCGTCGCCGAGCCGAAGGCCACCCGCCCCGTCTTCGACGCCCTCGGTGGCGAAGACGAGGGCAAGGGTGAAGCCATCACCCAGAAGAAGAAGGCTGAAAAGAAGGACGACGCCGCGGCCGAGTCCTCTTCGTCTGAGTCGACCGAGGCCTGAGCATGCTCGAGGAGGCTCTCGAGCACCTCGTCAAAGGCATCGTCGACAACCCCGACGATGTGCAGGTCGCCTCGCGTGACCTGCGCCGCGGGCGCGTGCTCGAGGTCCGGGTCCACCCGGACGACCTCGGCAAGGTGATCGGCCGCAACGGCCGCACCGCGCGCGCACTGCGCACCGTCGTGGGCGCAATCGGCGGCCGTGGTGTCCGCGTCGACCTCGTCGACGTGGACCACGTCCGCTGACGTAGGACAGCACCGGCTCGGGCCGGGGAGGGCCGATCCGGCCGTCCCCGGCCCGTAGTCGTCCACGGCCCCCGTGGCCGCGGTCGGACGGCCGGTCGAAGCACCCGCCGCAGGCACACGACAGGAGATCGAAAGAAGTGCAGCTGGTAGTCGCTCGCGTCGGCCGCGCCCACGGCATCAAGGGCGAGGTCACCGTCGAGGTACGCACCGACGAGCCGGAACTCAGGCTGGCACCGGGCGCCGTCCTGGCCACGGACCCCGCCTCCACCGGTCCGCTGACCATCGAGACGGGCCGGGTGCACAGCGGCCGTCTGCTGCTGCGTTTCGAGGGCGTACGCGACCGGAACGCCGCCGAGGCGCTGCGCAACACCCTCCTCATCGCCGACGTCGACCCGGACGACAAGCCCGAGGACCCGGACGAGTACTACGACCACCAGCTCATGGACCTGGACGTCGTGACCGCGGACGGCGCCGAGGTCGGGCGGATCACCGAGATCTCGCATCTGCCCTCCCAGGACCTGTTCGTCGTGGAACGGCCCGACGGCACCGAGGTGCTGATCCCGTTCGTCGAGGAGATCGTCACCGAGATCGACCTGGCGGAGCAGCGGGCGGTCATCGACCCGCCGCCGGGGCTCATCGACGACCGCGCCGAGATCGCCTCGTCGAGGGACGCCGCCGAAGAGGGCGCCGCCCCGGACGAAGCGGACGGCACGCCCGGAGCGGGCACGTCCGGGGAAGACGCCTGATGCGGCTCGACGTCGTCACGATCTTCCCCGAGTACCTCGAACCCCTGAACGTCTCGCTCGTCGGCAAGGCACGCGCGCGTGGACAGCTGAACGTGCACGTGCACGACCTCCGCGAGTGGACGTACGACCGGCACAACACGGTCGACGACACCCCGTACGGCGGCGGCCCCGGCATGGTCATGAAGACCGGACCCTGGGGCGACGCCCTGGACTCCGTCCTCGCCGACGGATACGAGACGGGTGCGCACGGGCCCGTCCTGGTCGTGCCCACCCCCAGCGGACGCCCCTTCACGCAGGAACTCGCCGTCGAGCTCTCCGAGCGGCCCTGGCTGGTCTTCACGCCCGCCCGCTACGAGGGCATCGACCGCCGCGTCATCGACGAGTACGCCACCCGCATGCCCGTCCACGAGGTCTCCATCGGCGACTACGTGCTGGCCGGCGGCGAAGCGGCCGTCCTCGTCGTCACCGAGGCCGTGGCCCGGCTGCTGCCCGGCGTCCTCGGCAACGCCGAGTCCCACCGGGACGACTCCTTCGCCCCCGGAGCCATGGCCAACCTCCTGGAAGGGCCCGTCTACACGAAGCCGCCCGAGTGGCGCGGCCGGGACATCCCCGACGTGCTGGTCAGCGGTCACCACGGCAAGATCGCCCGCTGGCGCCGGGACGAGGCCCTGCGCCGTACGGCGGCGAACCGGCCCGACCTCATCGAGCGCTGCGCTCCCGCGGCCTTCGACAAGAAGGACCGCGAGATGCTCTCCATCCTTGGCTGGGCACCGGACCCGGACGGCGAGCGGTACGGCCGATTTTGGCGCAGGCCCCACGCCGTGGAAGAATAGGCCGCTGCTGTACGTCGTCCGGCGCGCGCCCCTGCCACAGGGGGACACGACGCCCGCCCCGATGCGGCAGCCCACCTTCTGGAAATCAACGCCCGTTGATGACCTGTGGCATCAACGAAGAAAGCAGACGACATGTCTCACCTGCTCGACTCCGTCGACAGCGCCTCGCTGCGCACCGACATCCCGGCCTTCCGCCCGGGTGACACCGTCAACGTCCACGTCCGCGTCATCGAGGGCAACCGCTCCCGTGTGCAGCAGTTCAAGGGCGTAGTCATCCGCCGCCAGGGCGCCGGTGTCCGCGAGACCTTCACGGTCCGCAAGGTCTCCTTCTCCGTCGGCGTCGAGCGCACGTTCCCGGTGCACACCCCGATCGTCGAGAAGATCGAGCTCGTCACCCGCGGTGCCGTGCGCCGCGCCAAGCTGTACTACCTCCGTGAGCTGCGCGGCAAGGCCGCGAAGATCAAGGAGAAGCGCGACAACTGAGCTCGCGCACGGGGTCACGGAAGAGCCGGATAGCATCTGGCTCCGATGGACACCGAAGCACAGCCCGTGGAGCGCGACCGCTCCTCCCGCCCCCGTGAGTCCGAGGAGATCTCGGACACCGGAGGCCCGGAGGGGCGGTCGCGTTCTGCGTTGGTGGACCGGGTCGCCGACTGGCTCCCCGGCGGGCGGATCACCCTCACCCTGCTCGTCTGCCTGCTCTTCCTGCTGCTCCTCAGCACCTTCGTGGTGCAGCCCTTCCAGATTCCGAGCAGTTCCATGGAGCGGGGATTGAGGATCGGGGACCGCGTTCTCGTAAATAAGTTGGCGTACCGTTTTGGTGCCGAGCCGCGGCGCGGCGATGTCGTCGTGTTCGACGGCACCGGCTACTTCGGAGATGCCGACTACGTGAAGCGCGTCGTCGGGGTGGGCGGTGACCACGTGGTCTGCTGCGACAAGGAGGGCAGGGTGGAGGTGAACGGCCGGTCGGTCGACGAGTCGGCGTTCCTCCATCCGGGGGACCATCCGTCCGACGCCCCCTTCGACGTCGTCGTGCCCGACGGCACCCTCTTCCTGCTGGGCGACCACCGCGGCGACTCCAGCGACTCCCGCGACCACCTGGGCTCACCGGGCGGCGGCATGATCCCGGTCGGCCACGTGATCGGCCGCGCCGACTGGATCGCCTGGCCCGCCGGCCACTGGACCCGACTGGAGCGCCCCGGCGCCTACGCGCGCGTGCCCGCCACGGACGGTGACCGTGGGTAACCGAGGGCGCCCGCGCGGCGCCCCCAGCACCGCCGCCGACAACCTGCTGCCCACCGGACTGCGGCGGGCGGGCGGTGCCGCCCGCCCCGGCCGCGCCGAGCGCCGCAAGCTCGCCCGCAAGGTCAAGCGGCGCAGGCGCCGCTCGGCCGTCAAGGAGATCCCGCTCCTCGTCGGAGTGGCGGTCCTCATCGCCCTCGTCCTGAAGACGTTCCTGGTGCAGGCGTTCGTGATCCCGTCGGGCTCCATGGAGAACACGATCCAGATCGGCGACCGGGTCCTCGTCGACAAGTTCACCCCCTGGTTCGGCTCCAGGCCCCAGCGCGGTGACGTCGTCGTCTTCAAGGACCCCGGCAACTGGCTGGAAGGGGAGCAGACCGCCAAGAAGGACGACCCGGTCGTCGTCAAGCAGGTCAAGGAAGGGCTCACCTTCATCGGGCTGCTGCCCTCCGACAACGACCGGGACCTGATCAAACGGGTCGTCGCGGTCGGCGGCGACACCGTCAAGTGCTGCGACAAGCAGGGCCGGGTCACCGTCAACGGGACCCCGCTCGACGAGCCGTACATCCACCCGGACAACAAGCCCTCGTCGTTCGCCTTCCAGACCACTGTGCCGCAGGGCCGCCTCTGGGTGATGGGCGACCACCGCGCCAATTCCGCCGACTCCCGCTACCACCGCTCCGAGAAGTACGGCGGCACCGTCTCCGAGAAGTCCGTCGTGGGACGGGCCATGGTCATCGCCTGGCCCGTCGGCCACTGGACCCGGCTCAAGGAGCCGGACACGTACGCCTCCGTGCCGACTCGGTCGACCACGGCTCTCGGCCCGTCGCATAGGGTGGCCCCCGCGGATCGATACGGATTGATCCCGCTCCCGAGCCCTGCGGAACTCCCGCTCGTTATGGGAGTGGTGGGCCTGCGCCGGATGCGACGCGGGCGGCGGCACGGAGTGAGGAGTGGATGTGGGGGACTTGGCGGTCGGCGCACGATCCGGACACGAGGGCCCGGAGGAGCGACCGGAGCGGCCCGACGACACGGCTTCCCCGGCAGACGACGTCGCAGGCTCCGGGAGTGAGTCCGCGGACGGCGGCGGCACCCACGGGCGCGGTGAACAGGACGGCGGAGCCGACGGACGGGGCCGGTCCAGGAAGCAGCGCTCGTTCTGGAAGGAGCTTCCCCTCCTCATCGGCATCGCGCTGGTGCTCGCACTGCTGATCAAGACTTTCCTGGTGCAGGCGTTCTCGATTCCCTCGGACTCGATGCAGAACACGCTCCAGCAGGGCGACCGGGTGCTGGTCGACAAGCTGACCCCTTGGTTCGGCTCCGAGCCCGAGCGCGGCGAGGTCGTCGTCTTCCACGACCCCGACAAGTGGCTGGCGGGCGAGCCGACGCCGAACCCGAACGCCGTGCAGAAGGCCCTGAGCTGGGTCGGCCTGATGCCCTCGGCCGAGGAGAAGGACCTGATCAAGCGGGTCGTCGGAGTGGCCGGCGACACCATCGAGTGCAAGGGCAGCGGCCCGCTCAAGGTGAACGGCAAAGCGCTGAACGAGGCGTCGTACGTCTACGCGGGGAACACCCCGTGCAGCGTCGACGACCAGGGCGGCCAGTTCAAGGTGACGGTGCCCAAGGGCAAAATCTGGGTCATGGGCGACCACCGGCAGAACTCGCTGGACTCCCGCTACCACCAGCAGGACACGAACAAGGGATTCGTGCCCGTCGGCAACGTGGTGGGCCGCGCCATCGTCATCGCCTGGCCGCCCACCCGCTGGGACACCCTGCCCGTTCCCGACACCTTCGACCAGAACCTGAGCGCGGTCGCCCCGGGCGCCCTCGGGCTCGCCGGTGCCGCTCCGCTGGTGCTGTGGCGCCGCCGCCGTCTCACCACGGCCGGCACCAAGGTTTCTGGGCGCGGTACCGCCGGGTAGGGTGCCGTCCCAGATCGCCGATCTTCCACGGCCCGCACCCGGGCCGCGAGATCGATTCTCCGCGTTGGGGGAGCACTGGGATGAGCAGCACGACACACCGCACGGACGAGGGTCACGGACGGCTCGGCAACACACTGTCGGGACTGGCCGTGGCCCTCGGCTGTGTGCTCTTCCTCGGAGGATTCGTCTGGGGAGCGATCGTCTACCAGCCGTACACCGTGCCGACCGACTCGATGACGCCGACCATCGCGGCCGGTGACCGCGTCCTGGCCGAGCGGGTCGACGGCGACGAGATCGAGCGCGGCGACGTCGTCGTCTTCAAGCAGAAGACCTGGGGCAACATGCCCATGGTCAAGCGGGTCGTGGCGGTCGGCGGCGACACGGTCGCCTGCTGCACCGACGACAGGCTGACGGTCAACGGCAAGCAGATCGACGAACCGTATCTGCCCAAGGGCCAGGCCGCCGAGTCGAAGAAGATACCGACCATCAAGGTCCCCGAGGGGCGTCTGTTCCTGCTCGGTGACGAGCGCAGCGGCTCCCTGGACTCCACGGCCCACCTGACCGAGGCCTTCAGCGGCACGGTGCCGCGCAGCGCGGTGAAGGGACGCGTGGACTCCGTGGTCTGGCCCATGGACGGCATGCTGGAGCGCCCCACCGGCTTCCAAGCCCTCGGCGGCATCTCCTCACCCGGTCCGCTGCGACTCGTGCTCGCCGCGGTGGTGGCCGGTGCGGTCCTCGTCCTCGGCGGCGCCGCCTACGGCCCGATCGCCAAGCGCACCGGCCGGCGCGGCCGGGTCCGGACGGAGCCGGCCGGTGCCCGCTGACACGTCGTACGGGCGGACCGGCAAAGGACTCGCGCGAGGACGGGCTGCGCAAGGTCGCCCGGGTGGTGCTCCTCGACCCGCAGGAGCGCATTCTGCTGCTGCACGGCCATGAGCCCGGTGACCCCGCCGACGACTGGTGGTTCACCCCGGGCGGCGGCCTGGAGGGCGCGGAGACACGCGAGGAGGCCGCTCTGCGGGAACTCGCGGAGGAGACCGGCATCACCGAGGTCGAGCTGGGACCGGTGCTCCGGCAGCGGCGGTGTTCCTTTCCGTTCGCGGGACGCCGCTGGGACCAGGACGAGTGGTACTTCCTGGCCCGTACGAGCCAGACGGAGACCGTCCCGGGCGGGCTCACGGAACTGGAACGGCGCAGTGTCGCCGGAGCACGCTGGTGGACGTGCCGGGAACTGACCGAGGCGCATGAGACGGTGTATCCGACCAGACTCGCCGGGCTGCTGCGCAGGCTGCTCGACGAAGGTCCCCCGGCCAGTCCCGAGGTCCTCGACACCGAAAACGTCTAGGGGCTCGCGGGGCTGGCGCACAATGGGGGGACGCACGGCTGAAGGGGAACATGCCATGAGCGCCGAGGACCTCGAAAAGTACGAGACCGAGATGGAGCTGAAGCTCTACCGGGAGTACCGAGATGTCGTCGGTCTGTTCAAATACGTGATCGAGACCGAACGGCGCTTCTACCTCACCAACGACTACGAGATGCAGGTGCACTCGGTGCAGGGTGAGGTCTTCTTTGAGGTGTCCATGGCGGATGCCTGGGTGTGGGACATGTACCGGCCCGCCCGGTTCGTGAAGCAGGTACGGGTCCTCACCTTCAAGGACGTGAACATCGAGGAGCTGAACAAGAGCGACCTGGAGCTGCCTGGCGGCTGATCCGGGTGAGCGGTCGGCGGGGGGCGCCGGAGCCGCGGTGGAGCTGTTGGGGCCAGGCCGACCCGGTGAACGGTGAACGGTGAGCGGTGACGCTCGCTCGGTGACCGGTGACCGGTGACCGGTGACGGTCGGCGGTGACCGGTGACGGTCGGCTCGGTGACCGCCGGGCTCGTGACCGGGGGCTCGGTGGCCCGTAACGGTGGCCGCTGGGACCGGTGGGGCGAGGTGAGGACGGCGAGCGCTTCACGGCTCGCTCGTACGGGTGACGGAGTTCTCCACAATCGAGCGGCCGTCCACCAAGATCCAACAGCTGGCGGCCGTGGCCGCAATGTTGGCGCCGGAGGTGGTGCCGACATGAACGCACAGACGGCACGCAGTGCACTCGGCAGGTACGGCGAGGACCTGGCCGCGCGGCGGCTGGCCGAGACCGGTATGACGGTCCTGGCGCGCAACTGGCGCGCCGGCCGGACCGGCGAGGTCGACATCGTGGCCCGGGACGGCGACGCGCTCGTCGTCTGCGAGGTCAAGACCCGCAGGGCGGGGGACTTCGAGCACCCGATGGCGGCCGTGACACCGGTTAAGGCGCAGCGGCTGAGGAGCCTGGCCCAGCGCTGGGTCCAGGAGCACGGCGGGGCGCCACCCGGCGGCGTCCGCATCGACCTCGTGGGCGTCCTGCTGCCCCGGCGCGGCGCACCCGTCGTGGAGCACGTGCGGGGGGTGGCCTGATGGCTTTCGCGCGTACGTGTGCGGTGGCTCTGGTCGGTGTCGAGGGCGTTGTCGTCGAGGTCCAGGCCGACCTTGAACCGGGCGTCGCCGCGTTCACCCTGGTCGGCCTCCCCGACAAGAGCCTCACCGAGAGCCGGGACCGGGTGCGGGCGGCCGTGGTGAACTCGGGCGGGGCGTGGCCGCAGAAGAAACTGACGGTCGGCCTGAGCCCGGCGTCCGTCCCCAAGGGCGGTTCGGGATTCGACCTGGCCGTCGCCTGCGCGGTGCTCGGCGCCGCCGAGCGGATCGATCCCCGGGTGCTCTCGGACATCGTGATGATCGGCGAGCTGGGACTCGACGGACGGGTGCGGCCGGTCCGCGGTGTGCTGCCCGCGGTCCTCGCCGCCGCGGACGCGGGGTACGAGCAGGTGGTCGTTCCGGAGTGCGCGGCGGCCGAGGCCTCCCTGGTCCCCGGGATCTCCGTGCTCGGGGTCCGCAGTCTGCGCCAGCTCGTCGCCGTCCTCACGGACGAGCCGGTCCCCGAGGAGGATCCGGACGAGCAGGGCCGCCCGGATCCGCTGCTGGCCGGCCTGCGGGTACCCGGCACGGGCGAGGCCACCGGCCTGTGCGGCATCGCCGTGCCGGAGCACGACCAGGGCCATGACCTGGCCGACGTGGTCGGCCAGATGTCGGCACGCACCGCGATGGAGGTCGCGGCCGCCGGCGGCCACCACGTCTTCCTCCAGGGCCCGCCCGGCGCGGGCAAGACGATGCTGGCCGAGCGGATGCCCGCGATCCTCCCGCGCCTCGGCAGGCAGGAGTCCCTGGAGGTGACGGCCATCCACTCGGTCGCAGGACTGCTTCCCCCGGGCAAGCCGATGGTGGACGTCCCGCCCTACTGCGCGCCCCATCACTCCGCGACCATGCAGTCGCTCGTCGGCGGCGGGAAAGGGCTGGCCCGGCCCGGCGCGGTCTCGCTGTCCCACCGGGGAGTGCTGTTCCTCGACGAGGCGCCCGAATTCAGCGGCTTCGTGCTCGACGCCCTGCGTCAGCCTCTCGAGGCGGGGTACGTCGTGATCGCCCGGAGTGCGGGCGTGGTGCGCTTCCCCGCGAAGTTCCTGATGGTGCTCGCCGCCAACCCCTGCCCCTGCGGGCGCTTCACCGTGGGGAACGACCACTGCGAGTGCCCTCCCTCCGCCATCCGCCGCTATCAGGCCAGACTTTCCGGACCGCTGCTCGACCGGGTGGACCTGCGGGTCGAGGTCGAGGCGGTGACCCGTTCCGAGCTGACGGCGCGCGGCGCCCGGGGCGAGACGACACGGGCCGTGGCCGACCGGGTGCGGGCGGCTCGCGAGCGCTCGGCGGCGCGTTTGGCAGGGACACCGTGGCACACCAACAGCGAGGTGCCGGGACGCGAGCTGCGCGGCAGGTGGCAGGCCGTGTCGGGAGCGATGGACGAGGCCGAGCGAGGGCTGGAGCGCGGAGTCCTGACCGCCCGTGGCCTGGACCGGGTCCTCCGCGTGGCCTGGACCGTGGCCGATCTCTCGGGCCACGACCGGCCCGACGCGGGCGATGTCGCCCTGGCACTGCAGCTGCGCACCGGCGTCCCCCGGGGCGTGCCCATGATGATCGGCGCCCGGTCATGACGGACGACGACCGCCTGGCCCGCGTCGCCCTCTCCCGGATCGTCGAACCGGGAGACGAGGCGGGCGGGCGCTGGGTGCGGGAGTTCGGGGCCGTGGAGGTGGCCCGCCGGCTGATGGCGGGAGGGGAGCCGCTGCCGGGCGTTAAACGGACGCGGTGGGAAGGGCTGCGGGGCCGCGCCGCCCGCGTGCGCCCCGAGCGGGATCTGGAGCGGGCCCGGGAGGCCGGAGTGAGGTACGTCTGTCCGGGTGATGGCGAGTGGCCCGCGCAGCTCGACGACCTCGGGGACGCCCGCCCCACGGGACTGTGGGTGCGCGGCATGCCTCACCTGCGGATATGGGCGCTGAGGTCCGTCGCCGTCGTGGGCGCCCGCGCCTGCACCGAGTACGGGGCCCACATGGCGGCCACCCTCGGCGCGGGCCTCGCGGAGCGGGGCTGGGTGGTCGTCTCGGGCGGTGCCTACGGGGTGGACGGCGCCGCGCACCGGGGCGCACTGGGGGCGGGCGGCGCCACCATCGCCGTGCTGGCCTGCGGCGTCGACAATCCCTACCCGCGCGGGCACACCCGGCTGATCAGCCGCATCGCGGAACAGGGCCTGGTCTTGGGGGAGTTGCCGCCCGGCGATCATCCGACCCCCAGCAGATTCATTCTCCGGAACAGGGTCATCGCCGCGCTCACCCGGGGCACCGTGGTCGTCGAGGCGGCCTACCGCAGCGGCGCGCTGGTCACGGCACGCTCGGCGCAGCGGCTCGGCCGGTTCACGATGGGGGTGCCGGGGCCCGCCACCAGTGGTCTCTCGGCCGGTGTGCACGAACTCATCCGCGGGGAGGCCGTCCTGGTCTCCGACGCCGGGGAAGTCGTCGAGCTGGTCGGTGACATGGGGGAGCTGGCCCCGGACCGGCGCGGGCCGGTGCTCCCGCGCGATCTGCTGGATCCCGCGGCCGGACGCGTGCTGTCCGCGCTGCCGGGCCGGGGTACCGCCACGGCGGACCGGATCGCGCGCGGGGCGGGGACCACGCAGGACGACGCGGTCGGGAGACTGTACGAACTCCGAGCACTTGGTTTCGTCGAACGACACGGCGACGGCTGGAAGTTGACACGCCAGGCGATGAGCTCCGTTCACGAGGGTCACGGTCGGTGTTGACCGGGTGCGTTCGGCCGTCCGGGCGACCCCCGACAGCCCTGGCAATGCGCCCAGTTGACGCATCTCGGCGGTGACGCAGTGCGATGGGCCCGGTTCCGGCAGCGCGGGGATCGCCCGGCTTCGCGTGCGGGTGATCCCGGGCCCTTCGCTCACTGCGACAGCCCAGTCACGCTACGCTCACGAGGATCCCCACGCAGACAGGCACATTCGACATCGGACCGACAGCTCCCCCACGCACACCCAGTTCACGGCAGAACGGCACAAGGCGACGAATGCCTCAGCACATCTCCGGGTCTGACCGGGCGGCAGCTCCCCCCGCCGCCCGCGGCAGCGTGCGCCCGCCCGCACCCTCGACGCTCGACGAGCTGTGGCGGTCGTACAAGGCGACCGGGGACGAGCGGCTGCGGGAGCAGCTCATCCTGCACTACTCGCCCCTGGTGAAGTACGTGGCGGGGCGGGTCAGCGTGGGGCTGCCGGCCAACGTGGAGCAGGCGGACTTCGTCTCGTCCGGAGTGTTCGGGCTGATCGACGCGATCGAGAAGTTCGACATCGAACGGGAGATCAAGTTCGAGACGTACGCGATCACGCGGATCCGGGGCGCGATGATCGACGAGTTGCGGGCGCTGGACTGGATCCCGCGGTCGGTGCGGCAGAAGGCGCGCAGCGTGGAGCGGGCCTACGCCACGCTGGAGGCCCGGCTCAGACGGACGCCTTCCGAAGGCGAGGTCGCCTCTGAGATGGGTATCGCCGTCGAGGAACTCCACGCGGTCTTCAGCCAGTTGTCGCTGGCGAACGTGGTCGCGTTGGAGGAGCTGCTGCATGTCGGGGGTGAGGGCGGCGGCCGGCTCAGCCTCATGGACACCCTGGAGGACACCGCCGCCGACGACCCCGTGGAGGTCGCCGAGGACCGGGAGCTGCGGCGGTTTCTGGCCAGGGCGATCAACACCCTGCCCGACCGCGAGAAGACCGTGGTCACCCTCTACTACTACGAGGGGCTCACGCTCGCCGAGATCGGCAATGTGCTCGGGGTGACCGAGAGCCGGGTGAGCCAGATCCACACGAAGTCCGTCCTCCAGCTCCGCGCGAAACTCGCGAGCTTCGGCCGCTGACGCGACTGCTGATGTGCCGAGGGGCCGAGCGTGCCTGTCCCGGTCCGGCGTCACGCGCGGCCCGGGGTGCAGCACCCCGGGCCACGTGACGGCACCCGCGCCGCACGACCGCGGCGCCCCACGTCCCACGGGCCCGGTCCGCGCCGCACGGCCGTTGGCCGGCCGGGGTGGGCGGAGTGGCTCCCGTCCTCGGCGGTCCGTCCGTAAGGTGGTTGACGTGCCAAGGATTCGAGCGGCCTCCGTGGCCGAGCACCGGTCGATGCAGCGAGCCGCCCTCCTGGACGCGGCGCGGACCCTGCTGTCCGAGGGCGGGACGGAGGCGCTGACCTTCCCGGCCCTCGCCGAGCGGACAGGGCTGGCCCGGTCCTCCGTCTACGAGTACTTCCGGTCCCGGGCGGCCGTCGTCCAGGAGCTCTGCGAGGTCGACTTTCCCGTCTGGGCGGCCGAGGTCGAGGGGGCGATGGCCGCGGCGGGCGGGCCGGAGGGCAAGGTCGAGGCGTATGTCCGGCAGCAGCTGGCCCTCGTCGGGGACCGGCGCCACCGTGCCGTGGTCGCCATCTCCGCGAGCGAGCTGGACGCGGGTGCCCGCGAGAAGATCCGTGCGGCGCACGGCGGGCTCGTCGCGATGATCGTGGAGGCACTGCGGGCCATGGGGCATGCGGAGCCGAGACTCGCGGCGATGCTGCTCCAGGGAATCGTGGACGCCGCGGTGCGCCGGATCGAACTCGGCGCGGCCGAGGAACCGGGGGCGATCACGGAAGCGGCCGTGGGGATGGCCCTGCGGGGCGTGCGCGGCTGACGCGGCCGTGCCGGCGCGGGGGCGTTCGCCTGCGGGCGTTCCTGCTCCCGGCCGCGTGGGGTTCCCGCCGAGGGGAGCGGGGTCGTCGCATGCCGCGGATGCCTTCGGGGTCACCCGGCCAGGGTTGCGAGGATCCAGGTCACCCGGCCGGGGCTGCGAGGACGGGGAGCAGCCGGGAGGGACCCCGGTTCAGCAGCCAGGGAGGCAGCAGGGAGAGCGGGTCCAGGTAGGTGTCACCTCTCAGCAGGCCCCAGTGCAGACATGCGGCGGGACAGTGCGGGCCTGCCGGTTCCAGGGCGCCCAGCACGTCGCCGGCCGCCACCTCGTCGCCGTTCCGCACGGCAGGGCGGACCGGACCGTACGTCGTCCGCAGGGGCGGGTCACCCGTCCCCGCCAGCTCGACCGAGACCACCCCGCGTCCCGCGACCCGGCCCGCGAAGGACACCCGCCCGGGGGCGACCGCCCGCACGGGGGCACCGGGCGCCGCCGCCAGGTCGACGCCGCGGTGGCCGCGGGCGTACGCCGTCGCCGGGGGTTCCCAGCCCCGTACGACCGCGGGACGGGCATCCGGACCCGCGCCCACCGGCCAGACACGGCCCACGGCGGGTACCGACGGGTCGACCCCCGGCGGTCCGGGCGACCGCGGCGCACCCGGCGGCTGCCCGGTGGACACGGGCGGGCCGGTCGACCCGGTCGGGCCGGCCGACACGGGCGGGCCAGCCGGGTCTGTGGGCCCCGGTAGGGACCGGCCCGGCGTTCCGAGAGGCGCAGCCGGCCCGCCCGCGCCGGGGGGACTCGTCCCGGTGCTCGCGCGGGCGAGGCCGGGCGGGGGCAGCGCCCCTAAGATCGTCGCCGTCAGCCCCAGCAGCAACACCAGCCACGCACGGACGCGTTGTTTCGTTCGCATGCGAGAACCGTCCCGCATCTGTGCGGATCATGATCGGGCCCTGTGGAGTACCCGCCGGTTGTGGATATCGGCGTCACCCGGCGCTCCCCGGGTCCCGTACACTTCTTGTGGCGATCCGGGTCACCGGGTCGACTTCGCACGCCCCGGCATCCGGCCCACGTCTTCGACGAAAGCCGGTGTCAGCGCCCCTCGGTCCTCTGTGGCAGGGCGCATCGCGGGCGTCAGGCGCGCGTGCCGTCCGGCACGCGCGGCACAACCGAGAACCTCAAGGAGAACGGCCATGGCCGTCGTCACGATGCGGGAGCTGCTGGAAAGCGGCGTCCACTTCGGTCACCAGACCCGTCGTTGGAACCCGAAGATGAAGCGCTTCATCTTCACGGAGCGCAACGGCATCTACATCATCGACCTGCTCCAGTCGCTGTCGTACATCGACCGCGCCTACGAGTTCGTCAAGGAGACCGTCGCCCACGGCGGCACGGTCATGTTCGTCGGCACGAAGAAGCAGGCGCAGGAGGCCATCGCCGAGCAGGCCACCCGCGTCGGCATGCCCTACGTCAACCAGCGCTGGCTGGGCGGCATGCTCACCAACTTCTCGACCGTCTACAAGCGTCTGCAGCGCCTCAAGGAGCTCGAGCAGATCGACTTCGAGGACGTCGCCGCCTCCGGTCTGACCAAGAAGGAGCTTCTCGTGCTCTCGCGCGAGAAGGCCAAGCTGGAGAAGACCCTCGGTGGTATCCGCGAGATGCAGAAGGTGCCCAGCGCCGTCTGGATCGTGGACACCAAGAAGGAGCACATCGCGGTCGGCGAGGCCCGGAAGCTCAACATCCCGGTCGTCGCCATCCTCGACACCAACTGCGACCCCGACGAGGTCGACTACAAGATCCCGGGCAACGACGACGCGATCCGCTCCGTCACCCTGCTCACCCGCGTGATCGCCGACGCCGTCGCCGAGGGCCTCATCAGCCGCTCCGGTGCCGGCAAGGCCGAGGGTGACAAGGCCGCGGGCGAGCCGCTCGCCGCGTGGGAGCGCGACCTGCTCGAGGGCGAGAAGAAGGCGGACGACGCCGAGGCCCCGGCCGCCGAGGTGCAGACCTCCGCCGAGACCGAGAAGGTCGCCGACGCCGAGCAGGCCGAGGCCCCCGCCGAGGCTGCTGCCGACGAGGCCCCCGCCGCCGAGGCCGCTGCCGACGAGGCCCCCGCCGCCGAGGCTCCGGCCGCGGACGCCGAGCAGGCCTGACCCTCACCCCTTTCGGGTTGTTGAACGGCGGGGGCCCACGAAGCCCCCGCCGTTCGGTCCGTAGATCTTCAGACTTCGAGAGAGATTCCAGGAATCATGGCGAACTACACCGCCGCCGACGTCAAGAAGCTCCGTGAGCTCACCGGCGCCGGCATGATGGACTGCAAGAAGGCGCTGGACGAGGCCGAGGGCATCGTCGACAAGGCCGTCGAGGCGCTCCGCATCAAGGGCCAGAAGGGCGTCGCCAAGCGCGAGGGCCGCTCCGCCGAGAACGGCGCCGTGGTCTCCATCATCGCCGACGACAACACCTCCGGTGTGCTGGTCGAGCTGAAGTGCGAGACGGACTTCGTCGCCAAGGGCGAGAAGTTCCAGGCCGTCGCCAACCAGATCGCCGAGCACGCCGCCAAGACGTCCCCCGCCGACATCCAGGCGCTGCTCGCGTCCGAGATCGAGGCCGGCAAGACGGTTCAGGCGTTCGTCGACGAGGCCAACGCCAACCTGGGCGAGAAGATCGTCCTGGACCGCTTCGCCCAGTTCTCCGGCACGTACGTCACCGCGTACATGCACCGCACCATGCCCGACCTGCCCCCGCAGATCGGTGTCCTGGTCGAGCTGGACAAGGTCGACGCCGACCTCGCCAAGGGCATCGCGCAGCACATCGCCGCCTTCGCGCCGAAGTACCTCTCCCGCGAGGACGTCCCGGCCGAGGTCGTCGAGTCCGAGCGCCGCGTCGCCGAGGAGACCACCCGCGCCGAGGGCAAGCCCGAGGCCGCGCTGCCCAAGATCGTCGAGGGTCGCGTCAACGGCTTCTTCAAGGAGGCCACCCTCCTCGGACAGCCGTACGCGCTCGACAACAAGAAG
The DNA here is from genome assembly GCF_056387915.1 of Streptomyces sp. GLSS-08. Taxonomy (NCBI): domain Bacteria; kingdom Bacillati; phylum Actinomycetota; class Actinomycetes; order Kitasatosporales; family Streptomycetaceae; genus Streptomyces; species Streptomyces sp. GLSS-08. The sequence continues at coordinate 98,684 of NZ_JBWJAQ010000022.1, forward strand.
TCCGTCCAGAAGGTCCTGGACGAGGCCGGTGTCACCCTGAAGCGCTTCACGCGCATCAAGGTCGGCATCTGAGTCCGTACCGCGATCGACGCGCGACCCCGCTAGGGTCGACAGCAGTCGTCCGGGTACGCCGGCACGCGTGCGTGCGTGACGGGCGACAGCAGATCTGACGAGGAGGCCATTGCCGCGTATGGGAGCCAACACCCCACCGGCAATGGCCTTCTTCGTATGTGCGACACGTAAAGAGGCGAGATCTTCATGACCACCACCCAGGCCGACCAGGGCGAGAAGACCGACGACGGCAAAGGCGCCGGACGCTTTCTGCTGAAGCTTTCCGGCGAGGCGTTCGCCGGAGGCGGCGGACTGGGCGTCGACCCCGACGTGGTGCACAAGATCGCCCGTGAGATCGCGGCCGTCGTGCGCGGCGGCGCGCAGATCGCGGTCGTCATCGGCGGCGGCAACTTCTTCCGCGGTGCCGAGCTCCAGCAGCGCGGCATGGACCGGGCCCGCTCGGACTACATGGGCATGCTCGGCACGGTCATGAACTGCCTGGCCCTCCAGGACTTCCTGGAGAAGGAAGGCATCGACAGCCGCGTGCAGACCGCCATCACGATGGGCCAGGTCGCCGAGCCCTACATCCCGCTGCGCGCCGTGCGGCACCTGGAGAAGGGCCGCGTCGTCATCTTCGGCGCGGGCATGGGCATGCCGTACTTCTCCACGGACACCACAGCGGCGCAGCGCGCCCTGGAGATCGACGCCGAGGCCCTGCTCATGGGCAAGAACGGCGTGGACGGGGTCTACGACTCCGACCCGAAGACCAACCCGGGGGCCGTCAAGTTCGACGCCCTCGGCTACGGCGAGGTCATCACCCGGGACCTCAAGGTCGCGGACATGACCGCGATCACGCTCTGCCGGGACAACAAGCTCCCCATCCTGGTCTTCGAGCTCCTGGCGGAGGGCAATATCGCGCGCGCCGTCAAGGGTGAGAAGATCGGCACACTCGTGGGTGACCAGGACAGCCGGGCCTGAGCGGGGACGGACCCCGCAGGGGGTCCCCACCCTGAGCGGGACGGACCCGGACCGGGGGATGGACAATGTCCTGCCGGTCCGGAACCGTGCAGGAGCAAGACGCGACGCAGCCGGCCGCAGACCCCGACGAGGAACAGCCGCCGGGCCTACTCAAGACACGCAGGAGCAAGTGGTGATCGAAGAGACCCTCCTCGAAGCCGAGGAGAAGATGGAGAAGGCCGTCGTGGTCGCCAAGGAGGACTTCGCCGCGATCCGCACCGGTCGTGCGCACCCGGCGATGTTCAACAAGATCGTGGCGGACTACTACGGTGCGCTGACGCCGATCAACCAGCTGGCCTCGTTCTCGGTGCCGGAGCCGCGCATGGCGGTGGTGACCCCGTTCGACAAGAGCGCGCTGCGCAACATCGAGCAGGCGATCCGTGACTCCGACCTCGGCGTCAACCCGAGCAACGACGGCAACATCATCCGGGTGGTGTTCCCCGAGCTGACCGAGGAGCGCCGCAAGGACTACATCAAGGTCGCCCGGACCAAGGCCGAGGACTCCAAGGTGTCCATCCGCTCCGTGCGCCGCAAGGCCAAGGACGCCATCGACAAGCTGGTCAAGGACGGCGAGGTCGGTGAGGACGAGGGCCGCCGTGCGGAGAAGGAACTCGACGACACCACCCACAAGTACGTGGCGCAGGTGGACGAGCTCCTCAAGCACAAGGAAGCGGAGCTGCTCGAGGTCTGATGAACGACTCTTCCTGGGGGGCGCCGCCACAAGCCGGGTACTGGGGGCCGTCCGCGCAGGGGCCTGTCCAGGGGGCAGCCCCGGCGGGTCCCACGTACGATGCGCATGACGCCCAGCAGACTCGCCCCATGCCCATCGTGCCCGAGGTACCCGCACACGGCGGAGACCAGGATGACGACCGGGGGGCCGCTCGGCTGAGCGGCCCCTTGTTCCGCGACGACACACCACCGGCGGCGTCCCACGGAGGCCCGTCGCACCGCCCGCAGAGTCCGCAGGAGCCCATGCCCAGCGCCGCCCACCAGCCAGCGCCCGCGCCGAAGAAGACCGCGGGCCGTGACCTGGGCGCGGCCATAGGCGTGGGTGTCGGACTCGGCGCGGTGATCATCGCGTCGTTGTTCTTCGTCAAGGCCGTGTTCATCGGCGTGATAGCGGTCGCCGTGGTGGTGGGCCTGTGGGAGCTCACCTCGCGGCTCTCGGAGCGCAAGGGCATCAGGGCGCCGCTCGTCCCGCTCGCGATCGGCGGTGCGGCCATGGTCGTCGCCGGATACGTGCGGGGCACCGAGGGCGCCTGGGTCGCGATGGCGCTCACCGCGCTCGCGGTCCTCGTCTGGCGGATGACGGAACCGCCCGAGGGCTACCTCAAGGACGTCACGGCGGGTGTCTTCGCCGCGTTCTACGTGCCGTTCCTCGCCACGTTCGTCGCCCTGATGCTGGCGGCCGACGACGGTCCGCGCCGCGTCCTGACGTTCCTGCTCCTGACGGTCGTCAGCGACACCGGCGCGTACGCCGTCGGCTGGCGGTTCGGCACGCACAAGCTGGCGTCGCGCATCAGCCCCGGCAAGACCCGTGAGGGCCTGCTCGGAGCGATCGGCTTCGCCATGGCGGCCGGTGCGCTGTGCATGCAGTTCCTGATCGACGACGGAAGCTGGTGGCAGGGTCTGGTCCTCGGCTTCGCGGTCGCGGCCAGCGCCACGCTCGGCGACCTCGGCGAGTCCATGATCAAGCGGGACCTCGGCATCAAGGACATGGGCACGCTCCTGCCGGGGCACGGCGGCATCATGGACCGACTGGACTCCCTCCTGCCGACGGCGCCCGTGGTGTGGCTGCTGCTGGTGCTGTTCGTGGGGTCCGGCTGACCTGCAGGTCCCGGACGACGTCCGTACGTCGTCGGCCCGCTGTCCCGTACGGGAGGGGCTCGCCGTCCACAGGGCGGCGAGCCCCTCTTTCGTATGGACGGCCGGGTCCCCGGCGGCGGGGCGGGCCGCGCCGACGCCGCGTCACTCCGTGCCGTACTCGTGCGGCCGGCCGCCCTGCCATTCGACCCAGTCCGGGTCGTCCAGCAGCTCCCAGGCGTCCGGCAGGCCCGCGCGGCGCAGGAACTCCACCAGGTCGGCGTCACTGTGGGCGAGGCCGGCGGCCCGGGCGCGGATCGTCACCCGGCGTGCACCGGTGCCCGTCGCGGGATGCACGACGATGGGGGCGGTGCCCCTGTTCTCGGGAGAAGACGCGTTTTCGTACACAGGTTCGATTCTAGGCCCACGTGGACCCCGGGCGACAGCGCCCTGCCGGGGGCAGGGGGGCACCCGAGTCGATCTGCGACACTGGAAGAGTTATGCCTGCACCCGGAGAACTTACTTTCGTCGCCCCGCGCGGAGCTCAGAAGCCGCCGCGGCACCTTGCCGATCTCACGCCCGCCGAGCGCAAAGAGGCGGTTGCCGCGATCGGTGAGAAGCCGTTTCGCGCCAAGCAGCTCTCGCAGCACTACTTCGCGCGGTTCGCGCACGACCCGGCGCAGTGGACGGACATTCCGGCCGCTTCGCGCGGGAAGCTCCAGGAAGCGCTTCTGCCCGACCTGATGTCCGTCGTCCGGCACATCAGCTGTGACGACGACACCACCCGCAAGACCCTGTGGCGGCTCTTCGACGGCACGCTCGTCGAGTCCGTGCTCATGCGCTACCCGGACCGGGTGACCATGTGCATCAGCTCGCAGGCGGGCTGCGGGATGAACTGCCCGTTCTGCGCCACCGGCCAGGCCGGTCTCGACCGGAACCTGTCGACCGGCGAGATCGTGCACCAGATCGTGGACGGGATGCGGGCGCTCAGGGACGGTGAGATCCCCGGCGGCCCGGCGCGGCTGAGCAACATCGTGTTCATGGGCATGGGCGAGCCGCTCGCCAACTACAAGCGCGTGGTCGGCGCCGTCCGCGCGCTCACCGACCCCGAGCCCGACGGGCTGGGCCTCTCGCAGCGCGGCATCACCGTGTCGACCGTGGGCCTGGTGCCCGCCATCCACCGGTTCGCCGACGAGGGCTTCAAGTGCCGTCTCGCCATCTCCCTGCACGCGCCGGACGACGAACTGCGCGACACCCTCGTCCCCGTCAACACGCGGTGGAAGGTGCGCGAGGTGCTGGACGCCGGCTGGGAGTACGCCGCCAAGTCGGGGCGCCGCGTCTCCATCGAGTACGCCCTCATCCGGGACATCAACGACCAGGCGTGGCGCGGTGACCGGCTCGGCCGGCTGCTCAGGGGCAAGCCGGTCCACGTGAACCTGATCCCGCTCAACCCGACGCCCGGTTCCAAGTGGACCGCCTCCCGTCCCGAGGACGAGAAGGCGTTCGTCGAGGCCATCGCGGCCCACGGCGTGCCGGTCACCGTCCGTGACACCCGCGGCCAGGAGATCGACGGAGCGTGCGGGCAGCTGGCGGCGTCCGAGCGGTAGACCCCGGCGGCCGAGGCCCTCGGCGCGGCGGGCGGTACGCTGACTCCCGTACGTACATCTTCATATTCCGACAGGGGAGCGCCACAGCGCTGAGAGTGCGGCACGGGCCGCAGACCCTCTGAACCTTGCCCAGGTCATTCTGGGTAGGAAGTTCGGTCATCACTCAAGCTGTTGCGCCCTGCCCGGGAACTCTCAGAGGTTCCCGGGCAGGGCCGCGTCTCTTCCTGGTCACTCCAGGAGGAATCCAGTGAGCACCACCGTGAAGTTCACGGCCGCGATCGTGGCCACCGGGCTCGGGCTCGTCACGCTGTCCGCGTGCGGCTCGTCCGGCACCGACGCCGCCGACTCCAAGACCGTGACCCTGGTCGCCCACGACTCCTTCCTCGCTTCGAAGAGCGTGCTCAAGGAGTTCGAGAAGGAGTCCGGCTACCAGGTCGAGGTCCTCAAGGACGGCGACGCCGGGCAGGCCGTCAACAAGGCGATCCTCACCAAGGGCAACCCGCAGGGCGACGTCTTCTTCGGCGTCGACAACACCCTCCTGTCCCGCGCGCTCGACAACGGGCTCTTCCAGTCGTACGAGCCCAGGGGCTCCGGAGCGGTCCTGCCCGAGTACCGGGCCGACCCGGACAAGCACCGGGTCACGCCGATCGACACCGGCGACATCTGCGTCAACTACGACAAGGCGTACTTCAGCGAGCACAAGCTGACCCCGCCCGACTCGTTCGACGACCTGGTCGAGCCGGCGTACAAGAACCTCCTCGTCACCGAGAACGCCTCCACCTCCTCGCCCGGTCTCGGCTTCCTCCTCGGGACGGCCGGGAAGTACGGGGACGGGGGCTGGCAGGACTACTGGAAGAAGCTCAAGGGCAACGGCGTCAAGGTCGTCGACGGCTGGGAGCAGGCCTACAACGAGGAGTTCTCCGGCTCCGCCGGCGGAAAGAAGGCCAAGGGCGACCGGCCGCTGGTCGTCTCCTACGCCTCCTCCCCGCCCGCCGAGGTGATCTACGCCGACCCGAAGCCGAAGACCGCGCCCACCGGCGTCGCCGCCGGCACCTGCTTCCGGCAGGTCGAGTACGCGGGGCTGCTCAGCAACGCCGGGAACACCAAGGGCGGCAAGGCACTCCTCGACTTCCTGGTCTCCAGGAGGTTCCAGGAGGACATGCCGCTGAACATGTTCGTCTACCCGGTGGTCAAGGGCGCCCGGGTGCCCGCGGAGTTCACCGAGTTCGGCCCGCAGGCGAAGGACCCCGAGACCCTCGCCCCCGCCCGGATCGCCGAGCACCGTGACCAGTGGGTCAAGTCGTGGACCTCGCTCGTACTGAAGTAGCCCCGCGCCGGGGTCCCGGGAGGAGCGCGGCGGTGCGGCTCGGGCTGATGGCCCTGCCCGTCGCGTTCTTCGCGGTCTTCTTCGCCTACCCGGTCGCGGCGATCGTCTCGCGCGGCCTGAGAACCGGCGGGAGCTGGCGGTTCGGCCGGATCGCGGACGTCGTGGCGCAGTCCGACGTCCGGCACGTCCTGTGGTTCACCACCTGGCAGGCGCTCGCGTCGACCGCGCTCACGCTGCTGGTCGCGCTCCCCGGCGCGTACGTCTTCGCGCGCTTCGAGTTCAGGGGCAAGCAGGTGCTGCGGGCGGTGGTGACCGTCCCGTTCGTGCTGCCGACCGTCGTGGTCGGCACCGCCTTCCTGGCGCTGGTCGGCCGGGGCGGGCTGCTCGACGAGCTGTGGGGCGTACGCCTGGACACCACCGTGTGGGCGATCCTGCTCGCGCACGTCTTCTTCAACTACGCGGTCGTCGTGCGCACGGTCGGCGGGCTCTGGTCGCAGCTCGACCCGCGCCAGGAGGAGGCCGCCCGGATGCTCGGCGCCTCCCGGCTCGCCGCCTGGCGCCGGATCACGCTCCCGGCGCTCGGTCCCGCGCTGGCCGCAGCCGCGCTCATGGTCTTCCTCTTCACGTTCACCTCCTTCGCCGTGGTGCGGATTCTCGGCGGCCCCGCCTTCTCCACCCTCGAAGTGGAGATCTACCGCCAGACCTCCGAGATCTTCGACCTCTCCACGGCCGCGGTGCTGACCATCGTCCAGTTCGCGGCGGTCGGCGCGATCCTCGTCGTGCACGCCTGGACCGTACGGCGACGGGAGAGCGCCCTGCGCCTGGTGGACGCCTCCCTGACCGCGCGCAGACCGCGCGGGGCCGGGCAGTGGGCGCTGCTCGCCGCGGTCCTCGCCACCGTCGCGCTGCTGCTGGTGCTGCCGCTCGCCGTGCTGGTCCAGCGGTCCCTCGACACCCCCGGCGGCCACGGGTTCGCGTACTACAGGGCGCTGACGTCGGCGGACAGCGGCATGTTCCTGGTGGCACCGATCGAGGCGATCGGCAACTCCCTTCAGTACGCGCTCGCGGCCACCGCCATCGCCGTGCTGATCGGCGGACTGGCGGCCGCCGCCATCACCCGGCGCGCGGGACGGCTCGTCCGCGGCTTCGACGCGCTGCTGATGCTGCCGCTCGGGGTGTCCGCCGTGACGGTCGGCTTCGGGTTCCTGATCGCCCTGGACGAGCCGCCGCTGAATCTGCGGTCCTCGTGGATCCTGGTGCCGCTCGCGCAGGCGCTGGTCGGTGTCCCCTTCGTCGTCCGCACGATGCTGCCGGTACTGCGCGCGGTCGACGAGCGGCTGCGGGAGGCGGCTGCCGTGCTCGGGGCGTCGCCGTGGCGGGTGTGGCGCGAGGTCGACCTGCCGATGGTGCGGCGGGCGCTGCTGATCGCCGCCGGTTTCGCGTTCGCGGTGTCGCTCGGCGAGTTCGGGGCGACCGTCTTCATCGCGCGGCCCGACAACCCGACGCTGCCGGTGACCGTGGACCGTCTCCTCGGCCGTCCCGGCGACCTGAACTACGGCCAGGCCATGGCCCTTTCGACGATCCTCATGGCGGTGTGCGCGGTCGCGCTGCTGCTGCTGGAGCGCATGCGCACCGACCGGACGGGGGAGTTCTGATGAGCGGGCTCACGACGGGGTACGACGCCCTGTTGCGGCTGGAGCGGGCGACCGTGCGCTTCGGCGGGCGGCCCGTGCTCGACGCCGTCGGCCTCGATGTGGTGGAGCACGAGATCGTGTGCGTGCTCGGGCCGAGCGGCAGCGGCAAGTCGACCCTGCTGCGGGCGGTGGCCGGGCTCCAGACGCTCGACGCGGGCCGGGTGCTGCTCGGCGGCCGGGACCAGTCGGGGGTGCCCGCGCACAGGCGGGGGGTGGGCCTGATGTTCCAGGACCACCAGCTTTTCCCGCAGCGGGACGTGGGCGGCAACGTCGCCTTCGGACTGCGGATGCACGGCGTCTGCAAGAGCGAACGCTTGAGCCGTGTGCGGGAGTTGCTGGAACTCGTCGGGCTGCCCGGGGCCGCCTCCCGGGCCGTCGCCTCGCTCTCCGGCGGGGAGCAGCAGCGGGTGGCGCTGGCCCGCGCCCTCGCCCCCCGCCCCCGGCTGCTGATGCTGGACGAGCCGCTGGGCCAGCTCGACCGCTCCCTGCGGGAACGGCTGGTGGTCGAACTGCGCGAACTGTTCGCAGAGTTGGGGACGACGGTGCTCGCCGTGACGCACGACCAGGGCGAGGCGTTCGCGCTCGCGGACCGGGTCGTCGTGATGCGGGACGGGCACATCGCCCAGTCCGGTACGCCGCTCGAGGTCTGGCAGCGCCCGGCGGACGCGTTCGTGGCGCGCTTCCTCGGCTTCGACAACGTGGTCGAGGCGACGGTCAGCGGGCAGGCCGCGGACACCCCGTGGGGGAAGGTCCCGGTTCCGGACGGCGCACCCCAGGGACGGCGGACGCTGCTCGTCAGGCCCGCCGGGGTACGGCTGGTGGCGCCGGCCGACGGGCTGTGCTGCACCGTCGCCGCACGCACCTTCAGGGGCACCCACGTCGCCGTGCAGCTCCAGCCGCGGGACGCCCCGCGGCTCGAAGCGGCCTGCGCGCTGCGGGACGCGCCCGGACCCGGTGACGAGGTCGGGGTGGAGTTCGACGCGGCGGAAGTCGTGGTGCTCGGGGAGGGCGCGGCCGCTTAGGGTGCGGCTCCGCCGGTCGGCACGGAGCGGGAGGCGGGGCCCGGCGCGCGCGTGTGGCCCGCACCCGGGGACGGGAGCGGGCCACCTGGTCGTGCGCTGAGCGGACGTCAGCCGGTCTTGGACTGTGCGGACGTCAGCGGGTGTTGAACTGTTGCGGACGTCAGCCGGTCTTGGAGCTGTTCCTGCGGCGCATGGCGAAGTAGACGGCGCCGCCGCCCGCGACGACGAACGCGCCGGCGATGCCGGCGATCATGCCGGTGTTGGAGTTCGCTCCGGTCTCGGCGAGGTTGGACTCACCGGCCGCGGCGGAGGGCGAGTTGTCGCCGGGGGCCGCGGGCGCGCCGCTGTCCGACGCGGACGGGGTCGCCGACGGAGTCGCGGACGAGGACGGGGACTTCGAGGGCTCGGGGGTCGCCGAAGGCTTCGGCGCCGTGGTGGGCTTGCCGCAGGCCGCCTCGGCGGGTGCGGTCAGGTTCGGGGAGATGTCCTCGTCGACGAGCTTCCCGGCCGTGACGTGGACGCGGTACTCGGACTTCGGGGCCCAGGCCTCGGAGAAGGTGACGGTGGCGCCCTTGGCGGTGCCCTTGACCTTCTGCGTGCCGACGAGCCGCTCGTCCGCGCCGTTCGACTCCAGGTAGACGGAGACCTCGGCCTCGACACCCGAGGCGTCGGTGTCGGTGACGGTGATGATGCCCTTCCCGTTGTCGTCGCAGGCGGCGGCGGCCGAGAAGTCACCGATGTCGCAGGCAAGTGCGTTGCCCGCGACGCCGAGTACGAGTGCGGCGGAGGCGGAGGCAACACCGAGGATGCGCACGGAACGTGCGGTACGGCGAGATATGGACACGATCGCCCTTCACAAAAATGTGCAAACTGCGGGGGGTTGGGGGGCCTGTTGTGACAACAGCACCCCCGGTAGCCCCACAGGTCTATAAGCGACGCCCGACCACTGTCAATGAATATGCCCCGTACCGGCGTCGGCTTTACGTTGTCATTAACCGCCCAGACGTTTGAGCGCCTCCGGAACATCCTCGATGCGGTCCACGAGCGCGATGCGGGACTCCATCGCTCGCTCGCGCGCCAGGGACCTCAGGAGCGGCCAGGCGGGGTGCTTCCCGGTCCAGTGGGCCTCGTCGACGAGCACCATCGGCGTCGGTTCGCCGCGCGACTCGTAGTAGTTCGGCGTCGCGTTGTCGAAGATCTCCTGGACGGTGCCCGCGGCGCCCGGCAGGAAGACGACCCCCGCGTTGCAGCGCGCCAGGAGCCCGTCCTCCCGGGTGGCGTTGGCGAAGTACTTGGCGATGTGCGTGGCGAAGGCGTTCGGCGGTTCGTGGCCGTAGAACCAGGTCGGGATGCCGACCGAGGGGCCGCCCGCGGGGTGCCGCTCGCGCACGTCGAACGCGGCGCGCGCCCAGTCGGTCACCGAGGGCGTGAACGACGGTACGGGCGCGAGGAGCCGCAGGGACTCCCCGAGCATGTCGTCGTCGAACGGGGCGGCGTACGCACCGAGGTTGGCGGCCTCCATCGCGCCGGGGCCGCCACCGGTGGCGACGGTGAGACCGGCACGGGCGAGGTCGCGGCCGAGCCGCGCGGCGCCCTCGTACGCCGTCGTGCCGCGTGCCATCGCGTGACCGCCCATGACGCCCACTACCCGCGCGCCGACGAGGAGTTCGTCCAGCGCGTCCGAGACGGAGTCGTCGTGGACGGCCCGCAGCATCGACGCGAAGACGTCGCCGTCGGCCTTGGTCCGCTGGAACCAGGCGTAGGCGAGGGCGTCCGGCGTCGTCTCGTAACCGGCGCCGAGCCCGTCGAAGAGTTCGTCGGGCGAGTAGAGGAGGCCGCGGTACGGGTCGAAGGGCAGACCCGGGACGGGCGGGAAGACCAGGGCGCCGGAGGTCCTGACCCGGGCCGCGGCCTCCGGGGCCATCGGGCAGCCGAGGAAGACGGCCGTCGCGCAGTCCACGGAGCGCAGTACGTCCGTACGGCCCGTCAGATCGACGGCCTGGACGCGGAATCCGACGAGGGAACCGTGTGCCGCGACGACTTCGTCGAACTCGGCGAGTGACTCGATCTCGCGGTCGTGGGAGGCGACGGGGATCTCTCCCCGCCCGGGCGGGGTCGAGGACGTGGACTCGGGTATCGGCTGCACCCGCCCATGCTAGGCACGCCCCCGTCTCCGGCCGCACGGCCCCCCGACCCACGGGACCCCGGCCGCCTTGGTACGACGGGGCCGCGGCCCTGCCACGGGACGCTTCCCCCCGCGTCCCTACCGCGGAGGCCCACATACGGGGGAGGCCCACCGCCACCCCACGGCGAGCCTCCACCCCCGGGTGCGCGGACCCCCGTGCCGCGCACCCGGGCCGGTACCGCCGACGGGTTCCGCGGGGCTCAGCCCTGGACCGCCGCCGGGTCCATCCACACGACTTCCCAGGTGTGGCCGTCAGGGTCGTCGAAGGAACGGCCGTACATCGTGCCGTGGTCCTGGGGCTCGCCGCTCGTGGAGCCGCCCGCGGCGATGGCCCTCTCGACGAGCTCGTCGACCTTCTCGCGGCTCTCCGCGCTCAGACACAGCAGCACCTCGCTGGTCTTCGTCGAGTCCGCGATCTCCTTCTTCGTGAAGTCGGAGTAGCGCTGCCGGCTCAGCAGCATGGCGATGATCGTTTCGCTGATCACCACGCAGGCGCAGTCGTCGGTCGAGAACTGCGGGTTGATCGTGTAGCCGAGTTCGGTGAAGAACTTCCTCGAGGCGTCGACGTCGTTCACGGCCAGGTTCACGAAGATCATCTGCTGGTACATGGGGGCCTCTCCCGTCGGTGTCGTGCCGTTCGCAGGGGTAGACCGGGGAGCCCCGGCGAACTCATCGCCCGACGCGGACCTTTCTCGAACCGCTGTCGCGCGACTCCGTCCGGCGGGCGTCCGGCGGGCGTCCAGCGCGTCAGTGAGTCAGTGGCAGCGCGGCCAGCTGGGCGACCGTCCAGGTCAGCGGGCCGAACACGGCGAGCAGCGCGCCGACGCGCAGGGCCGCGGCGCTGCGCAGCATCGTGACGGGCGCACCGAGGCTCAGCAGGGCGGCCGTGGTGTCGGCGCGCGCCTGCCTGGCCTCGACGGCCGCCGTCACCAGCGTCAGCAGGGTGCACCCGCCGACCACCAGCGCGCCGAGCGTGCTCAGCGGACCGAGGCCGGGCCGTTCGCCGGCGTACAGGGTCGCCATGGCGTACGCGCCCGAGGCCACCGCGCACAGCACGCCCAGCGGCTGCCCGATCCGGCGCGCCTCGGTCTGCAGCACGCGCCCGGCGAGCAGCCGGAGCGCGCCGGGGCGTACGGACTGCAGGAGCAGCCCGCACAGGTGGGTGAGCGCCGGTCCGGCCAGCGCGAGACCCACCGCGGTGAGCGCCCAGCCGATGAGCACGCCGGCCGGGCCGCCCGCGAAGCCGCCGGGCAGCGCGAGCCCGGGAGTGGGGTCCGAGCGGCTCGCGTACGTCTCCACGGCGAGGCCCGCCGCGACGACGGCCGCACCCCAGGGGAGGCCACCGGGCGCGGTCTGCGCGGGGACGAGTCCGCGGGGGTCCAGCGCCCCGTCGGGTCGCCCGGGGCGGGTTGCCGGGGCGGCGGACGCGTCGGTGGCGGCCTGCGGGGCCGGGGCGAGCAGGGTGTCGGCGGTGACGGGAGCGCCGGCGGCGGCCGGGGTGCCCGGTCCGTCGGGGCCGGCCTGCGCGCCGACGGCGTGCCGTCCGGCGGTGCCGCCGCCCGGCCGCGTCGCGCCGCCGGGCGTGTGCCGCCAGCCGCGGGCCACCCGGCGCGCGGACGCAGGGCCAGGGCGGTGGCCGCCG
>NZ_JBWJAQ010000023.1:0-101856 GCF_056387915.1 Streptomyces sp. GLSS-08
CTCGCCGACCGCGTCCTGCCCGCCCTGACCGCCGCCGTACAGCTGCTGAAGAAGCAGGCACCCGAAGAAGCCGACAACTTCCGCAGCACCGTCCTGGTCGCCGTCGACGCCTCCACCCAGGCCCACAAGAACCAGCCCTCCCCCGCCCAGACCGCCATGACCCACAAGATCACCCAAGCCCTCGACGCCGCCTGACCACCCCAGCCCAAACGGCCCCGGGTCACCGAACGGGCCGAGTGCCCCGCCTGATGCCCTGTCGCCCCGACCCCGCCGGAGAGTTCTTCCGGCGGGGTCGAAGGGCTGTCCCGCCGCCTGGGGGTCTGTCCCGCCGGCGGGACAGGGCAAGGGCGGCCTCCGTGGGCCCCTCCGGCATCGAGGTGTCTTGAACTGCCGGTCCACGTGCGTGAACGTGGAGGTGATCTGACGACGCGGCAGGCGCGGCAACCGAGGGGGACGACGTGGGACACGCCGGCATGGACACGGATGTGGTGATCGCGGGCGCCGGGCCCACGGGCCTGATGCTCGCCTGCGAACTGCGGCTGGCGGGCGTCGACGTGGTGGTGGTCGAGCGGCTCGCGCAGCGCTCGGGCGAGTCGCGGGCCGGCGGGATCCACTCCCGCACCCTGGAGGTGCTGGACCAGCGCGGAATCCTGGACCGCTTCCTGGCGGAAGGCACCCTGCAGCCGGTGGGCCACTTCTCCGGCCTGTATCTCGACTTCGACGAGTCCGAGTCCCGGCACCCCTACCCGCTGATGATCCTCCAGTCCGCCATCGAGCGGCTCCTGGAGGAGTGGGCCACCGGGCTCGGCGTGCGGGTGCGCAGGTCGTGCGAGGTGAGCGGGATCCACCAGGACGAGGCCGGCGTGTCGGTCGAGCTGACCACACCGCAGGAGGCACCCGCGACGCTGCGCGGCCGCTACCTCGTGGGCTGCGACGGCGGGCGCAGCACGGTGCGCAAGCTGGCGGGCATCGACTTCCCCGGCACCGAGGCGACGATGACCGCGCTGATCGGCGACGTCGAACTGCCCGACCTGCCCGAGGACTACGTCTGGGTACGGCGTACCGCGGGCGGCGACTACTCGGCGATCGCCTTCGAACCGGGCTGGTACCGGGTGATCACCTCCGAGTTCGACCGCGTCGCGGGCCGCGACGAGCCGGTGACGTTCGAGCAGCTGCGGGAGTCGCTGGTCAGGGTCGCGGGCACCGACTTCGGGATGCGCAGCCCCCGGTGGGTCTCCCGGTTCAGCGACGCGGCGCGACAGGCCGCCCAGTACCGGCAGGGGCGGGTGCTGCTCGCGGGCGACGCGGCGCACATCCATTTCCCGGCCGGCGGGCAGGGGCTGAACATGGGGGTGCAGGACGCGGTCAACCTCGGCTGGAAGCTCGCCTCGGTGGTGCGCGGCCAGGCGCCGGAGGACCTGCTGGACACCTACCACGAGGAGCGCCACCCCGTCGGTGAGCGCGTGCTGCACAACACCCGGGCGCAGTCGGCGCTGGTGCGCCCCGGCCCCCAGACGGACGCGCTGCGTGAGGTGTTCAGCTCGCTGATGGTCTTCGACGACGTCAACCAGTACCTGCGCCACCTGCTGACGGCGCTGGACATCCGCTACCCGGCCGACGGCGACCACCCGCTGGTGGGCCGCCGGGTCCCGGACGCCGGCCTGGAGGCGGCCGGCGGCGCCGGCCGGGTGTACGAGCTGCTGCACGCCGCCCGTCCCGTCCTGCTGGACCTGCGGGGCAGCGCCGAGGTGGCGGCGGCCGTCAAGGGGTGGGCCGACCGCGTCGACCTGGTCGAGGCGCGCAGCGAGGACGGGCACTGGCCCGTCCCGGCCGTCGGCGAGCTGCCCGCTCCCGACGCGCTGCTCATCCGGCCCGACGGCCATGTCGCCTGGGCGGCCGCCGGCGGCGGCGCGCCCGACACCTCCGCGCTGCGGACCGCTCTCGCCACCTGGTTCGGGCCGGCCCTGCGGGGGTGAGACACCGCACGAGACGAACGGGCCCACCGGTCCAGGCTGCGGCAGCCGGTGCTCCGACCCAGACGAAGGGACACATCGACAGTGAACAGCACGTGGTTCCGACGCTTCACCACGGCCGCGGGAGACGGGCCGCGGCTCGTGTGCTTCCCGCACGCCGGGGGCTCCGCGACGGCATTCAAGGATCTGGCGCACGCGCTGCCCGCGCACTTCGACGTGGTGTCCGTGCAGTATCCGGGACGCCAGGACCGCTACCAAGAGGAGCCGTTCAGGGCCCTGGCGCCGCTCGTGGAGGCGGTGGCGCGGGAGCTGGCGCGCGAGCTGGCCGCGGACCGCGGACGGCCCTACGCCCTGTTCGGCCACAGCATGGGCTCGCTCGTCGCGTTCGAGACGGCCCGTCTCCTCGCCCAGCAGCAACTGCCGTCTCCGCAAATGCTGTTCGTCTCGGGCCGGGGTGCGCCGGACGCCCACGGCCACATCCCCTACCACCTCTACGACGACGCCGATGTGCTGGCCGACGTGCGCAGGCTGGGCGGCACCGACCAGTCCATGCTGGAGGACCCCGACGTCCTGGAGCTGGTGCTGCCGGCGCTGCGGGCCGACTACGGGGCCCTTGGCACGTACAGCTGGCGGCCGGGTGAGCCGCTCGCCGCTCCGGTGACCGCGCTGATCGGGGACAGCGACCCGATGGTGACGGCTCAGGAGGCCAGGACCTGGGAGAGGCACACCACCGGCGACTTCACCCTGAAGGTGTTTCCCGGGGGCCACTTCTACCTCTTCGACCAGCTCGGGCAGGTCGCGGCGGCCCTCACCGAGGGGCTGCTCACCGAGGCCGCCGCCGCCTGACCGGCACCCGCCTGCGGCGGCAGGCGGGTGCCGGGCGGTGAGCGGGACGAAGACCTCCGGTGCGGGAAGGGCCGACGCCTTCACCGCACCGGAGGTCTTCGTGTCCCCGGATCCCCGCCCCGGACTCAGCAGCTACCCCGGCCCCGGGGCCGGGGTAGCTGCTGAGTCCGGGGCGGCGGCGGCCGGTTGTGCTCCGCGGCGCCGCCCGGGGCTCAGGTGTAGGGGTAGAAGCCGCGGCCGGACTTCTTGCCCAGCAGGCCGCTCTCGACCATGCGCAGCAGCAGCGGCGGCGGGGCGTACAGCGGTTCCTTGTACTCCTCGTACATGGCCTGGGCGATGGCCACGGTGGTGTCCAGGCCGATGAGGTCGGCCAGGCGCAGCGGGCCCATCGGATGCGCGCAGCCTGCGGTCATGCCCTGGTCGAGGGTCTCGGCGCTCGCCAGGCCCGACTCGACCATGCGGATGGCGGACAGCAGGTAGGGGAACAGCAGCGCGTTGACGAGGAAGCCGGCCCGGTCGGGTGAGGCGATGGGATTCTTGCCCAGGACGTCGCGGGTGAAGGCCAGCGCCCGTGTGGCGACCGTCTCGTCCGTCAGCACCGAGGCGACGATCTCGACAAGTGGCAGCACCGGGACGGGGTTGAAGAAGTGCATGCCGAGGACGTGGCCCGGGCGGCGGGTCGCGGCGGCGAGGCGGGCGACCGGGATCGAGGAGGTGTTGGTCGCCAGGATCGCGTCCGGGTCCTCGACGATCTTGTCGAGGGTGGCGAACAGGTCCAGCTTGAGCTGCTCGTCCTCCTTGACCGCCTCGATCACCAGGTGGCGGTCCGCGAGGTCGGCGAGGTCGCGGGTGAACGTCACCCGCTCCCGTGCCGCGTCGCGCTCGTGCGCGGTGAGTTTGCCCTTGGTCACGGCCCGGTCGAGGGAGGCGGTCAGCCGCTGCGGTGCCTTCTGCAGTGATGCCTCGGAGAACACCGCGACCTTCACGTTCAGTCCGGCTCTGGCGCACAGTTCGGCGATGCCGGTGCCCATGATGCCGCTGCCGGCGACACCCACCCGGCCGATGCCGGTACCGGCGCTGTGTGTGGACGTGGTCATGTGTGGGCCCCCCAGGTCAGAAGTGATGCTCCGATGGACATGCCGCCGCCGAACCCGGCGAGCAGCACCAGCTCCCCCGGTGCCAGCGCGCCGGTGCGGTGGGCCTCGTCGAGTGCGACCGGCACCGAGGCGCTGCCGACGTTCCCGTACCTGATCAGGGTGCGGTGGGTGTGTGCGCCCTGCAGTCCCGCGCGTTCGACGACCTCGCCGAGCATCACGCCGTTGGCCTGGTGCGGGACGAAGTGGTCGACCGCGCCGATGTCCACGCCGGCCCGGCGGGCCAGTGCGAGGAGCGCGGGCGGCACGTGTTCGGCGACGAAGTCGCGTACCCCGCGGCCGTCCATCCTGAAGTAGTGGCCGCCTTCGGCGACGGTCGCCGCCGAGGCGGGCCTGCGGCTGCCGCCGGCCTCGACGCGGATCAGGTGGTGGGCGTCGCCGCGGCTGGACAGGTCACTGGCGATGATCCCGTAGGGCTGCGGCACCGCGCCGACGACGGCTGCCCCGGCTCCGTCGGCGAACAGGATCGCCGTCCTGTGGTCGGTGAAGTCCAGGATCCGCGAGTACACGTCCGCGCCGATCACCAGGACCCGGGCGTTCGGGCTCACGGTCACCAGGCTGTGGGCCAGTGACAGGGCGTAGACGAATCCGCTGCACACGACGTTGACGTCGAAGCAGGCCGCGCCGTAGGCGCCCAGGCCGTGCTGCACCAGGTAGGAGGTGGGGGGCTGGGGGAAGTCGCCGGTGGAGGTCGAGACGATGATGTAGTCGATCTGCTGCGCGGTCAGTCCGGACTGCTCCAGCGCCCGTTCGGCGGCCTTGACCGCCAGGTCGGACGTCGCCTCGTGCGGGGCGGCGTAGCGGCGTGAGCGGATCTGGGTCTTGCGTTCGATCCATTCCGCGGTGACGCCGACGCGTTCGGCGACCTCCTCGTTGCCCACCTCGTGCTTGGGCAGGTAGGAGCCGGTGGACAGTATGCCGATCCCCATGTCAGGACACCTCTGCGACGGCGGGCGCGGCGGGTGCGCGCAGCGGGTTCAGGCGCGCCGGCCCGATCTTCTCCCGCAGTGCGGGGTCGGTGACGCCGAGTCCTTCCTCGGGGGCGAGGCAGAGCACGCCGACCTTTCCGGTGTGCCGGTTCAGCTGGACCAGCCGTGCGGCCTCGCCGACGTCCTTGAGCGCGAACACCTCGGAGAGGACGGGGGAAAGGTGCCCGAGGCGGACGAGGCGGTTGCACTCCGCCTGCTCCTGGAGGTTGGCCGCGTGGCTGCCGATGATGCGCTTGAGGTTCATCCAGAGGTAGCGGTTGTCGAAGTGGTGGTCGTAGCCGGTGCTCGATCCGCAGGTGACGACCGTTCCGCCCTTGCGCACGACGAACACCGAGATCCCGAACGTGGCCCGCCCGACGTAGTCGAACACGACGTGCGGGTCCTCGCCGACGTGGCGCCGGATCTCCCGGCCGAGCCGTTTGCCGAGCTCGATGGTCCGCTCCGGGGTGGGCGCGCTGTCCCCGCCCATGCCGATGTCGTTGCGGTTGATCACCACGTCGCAGCCCAGGCGGCGCAGCGCCTCGGCCTTGCGTTCGGAGCTGACCACGCCGACGGCGATCCCGCCGGCGTTCTTCACCATCTGCACCGCGAACGCGCCCAGGCCGCCGGTGGCACCCCAGATGAGGACGATGTCGCCCTGTTTGATCCGTGCGCCGTTGGCGCCGACCAGCATCCGGTACGACGTCGTGGCGGTCAGCAGGACCCCCGCCGACTCCTCCCACGTGAGGTGGGCGGGTTTGGGCAGCAGCTGGCTCGCGCGCACCACCGCGTAGTGGGCGAGGCCGCCGAAGTTGGTCTCGTAGCCCCAGATCCGCTGGCCCGTGCCGAGCATCGCGTCGGCGTGGGTCGCCGGTTCCTGCTCGTCGACCTGGACGCAGCTGGCGACCACGTGGTCGCCCGTCCTCCAGTGCCGCACTCCCGCCCCGGTGCGTACGACGATGCCGGCCGCGTCCGAGCCCAGCACGTGATGCGGCTGGTCGTGGCGGGCTGCGTAGCCGCCCTGGCGGGCGTGGCGCCTGAGGAACTCGAAGGTGGGCACCGGCGCGAACGTCGCCGACCACACGGTGTTGTAGTTGATGGAACTCGCCATGACGGCGACGACCACCTCGTCCGGCGCGATCTGCGGCATCGGGACCTGACCGACGTGCAGCGACTTGCGGACGTCCTTGTCCTGCACGCCGTCGAACATGCCGACGTCGCGGGCCAGCAGGTGGGCGGCCTCGTAGGAGGGGGGAAGTTCGTGTCGCCCGATCTCCTGCGGGCCGGCCCCGGACAGCAGGGCTTCTGTCAAAGAGTCCATGATTCCCTTCCTCCGTCGCGGGAGAGCGGCCGGGCGGTGCTCACAGGACGGCGCCTTCCTTCGTGCGCCGGCGCAGGCTCGGCCTGCTGGACTGGCCGAGGTCCTTCCACATGTCCGACAGGCCGATGACGGTGCGTGCGGCGAACAGCCTGCGGATGGACACCTCCTGCTTGAGCTCCGCCCGGATCAGGCCGACCAGCCGGATCGCCCGCAGCGAGTTGCCGCCGAGGTCGAAGAAGTCCTCGTCGATGCCCACCCGGTCCAGTTCGAGCACGTCGGCGAACGCCGCGGCCAGCACCCGCTCGGTGTCGTTGCGCGGTGCCCGGTAGGTGCCCTCGTCGGACGCGGGCTCGGGAAGTGCCGCCCGGTCCACCCTTCCGTCGGCCGTCACCGGCAGGCGGTCCAGCACTGTGAACACCGACGGCACCAGCGACTCCGGCAGCCAGCCCGCGGCGAAGCGGCGCAGCTCGTCGGCCGAGACGCCGCTCCCGCCCGCCGGGACGACGTAGGCGGCCAGGCGCTGCTGCCCGGTGCCGTCCGTGCGGACGGCGACGACTGCGTGCGCGAGGGCGGTGTGCTCGCACAGCACCTCTTCGACCTCGGGCAGCTCGACGCGGACGCCGCGGACGTCGGCCTGTTCACCGGCCCGGGCCACGTACTCCAGGCGGCCGCCGGTGCCCCAGCGCACCCGGTCCCCGGTCCGGTGCATGAGCCCTCCGGGCGGGCCGAACGGGCAGGGCACGAAGCGCTCCGCGGTCGCTGCGGGCCGCCCGGGGTATCCGCGGGCCACGCCGGGGCCGGCCACGTACAGCTCTCCGGTCACGCCGACGGGGACCGGTGCAAGGCCCGGTCCAAGGACGTACAGGGCGGTGTGGTCCATGGGTTGGCCGGCCGTGCCGGCGTGGCGTACCGGTTCGCCGGCGGCCAGGCGGTGGCAGGCGGCGAACACGGTCGATTCCGTCAGGCCGTGGCCGTGGACGATCGTCAGTTCGGGGCAGGCCTTTTGGACGCGGCGCAGCGCGGCCGCGGAGACGCGGTCGCCGCCGGTCCACACCTCGCGCAGGCCGGCCAGCAGTTCGGGGCGCTGGGCCGCGATCGCGGAGAACTGGGCCGCGGGCAGCCACAGCGTGGAGATGTCGTGGGCGGCGCGTGCCTCGATCAGGGTGTCGATGTCGAGGGTGCCGGGGGGAGCCAGGACCACCCGGCCGCCGTTGAGCAGGGGCACCCACAGTTCGAGGGCGAGTGCGTCGCAGGTGTGCGGGGTGTGCCACAGCACGGTGGCCTGGCCGGCCGCGTGCCAGTGGTGGTCCAGGACGAACCGTTCCATGTTGCGGTGCGTCATCGCGACGGTGTCGTCCGCGGTGCCGGTCCGGGAGCCGTGCAGGACCGCGAGCAGGCTGTCCTGGTGTGCCGGGCGCACGGCGGGCGGCGCGCTGGTGTCGTCGCCGGTGCTGCCCCAGGCGAGGTCGTCGGCCGTGAGCACCGGGACGCCCAGGCCGGAGAGGTGTGCGGCGTTCGCGGTGTCGGTGAGCAGGGCGCGCGCCGAGGTCCGGCCGATCCGTGCCCTGAGGTGCTCCGCGGGGGCCGCCGGGTCGAGCGGCAGGTAGGCGCCGCCCGCCTTGACCACGCCCAGCAGGGCGACGGCCAGGTCCGCCGAGCGGGGCATCGCCACCGCCACGACCGTCTCGGGTCCCACGTGCCCGTGCAGCGCCCGGGCCAGGCGGCTGGAGCGTTCGTCCAGTTCCCGGTAGGTGAGCGTGGTGTCGCCCGACACCAGCGCGGGGGCGTCGGGGTGCTGTGCGGCCTGCCGGGCGAACAGCTCGGGCACCGTCGCTGTCGGGGCGGGGGTGTCCGTGCCGTGGGGTGCGCTGAGCACCTGCTCGCGTTCGGTGCCGCTCACCACGTCCAGCGCGCCGACCGGCTGCTCGCCGGCGGCCACCGCGGCACGGATGAAGGCGATCAGTTCCTCGCCGATGTGGCGCAGTTCCGCGCGGTGGTACAGGCGTGCCGGGGCGTCCAGGCGGATGAAGAGGTCACTGTCGGGGCTGCCGTCGGTGTAGACGCCGATCGACAGTTCCTCGAAGGTCCCGGTCGTCGCGCCGCGGTAGCGGGCCGGGCTGTCGCCGAAGCGCAGCTGCTCGACGAACTCGACGACGTTCACGACGGCGCCGTAGCTGCCGCGGCCGCTCAGGACGGTTTTGCTCGCGCGCTGGATGTCGGAGTAGTGGCAGGCGGTGTGGCCGGAGATCTCGTACGTCTCCTCGACGAGGGCGTCGGCGATCTCGGCGAAGGTCGCGTGCAGGTCGACGGCCACCCGTACGGGCACCACGTTGACGGCCAGGCCGGGCGTGCGGCTCGCCACGCCGACCCGGTTGCCCACGGCCAGTGAGATGAGGAACTCCGGGCGGTCGCAGCGGTGGCGCAGGAACACGCCGGCGGCCGCGGTCAGCATCTGCGACGTCCACAGGCCCATGGACTGGGCGGCCTTGGCCCAGGCGTCGGCCTCGGCGCGGGGTACGGACAGGGTCCGGCTGACCATGCCGATGGTCTCGGCGACCTCCGACCAGCGGTCGGCGCTGCTCAGCGGTTCGGACAGGGCCGAGCGCTGCGCGTCGGACAGGGCGACGCGTGGAACCTGTGCGGGCGGGGGCGCGTTCGTCAGGTACTCGCGCCAGAACTGCGTGTCCTCGGTGAACTTCGGGGAGTCGAGGTACTCCGTCGCCTCGGTCGCGAACGAGGCGGTGTCCCACGGGTGCGGCAGTTGCGGTACCGCCTCGCCGCGCGCCAGCGCCGTGTACACCTCGGCGAGGCGCTTGGAGAGCAGGCCGCCCGCGCCGAACCCGTCGGAGATGAGGTGGTGGTAGGCGATCACCAGGAGTGAGCGGGTTTTTGCGAGTTTGACCACGCCGAGCCGGAACAGCAGATCCCGTTCCAGGTCGAAGGGCTGGCGCACCAGGTCGGCCATGGCCTCGCGCGCCGCCTGTTCGGGGTCGGCCTCGGCGCTCAGGTCCAGGGAGAAGGGACGCCAGTCCCCCAGGTCCCGGGGGAGAAGGCGCAGTCCGCCGCCGTCGTCGGTGAAGTTGACGCGCAGCACCTCCGCCTCGTCCATCACGTGCAGGAACGCGGCCTCGATGACCGCCGCGTCCAGTTCACCGTCCACATCCCACATGGTCAGCGCATGGTTCGGCGTGTCGGGAGCCATTTCCTGCGCTCGCCACATGCCTTTATGCGCAGACGACGCACCGAACGAACGCACACAGATCAACCCCTCGACAAAAAGGTCCGGGACTCCGGAGGAATTCACAGCTCGCCCCCATCGTCAGGGGGGTGACTCAGCCGTTCAAGACAACTCGGTTCCCGGCGGGACACGCCGCCGTCGCGCTTGCGGTGTCCCGCCGGCGGGACACTTCGTGCGGGGCCGACCGCGTGCCGGGCACGGTGGGTTCACACCGTTCAGCGGGTGTCGCCCGTGGCCATCAGGGACACGATGTGCCCGGCGATCAGGCGTGGTGAGGGGTGCCGCAGCACCACGTTCGGCTTCAGTTTGCGTCCGGTGGACGCGGTGAGGCGTTTGCTCAGCTCCGACGACAGCATCGAGTCGAATCCAAGTTTCATGAACTCGTCGTCCGGGCCTACGGTCTCGCTCGAGGAATGCCCGAGGACGACAGCGACCCTCTCCAGGACGTGGTCCAGGACCAGTGCCTGCGCGTCGTCCGGGGGAAGGGCGCAGATCTGCTCCGACAGCGGGACGCGGCTCTCCTCGCCGGGGCCCGGCTGCGCCGGGGACACCTGTGCCGTGGCGGCCGCGGTGGGCGAGGAGCTGAGCCAGTACCGCTGCCGGGCGAACGCGTAGGTCGGCAGATCCACCCGCCGGCGTGTTTCGAACAGGGTGTCCCAGTCCACGGACCCGCCGCGGGTGTGGAGTGCGGCCAGCGAACCGAGCACGGCCTCCACCTCGCCCCGGCCGCGCCGCGAGGACGACAGGACCAGCGCGTCGTCCACGTCCTCGACGATCTCCTGCACCGGGACGGTCAGCACGGGGTGCGGGCTCATCTCGACGAACACCCCGAAGCCGTCCTCGGCCAGCCGGCGCACGGACGACTCGAAGCGGACCTTCTCGCGCAGGTTGTTGTACCAGTAGTCGGCGTTCAGTTCCGCGGTGTCGATGATCTCGCCGTACAGGGTCGAGTAGAAGGGCAGCTTCGACGAGGTGGGGCTCACGCCGGACAGTGAGGCGAGCACGTCGTCGCGGACCCGGGTCACGTGGTGGGAGTGGGAGGCGTAGTCGACGGATATCCGCCGGGCCTGGGCGCCGTCGGCCTTCATCTTCTCGACGAACTCGTCCAGGGCGTCCGGTTCCCCGGACACCACGACCGAGCGGGGTCCGTTGACGACGGCGACGCTCACCCGGCCGTTCCACGGAGCCAGCCGCTCCTGCACCACCTGCTCGGACTCCGCGACCGACGCCATCCCGCCGTGCCCGATCAGGCCCACCAGAGCCTTGCTGCGCAGTGCCACCACCCGGGTGGCGTCCCGCAGGGACAGCGCACCGCACACGTGGGCGGCGGCTATCTCGCCCTGGCTGTGGCCCACCACAGCGGCCGGCTCCACACCGAAGGACCGCCACAGGGCGGCCATGGACACCATCACCGAGAACAGTGCCGGCTGCACCACGTCCACCCGGTCCAGGGTGGGTGCGCCCGGCACGCCGCGCACCACGTCGAGCAGCGACCAGTCGACCCACTCGGCCAGGGCGGCCGAGCACGCCTCAAGGCTCCGCGCGAAGACGGGGAAGGCGTCGTACAGTTCGCGGCCCATGCCGACCCACTGGGAGCCCTGGCCGGGGAACACGAAGGCGACGCCTTTGAGGTCCCGGGCAGTGCCGCGGACCACCGCGGCCGACTCCCTGCCCTCGCTCAACGACGCCAGTGCGGCTGCCAGTTCGTCCCGGTCGCGGCCCAGGACCACCGCGCGGTGCTCGAACCTGCTGCGGCTGGAGACCAGCGACCAGCCGGCGTCGGCGAGGTCCAGGTCCGCGCCGGCGGTCACGAGATCCCGCAGCTTGCCCGCCTGCTGTTCCAGGGCTCTGGCGCTCTTGGCCGACACCACCCACGGCACCAGCCCGCCGACGACACCCGCACCCGCACCCGCACCCGTACCCGTACCCGTACCCGTACCCGCACCCGCACCCGCACCCGCACCCGCACCCGCACCCGCACCCGCAGTGTCCTGCCGCTGTTCCTGCGGCGGGGCCTCTTCCAGGATCACGTGCGCGTTGGTGCCGCTGACGCCGAAGGAGGACACGCCGGCCCGCCGCGGGCCGTTGCCCCGCTTCCACTCACGTCCCTGCGACAGGACCTCGACCGCGCCCGAGGACCAGTCCACGTGATGCGAGGGCTTGCCCACGTGCAGGGTCTTGGGCAGGTGTCCGTGGCGCATGGCCAGCACGGTCTTGATGACGCCGCCGACTCCGGCGGCGGCCTGGGCGTGGCCCATGTTCGACTTCAGCGATCCCAGCCACAGCGGGCTGCCGCTGTCCCGGTCCTGCCCGTAGGTGGCCAGCAGGGCGGCCGCCTCGATGGGGTCGCCCAGTACCGTTCCGGTGCCGTGGGCCTCGACCAGGTCCACCTCGCGGGCCGTGACGCCCGCGTTCGCCAGCGCCTTGCGGATCACCTTCTCCTGGGCGCGGCCGTTGGGGGCGGTCAGCCCGTTGGAGGCCCCGTCCTGGTTGACCGCGGACCCGCGGACGACGGCCAGTACCGGGTGGCCGTTGCGCCGGGCGTCGGACAGCCGCTCCAGGAGCAGCACCCCCGCCCCCTCGGCCCAGCCGGTCCCGTCGGCTCCGTCCGCGAAGGCCTTGCACCGGCCGTCGGCCGACAGCGCGCCCTGCCGGGAGAACTCCACGAACATCGCGGGCGTCGCCATCACCAGCGCCCCGCCCGCCAGGGCGAGCGAGCACTCCCCCGAGCGCAGCGACTGCACCGCCATGTGCAGGGCCACCAGCGACGACGAGCAGGCGGTGTCCACCGACACCGCCGGTCCGGTCAGGCCCAGTTCGTACGCCACCCGCCCGGAGGCGACGCTCAGCGCGCTGCCGTACAGCAGGTAGCCCTCCAGGTCCTTCTGGCCGCCTTCGAGGAAACGCCATCCGTACTCGGAGGAACTCACCCCGGAGAAGACGCCGACCTCTTCGCCGCGCACGTCGGCGGGGACGATACCGGCCCGCTCGAAGACCTCCCACGACGTCTCCAGCAGCAGGCGGTGGTGCGGGTCGACCGCCAGCGCCTCACGCGGGCTGATGCCGAAGAACTCCGCGTCGAAGCCGGCCACGTCGGCCAGGAACCCTCCCTGGCGCGTGTAGGCGCTGCCGGCGGCGTCGGGATCGGGGTCGTACACGTCCCGCCATCCGCGGTCCTGCGGGAAGTCCCCTACGACGTCGCGGCCCTCGCGGACCACGTCCCACAGTTCCTCGGGGGTCGAGACGCCTCCCGGGTAGCGGCAGGCCATGGCCACCACGGCGACCGGCTCGCCGCGGCCGGCTTTCAGCGCGTCGTTCTCCTGGCGGAGGCGGTCGCGTTCCTCCAGCAGGGTGCGCAGCGCCCGCTGGACCCGGTCCGCGCCGTCCGCCGCATGTTCCGCGGAGTTGGTCATGTCAGTTACCTCTTCTCATCCAGAGCCAGGTCGACCAGTGCTTCCAGATCCAGGTCCGACAGTTCGTCCGCGTCGGCCCGGGCCGGTGCGTCGCCGCCCGGCGCGGGTGCCTGGGCGCACGCCAGGACCAGCTCCAGGACGCCCGCGTCGCGCAGGCGCTCGATCGAGACGCTCCGCAGCACTTCGCGGATCGCGATGTCCTCGGCGCTCTGGGCGGTGGCCGGGTTGTCGTCGGCGGCCGGGCGCAGCAGGCCGCAGATGTGTTCGCTCAGCTCGCGCGGGGTGGGGTAGCTGAAGACGAGGGTGGAGGGCAGGCGCAGTCCGGTCGCGGCGGCCAGCCGGTTGCACAGTTCGACCGCGGTCAGCGAGTCGATGCCCAGCGGGGTGAACGCCTGGTCGGCGTCGACCCCCGCGCCGGAGGAGTGTCCAAGGACGACGGCGACCTGTTCGCGGACCCAGTCCAGGGCGGCTGCCCGGGCCTCGTCGGCTGGCAGCGTGGCCAGCTTCGCGGACAGTGCGGGCGAGGTGCCCTCGCCGGCCGTGCCGGCCGCGCCCACCCGGGTGCGGCGGGGCCGGCCGGCGTCGACGAGGTCGCGCAGGAGCGGGGGCACCTCCTCGCTGCTCCGCTCGCGCAGCGCGGCGAGGTCGAGGCGGGCCGGGACGAGGACCGGTTTGCCGCTCGCGCACGCCGCGTCGAACAGGGCCAGTGCCTCGCCGGTCGCCATCGCGGCGATGCCGGTGCGCCGCAGGCGGGCCAGGTCGGCCTCGTCCAGGTCGCCGGTCATGCCGCTGCTCTGCTCCCACCAGCCCCAGCACAGCGAGGTGCCGGGCAGGCCGGCGGCGCTGCGCTGGGCCGCCAGGCCGTCCAGGAAGGCGTTCGCCGCGGCGTAGTTGGCCTGTCCCGCGTTGCCGAGGGTGCCCGCCAGGGCGGAGAACTGGATGAACGCCGACAGGGTGTGCTGCTGGGTCAGTTCGTGCAGGTGGAGCGCGCCGCCGGCCTTGGCGCGCAGCACGTGGTCGATGCTGTCGGCGGTCAGCGATTCGACGGTGCCGTCCGCGAGGACACCCGCGGCGTGCACGACGGCGGTCAGCGGGTACCGGCCTGGCAGGTCGGTGGCGAGCAGGCCGGCCACGGCGGTGCGGTCCGCGATGTCGCAGGCCACGACCCGTACCGCGGCTCCCGCGTTTTCGAGGTCCGCGACCAGCTCGGGCACCCCGTCGGCGGCCGTTGCGCTGCGGCTGGCCAGCAGCAGGCTGCGTACGCCGTGCCGGGTGACGAGGTGGCGGGCCACGAGTGAGCCCACTCCCCCGGTCCCGCCGGTGACCAGCACGGTGCCGCCGCCGAAGCCGGCGCCCACGTCCAGGACCAGCTTTCCGGTGTGGCGGCCCTGGCTCATCTCGCGGAAGGTGTGGCGCGCGTCGCGGATGTCGCGCAGGGAGATCGGGTTCAGCCGCACCCGGCCGTCGGCGAACAGGTCCATGACGGCCTGGAACATGTCGTGGATCGCGTCCGGTCCCGCCTCGTAGAGGTCGAAGGCCCGGTAGTGGACTTGGGGGTGGTCGGCTGCCACCTGGCGGGGGTCGCGGATGTCCGTCTTGCCCATCTCCAGGAAGTGGCCGCCCTCGGGAAGCAGCCTCAGCGAGGCGTCGACGAAGGTGTGGGCGAGCGAGTTCAGGACGACATCCACCCCGCGGCCGCCGGAGGTGCGGCGGAACTTGTCGACGAAGTCCAGGTCGCGTGAGGAGGCCAGGTGGTCGTCGTCAAGTCCCAGGGCGCGCAGGGCGGGCCACTTGGCGGGGCTGGCGGTGGCGTAGATCTCGGCGCCGAGGTGCTGGGCCAGCTGGACGGCGGCCATCCCGACGCCGCCTGCCGCGGCGTGGATGAGGATGCGCTGGCCCCGGCGGAGCCTCGTGGCGTGGAAGAGCGCGTAGTAGGCGGTGAGGAAGGTGCACGGCACGGACGCCGCCTGGGCGTAGCTCCAGCCGTCGGGGACGGGCACGAGGGTGCGGTGGTCCGCCACGGCGGTGGGGCCGAAGGCGCCGGTGAAGATGCCGGTGACCCGGTCGCCCGGTGCCAGGCGGGTCACGTCGTCCGCCACGTCGAGGACGACTCCGGCGCCCTCGCTGCCGACTCCCGCGTCGATGGCCGTGCGGTCCACCAGCCCCAGCGCGATGGTGACGTCGCGGAAGTTGAGGCCCGCGGCCTGGACGGCGATGCGGACCTGACCGGCTGTCAGGGGCGCGTCCGCCTCGGGGCACGGGACCCAGGTCAGGTTCTCCAGCGTTCCCTTGGTGGGGATGCCCAGGCGGTGTCCGGCCGGCGGCGCGTCGAGGCGGCGGTCCGCGGGCGCGGCCGCGGCGAGGCGGGGGACGAGCAGGGCGCCGGCGCGCAGCGCCAGCTGGTCCTCCGCCAGGGCGAACGTGTCCGCGAGCCGGGCCCAGGACGTCTTCTCGTCGTCGATGTCCACCAGCTTGAACCTGCCGGGGTGCTCGGTCTGCGCGGAGCGGACCAGGCCCCACACGGACGCGCCGGGCAGGTTCTGGACGCTGTCGTGCGTGCCGGTGCCAAGGGCCCGGCGGGTGAGCACCACCAGCGTGGTCCGGGCCAGGGGTTCCTCGGTGAGCAGGCGCTGGAGCGTCTGCAGGACGCGCTTGTCGGTGTCGGCGACCGTACCGAGCGCATCGGGGCCGGCGGCGGTGGTGTCGTCCAGGTACAGGACGAGGTGTGCGGGCGCCTGCCCGGGCGGGATGTCGTCCAGGCGGGTGTAGAGCGCGGTGTCGGCGCC
The DNA here is from genome assembly GCF_056387915.1 of Streptomyces sp. GLSS-08. NCBI lineage: Bacteria > Bacillati > Actinomycetota > Actinomycetes > Kitasatosporales > Streptomycetaceae > Streptomyces > Streptomyces sp. GLSS-08. The sequence continues at coordinate 15,700 of NZ_JBWJAQ010000023.1, forward strand.
GGCCGCGTCGAGGAGCCGGGAGGCCGGGCCGCCGGGCGTGCCCAGGACGGCCCAGGGGCCGCGGCGGTTCCTGGGCGTGCCGGGGGCGGGCGGGCGCCACTGCAGTTCGTACAGCGACTGCTGGGCGCCGTGTGCGGCGCGGACCTGTTCGGCGTTGGCCGGGCGGAACGTCAGCGCCTGGATGCGGGCGAGTTCGTGGCCGTGCTCGTCGGCGACCGTCACGGACACGACGCCTTCGCCGGCCGGGGTGAGGCGCACCCGTACGCTCGCGCCGCACGGCCGGTCCAGTTCCACGCCGGACCAGGAGAAGGGCATCCAGCCCTGCTCGCCCGTCACCTCGATGACGCCGCCGGCGACCACCGCGTGCAGGACGGTGTCCAGCAGTGCGGGATGCAGGGCGAAGGCGCCGCCTGCCGGGCTCCCGGCGGTGTCGGGCAGGGTGGCGAGGGCGAAGAGGTCCTCGCCCTGCCGCCAGACCTCGCGCAGCCCGCGGAAGGCCGGGCCGTAGTCGAAGCCCGCGTCGGCGAAGGTGTCGTAGAGTCCGTCGGCGTCCAGCCGGCGGGCTCCGGCCGGCGGCCACACGGCGAGCGGGTGCGCCTGGTGGGCGGGGCCGTCCGGGCGCGGTGTGGCCGGTGCCAGGTTCCCCCGCGCGTGGCGTGTCCAGCCGCCCGCGGGGCCCTCGTCGCCGGGCCTGGCGTACACGTCCAGGGCGCGGCGTCCGGTGTCGTCCGCCGCGCCGGCGACGATGCGTATCTGCATGTCGCCGGCAGGGGGAAGGATCAGGGGGACTTCCAGGGTGAGTTCCTCCACGGCGCCGCACCCGAGGTGGTCGCCGACCGACAGCGCCAGGTCCAGGTGGGCCGTCGCCGGTACGACGACCGCGCCGAACACGGTGTGATCGGCCAGCCAGCCGTGGGTTTGCAGGGACCACAGGTCGGTGAAGACCACCTCGTCGGTGCCGGGGTGGTCCATGACGGCGCCGAGCAGCGGGTGCTGCGGCGCGGACAGGCCGGCGGAGGTGACGTCGGCCGGCTTGCTGCCGGCGCGGAAGTCCAGCCAGTAGCGCTGCCGCTGGAACGCGTACGTGGGCAGGTCGGTCCTGCGGCGTGTGCCGAACAGCGCGTCCCAGTTCACGCTCGCGCCGGTGACGTGCAGGCCGGCCAGTGCGGCGAGCAGGGCCCGCGGTCCCTGGCGGTCGCGCCGTGACGCCGACAGGACCAGCGCGTCGTCGACGCCCGCGCCGGCGAAGGCCTCCTGGGTGATGCCGGTGAGTGTCGCTCCCGGCCCCACCTCGAGGAAGACGCTCGCGCCTGCGGTGCGGGCGCACTGCACGGCGTCGTGGAAGCGGACGGGTTCCCGGACGTGGCCGACCCAGTACTCGACGGACGTCAGCTCCTGGAGCGTTGCGTTGCGTCCGAGCCGGGTGGAGACGAGGGGAACGCTCATCTCGCCGGCGGGCAGCGCGCCGAGCGCCGCCGCGAACTCCGCCAGGATCGGGTCCATGAGCGGGGAGTGGAACGCGTGGTCGACGGGGAGGAGTTTCGCGGACCTGCCGTCGGCCAGGAGCCGGTCCCGCAGGGCGTGGACCTGGTCGCGCAGGCCCGAGACCACCACCGAGTCCGGGCCGTTGACGGCGGCGATGCCGACCCGTTCGTAGGCCGGGAGCAGGGCGCTCACCTCGGCGTCGGAGGCGCGTACGGCCAGCATGGCGCCGTGCTCGGTGACCGTGCGCATGATGCGTCCGCGGGCGGCCACCAGCCGGGTCGCGGTGTCCAGGGCGAGGGCTCCGCAGACGTGGGCGGCGGCGATCTCGCCGACGGAGTGGCCGATCAGGTGGTCCGGTCGCGGGCAGTACTGCTCCAGGAGCCGGTAGAGGCTGACCTGGAGGGTGAACAGGGCCGGCTGGGCGATGTCCGTGCGCTCGCGTTCCGCGGGGTCGTCGGCGAGGAGCACCGGCTTGAGGGCGAAGGGCAGGTGCGTGTCGAAGCGTGCGCAGATCTCGTCCAGGCTCCGGGCGAAGACGGGGAAGGTGTCGTACAGCTGGCGTGCCGCGCCGGCCCAGGGTGAGCCCTGGCCCGGGAACATGAAGACGGTGCCGCCCCTTTCCGCGGTGACGCCGCGGATGACGTCGGTGGACTCCGCGCCGTCGCGCAGCGCCTTCAGGGCGTTCAGCAGCTCGTCGCGGTCGTGTCCCAGGACCACCGCGCGGTGCTCGAAGGGGGTGCGGCTGGAGACCAGGGACCAGCCGGCGTCGGCGAGGTCCAGGTCCGCGTCGGCGGCGAGGAAGTCGTGCAGGGCGGCCGCCTGCTGGTGCAGGGCTCTGGCGTTCTTGGCCGACACCACCCACGGCACCGGGCCGGCGGTGACGTCCGGGTGCGGGCCGTCCTGCTGCTGTTGTTCCTGCGGCGGGGCCTCTTCCAGGATGACGTGTGCGTTGGTGCCGCTGACTCCGAAGGCGGACACGCCGGCGCGGCGGGGGCGGCCGGGTGTGCTCGGCCACTGCCGGGCCTCGGTGAGCAGCTCCACCGCTCCGGCCGACCAGTCGACGTGGGTGGAGGGGCGGTCCACGTGCAGGGTCCGGGGCAGCATGCCGTGCCGCATCGCCATGACCATCTTGATGATGCCGCCGACGCCGGCGGCGGCCTGGGTGTGGCCGATGTTCGACTTCAGCGATCCCAGCCACAGCGGGCCGGTCTCGTCCCGGTCCTGCCCGTAGGTGGCCAGCAGGGCGCCGGCCTCGATGGGGTCGCCCAGCGTCGTGCCGGTGCCGTGTGCCTCCACCACGTCCACCTCGCTCGCCTGGACCCGGGCGTTGGCCAGCGCCGATTTGATGACGCGCTGCTGGGCGGGGCCGCTGGGCGCGGTCAGTCCGTTGGAGGCGCCGTCCTGGTTGATCGCCGAGCCGCGGATGACGGCCCAGATCCTGCGGCCGTTGCGCTGTGCGTCGGAGAGCCGCTCCAGGACCAGTACGCCGACGCCCTCGGCGAAGCCGGTGCCGTCGGCGGCGTCCGCGAACGCCTTGCACCGGCCGTCGGCCGACAGGCCCCGCTGGCGTGACATCTCGCGGAACACCTGCGGCATCCCCACGACGGTGACACCGCCGGCCAGGGCCAGGCCGCATTCGCCCTGCCGCAGCGACTGCACCGCCTGGTGCACGGCCACCAGCGACGAGGAGCAGGCGGTCTCGGTCGACACCGCGGGGCCCTCCAGGCCCAGCGTGTACGCCACCCGGCCCGAGGCCACGCTCAGCAGGGAGCCGACCTGTCCGTAGCCCGCGATGGCCTCGGGGGTTTCGAAGTGGTTGCCGTATCCGAAGTAGGCGAGGCCGGCGAACACGCCGGTGTCGCTGCCGCGCAGGGTCTCGGGGTCGATGCCGGCCCGTTCCACCGACTCCCACGAGGTTTCCAGGAGCAGCCGCTGCTGCGGGTCGGCGGAGAGCGCCTCGCGGGGGCTGATCCCGAAGAAGTCGGCGTCGAAGTCACCGGCGTCGTAGAGGAATCCGCCCGAGCGGGTGTAGCAGGTGCCGGGGTGGTCGGGGTCCGGGTGGTGCAGGTTCTCCAGGTCCCAGTGGCGGTCGTCGGGGAAGTCGGACACGACGTCCGCGCCGGTGCGCACCAGTTCCCACAGTTCCTCCGGGGAGGCCGCTCCGCCGGGGTAACGGCAGGCGACACCGACGATCGCGACGGGTTCGGCGGCGGCGTCGGTGACCTCCTGCAGGCGCTTGCGTGTCTCGAGCAGTTCGATCGAGGTCCGCCTGAGGTAGTCGAGGACCTCGGCGTTGTTGTCGTTGGTCATCGCTCTCCCCTAGCCGAGTTCTTTGTCGAGCAGCGAGAGGAGTTCTCCCGCCGAGGCCGAACTGATCTGGTCGACGATGCCGACCGGTGATCCGGCGCCCGCCATCGAACGGACTCGGCCCTGCAGTTCGCCGAGCAGAGTGGAAATGGTGGTCCGGTCCTCCTGTGCGAGGGCGAGGAACGCGTCCTCGAGCCGGGCGCCCAGGCCTTCGATCTCCTGGACCAGGTGACGGGCCGGGGACTGCGGCCCGGCGGCGGTGCCGGGGGTGGCGCTCTGCTGGAGGAACCGGGCGAGGGCGGCCGGGTTGGGGTGGTCGAAGACGAGGGTGGCGGGCAGTTTCAGGCCGGTCACCGCCGCCAGTTTGTTCCGCAGTTCCAGTGCCGTCAGCGAGTCGATACCGAGTTTCTTGAACGTCTCTGCGGGGCCGACCCGTCCGGTGTCGGAGTGACCGAGGACGAGCGCGGTCTGGGTGCGTACGGCATCGAGGAGCGCCGTCTCGGCCTCCTGCGGCGGCAGCGACTTCAGCTGCTGGGCGAGGGCGGGGCCGGCCGGCTCTCCGCCCGCCGGGCCGCCGGGTGAGGCGGGTGTCCCGGCCAGGGTGCGCAGGAGCGGGGAGGTGGGCCGGGCGGGGTCGGGTGTGCGCAGTGCGGCGAGGTTCAGCCGTACGGGCACCAGTACCGGCTCGTCGGCGGCGAGCGCCGCGTCGAAGAGCGCGAGCCCTTCCGGCGTCGACAGGGGCTGTACGCCCTGGCGTTGCATGCGTGCGACGTCCGCGTCGCTGAGGCCCGCGCTCATCTCGCTGCGCTCGGCCCAGAAGCCGAAGCACAGCGCGCCGGCCGGCAGTCCCTGGGACCGGCGGGTGTGCGCCAGGTCGTCGAGGAAGGCGTTGGCGGCCGCGTAGTTGGCCTGGCCCGCCGTGCCCAGGACGCCGGCGATCGAGGAGAACAGTACGAACGCGGACAGGTCCAGGTGGGCGGTCAGCTCGTGCAGGTGCCAGGCGCCGCGCACCTTGGGGGCGAGGACCGCGTTCACGCGTTCCTCGGTGAGGGCCTGGACGATGCCGTCGTCCAGGGTGCCGGCGCAGTGGATCACCGCGGTCAGCGGGTGTTCGGCGGGCACCGCGGCGATCAGTGCGGCGAGCGCGTCGCGGTCGGTGACGTCGCAGGCGACGATGTCGACGTGGGCGCCGGCCGCGGTCAGTTCCTCGCGCAGGGCGGCCGCGGCCGGGGCGGCCTCTCCGCGCCTGCTGGTCAGCACCAGCCGGCGTACCGCGTGCCGCTGGACGAGGTGGCGGGCCAGGAGGGCGCCCAGGCCGCTGGTGCCGCCGGTGATCAGTACCGAACCGGTCCCCAGCGCGGAGGTTCCCGGTGTCCGGCCGGGCCTGCCCCGGCCGGGCAGGTGGGCCAGGCGGGGGGTGCTGACCATGCCGGAGCGGATCTTGAGCTGGGCTTCGCCGGTTGCGGCCGCCGCCGGCACAAGGGCCCACGAGTCGGGCCTGCCGTCGGTGTCCACGAGGGTGAAGCGGCCCGGGTTCTCGGTCTGCGCGGTGCGCACGAATCCCCACAGGGCGGCCGCCGCGGGATCGGTGCGGGTGACCTGCTCGTCGTGGAATGCGTCCCGGGTCACCAGGACCAGGCGGGTGGCGGAGAACCGCGCGTCGCCGAGGAAGCCCTGCGTCCAGCGCAGCACGCGGTGGAGGGTGTGCTCGACGGCGGCGGGGGTGTCGGCGCCGTCCGCGGGTTCGACGCACGCGATGACGACGGAGGGTATGTCGTCACCGCGGGCGGCGAGTTCCTCGAAGTCGGCGTAGGACGCCTGTCCCGGTGCCGGGGGCACGGCGTGCGCGCCGGGTGCGATCAGTGCGTAGCGGCCCGTGGCCCGGCCGGGTGGGAGCGGGAGGGGTTCCCAGTCCACCTGGAACAGCGAGTCCTGGTGGTCGAAGCTCAGCTCGGTCAGCCGGGCGACGTCCACGGGCTCCAGGGTCAGTGAGGCGATGGCGGCGACGGGGTTTCCGTTCTGGTCCGCGAGGGTCACCGACAGCGTGTTCTCGCCCGCCGGGGCCAGCCGCACGCGCAGCGCGGTCGTCTGGGCGGGGCCGATGCGCAGGCCCGTGCAGCGGGACGGCAGCCAGCCCTCGGGCCGGGAGGTGTCGACGAAGTGTCCCAGGCCGACCGGGAGCAGCGCGGCCTGGAGCAGCGCCGGGTGGAGGGTGAAGCGGCTCTGGTGGGCGGTGTCGGATGCGGGCAGTTCGACCTCGGCGAACAGGGTCTCGCCCGTGCGCCACACCTGCCGCAGGGCGGACGGCAGGGGCCCTTGGCCCAGCCCGGGGGCGGCGGGCCAGGTGTGCTCGTCCTCGAAGGGCACGCTCACCGCGCCCGGGGGCGGCCACGCGGTGAGGCCGTCGGCCCGGTGGGCCTGCGCGGGCCCGGCTTTGGCGGTTCCGGTGGCGTTGCGGGTCCACCGGTCCTCCTCCTTTGCCCGGGAGTGCACGCTGAGTTCGCGTTTGCCGTCGACGACGACGCGGATCTCGCGCTCGGCCGTGCGGGACAGCACCAGGGGTGTCTCCAGGGTGAGTTCGTCGACGACGTCGCAGCCCGCCTTGTGCGCGGCCCACGCCGCCAGCTCCGCGAGCACCGTGGCGGGCACCAGGGCGGCGCCGTGGACGGTGTGGTCGGCGAGCCAGGGGTGGCGCTCCAGCGACAGCCGGCCGCTGCCCACGACTCCGCGGTGCCCGCCGTCGTCGGGCAGTTCGATGACGGCGTCGAGCAGCGGGTGGTCCGACGTGCTCGCGGTGGTGGTCTCGGCGGGGGTGTTCAGCCAGTAGCGCTGCCGCTGGAAGGCGTAGGTGGGCAGCTCGGCCCACCGGCCGTCCCCGCTCCCGAACGCCGCCTGCCACGACACCGCGGCGCCCGCCACGAAGGCCTCGGCGGCCGACCGGTGGAGCCGGGCGAAGCCGCCCTCGTCGCGGCGCAGCGACCCCACCGCGAAGCCGGTGGCGCCGGGGGTGGTGTCGAACATCTCCTGGATGGTCATCACCAGCAGCGGGTGCGGGCTGAGTTCGATGACGGCGCTGTCGGGTTCCTGGGCGACCAGGCCGCCCATGGCGGCCGCGAACTGGACCGGTTCGCGCAGGTTGCGGTACCAGTAGGCCTCGTCGAGGTCCAGGGGGTCGATCAGTTCGCCGGTCACCGTCGAGTGGATCGCCACCGGTGAGGGGCGGGGGGTGATGCGGCCGAGTTCCGCCTGGAGGCGGCCGTCGAAGCGGTCCATCAGCGGGGAGTGGCCGGGCACGCTGGACTTGATCAGGCGGGCGCGGGCGCCCTGGGCCTGGCAGGTGGCGACCAGTTCCTCGACCGCGCCGCTCTCCCCCGAGACGGTCGTGGAGTTCGGTCCGTTCACCGCGGCGATCCCGATCCGGGACTCGTGTCCCTTCAGCAGGTCCTTGACGCGCTGGGCGGGCAGCAGGATCCCGGCCATGCTGCCCTGCCCGGTGACGGTGGCCAGCAGCCGGGACCGCAGGGCGACGATCTTCGCCGCGTCCTGCAGGGTCAGGGCGCCCGCGACGTAGGCGGCGGCGATCTCGCCCTGGGAGTGGCCGATCACCGCATCCGGTGTCACTCCCAGCGAACGCCACACCTGCGCCAGGGACACCATCACCGCGAACAGCACCGGCTGGACGACGTCGATGTCCTCCAGGTCCGCCGCCCGCGGTCCTCCGCAGACGGTGTCGATCAGCGGCCAGGACACCCACGGCTGGAGTGCCTGCGCGCAGGCGCGCAGTTCCTCGGCGAAGACGGGGGAGGTCTCCCACAGTTCCCGGCCCATGGCGGCCCACTGCGCCCCCTGGCCGGGGAAGACGAACACGGTCTTGCCCACCGGTTTCGCCACCGCGGACACCGGGCCGGCGGGGCCGGGCTCCTCGCCCGCGGCGGCGGCGGCCAGGGCGTTGAGCAGGGCGTCCCGGTCGGCGCCGATCACCACCTGGCGGTGCTCGAACAGTGAGCGTGTCGTCACCAGTGCGCGTCCCACGTCGGCGGGCGTCAGGCTCTCGTCGGCGGCCACGAACTCCCGCAGCCGGGCAGCCTGTTCGCGCAGGGCCTGCTCCGAGCGCGCCGACAGCACCCACGGCACCGACCCGCCGGCCGGAACCCCGGGGGCCGCGGGAGTCCCGGGGATCTCGGCGCCCTCACGGGCCCCCGAGGTCTCGGGAGTCTCGGAGGTCTCGGGGGTCTCGGGGGTTTGGGGGGCCTGTTCCAGGATCAGGTGCGCGTTGGTGCCGCTGATCCCGAAGGACGACACGCCCGCCCGGCGGGGCCGGCCCTGCGTCGTGGTCCACGCGCGGGCCTCGGTGAGCAGCTCCACCGCTCCGGCCGACCAGTCGACGTGGGCCGAGGGGCGGTCCACGTGCAGGGTCTTGGGCAGCACGCCGTGCCGCATCGCCATGACCATCTTGATGATGCCGCCGACGCCGGCGGCGGCCTGGGTGTGGCCGATGTTCGACTTCAGCGATCCCAGCCACAGCGGGCTGCCGGGCTCGCGGTCCTGCCCGTAGGTGGCCAGCAGGGCCTCGGCCTCCATGGGGTCGCCCAGCCGGGTGCCGGTCCCGTGCGCCTCCACCGCGTCCACGTCGGTGACGCGGAGCCCGGCGTCGGCCAGGGCGGCGCGTACGACCCGCTGCTGCGCCAGGGGGTTGGGGGCGGTCAGTCCGTTGGAGGCGCCGTCCTGGTTGATCGCCGAGCCGCGGATGACGGCCCAGATCCTGCGGCCGTTGCGCTGTGCGTCGGAGAGCCGCTCCAGGACCAGCACGCCCGCGCCCTCGGAGAAGCCGGTGCCGTCGGCGGCGTCCGCGAACGCCTTGCACCGGCCGTCGGCCGACAGGCCCCGCTGCCGGGCCAGTTCCACGAACATCCCCGGCGTCGGCAGTGTCGACACGCCGCCGGCCAGCGCCAGCGTGCACTCCCCCGACCGCAGGGAGCGCACGGCCTGGTGGACGGCCACCAGCGAGGCCGAGCACGCGGTGTCGGTCGACACCGCCGGGCCCTCCAGGCCCAGCACGTACGCCACCCGGCCCGAGGCCACGCTGAGGTAGGTGCCGGTGAGGGAGAAGCCCTCCACCTCGCCGCCCGCGCCGCCGCCCATCCGCGGCCCGTAGTCGACGTTGTAGAGCCCGGTGAACACCCCGGTCGGGGAGCCCCGCAGGGCGGCCGGGTCGATCCCCGCCCGCTCCAGCGCCTCCCACGTGGTTTCCAGCATCAGCCGCTGCTGCGGGTCCATCGCCAGCGCCTCGCGCGGGCTGATGCCGAAGAACGGCGCGTCGAACTCCGCGAGGCCGGGCAGGAACCCGCCGGTGCGGGTGTACGTCTTTCCGTGCGCCTCGGGGTCCGGGTCGTACAGCGCCTCCACGTCCCACCCGCGGTCCAGCGGGAAGTCGCCCATCGCGTCCACCCCCTCGGACACGACGTGCCACAGCCCTTCGGGGGACGTCACCCCACCGGGGAAGCGACACCCCACACCCACGACGGCGATGGGCTCGCGCGCGGACTCCTCCAGCTCGCGCACCCGCTCGCGCAGTTCCTGCGCGTCACCGACGGCACGTCGCAAGTAGGAGCGGAGCTTGTCGACTTCCTCCACCGGGTCCTCCCTCAACTTCTGCTTGAAAAACGGCTGGGGCTACACGTATCCGCGGTCGATCAGGGCGTAGAGATCGTCGTCGCTCGTGTCCTGCGGGCTCGGCTCCTCCACGGGTTGTGGGGTGTCGGGCACCTTGGGTTCGAGGAGGGAGAAGAGGCGCTGGGCGAGCCGGTGCGGAGTGGGGTAGGTGAACGCGACGGTGGCCGGCAGCCGGATCCCCGTCACCGCGTTGAGCCGGTTGCGCAGCTCCACCGCCATCGAGGAGTCGAAGCCCAGTGCCTTGAAGGTGTCGGCCGACCGCGCCTGGACGTGGGGTCCCGTGACAGCGGCGCCCCTGGCGCCAAGCAGCGCGGCCGTCTCGGTACTCACGAGCGTGAGGACCGCCGACGGCGAGTCCAGGTCCGCCGCCGCGCCGCTCACGTCCGCGTGCGCGCCGGGAGCAGTGGTGGCGGCGGGTGCTGTCAGCCAGTACCGCTGCCGCTGGAAGGGGTAGGTCGGCAGGCCGACGCGGCGCGGCCGGCCGGCGGCGAACACCGGCCCGAAGTCCACCGGCACCCCGCGCACGTACAGCTCGGCCAGCGAGGCCAGGACCTTGCCGAGGCTCCCGTCGTGCCTGCTCAAGGTGCCCACCACCGGGGGCGGGCCGGTCAGCGTGTCGGCGGTCTCCGCCATCGCCACCTGGAGCACCGGGTGCGGGCTGACCTCGACGAACACGCCGCCGCGGGTACGCATCAGGTTCTCCACGACCTCGCCGAAACGTACCGTGGAGCGCAGGTTGTCGTACCAGTACGAGGCGTCCAGGGCGCGGGTGTCGAGCCGTCCTGCGGTGACCGTGGAGTGGAACTCCACCGCTGTCTCCTTGGGTGTGACACCCGCGGCGGCCTCCAGCACCCGGTCGCGGATGCGTTCGACCTGGTGGGAGTGGGAGGCGTACTCGATCCGGACACGGCGTACCCGCACCCCGTCCCCGTCCGCCATCGCGGCGAACTCCTCCAGTGCCGTCAGGTCCCCGGAGATCACCACGGAGGCCGGCCCGTTGACCGCGGCCACGGACAGCCGCCCGGACCACGGGCCGAGCCGGTCCTCGACCCAGGCCAACGGCGCGGCCACCGCGTTCATCCCGCCCTGGCCGGCCAGCGCCGTCAGGGCCCGGCTGCGCAGGGCGACGATGCGGGCCGCGTCCTTGAGGGTGAGCGCGCCGGACACGCACGCCGCGGCGATCTCGCCCTGGGAGTGCCCCACCACCGCGTCGGGGACCACGCCCAGCGACCGCCACAGGCGGGCCAGGGACACCATCATCGCGAACAGCGCGGGCTGGACCACGGCGTCCCCGCGTTCCAGCGGCGGCGCCGACGGCGCGCCGGTCACCAGGTCCACCAGCGACCAGTCCAGCCACGGCGCCAGGGCGCGCGCGCACTCGTCGATCGCGTGCGCGAAGACCTCGGACTGCTGGTACAGCTGCCGTCCCATGCCCAGCCACTGCGATCCCTGGCCGGGGAAGACGAAGACGAGCGGGCCCGCCGGCCCGGTGGCCGTTCCGCGTACCGCGCGCGCCGCGCTGTCGCCGGCGGCCAGCAGGCCCAGGCCGGCCAGCGCCTCCTGACGGCCGGCTGCCAGGACGACCGCACGGTGCGCGAACGAGGTGCGGGTGCGGACCAGGGAGTGCCCCACGTCGGCCGCCGTCAGCGAGGCGTCGGCGCTCACCAGGTCCCGCAGCCGGGCCGCCTGTTCGCGCAGGGCCTGCTCCGAGCGCGCCGACAGCACCCACGGCACCGGCGCGCAGGTGTCCTGGGCGCGCAGGTCCTGGTCCGGCGCCGGGAGTTCGGGGTGTGCCAGGGGGGCCTGTTCGAGGATCACGTGGGCGTTGGTGCCGCCCATCCCGACCGATGACACGCCGGCGCGCCGGGGCCGGTTTGGTGTGCCCGGCCAGGGGCGGGGGGCCGACAGCACTTCGAAGTCCTGCTCGAAGCCGGGGATGGCGGGGTTCGCCGAGCGGAAGTCGGGATGGGCGACCAGCAGACCGCGGTCCACGCACAGCGCCGCCTTCACGAAGCCGACGATTCCCGCGGCGGGCTCCAGGTGTCCGACGTTCGCCTTCACCGCACCGAGCACCAGGGGACGGCTGCGGCCGCTCTCCCGCAGCACCTCGCGCAGTCCGCACGCCTCGGCGGGATCGCCGAGGCGGGTGCCGGTGCCGTGTGCCTCGACGTAGTCGACGCTGCTGAACTCGACGTCCGCGCGCTGCAGAGCGGACCGTACGGCTGCCGCCTGCCCGGCGGGGCTCGGGTCCGGCATGCGGGAGGTGGCGCCGGCGCTGCCTACGCCCCAGCCGCGCACCACGGCGTAGATGTGGTCGCCGTCGGCGACGGCCTCATCGAGGCGCTTCAGCACGACGAACGCGCCGCCCTCGCCGCGGACGAAGCCGTTGGCCCGCGCGTCGAAGGGGAAGCAGTTGCCGTCGGGTGACAGGGCGCCCAGGTTGGCCAGGCCGGCGCCCGCTTCGGGGTCGGTGATCAGGTGCACGCCGCCCGCGATCGCCATGTCGACCGCGCCGGCGCGTATCCGCTCGCACGTCAGTGCCAGCGACACGAGGGAGGAGGACTGGCCCGAGTCCGCGCACAGGCTCATGCCGCGCACGTCGAACAGGTTCGAGATCCGGTTGGCGATCAGCGCTCCGCTGGAGCCGAGCGCGGCATAGTGGTCGTCCCGGTCGCTGCCCGACAGTTTGCGCAGCAGGTCGTAGCCGGAGGGCGCGGCGCCGACCACGACGTCGATCTCGCGGCCCGCGAGGACGCCCGCCGGGATGCGGGCGTCCTCGACGGCCTCCCAGGCCAGTTCCAGACCCAGCCGCTGCACGGGGTCCATGGCGGTGGCCTCCGCCGCCGGCGTGTGGAAGAAGTCGGCGTCGAACCCGTCGACGGAGTCGAAGAACGAGCCCGAGTTCAGGGTGTCGGCGTCGGGGTGCAGGGTGTGGCGGGAGTGCGCGTCGGCGGCCCGCTGCTCGGGGAACGTCTTGACGGTGGACTTCCCCTGGAGCAGCAGGCGCCAGAACTCGGCCGGGCCGTGCACACCGGGAAAGCGGCACGACATCCCGATGACGGCAATATCGGTGGCTGCGCCACTCATACGTATTCCTTCCGGTTCCCTCGGTATACGGCCCTGGCCGGGCCGGCCGCGCTCACAGCCAACGGGTCAGCAGTTTCCGCAGCTCGTCCGGTGCGTCCATGAAGTCGTAGTGGCCGCCGTCGACCACGCGGAACTCGACCGAGTCCGCGTACCGGCGCCACCCCTGCAGGCCGCCCAGGCTCACGTCCGCGTCGTCCCGCCAGTGCACGACGACGACGGGGCAGGGCACCGGGACGGGCTCCTGGCGCCGGTAGGCACGCGCGGCGGCGTGGTCGCGCAGCAGCACCATCAGGCCGAGCGCGACCATGTCCGGCCGCGGTTCGATGCCCCGGCCGCGGATGAACGACTCGACCTCGGCGCGCAGTTCGGCCTCCGACATGGCGAGCATCGGGTCGCCGGCCGCGTCGTGCGGGGCCGGCTGGCCCGACACGAACAGGCAGTCGGGGGTGGGCAGGCCGAGTTCGGCGAGCCTGAGCACGCTCTCGTAGGCGGGCAGCGCGCCGGCGCAGTGCGCGAAGAACGCGAACGGCCGGTCGAGCAGTGGCGCCAGGTGGTCCACCAGGTCGGCGGCGAGGTTCTCGTAGGTGCCGTAGTGGGGGTGGCCGAGCCGGTTCTCGCGGCCGGGGAACTGCACCGGGCAGACCTCGATGTCGTCCAGCGCGGCCGGCCAGGCGCTGAAGGCCGACGCCCCGGACCCGGAGAAGGGGAAGCAGAAGATCCGGGCCAGGTGGCCGGCGGACGGCGGCCTGACGAGATACGGCGACAGGGTGGGGGCGGAGCCGGTTGTCATGGCGTCTGTCGTTTCTGCGCGGTGATGGGGAGGTGGGTCATCCCGGCGATGAAGTACGACCGCAGGTGCTGCGGTTCGCCGGCGAGTTCGATGGAGGCGAACCGCTGGAGGAGTTCCTCGAAGAAGATGCGCAGCGTCAGCCGGGCCAGCGGGGCGCCGATGCAGAAGTGCGGCCCGAAGCCGAACGCGACGTGCCGTTTGGCGTTGCTGCGGGTGATGTCGAACTGGTGCGGGTCGGGGAACTGGGCGGCATCCCGGTTGGCCGATCCGATCCACGCGACGACCGCCCCGCGGGCGGGGATCGTGCCCCCGCCGATGTGGATGTCGTCGACGGCGTACCGCATGAAGTTGCACGCGCCCGACGTCCAGCGCAGCCCTTCCTCGACCAGGTTGGGGATGAGCGAGGGGTCGGCCTGCGCCTTCTCGAACTGTTCGGGCCGCTCGATGAGCGCCTGCACCGTGCCCGAGACGGTGTGCGGGGTGGTCACGTTGGCGCCCAGGAGAATGCTGTAGCCGTCCAGGGCGATCTCCTCGTCGCTCAGCGGTGCGCCGCCGGGGCGCACGCTCATGAGGTGGCTGAGCAGGCTCTCGTCCTCCTGGCCGGTGGCCCGCCGCTCCTTGACCCAGTCCTTGACGTAGGTGACGAGCTCGTGGTGGGAGATGGCCAGCGTGGCGGCTTCGCTGCCCTGCTGGAAGTGCGGGTCCGAGGGGGCGGTCACCATCGCGGTCAGCTGGACGAGCTCTGCCCAGTCCTTCTCCGGGATCCCCAGGAGCGGGCCGGTGACGATCGCCGGCAGGAGCAGCGCCTGTTCGGCCAGGTCGAAGACGTCGCCGTCGAGGGCCGGCTGCAGGAAGCGCACGACCGAGCGGCGGATCGAGTCCTCCCACGACCTGACCGCCCGGGCGGTGAGTTTGGAGCCCAGCGGCCTGCGGACCTCGGTGTGCCGGGGCGGGTCGGTGGAGGTCAGCAGCACGCCGGCCGCGACGTCGTCCTGCCCGAGGTGGGTGGGTACCGTGCCGCGTTCGGAGGTGAACTCCCGGTGGTCGCCGAGCACCCGGCAGACGTCCTTGTGGCGGGTCACCGACCAGAACTGGCGCCCGTCGGCCAGGACCTGGTGGTGCAGCGGCGCCCGCTCGCGCATCACGTCCCAGATCGGGTGCGGATCGCCCGAGCTGTACAGGTCCAGGTCGAACAGGTCGACGGCGTCGAGGTCGATGTCGCGCGCGGGGCCCGGCGTCAGCCTCACGCCGCCGCCCTCCCCTGTTCGATCAGCTCGGTGACCCGGGCGGGGGTGTGCGCCAGGTAGAAGTCGCGCACGGACAGCTGGACGCCGTAGTCCTGCGCCACCCGGTCGATGATTTTGATTCCGGTCAGCGAGTTCCCGCCGAGCGCGAAGAAGTCGTCGTCCGGCCCGACTTCACGGTCGCCGAGGTATTCCCCCCACAGCGCCGAGATCTCCTGTACGAGCGGTGCCGGCGCACCCGGGGGCGCGGCCTGTCGTTGTGATGTCTCGTCCTGTCCACCTCGCTGGTGGATCACCTGCGGCGACGTTTCCATTGCCAGCCTTTCCCTTGCTCTGTCGAACGGGAATGCCCGCCCACGCCATTGCCGGTCGGTCCCGGCCCCGGACCGTCACCGCCCGCACGGCCACCGGGGTTCTTTCCGCTGTCGCGTCGATGGGAATCCTTGAAATGGCTGACGAGCACCCCTTTTGTGCGGGGCGGTGTCTGCCGTGCGGCGGCCGGCTCGTGTCGCGGTGCTCTCGGTCCCGGGGTGAAAGCCGTCTCGGAAAGGAACACCCGGTGGAATTGATCACGTATTTCGATACGTCACCGGAAGGCCATCGCGACGCCAACGTAGATGGCCGGGGAAACCCATGCAAGCAATGACGGCGCGGACGTCCTGCCGGGCGCCGGTTGTCCCGCCGACAGGACAGTCACGGGCCCGTGCGGCGCTGTCCGGGCCGGGGTGACGGGCGGTGCGCAGCGGCCGGAGCGGGGGCCGCGGGGCGGCGCGGGACGCCTTCGCCGGCACCGGCGGACACCTCCCGGCCGAGCCTGGACCGGAAATACGCAGGACGGGTGGAGAGCGGGAGAGCTTCCGGGCGCACGAACCCTCATGTCATTGCCATGGTCTCGCCCGGAGAATTATGGTGACGGCCGGGAGGAACCCCCAGTAGTTTCCGGGTTCATCAAACAATCGCGCGTGGAGGGGATTTCCTTGCTGAAGTCGCAACGGCTTGCGGTGCTACCCATCGACTCGTACGACCTGGATTCCGAACTGTCCATCGTGGACGGCCACGAGTACGGGGGCGAATACGACACCTTCACCTTCGGGTCCTGGTCGTCCCATGTGCTGGCCAACGGCACCGGCGCCGATTCCGACACCGCGTTCCGCCCGCACGAGGGCAGCCTGTCCCTCACCGAGCTGGGAAAGCAGCTGCCGGGCATCATGTCCATGGTGAGTTCGCATTTCCCCCTGGACCGGTTGCAGTGGGTGCGCGTCTTCAGTCTGCGTGACGGGATCATCGCCCCGCACGTGGACTTCCTCGAGTGGGCCAAGCCGGGTACCCGGGTGCAGATCCCGTTGCGCACCAGCGAGGAATCCCTCCATTCCGAGAACGACACCGTCTATCACATCCGCCGCGGTGAGGTGTGGAAGATCCACTCCACCGACCCCCACTCCGCGCGCAGCACGTCCAAGGCCGCCCGGCTCTCGGTCTGTCTCGACTTCGCGGACGCCGATGAGCCCATCGAGATCCGCGGTGCCGTCCCCGCGACCGAGCCGGTCCGCATCATCGAGCGGCCCGAGCCGACCGGAGCCGAGATCGAGGAACTCCTCGGCTCCGGGCAGCACCTGACGCCGCAGACGATGCGGGCGGGCTTCCGCCGGTTCGCCGAGCTCCACTTCGAGCGGCAGGCGCACGCCACCGCGGCGTTCGACTGGTACGTGGAGGCCGCCCGGCGTACCGGGGACGAGGACATGGTCGCGAAGGCCCGGGCCTTTCGCACGTACTGCGTCGAGAAGCGCGGTGACGGCGAGGCGTTCGTCTGGTGACAAGGCCGCGGCCGGCGTCCGGGCCGCGGGCCCGGACGAGGTCCTGCGATCCGGCCGGGTGCGGCGGCAGTCCTGCAGCCTCTCCTGCCCGGGGCGGGCCGGTCGGGTGTTCCGGCAGCCGGGGTCGCCGGCGCCGCTCTCGCCCCCGGGGGAAAAGG
Source organism: Streptomyces sp. GLSS-08 (assembly GCF_056387915.1). NCBI lineage: Bacteria > Bacillati > Actinomycetota > Actinomycetes > Kitasatosporales > Streptomycetaceae > Streptomyces > Streptomyces sp. GLSS-08. The sequence continues at coordinate 32,258 of NZ_JBWJAQ010000023.1, forward strand.
GCCCGCCCGTGTTCCGCCGGGAGGAGCTGGAGCGCCGGCCCGCTCGGTGCGGACAGCGTGCGCGGCCGGCGCCCGCCGGCGCCCGCCGGCGCCCGCCGCCGGCACTCGCCACGGGCCGTGCCCGCCGAGCCCCGAGCCGCAGCTCCGCCCGCCCCTCCCCCACACCGCCGCCCCCGCCCGACAGCTGGCCCAGCACCCCTCCCCCGCACGCGAACCCGCCCCGCGTCCCTCCGCCCGCACGACAGCCCCCGCCCAGTGACAACACCCGGGCGGGGGCTCGCAGTTGTGCCCGGGCCAGGTCTTCCCGGTGGCCGGGGGTGCGCGGTTGTGTCCGGGCCGGGCACCGTGGGCGGCCGGTCCGGGTGAGCGGACACGCAGCTGTGCCGGCGGGGCCGCACCGAGCGCCGTGTGCGCCGGGGGCGGGGCCGGCGGAGCCCGCGGACGCCGGCCGAGGGCCCGCCGCGGGCAGGCGGCGGGCCCTTGGCCGGCGCGGTCGCCATCAGCCCTTCGTGGTGCCTTCGCGCAGCCGCTCGATCATGTGCCGGGTCGTCTCGATGGGGCTCTCGTCGGGAAGCGGTCGCGAGCTCGGCGGCAGCGCCGCGTTGAGCGTGGCGATCTTGTCGCTCCAGCCGTCCTGCCCGGCGAAGGGGATCGTCTCGCCCTCCTGGACGTCGGGGAAGGGGCGGTAGCTGTTGAGGCCGGTGGTGTCGGTGCCGCGGACCAGCAGCGGGTCGAGGTAGATGCCGTTGCTGTGGATCCGGGTGGCCGTCGAGATGTAGCCCATGTCGAGGCCGCAGCGCCGCTTGGCGGAGGTGTTCGCCTCCGAGTAGTGCAGCAGGTGGGGGTGGTGGATCGAGACGTCGCCGGGCTGGAGTTCGATGTCCACGACCCCGCGCTTTTCCACCCACTCCTGGACCAGGTCCTCGTCGGAGGCGGAGAAGAGCATGTTGTCGGTGTCCGTGCGGGACGAGGGCTTGTGCAGCGGCAGTTCGTGACTGCCGGGGATCATCCGCAGGCAGCCGTTCTCCGTGGTGCTCTCGTCGACGGCCAGCCACACCGTCAGCGCCTCCATGGGGCTCAGCGTCCAGTACGCGCCGTCCTGGTGCCAGAGCACGGGCTGCCCGTCATAGGGGGGCTTGCAGATGTAGTGGGCGGTGAAGCATGCCAGGTCCGGGCCGAGGAAGAACTCCGCTATGTCCACCAGCCGGGGGTCGGAGACCAGACGTGCCCAGAAGGCGTCGTTGCGGATCAGCGGGTGGTGGAAGTGCTCGGGCCGCAGATCCGGGTACTTGCGGGTGAGCCAGTCAACGTGGGCGTGGACCTCCTCCAGGAGGTCCTGTGGCACGACGTTGCGGATGATGGAGAAGCCCTGCTCGGCGTATTCCGCCGCAGCCTTCTCCAGAACGCCCTCGCTGAGTGTGGTCATGTGTCAACTCCTTGTCAGGTGTCGGGTACCGCTTGCCGCGCGGAGCGAGGTCGTGGCGCCGCCACGGCGTACCGTCCGCCGGCTCCTGGAGTTCAGCCGCGGACAGGGTGGGGTGGAGGTGGTCGGGACAAGGTGCAGGCGCGGCACCGTCCTGATACGCACATGCTGGTGGCCGGGCACGGAGCCACGACCGGTCTCGTGTCCGGCGGACGTGGTGTGCGGTGGCTCGTCTGCGCCTGTTGGACCGGCGCTCGCGTCCCGCGGTGGTGCGCCTGGCCGGATCACGCCGGCCGGTCGCAGCAGCCGGCTCGGGGCTTCTCGCCGTTTTCCGGCGGTCCCGTGTTCCGTCCGCCGACAGTCCCATACTCTGTCCGCCGGGCATGAGGGTGTCAACGTCCCGAAGGCCTTCGGGCTCTTCGCCGGGATGTCCGCTTCCTTCTGGCGCTTTCCGGCCTGAACGCGGCGCCCCGTGCGGCCCGTTCACCCTTTCGGATGTCCTGGCGACGGGACAGCCGCCCGGTGTACGCGGGCCGGTCTGTCGCACCGGGTTTCCCCGCTCCCGTGAGCGGCTGTGCTCTTCACGCTGCGGGGACAAGGCCATATATTATTGAGGGCCCCGACTAGGCAGCAGTCAAGCGCCAGTTCCGGGCACTGTTCATCGCGGCCATCAATGCCGTCTGACTCCGATCTGCTTCTGCGCGGGCCGTGGCATCACGAAATCCCGTACAGAGCACTGCCCTACATGGCCGAATTCAGTTCAGAATTGAGCTGTCCGGCGGATGAGGATGACGTGACTATGTCCATGCACCCTGGGCCGAATCGGCTGAGCATCTCCGACTTGCACGAGTCAGTCGACGACCCCGCACTCACTTCGATGACGCTGCTCAACGAGCTCGCGGGAAGGTATCCGGAAGCAGTCTCGTTCTCCGCGGGCCGCCCGTTCGAAGGCTTTTACGACGTCGAGAACCTATCACGTCACCTCACGACGTTCAGGAATTACCTCGAGGACGAGATAGGCCTTCCCGCGGAGCAGGTGCGGCGCACGTTCTTCCAGTACGGCCGCACGAAAGGGTTCATCCACGGGCTGATCGCGCGCCAGCTGGAGGCCGACGAGGGTCTGACGGTGAACCCGGAGAGCATCGTGGTGACCACCGGCTGCCAGGAGGCGATGGTGCTCGTGCTGCGGGCCCTCGTCCGCGACACCCGCGACGTCATCCTGGCCGCGACGCCCAACTACGTCGGCTTCATCGGCGCGGCCCGGGTGGCCGGCGCGCCCCTGCGTCCGGTCCGGGAGGGCGAGGGCGGCATCGATCTGGAGGACCTGGAGCGGCAGATCGGGGCGGCGAGGCGTGAGGGGCTTCGCCCGCGTGCCTGTTACGTCGTCCCGGACTTCGCCAATCCCAGTGGTGCGAGCATGTCGCTGGCGGACCGGGTGGCGCTGCTGGAGCTGGCGCGGCGGGAGGGAATTCTCGTCATCGAGGACAATCCCTACTCCCTTTTCTCTTCCGGGAATTCACCGCTGCCGATGCTGAAGTCCCTGGACGAGCACCATCAGGTGATTCATCTCGGGTCGTTCGCGAAGTCCGCGTTCGCCGGGGCCCGCGTGGGGTACATCATCGCGGACCAGCCCGTGACGTCGTCCGGTGTCGGTGCCGCGGACCCGGTGCTTCTCGCGGACCACCTCGCGAAGCTGAAGAGCATGGTGACGCTGAACACGTCGACCGTCGCGCAGGCTGTCATCGGCGGATATCTCCTCGAGAACGGGTGCAGTCTCAAACGTGCCACCGCTCGCGAGGCGGAGGTCTACCGCCGGAATCTGGCGGCCGTGCTGGAGGGATTGGAGTCGGTCTTCGGGCCGCGGCACGAAATGGCGCAGGACGTCACGTGGAACACGCCGCAGGGCGGAATGTTCGTCGTCGTCACGCTGCCTTTCCCGGCGGACGACGACATGCTCGAGTACTCGGCCTCCAAGTTCGGTGTCCTGTGGACCCCCATGCATCACTTCTACGGGGGCACCGGCGGATTCCACCAGGCCCGGCTCTCCTTCAGCGTGCTCACTGCCGAACAGATCGCCCTGGGCGTCGAGCGGCTGGGCGAGCTCGTCCAGGACCAGCGCGGCAAGCGGCTCGTCGGCGTCGCTGCCGCCGCACCCGCCCGCGGCCGGGTGCTGGCGCCCCAGACCGGGTGACCGGTCCGGCCCGCACACACATGAAGCGGCCCCCGAACGCGCTGCGTCCGGGGGCCGCTTCACGGGTCGGGCCCGCGCGCATGACGCCGCCCCGGCGACACGCGGTCACCGGGGCGGCTGCGGGGATCGGCCGGCCGAAGCCGGCCCCGCTCACGCTCGCTTCTTGAACGTGGAGAGCGCCCACACGTATCCGACGACGGCGAAGGCCAGGCACCAGGCGACGGCCGCGGTCGCGTCGCCGCTGGAGGGGTTGCCCGCCAGCAGCCCGCGCAGCGTCTCGATGATCGGGGTGAAGGGCTGGTACTCCGCGAACTGCCGCACGCCGGCGCCCATCGTGTCCGCGGGCACGAACGCGCTGCTCAGGAAGGGCAGCATGATCAGCGGCACGGTGGCAAGGCCCGCCGACTCCGTGGTCTTGGCGGCCAGGCCCATGGCGACGGTCAGCCAGCTGGCCCCGACGGCGAGCAGGACGAAGAGGGCCAGCACACCGAGCCAGTCCAGGGCGCTCGCGGCCGGGTCGAAGCCCATCGCGAAGGCCACGGCGATGATGGCGGCGCAGGCCACCAGGCAGCGCACGGTGGTGACGACGACGTGTCCGGTCAGCATGGCCCCGCGGGAGACGTCCATGGTCTTGAACCGGTTGATGATGCCCTTGGTCATGTCGTCGTTCACGGCCGTCGCGGTGGCGCCCAGGCCGTAGCTGACGGCCATCACGAGCAGGCCCGGCGTGGCGTAGTCGATGTAGTTCTCACCGACGCTGAAGGCGCCGCCGAACACCTTGACGAACATCAGCATGATGACGATCGGGAACAGGACCGCGTTGAAGACCGTGGTCGGGTTCCGCAGGGTGTGCTTGACGTTGCGGCGCAGCATGATGGCCGAGTCGGCAAACGCGGTCGAGGCGGTACTCATCGGACGATCGCCTCCTTGTCCTTGGTCGTGTGCTCGGTCAGGGCGAGGAAGACGTCGTCGAGGTCTGGTGTGTGCACGGAGAATTCCTGGGCGTTGAGGGCGTGTTCGTCGAGCCGGTCCAGCAGGGCCCGCAGCGACCTCGACTCGCCGTCGCTGGGTACCCGCAGGGTCAGTTCCTCGTCGTTGCGGGTGGAGTCGGGGAAGACCCGTGCCGCCCCGTCGAGGTCGAAGGCGTGGGCGAAGCGGAGTTTGACGTGGGTGCCGGGGATCTGGCGCTTGAGCTCCTCGGCCGTGCCCTGGGCGACCAGGTGGCCCTGGTTGAGCACGGCGATCCGGTCGGCGAGCTGGTCGGCTTCCTCGAGGTACTGGGTGGTGAGGAAGATGGTGGTGCCTTCGGCGACGAGCTCGCGGACGATCGCCCACATCGTGCGCCGGCTGCGCGGGTCGAGGCCCGTCGTCGGCTCGTCCAGGAAGATGATCTGCGGGCTGCCGACCAGCGTCATCGCCAGGTCCAGCTTGCGGCGCATGCCGCCGGAGTAGGTCGACGCCATCTTGTCCGCCGACTCGCCCAGGTCGAAGCGCTCCAGCAGCCGTGTGACCACCTGGTCCCCGGAGGGCACGCGCTTCAGGTCCGCCATCAGCTGCAGGTTCTCCCGGCCCGAGAGCAGGTCGTCCACCGCGGCGAACTGGCCGGTCACGCCGATGGCCGCGCGTACCTCCTTGGTCGCGCTCGCCACGTCGTGCCCGGCGACATGCACCGTGCCGGCGTCGGCCGTCAGCAGTGTCGTCAGGACGTTCACCGTGGTCGTCTTGCCGGCCCCGTTCGGGCCGAGCAGGGAGAAGACCGATCCCGCGGCGACCTCGAGGTCGATGCCGTCGAGCACGACCTTGTCGCCGTATGCCTTGCGTAGCCCGGAAACTGCAATCGCGGAACTCTTCATGTCCCCACTGTCCCCGGCGGTCCTGACACGGACCTGCCATGACCGTGACGCGGTGCTCGAGTTCCCCTCGACGACGCGCGGACGCGCCCGGCCCGCGCACGCAGCGCAAGGGCGCCCGCCGGGGCGGGCGCCCTTGCTCCGCCGGGCTGTTTCGGCCCGGCGCACGGCATGCGTCAGCCGCGGGCGGACTGCGCCTCGATGACGTCCAGCACCTCGGGGCCGAGGTCGACCAGGTACATGTGGTCGCCCGGGAACTCCACATAGCTGAAGCCGGCGGTGGTCGCCGCCTGCCACTGCTGCGCCTCCTGCGCGGTGACCAGGCCGTCGCTGTCGCCGCGCAGCGAGCAGATCGGCACCGTCAGCGGGACGTCGGTGCTCGGGACGTAGTCCTCGTGCATCTCGCAGTCGGCCTGCAGGACGGGCAGGATCAGCTCGCGCATCTCCGGGTGGTCGAGGGCTTCGTGCCGGAAGCCCGCGAACTCCTCGACCCTGGCGAGGAACTCCTCGTCCGGGAGTCCCGCGGCCCGCCGCTCGCGCTGGGTCCAGGGCCCCGGCGAACCGCTGACGACCAGCCGCTCGACGTGCACGCCGCGCGCGCTCAGCAGATGCGCCAGTTCGTAGGCGAGCACCGCGCCCAGGCTGTGTCCGAACAGCACGGTCCGTGCTCCGGCGCCCAGGTCCGCGACGATGTCGTCGACCTCGTTCTTCGCCGCCTCGACGACATTGCGGTACGGCGTCTGAAGGAGCCGGCGTTCGCGGCCGGGCAGTTCGACCGAGGTCACGCGCCAGCGGCCGGCGGCCAGCTGTCGCCACGGGTGGAAGAACGAAGGTCCTGCTCCGGCGAAGGGCACGCACAGCAGTGTGGTGCCCTCGCCGTGTTCCGTAGACGTGCCGGGTTCTGTCACCCCGACCAACCCCAATCATCCATGCGACGGTTCGCGAATCGGTCAAGGAGGTCTTTCACGAGGCCAGCTTGCGGGCGATGACCTTCATGATCTGGCCGGCCGGCTTGGGCATGTGCAGGTCGTGGTGGGTGGCCTCCACGTCGTACTCCTCGTAGGAGCCGAGGACGTAGGGCCGCCATTCGGGCCCGTACGACGAGAGCCCGTCGACCTTGTCCAGCGTCGCGTTGAAGTACAGCACGTCGCCGCCGTAGACCGGTGAGACGAAGTCGCCCATCTTTTGCAGGTTGTTGGCGCCGACCTTGGACATGGTGTCCAGGAAGTCGTCCATGTTGCCGGTGTTCATGAACTGGCCGAAGACTTCCTCGATGTCGGCCCGGTAGAGGTCCTGGCCCCGGTCGGACACCTGCTGGAACCCGTTGTCGGCGGCGCCGGTCGCGGGCTGGGTGTCCAGGACGGCCACGAGGTCGACCTGGTGGCCGAGCCGGTCCAGTGCCACCGCGAGGGCGTGGGCGATCGGCCCGCCGTAGGACCAGCCGACGAGGTTGTAGGGCCCTTCCGGCTGGATCTTGAGGATCTGGGCGAGGTAGTCGTCGACCATCTCCTGCACCGAGTCCGCCATCGGGTCGATGCCGTTGGAGCCGCGGGACTGCAGGGCGTAGGAGGGGCGGTCGGGCACGTGCGGCGCGAAGGTGAAGAACGCCCAGCCGAGACCGCCGCCTCCGTGGACGAACCACACCGGCGGCTTGCCCGTGCCGGGGTCGCGGTTCAGCGGCAGCACCACCCCGAAGGAGTCGGCGTGGTCGCCGGGGATGCTGCCGATGAGCAGCAGCGCGGCCAGCTCGGCGACCGTGGGGTACTGGATGATGGTCCGCAGGGGCATGTCGGTGCCGAACTGCTTGCGGATGCGGGCGCTGAGGCGGGTGGCCAGCAGGGAGTGCCCGCCCAGGGCGAAGAAGTCGTCGTTGATGCCGACCCGCTCCAGGCCGAGCAGGTCGCTGAAGAAGGAGCAGAGCTTCTCTTCGTGGGAGTTGCGTGGTTCTCCGCTGCTCACGGTGGTGGTGTGCTCGGCGGGCAGCGCGCCCCGGTCGATCTTGCCGGCCGGGTTCAGCGGAAGCTGTGACAGCGGCACCACCGCGGCCGGGACCATGTAGTCGGGAAGACGCCCGCGCAGGTACTCGGGCAGTTCGGCCACCAGCGGGCCGATCGCCTTGGCCAGGGCGGGGGTGTTCGCCCGGATCCGTCCGGCGACGGGGCTGGGCACGAAGGCGCCGCAGACGGTGCGCCGCTCGGGCACAAGGACGGCGTCGAAGTTGTGGACGGCCTCGCTGGACCAGGTGAGGACCGCCTCCAGGCCCTGGCGCCGCGCCCATGCGGCGACGTCCTCGGGGTCGACGGGCCTGCCGGAGGGGGCGTCCGTCTTCAGCACGCCGGCGAACAGCGCCGCGGCGCTCTCCTGTGCCAGCCGTGCGTTGGGTATCCCGCTCACCCGCACCGGGCCGCCGGCGCGTGTCACCCGCCCGTTCAGGGCGGCCAGGTCGGACACCTCCTCACCCCACGCCAGCGACGGCACGCCGGTCAGGTCGAGGAGGCCGGCCGGCTCCTGGTGCAGGACGACCTCGTAGCGGTGGCGGGTCAGCGCGTTGTGCGCCTGCCCGGCCTTGAGCCGGATGTCGGCCCCGGCCCGGTGTTCCGCCGCCCACTGGGCGAACCACTCCGGGGCGACCGCCAGTTCCCGCTCGGCGAGCAGCGCCTGCTCCACCGCCGCCCGGATCTCCTCGTGGGAGGCGTAGGGCTGGGCCGCCTGGGCCTGCGCGGTCGCCAGGATCCGCAGGGTCGCGGCGTTGCGGACGTCGCCGAGGATCAGCCGGCCGCCGGGGGCGAGAAGGTCCAGGGCCTGCCGCAGTACCTGGTCCAGGTATTCCACGCTGGGGAAGTACTGCACCACCGAGTTGAGTACGACGGTGTCGAAGGTGCCCTGCGGCAGTGCGGACAGGTCGTGGGCGGCCCGGGTGCTGAGCCGGACCCGGTGCCCGTGTCCGGCCTGCTCGGCCTGGTCCCGGAGCCGGTCCACGGCGGTGGCGGACAGGTCGGTGCCCCAGTACTCCTCGACCTGGTCGACGACCTTGGCCATGAGCAGGCCGGAGCCCACGCCGATCTCCAGCACGCGGCGCGGCGCGAACCGCAGGACCTGTGCCGCTGCCGCGTCCTGCCACTGCCGCAGCTGGTCCAGGGGGACCGGTTCGCCGTCGTACACCGACGTCCACTGCTGGAAGTCCTCGCCCCATGCCTCGTCGGCGGCCTCGGCGTAGCTGTCGTCGTGGACGTGGCGCCATTCCTCGATCTGGGCGGTGACGTCGGCCACGGCGGCGTCGGGGTCGGGCTCGACGTAGGCCACCAGGCGCTGGTCGCCCTTCTGGTCCTCGCGGACCACGACGGCGGCCTGGGACACCGAGGGGTGCCCGGTCAGCGCGTGCTCGATCTCGCCGAGTTCGATGCGGAACCCGCGGACCTTGACCTGGGAGTCGGTGCGGCCGATGTACTCGACCTGGCCGTCCTTGTTCCAGCGCACCAGGTCCCCGGTGCGGTACATGCGCGCGCCCGCCGGGCCGAAGGGGCAGGCCACGAACCGTTGCGACGTCAGCCCCGTCTGCCCCAGGTAGCCGCGTGCCAGGCAGGCGCCGGCCAGGTACAGCTCGCCGGCGACGCCGGGTGCGACCGGGCGCAGGGCCGCGTCCAGGACGTAGACCTGGTTGTTCCAGATCGGCGCGCCGATCGGTACCCGGTCCGCGCCGGGGATGTGCTGCCATCCGGTGACCTCGACGGTCGCCTCGGTGGGCCCGTACAGGTTGTTGGCGGAGCAGCCGGGCAGCAGGTCGGTGAACCGGTTGGCCAGTGCGGCGGGGAACGCCTCGGCCGCCACCTCGATCCAGCGCAGGCTGGTGCAGCCGGCGGCGGCGGGCTCGGTGACGAACGCGGACAGCAGCGAGGGCACGAAGAACGCGCCGGTCACCTGCTCGCGCTGGATCAGCTCGGCCAGGTACGCCGGGTCCCGGCGCCCCTCCGCGCCGGCCACCACGACGCTGGCACCCATCTGCAGGTTGGAGAACATCTCCGGCACCGAGGCGTCGAAGCTGGCCGAGGTGCTCACCAGCATCCGGTCCTCGACCGTGACGTCGAAGTGGTCCAGCCCCCACAGGATCCGGTTCATGATCGACCGGTGCGCCACCGGCACGCCCTTGGGGCCGCCGGTGGAGCCGGAGGTGAAGATGACGTAGGCGGCGTTGTCCGGGGACAGGTCCCGCTCGGGGTCGGTGTGCGGGTAGCCGGACACGTCGGGGAGCACCTCGTCGAGGAGCAGCAGCGGTTTCGCCCCCGCCAGTACGTGCCGTACCCGGTCCTTGGGCAGTTCGGTGTCCAGCGGGACATAGGCCGCGCCGGCCTTGACCACCGCGTAGACGGCCACCAGCAGGTCCACCGAGCGGGGGATCTTCACCGCGACGAGCTGTTCGGGGCCTGCGCCCTGCTCGATCAGCCAGTGCGCCAGCCGGTTCGCCCGCCGGTTGAACTCCCCGTAGGTGAGCCTCTCGTTCTCGGCGATCACCGCGACCCGCTCGGGGTCCCGGGCCACCTGGGCCTCGAAGGCGTCCGGCAGGGTGTTGCCGGCCACCGGGTGCGCGGTGTCGTTGACCCGGCGCACCAGCCAGTCCCGCTCGTCGGATCCCAGCACCTCGATCGTGCTGAGGGGGGCGTGCGGGGCGGCGGCCACCTGCTGGAGGACGCGGGTGAAGCGGGCGGCGATCTCCTCGGCGGTGTCCCGGTCGAAGAGCTGGGTGGCGTACATGAGGTCGCCGCGCAGTGTTCCGGAGTCGGTCACGGCGAGGCTGAAGAACAGGTCGGCCAGCGAGGTCTGCGTGAGGTACTGCTCGAACTGCACGTTGAGGCCGGGCAGTTCGAAGTCGGCCTTCTCGAAGCTCTGCCAGGCGAACATCACCTGGAACAGCGGCTGGTACGAGGTGGAGCGGTCGGGGTTGATCAGTTCGACGAGGGTCTCGAACGGCACGTCCTGGTGCTCGTAGGCGGCCAGTGCCTTGTCCCGGACCTGCGGGAGCAGGTCGACGAAGGAGGGGTTGCCGGTGAGGTCGATGCGCAGGACCTGGGTGTTGACGAAGAGGCCGACCAGGTCGGCCAGTGCCTCGTCGGTGCGTCCGGCGATCGGGTTGCCGATCGTGACGTCCTGGCCGCCGCCCAGTTTGCTCAGCAGTACGCCGAGCGCGGCCTGCACGACCATCGACATGGTCATGCCGCGCTCGTCGGCGAGTTTCTGCAGGCCGGCCGCCACCTGGGCGTCGACCTCGATGCCGAGTGAGTCGCCCTGGGAGTTGCGGGTGGCGGGCCGCGGGCGGTCCAGCGGCAGGTTCAGGGGCTGCGGCACCCCGGCCAGTTCCTTGCGCCAGTACTCGGCCTGGGCCGCGGCGAGGCTGCCCGGGTCCGTCACGTCACCGAGCAGTTCGCGCTGCCACAGCGCGTAGTCCTTGTACGTCACGGGCAGCGGTTCGAACTGCGGGGCCCGGCCGTCCAGGCGCGCGGTGTAGGCGGTGGTCAGGTCGCGGGCCAGCGGGCCGCCCGAGACGCCGTCCGAGGCGATGTGGTGGATGAGCAGGACCAGGACGTGTTCCTGGGGTGCGCAGCGGAACAGGCGTACCCGCAAGGGGATGTCGGCCATCAGGTCGAAGCGGTGGGCGATGAACTCCCCGACCGCCGCGTCCAGGGCGTCGGGTGCCACCTCGACGACCGGGACCTGTACCGGTGCCTGGGCCGCCGGCAGGATCCGCTGGTGGGGTTCGTCGTTGTCGTCCGTCACGTAGGTGGTGCGCAGAGGTTCGTGCCGGGCGACCACGTCGCGGACCGCCGCGATGAGGGCGGCTTCGTCCAGGGGGCCCGTCAGCCGGAACGCCGGGGAGATGTTGTAGGTCTCTGCGCCGCCCTCCAGTTGCTGCGTGAGCCACATACGGCGCTGGGCGAACGAAAGCGGAATCACTGGTTTTGCTCCTCTACGATCATCCTGCGGAGAGCGGGGCGAAGCGGAACGGCCGACTCCTTCGACCATGCGGCGAGTGCGGCCACCGTCGGCAGGTCGAAGATCTTGCGGATGGGTATCTCCATCCCGATCTCGGCACGGGCGCGGGTGATCAGGCGGGTGGCGAGCAGGGAGTGCCCGCCGAGTTCGAAGAAGCCGTCGTCGATGCCGACCTTCTCCAGGCCGAGTACGTCCGCGAACAGCTTGGCCAGGTCCTTCTCACGGGCGGTGCCAGGAGCGCGGAAGGGTGTGGCGGAGGTGAGGTCGGGGGCGGGCAGGGCCTTGAGGTCGAGCTTGCCGTTGGGTGACAGCGGCAGCCTCTCCAGCGGCACGTAGGCGGCCGGGACCATGTACTCGGGCAGCCGGTCGGCCAGGTGGTCCCGCAGTTCGGCCGGGTCCGGGACGCTGGTGCCTTCGGCGGGAACCAGGTAGGCGGCGAGGTAGGGGGTGGTGTCGCCGGGTTTCTGGGTCACGACGGCGACCTGGGCGATGTGCGGATGGGCCGTCAGGGCGGCCTCGACCTCGGCGGGTTCGACGCGGTAGCCGCGGATCTTGACCTGGGTGTCGATGCGGCCCAGGTGCTGCAGTTCGCCGTCGGGGGTGACGCTGGCGAGGTCGCCGGTGCGGTACATGCGCGAGCCGGGGGGCCCGTAGGGGTCGGGGACGAAGCGGTCGGCGGTCAGGGCGCTCTGGCGGTGGTAGCCGCGTCCGGCGCCGGCCAGGTAGAGCTCGCCCGGTGTGTCCGGGGGCAGCAGGCCAAGGCCCGGGCTCAGTACGTAGGCCCGCACGCCGGGGAAGGGGCGGCCGATCGGCACACCCGCGGTGTACGGCTCGCCGGGGTCCAGGGTGTGGCCGGTGGCGTAGAAGGTCTCGCTGGGTCCGTAGCTGTTGATGATGCGTGCCTTGGGCCAGCGGGTGCGCACCCGCTCGGCCAGGACCGGGGTCAGTACCTCCCCGGAGATGTTCAGGGCCGTGGGGTCGATGCGGCCGGCGAGCTGGTCGACGAGTTCGGCGAAGGCGGAGGGCACCGAGCAGATGACGTCGGCGTCCCAGCTGTCGCGTTCGGCCAGTTCCAGCACGTCGCGCACGATCTCGGCGGTGCCGCCGGTGGTGAGCGCGGCGAACGTCTCGAAGGTGGCGACGTCGAAGCCGAAGGAGGCGGCGACCAGGACGCGCCGGCCGGCCTGGGCTCCGGCGTGGGCGACCAGGGCGTCCACGGCGTTGACGACGGTGCTCTGGGTGACGCCGACGCCCTTGGGCACGCCGGTGGAGCCGGAGGTGTAGATGACGTAGGCGAGGTTGTCGGGGCCGGCCTTGGGCCGTGCTGCCGGCCCGGCGGCCGGGGGCCGGAGGTCGACGTCGTCCAGGACCAGGACGGGGATGTCGGTGGCGGGGACGAGTTCCCGGGTGCCGGTGTCCGTGAGGATCAGGTGCGGGCGGGCGGTGGGCAGGACGTGCGGGAGGCGGGCGGCGGCGTAGGCGGGGTCGACGGGCAGATAGGCGCCGCCCGCCTTGAGCACGGCCAGCAGGGCCACGACCACGTCGACCGTGCGCGGCAGGACCACGCTCACCACGCTCTCCGGGCCCACCCCGCGGCCGGCCAGCTCGGTGGCGAGCCGCTCGGCGCGGGCGTCCAGTTCGGCGTAGGTGAGCGAGTGGCCGGCGGCGGTGACGGCGACCGCGTCCGGGGTCCGGGCCACCTGTGCCTCGACCCGCTCGGTGAGCGTGACGTGCGAGGCGGGGACGGGCCAGTCGTTGAGCCGGGCCAGCATCCGCTCGCGTTCGGCGGGTTCCAGGGCCTGGATCTGCGCGATCTTCAGCCCGGGGTCGGAGGCCAGCTGCCGCAGGAAGCGCACCAGCCGGTCCGCGTACATCCGCACCGTGTCCCGGTCGAAGACTGCCGGCGCGTACTGGATGACGAGCTGGAGGTGGGAGTCGGCGGCCGCCGTCAGGCACAGCGCGTAGTGGTTGCCGGCGAAGGGGCGCAGGCCGGTGAAGGTGATGCCGTCCGCGGCGTCGCTGGCGGCGCCGAGGCCTTCCCGGTCGACCGGGTACGACTCGAAGACGACCAGGGTGTCGAACAGGGACCGTACGCCGGCGGCCTGCTGGATCTCGGGGAGCCCGTAGTAGTGGTGCTCCACCAGGTCGGCCTGCCGGCTCTGCAGCCCGCCCAGGACCTCGCCGACGGTGTCTGCGGGCGTGTGGGCGACCCGTACGGGAACGGTGTTGATGAACATCCCGACCATGGACTCGACGTCCGCGACCGCGGGCGGACGCCCGGAGACGGTCGCGCCGAACACCACGTCCTGGCGGCCGGTGAGCTGGCCGAGCAGCAGCGCCCAGGCGCCCTGGACCAGGGTGTTGACGGTGATGCCCAGTGCGGCGGCCCGCTGGACCAGTTCGCGTGCCTCCTCCGGTTCCAGGTCGACGTCGAGCTGGCCGCGGTCGCCGTCCTCCGCGTTCGCGGAGTCGGGAACGAGCAGGGTCGGCTCCTCGAATCCTTCGAGTTCGGCGGCCCACGCGCGGGCGGCCTCGTCCTGGTCCTGGCGGGTGAGCCAGGACAGGAAGTCGCCGTAGTCGCGGGGGGCGGGCAGGTGGGTGGGGTCGCCGCCGGAGGCGTAGAGCAGCAGCAGGTCCTGCATGAGCAGGGGGGTGGACCAGCCGTCGTAGAGGGCGTGGTGGGCGGTGAGGACGAGTTCGGGCCGCTCGGGGTCAAGGACGGCCAGGGCCAGCCGGATCAGGGGCGGGTGGTCCGCGTCGAAGTAGGCGGTCCGGTCCTCCTGGAGGAACCGTTCGAAGGTGTCGGTGCGTTCCCTCTCGCCGGCCGCGCTCAGGTCGAGGTGCTGCCAGGGCAGGGTCACCGACTCCGGGATCACCTGGACGAGTTCGCCGTCGGCGCGGTCGACGAACGCGGCGCGCAGGGCGGGGTAGCGGTCCAGGAGGGCCTGTCCTGCCCGGTGCATGCGCTCGGGGTCGACGCGGCCGGAGAGGTGGAACACCAGCTGGATGTGGTACGGGTCGAAGTGGGCGCCGGCCAGCTTGGCCTGGAAGAGGATCCCGGACTGTGCCGGGGTGGCGGGCCAGAGCGTGGTGAGCTTGCCGAAGCGCTGCTCCCAGGTGTCGATCTCCCGCTGGCCGACGGCGACCAGGGGTGCGTCGCTGGGGGTGAGGCCGCCGGCGTCCGGGGCGGTGGCGTGGCGGGCCAGGGCGGTCAGTGCCTGGATCCACAACTCGGCCAGTTCTTCGACGTCCTGGCGGGAGAGGACACCGGTGGGAAAGCCGAAGTAGGCACTCAGTTCGTCACCGTTGCCGGTGTCGGTGGCCACCGCGTTGATCTCCAGCGCGGACAGCACCGGCATGTCCGCGTCCGGCGCCGCGATCAGGTCGGTGTGGGTGGTGTCCGGCGCCCAGCCCAGGCCGCGCAGTTCCTCGGGCAGGTCGGCGCTGGAGGCCTTGCCGAGGTAGTTGAAGCCGATCTGCGGCCGGCGCAGCCCCGCCAGCACGGGCGCGGTCGCGGGGTTGAGGTGGCGCAGCGGGCCGTAGCCCATTCCGTTGTCCGGCACTGCGCGCAGTTGTTCCTTGACGGCCTTGAGTGCCTGCCCGGCGGCCGTGCCGCCGGCGAAGGCGTCCGCGAGGTCGATGCCGGCTGTGTCCAGGCGTACCGGGTACATGGCGGTGAACCAGCCGAGGGTGCTGGACAGGTCGGCGCCGGGCACCAGGTGTTCCTCCCGGCCGTGGCCTTCCAGGCGCACCAGGGTGGAGGTGGCGGCCTGGCCGCGGGTGTGGCGCCAGCGGGTCAGTGCGAGGGCCAGCGCGGCCAGCAGGCCGTCGTCGACGCCGCTGCGGAAGAGCGCGGGCACCGTGTCCAGCAGGGCGCGGGTGACGTCGGCGGGGACCTGGACGCGGACGGTGTCCGCGGTGGCGGTGATGTCCCGGGCCGGATCCAGCTCGCGTGCGCCCAGGACCGGTTCGTCCGCGTGCAGGATGTCCTGCCACACGGAAAGCTCCGCCACCCGCTCGGGACGGGCCGCGTCTTCGGCCAGGGCGTGTGTCCAGCGGCGCAGTGAGGTGCCGGTGGCGGGTGGCAGGGCGGTGTCGGTGCCGCGTACCTGCCGCCAGGCGGCCACCAGGTCGGGGAGCAGGATCCGCCAGGACACCCCGTCGACGACCAGGTGGTGCAGCACGATCAGCAGCCGGTCCGCCTTGGTGCCGGAGGTCAGCCACACGAACTGCGCCATCACTCCCGCGTCCGGGTCCAGCCGGTCGGCGGCCGCGTCGAGTTCCCCCTGCACGGCCGCATCCGCATGGGCCACCTCGCGCAGCAGCGTGCCGGCCCGCACGCTGCCCGCCGGTTCCATCCGCAGGCCCGGCTCGGTCCGGTCCAGACGCGAGCGCAGCACATCGTGGCGGTCCAGCACCGTCTGGAGGGTGGCCTCCAGTGTGGTCCGGTCGATGTCCTCGGGCAGGGTGAGCAGCGCCGACATGCAGAACCGGCCGATCCCGCCGCCCAGCGCCAGGACGTGTGCCGCCGTCGGGGGCAGCGGAGCCCAGCCGGTACCGCCGCCCGGCAGTTCGGCCAGTGTCACCCGCTCCTCGCCCGCCCGGCTCTGGACCAGTTCCGCGAGCCGGGCCACCGTGCGGTGTTCGAACACTTCCCGTGTGCTGACCAGCACACCGCGTGCCTTGGCGCGGGCCACCACCTGGATGGAGCGGATGCTGTCCCCGCCGCTGGTGAAGAAGTCGTCGTCGACGCCGACCTGCCCGCTGCCGAGCACATCGGCGTACACCTCGGCCAGGACCCGTTCCGCGGCGCTGCCCGGCGCCCGGTAGCGGGTGCCGGTGAACTGCGGTGCGGGCAGTGCGGCCCGGTCCAGTTTCCCGTTCGCGGTCAGCGGCAGCCGGTCCAGCACCACCAGTTGAGCGGGCACCATGTAGTCCGGCAGCCGCCGGGAAGCGAACCTGCGCAGGTCCGCCACCGATACGGCGGCGTTCATGTCGACGTCGCCGTGCGGGGTGGCGGTGCCGGCCTGCGCCACGTAGCCGACGAGCCGTGGGGTGCCGGTGTGGTCCTCGCGGACGGTGACCACGGCCCGGCTGACGGCGGGGTGCTGGGCCAGGACCGTCTCGATCTCGGTGGGTTCGACGCGGATGCCGTTGACCTTGACCTGGCTGTCGGCGCGTCCCGCGTAGCGCAGTTGGCCGTCCTCGTCCCATCGGGCCAGGTCGCCGGTGCGGTACATCCGCGTACCGGCCGGGCCGAACGGGCAGGGCACGAACCGTTCGGCGGTGGCGGCGCTGTTGCGGTGGTAGCCGCGGGCGACGGGGCCGGCGACGTACAGCTCTCCGACCACGCCCTGCGGGAGCGGGGTCAGTTCGGGTCCAAGGACGTGGGCGCGCATGTTGGCCAGCGGCTCGCCGATCGGTACGGCGCCGGTTGCGTCCGGCTGCTGTGCGACGGTGAACGTGGAGGTGTAGAAGCTCTCGGTCTGTCCGTAGGCGTTGATGACGCGGGTGCCGGGCAGCGCGTCGTGGATCTTGCGGACGAGGTCGAAGGAGAGTGCTTCGCCGGCGAGGACGACGGTGTCCACGTCCAGTCGCAGGCCGGGGGTGTTGTCGGTGGCGAGCTGGTCCAGCAGGGCGGAGAACACCGCGGGCACGGCGCTGACGGTGGTGCCCGACCAGCTGTCGCGTTCGCCGAGTTCGAGGACGTCCCGGACGATCTCGACGCCGGCTCCCGCGGTCAGCGCGGTGAAGATCTCGAAGACGGAGACGTCGAAGTTCACCGAGGTCGCGGCGAGCATCCGGGATCCCGCCTCGACGTGGGTGCGCCGGCGCAGGTCCTGTATCCCGTTGACGACGCCGGCGTGGGTGAGGGCGACGCCCTTGGGGGTGCCGGTGGAGCCGGAGGTGAACATCACGTAGGCCAGGTTCTGCGGTCCGATCCCCAGTTCGCCGGCTTCGACGACGGGGCCGTCCAGGTCCAGGTCCAGGTCCGGGCCGTCGAGGTGCAGTACCGGCGGGGCGCACTCCCCCAGCGTCTGTGCCGTGGCCCGGTCGGTCAGGACCAGGGCGGGGCGGGCCGCGTCGAGCAGGAGGCTGACGCGGGCGGAGGGGTAGTCGGGGTCGAGGGGCAGGTAGGCGCCGCCGGCCTTGAGCACGGCGAGGAGGGCGACCACCAGGTCGGTGGAGCGTGGCAGGGCCACGGCGACCAGGGCGTCCGGGCCGACTCCGCGTTCGCGCAGGGCGGCGGCCAGTCGGCCCGCGCGGACCTCCAGCTCCCCGTACAGCAGTGAGGTCTGCCCGCACACCACGGCTGTCGCGCCGGGTGTTTGCGCCGCCTGGGCGGTGACCAGCTCCGGTACGGTCGCGGCCGGCACCGGTGCGGCCGTCTCGTTCAGTCCGGTCAGCCAGGTGTGTTCGGCGCCGGTGAGCACGTCCACGGCGCCCAGCCGCGTCGCGGGGTCGGCGACGACCTGGCGCAGCACCCGCACGTAGCGCTCGACCAGGCTCTGGGCGGTGGTGTGGTCGAAGAGTTCCGTCGCGTATTCCAGGCGTCCGTAGCCGCGTCCCGAGGGGCTGGGGACGATGTTGAAGAACAGGTCGAACTTCGCGGTGTCGGTGCCCGCCGGGACGGGGGTGACCCGCAGCCCCGGTACCTCGATCTGCGACCAGGCGAACTGCCAGGCCAGCATCACCTGGAACAGCGGCTGGTAGGCGGTGGTGCGGTCCGGGTCGAGCAGCTCCACCAGGTGCTCGAAGGGCACGTCCTGGTTGTCGTAGGCGGCAAGCGCGCGGTCTCGTACCTGTTCCAGCAGGTCGCCGAAGGAGGGGTTGTGGGACAGGTCGACGCGCAGCACCCAGGTGTTGGCGAAGAACCCGATCAGGTCTTCGAGCTGTTCGTCGGGGCGGCCCTCGATGGGGCTGCCGATGGTCAGGTCGTTGCCGGCGCCGAGGTGGTGCAGGAGTACCGCGAGGACGGCCTGGGCGACCATGGGTGGCGTGGCGCCGTGGCCGGCGGCCAGTTTCCCGATGCCGGCGACGAGGTCGGCGTCCAGGTCGAAGTCGACGTGGCCGCCGCGGTGGCTGGCCGAGGTCGGCCGCGGCCGGTCCAGCGGCAGCTGCACCGGCTGCGGCACCCCGGTCAGCTCCTTGCGCCAGTACTCCAGTTGCTCGGCGGCGACGCTGTCCGGGTCGTCGTCCTCGCCGAGCATCCGCCGCTGCCACACCGTGTAGTCCTTGTACTGCACGGGCAGCGGGGTCCAGTCGGGTGCCTGGCCCTGCCGGCGCGCGGTGTACGCCGACAGCAGGTCCCGCATGAACGGCGCCATCGACGCCCCGTCCGCGGCGACGTGGTGGAAGACGAACACCAGTACGTGCTCCTGCGGCGAGACACGCAGGACGGTGGTGCGCAGGGGCAGGTCGCTGTCCAGTTCGAACCCGGCGCACGCCACCTCGCGCAGGGTGTCGTCGACCGCGTCCGCGGTGACGTCGACGACGCGGAACGGCAGGTCGGCCTCCTGCGGGGACAGCACCCGCTGCTCGGGGGTGCCGTCCGCGTTCTCGACGAGCAGGGTGCGCAGGCTCTCGTGCCGGGTGACGACGTCGGTCACCGCCGCGGCCAGGGCCGCGGTGTCCAGCGGGCCGTCCAGACGCAGCACGAAGGGGATGTTGTAGGTCGCGGACGGCCCTTCCAGACGGTGGAGGAACCACAGTCGGCGCTGAGCGAAGGACAACGGGATCATCGTGCAACTCCTAAACGTTCATCTGGCGCAGCTGGAGGCGGTTCGACCTGGCGGACTTCTCGAGCCGGCCCGCCAGTTCGGCGACGGTCGGACTGCGGAACACCGTCGTGACCTTCACGTCGACCTTGAGCTCGTTGCGGATGCGGCCGATCAGCCGGGTGGCCAGCAGCGAATGGCCGCCGTTGTCGAAGAAGTCGGCGTCGATGCCGATCTCCTCCACCCCGAGCAGTTCGGCGAACAGCCGGCACAGGACTTCTTCGTTGTGGTTGCGCGGCCCGCGTCCGGTCCGGGCCCGGGCGCGGTCGGGGGCGGGCAGTGCGCCCCGGTCGAGCTTTCCGCTGGGTGTCTGGGGGAACCGGTCGAGCGGCACGACGGCCGAGGGGACCATGTACTCGGGCAGGTGTTCCCGGGCCAGGTCGGTGAGGGCGGTGAGGTCCAGTCCGGCGGGGTCCGTGGATCCGCAGGGCACCACGTAGGCGACCAGCCGCTGGTCGTCGGCGTGGTCCTCGCGTACCACGGCGACCGCGCTCTCGACGTCGGGGTGGGTGCTCAGGACGTTTTCGATCTCGCCGAGTTCGATGCGGAATCCGCGGATCTTGACCTGGAAGTCGGAGCGGCCGATGTACTCGACCTGGCCGTCCCTGTTCCAGCGCACCACGTCGCCGGTGCGGTACATCCGGCTTCCCGGCTCGCCGAAGGGGCAGGCGACGAACCGGTTCGCGGTCAGCGCGGTCTGTCCGAGGTAGCCGCGGGCCAGCTGGACGCCGGCCAGGTACAGCTCGCCGGTGACGCCGGGGGCGACGGGGCGCAGGGCGGCGTCCAGGACGTAGACCTGGGTGTTCCAGATGGGGGTGCCGATCGGTACCCGGCCGGCGCCGGGGATGTGCTGCCAGGCGGTGACCTCCACCGATGCCTCGGTGGGCCCGTAGACGTTGTTGGCGGTGCAGCCGGGCAGCAGGTCGGTGAACTTGTTGGCCAGCGCGGCGGGGAACGCCTCGCCGGCGACCTCGATCCAGCGCAGGCTGGTGCACCGGCGGGCGGAGGGTTCGGCGACGAACGCCTCCAGCAGGGAGGGCACGAAGTCCGCGCCGGTCACCTTCTCCCGCCGGATCAGCTCCGTCAGGTAGGCGGGGTCCCGGCGTCCGTCGGGGCGGGCGATGACCACGGCCGCGCCCACCTGCAGTGGTGCGAACAGTTCCGGTACCGACACGTCGAAGCTCGCCGTCGTGCTCAGCAGCATCCGGTCCTTGCCCGTGACGCCGAAGTGGGCCAGGCCCCACTTGAGCCGGTTCATGATCGACCGGTGCGCCACCGGCACGCCCTTGGGGCCGCCGGTGGAGCCGGAGGTGAAGATGACGTAGGCGGCGTTGTCCGGGGACAGGTCCCGCTCGGGGTCGCTGTGCGGGTAGCCGGACACGTCGGGCAGGGTGGCGTCCAGGACCAGCAGCGGGTTCGCTCGCTGCAGTACGTGCCGTACCCGGTCCTCGGGCAGTTCGGTGTCGACCGGTACGTAGGCCGCGCCGGCCTTGACGACGGCGTAGATCGCCACCAGCAGGTCCACCGAGCGGGGGATCTTCACCGCGACGAGCTGTTCGGGGCCTGCGCCCTGCTCGATCAGCCAGTGCGCCAGCCGGTTCGCCCGCCGGTTGAACTCCCCGTAGGTGAGCCTCTCGTTCTCGGCGATCAGCGCGACCCGCTCGGGGTCCCGGGCCACCTGGGCCTCGAAGGCGCCGGGCAGGGTGTCCGCGGTGATGGGGTGCGCGGTGTCGTTTACGCGGCGCACCAGCTGGTCCCGTTCGTCCTCTCCCAGCACGTCCACGGCGCCGACGGGCACCGACGGGTCGGCGAGGACCTGGTCCAGTACCCGCACCAGGCGGGCGGCGACGGTCTCGGCGGCGTCGCGGTCGAAGAGGTCGGTCTGGTAGTCGAGGGAGAGCCGCAGGTAGGGGTCGGAGGAGTTGAGGGTGAGGGGGTAGTGCGAGCCGGCGAAGGGGCGGATGGCGTCGATGGTGAAGCCCGCCGAGGTGTTCGCCTCGACGATGCCCTCACGGTCGACGGGGTAGTTCTCGAACACGACGATCGTGTCGAACAGGGAGGGCAGCCCGACGCCGCGCTGGATGTCGGCCAGGCCGTAGTAGTGGTGGTCCAGGAGGGTGATCTGCCGGTTCTGCAGGTCGGTGATGACCTCGCCCAGGCTGTGGCCGGGCGGGCACAGGGCCCTGGTCGGCAGGGTGTTGATGAACAGGCCGACCATCTCGTCCGAGCCGGTGACATCCGCCGGGCGGCCGTTGACGGCGGCGCCGAAGACCACGTCGTGGCGGCCGGTCAGCTTCGTGAGCAGGATCGCCCACGCTCCTTGCAGGAGCGTGTTGAGGGTGACGCCGAGTTCGGCGGCGCGGCGGGCGAGTTCGCGTCCCTTGTCGATGGACAGCGGTACCTCGACGCGGCCCAGGGAGGACGCCTCCCCCGTGGACACCAGGTCCGCGGCCACCAGGGTCGGCTCGTCGAACCCGTCGAGTTCGGCCTTCCAGCGGGCGGCCGAGGCGTCCCGGTCCTGGCGGGACAGCCAGGCCAGGTAGTCGCCGTAGCTGCGCACCGGGGCCAGGTCGCGGGTGCCGGCGTACAGGCGGACCAGGTCGGTGATCACCAGGGGTGAGGACCAGCCGTCGAACAGGGTGTGGTGTGCGGTGAGGATGAGCTTGGCCTGCCGGGGTCCGCAGGTGAGCAGGGCCAGGCGCAGCAGCGGGGGCCGGGTGGGGTCGAGTTGGTCGGCGCGGTCGTCGGCCAGGGCCCGGTCGAGTGCCGCGTCCTGCTCGGCTGGGCTGTGTCCGCTCAGGTCGATGTGGCGCCAGGGCAGGGTGACGTGTTCCGCGACGACCTGTACCGGGTCGCCGTCGGCGGTGGTCACGAACGCGGAGCGCAGGTTGGGGTACCGCTCCAGCAGTGCCTGTCCGGCGGCTTGGACGCGTGCGGGGTCCACGGGTCCGGACAGGTGCAGGACGAACTGCATGTGGTAGACGTCGAAGGTGCCGTCGGCCAGGGCTGCCTGGAACTGGATGCCGGACTGTCCCGGGGCCTGCGGCCACACCTCGGCCAGCCGCCCGTAGCGTTGTTCCCAGGTCTCGATGTCGTCCTGGCGGACGGTGACCAGCGGGGCGTCGGAGGGGGTGAGTCCGCCGGCGTGGGGGTGTGCGGCGTGCGCGGCCATGCCGTGCAGCACCTCGACCCACAGTTCGGCCAGTTCCGTGGTCCGTTCGCGGGTCAGTACGCCGGTGGGGAACATGAACGCGGCCTGCAGCCGGGTGCCGTCGGCGGTGTCGGTGGCGACGGAGTTGACCTCCAGGGCGGACAGGGCGGGCAGGTCCGGGTCGGGTTCGGCGATCAGCTCCGCGGACCAGGACGCCGGTCCCCATCCGCCGGTGCGCAGGTGCTCGGGCACGTCGGCGTCGGAGATCCGGCCGAGGTAGTTGAAGCCGATCTGGGGTACCGCGAGGCCGGTGAGCTGTTGGGCGGTGTCCGGGTTCAGGTGGCGCAGCAGTCCGTATCCCAGGCCCTTGTCCGGGACCTGGCGCAGCTGCTCCTTGACCAGTTTGACCGCGGTGCCGGCGGCGGGGCCGCCGGTGAGCACGTCGGCCATGTCCAGCGCGCCGACGTCGACGCGGGCCGGGTACATGGTGGTGAACCATCCCACGGTGCGCGAGAGGTCGGCGCCGGGTACGGCGTCCTCCTCGCGGCCGTGTCCTTCGAGGCGGACCAGGGCCGGGGAGTTCGTGCCGCGCCACCGGTTGACCGCCAGGGCGAGTGCGGCGAGCAGTACGTCGGTGCCGGTGCCCCGCAGCGCGGCGGGCAGGGTGGTCAGGACCGCTTCGGTGACGTCGGCGGGCAGCTGCACGCGGACGGTGTCGACGGTGGACCACAGGTCGAGCGCGGGGTCGAAGGCGCGGGTGCCCAGCGGGGGGTTGGGGGCTTCGAGCAGGTCCCGCCAGTACGCCAGTTCCGCTTCCCGCCGGGGGGAGAGTGCCTCGTCGTGCAGGGCTGCCGCCCAGCGGCGGGCGGAGGTGCCGACGGGGGGCAGTTCGGGCGCGCGGCCCGAGCGGATCTGCTGCCAGGCCTCGGCGAGGTCGGACATGAGGATGCGCCAGGACACTCCGTCCACGACCAGGTGGTGCAGCACCACGAGCAGGCGGCCCGGGCCCGTGGGCGGGGCGAACCAGACGAAGTCGGCGATGGTCCCGGCGTGCGGGTCGAGCCGGCCGACCGCGTCGTACAGGTGTGTCTTCGCCGCGGCCAGTGAGGACGGCTCGTCCCAGCGGCCGTCGCAGTCGACGCGGTGGATCAGGTCGGCCGCGCGGACGGTGCCCCGCTCGCGTGCCAGGAGCGTCGGCTCCTGGCCGGGCACCAGCTGGGCGCGCAGGAGGTCGTGCCGGTCGAGGACGGCGTCCAGGGTCGCGGTGAGGCCGTCCGCGTCGATGTCCGCGGGCAGTTGAAGGACCATCGACATGGCGAACCGGTCGGTGCCGCCGCCGTGTTCGAAGACCTGCCGGGCCACCGGCTGCAGCGGCATGGGGCCGACGCCGCCGCTCGCGTCCTCGGCGAGGACGGGTGCCTGGCCCTGGCGGGCGGAGGCCACGTCGGCGAGGCGGGCGGCCGTGCGGCATTCGAAGATCTCGCGGGTGGAGACCTCGAGGCCGCGGGCCCGGGCCCGGGCCACCACCTGGATGGAGCGCAGGCTGTCGCCGCCCGCGGCGAAGAAGTCGTCGTCGACCCCGACCCGGTCCACGCCGAGTACGTCCGCGTACGCCGCGGTGATGATCATCTCGGCTTCGGTGCGGGGCTCCCGGTAGGCCTCGCCGCCGAACTCCGGTTCGGGCAGGGCCGAGCGGTCCAGTTTGCCGGTGGGGCCCAGCGGCAGCCGGCCCAGTGCCACGAAGGCGGAGGGCACCATGTAGTCGGGCAGCCGGGCGGCGGTGAACTTGCGCAGTTCGGCGGCGGAGGCTCCGGCCAGCACGTCCACGTCGCCGATGCCGCCGGCGCCGTCGTCACCGACGGAGCCTTCGCCGGTGTGCACCACGTAGGCGACGAGCCGGCGGCCGCCCGCGGGCACCTCGCGGCTGATCACCAGTGCTTCGCTGATCCCGGGGTGCTGGGTGATCGCCGCTTCGACCTCGGCCGTCTCGATGCGGAAGCCGCGCACCTTGACCTGGCCGTCGCCGCGTCCCACGCACTCCAGCTGTCCCTGCGCGTTCCAGCGGGCCAGGTCGCCCGTGCGGTACATCCGCTCGCCGGCGGCGCCGAACGGGTTCGCGACGAAGCGTTCGGCGGTCAGCGAGGGGCGGTGGTGGTAGCCGCGGCCCAGGCAGGTGCCGGCGACGTACAGCTCGCCGATGACGCCCTGCGGTACGGGGGCCAGGGCCGGGCCGAGCACGTAGGCGCGCATGTTGCCCAGCGGGGTGCCGATGGGGGCGACGTCGGCGTCCGCCCACTCCTTGGAGGCGTCGAGGGCGAAGGCGGTGGCGTAGAAACTCTCGCTCTGTCCGTAGCAGTTGACGATGCGCACGCCCGGCAGGGCCTCGCGTACCTGGCGCACGAGCCGGCCCGGGAGCACGTCGCCGGCGAAGACGACCGTGCGTACGTCGGGTGTCCTGTCCAGGTGGCCGGCCAGTTCGCCCAGGACCGAGGGGACCCCGCTGATGACGTGGCCGTCCCAGCCGTTTCGCTCGCCCAGGGCCAGCGCGTTGGCGACCAGTTCGGCGGTGCCGCCGGTGGTCAGGGTGGTCAGCAGCTCGAAGACCGAGACGTCGAAGTTGACCGAGGTGGCGGCCAGCATCCGCAGTGCGGGGGGTGCGTCCAGGACGCGGATCAGCTCCCGCACGCCGTTGACGACGCTGCGGTGGGTGATCGCCGCGCCCTTGGGGGTGCCCGTGGAGCCGGAGGTGTACATCACGTAGGCGAGGTTGTCCGGGCCCAGCGGTGCGTTGCGGTCGGTGTCGCCCGGCGCCCTTCCGGGGGTGTCCCACTGTGTGCTGCGGTCCAGGTCGACGCACACGAGGTCGCCGTGCGGCAGGTCCTGCCAGGTCCTGGTGTCGGTGACGGCGAACCGCGGGGCTGCCTCGGACAGCACGCTCTGGGCCCGGCCGCTGAGGTATTGCGGGTCCAACGGCACATAGCCGGCACCGGACTTGAGGATGCCCAGCAGGGCGGCCACCAGGTCGGGGGTGCGTGGCAGTGCGAGGAGCACCAGGTCCTCGGGGCCGGCGCCGTGGCGCAGCAGCTCCCAGGCGACGGCGTTGGCCCGGTCGTCGAGTTCCCGGTAGGTCAGGGTGTGGCCGTCGTGCACGAGCGCGGGGGCGTCGGGGGTGCGGGCGACCTGGTTTTCGAACAGCTCGGGAATGGTCTGCTCGGGGACGGTGGCGGCGTGCTGGTCGAAGCGGGTGAGCAGCAGTTCCCGCTCGGTGTCGTCCAGGACGTCGACGAGGCCGATCACGCGCTGCGGGTCGGCGGTGAGGCGGCTCAGTACGCGCACGAAGCGTTCGGCGATGGTCTCGGCGGTGTGCCGGTCGAAGAGGCTGGTGGCGTACTCCAGGCGGCATCGTGCCCCGCCACGGCTGTCGGGGAGCAGGTCGAAGAACAGGTCGAACTTGGCGGTGCCGGTCTCCAGCCGCTCGGCCCGGACGGTGAGGCCGGGCAGTTCCAGGGCCGGCACGGGCGGCTGCCAGGAGAGCATGACCTGGAAGAACGGGTTGTAGGCGGTGGAGCGGTCCGGGTTGAGGAGTTCCACCAGCCGCTCGAAGGGCATGTCCTGGTTGTCGTAGGCGGCGAGGGAGCGGTCGCGTACCTGCTGGAGCAGCCCGCGGAAGGTCGGGTTGGCGGAGAGGTCGACGCGCAGCACCCAGGTGTTGACGAAGAACCCGACGAGGTCGCGCAGTTCTTCGTCGGTGCGGTCGGTGATCGGCGCGCCGATGGACACGTCGTCGCCGCATCCGAGGTGGTGCAGGAGCACCGCCAGCGCCGAGTGCATGACCATCGACACGGTGGTGTCCAGTTCCGTGGCCAGTTTCTGCACGCTGTCGAGCAGGTCGCCGTCGATCGTGAACGCGACGCGGTCACCGTCGGGGCTCATCACCCGGGGGCGGGGGCGGTCGGTGGGCAGGGCCAGCGGCTGCGGCAGGTCGGCCAGGGCCTCGCGCCAGTACGCCAGTTGCCGGGCCGCCAGGCTCTGCGGGTCGCTCTCGTCACCGAGCACGTCCCGCTGCCACAGCGTGTAGTCCGCGTACTGCACCGGCAGGGGCTCCCAGGTGGGTGCCCCGCCCTCGGTGCGGGCCGCGTAGGCGGTGGTGAGGTCGCGGAACAGGGGTCCGAAGGATTCCCCGTCCACGGCGATGTGGTGCGCGACGACGACGAGGGTGTGCTCGCGCGGTGCGCACCGCAGCAGCCTGGCGCGGATGGGTGCGTCGCCGGCCAGGTCGAAGGTTCGGGTGGCGGCCTCCTCGACGGCCGCCGCCCGTCCTTCCCGGCTGACCTCGACGACCGGCAGGTGGAAGGGCTGGTCACCGGGCGCCAGTACCTGCTGGTGCGGGACGCCGTCGTCGTCCTCGACGATCACCGTGCGCAGGACCTCGTGGCGGTCGATGACGTCGCGAAGCGCCGCCTGAAGCGCCCCCACGCGCAGTTCACCGGTCAGGTGCAGGGCGAAGGCGCCGTTGTAGGTCGCTGACGGGCCTTCGAACCGGTCCACGAACCACAGCCGACGCTGCGCGAACGACAACGGGATCATTGTTTCTCCAAATCGGCGGAACCAGGAGGGGGCGGGTCGTCACTCAGCTCAGGTCGAGCAGGGTCAGCAGTTCGTCGTTGTAGAAGTCGTCGATGGAGCAGGCGCCCGACAGCGTGGAGAAGTAGCGGTCGATGTGCTCCTGGTGGCCGACCAGTTTCTGCAGCATCTCCACCCGTCCCTGGGGCTTGAGCTCGGCCACGTTGAGCGCGCCCTGGTAGTGGCTGAGGGCTTCGCCGCTGAGGTCGTTCTCGTAGCGCCGCAGCGCGGTTCTGAGGGCGGCGTCGTCGTGCAGGCCGGTGCCGATGCGGTCGGTGAGCGACTGGGCCTGGACGAAGGCCTCGGTGATGCCGCGGGCGGTGATGGAGTCCTTGTGGTTGACCGCGTCGCCGACCAGTACCCAGCCGGGCCCGTAGGCCTTGCGGAAGTAGTTCTCCTGGTGGCCGGTGCCGTACAGCTGCTCCACGCGCCGGCCCGCCGACATCCGCTCGTACAGCTCGGGGGCCGTGGTGCGGAAGGTGTCGAGGTAGAAGGGTTCGACTCCCTTGCGGACGTCGTTGTACTCCTCCTGCGGGAAGTAGGTCATGAGCAGGGTGAGGTCGTCGTTGGTGGGGATGACGCCGACCCAGCGGCCGGGCCGCTCGTACAGCTCGAAGTGCGAGGGGACGTCGGCCCAGTAGCTGTAGTAGGTGCAGGTGACCCGCGGGTGCTCGATGACGTTCTGCGCGCCCACCTTGCGGGCCACCAGCGAGCGCATGCCGTCCGCGCCGACGACCAGGCGGGCCCGCTCGGTGGTCTCGGTGCCGCCGGGCGTGGTGCAGCGCACCCCGACGACCCGGTCGTCCTCCCACACCAGGTCCTTGACCGTGCAGGACTCGCGGAAGTCCACGCCGGCCGCCACGGCGCCCTCGGCCAGGACCGGGTCCAGGACGTAGCGGCGCGGCGCGTAGGTGTACCGCAGGCCGTCCAGCGGCAGGGAGAAGCCCTCGATGCGGACGCCGGGGCCCTCGTAGCTCTGGTGGGTGATCGGCCGGCAGCCCGCGTCGCGGAGTCTGTCGAGCAGCCCCCACCGGTTGAGCAGCGACATGCCCTGCATGTGGATGTAGTGCGAGGACAGGGTGTCCTGGGGGAACTGTGCCTTCTCCAGGAGCAGGACACGGTAGCCCTGCCGGGCGAACAGCATGGCCGTCGGCGAACCCGCACAACGGGCACCGATGACAATCACGTCGTACATGGCGCGCCTCTCTTGCCGAATAGTTGGTGAACGCACCTTCCGGCCGCGGCCGGAAAAGCCCTTTGGGTGTGGAGCGTGCTGCGCGGGGCGGCGGGCCCGAAGGTGCTGCCGGGCGGCGCGGACGGGACGGGCCGGACAGGCCTAGGGGGCCAGTGCGCTCTCGGATTCGATGTACGCGCAGATCGAGGCGATGGTGGGGTTGAGGAACATCTGGTCCATGGGGACCTCGACGCCCAGCTCCTCCATGAAGGCGCCCTGGATCTTGACCATGATCAGGGACTGGCCGCCCAGGGCGAAGAAGTCGTCGTCGGCCGCTATGTCGTCGCGCTGAAGTTCCCGGCACCAGATGGCGCGGACGCTGTCGGCACTCATCGTTGTCCTTTCCGTTGCTCGTCAAGGGGCGTTCGGCTAGGCCGCCGTGCCGCTTTCGGCGTACGTCCTGAGTGAGTCGAGGAGCGCTGCGCGGTCGACTTTCCCGTGCGGGCTCAGCGGAAGCCGCAGAATGTTCACGAAGCGCGCCGGAACCATGTTCCGCGGCAGGGTCCGCAGCAGGCGGGTGCGGACCTCGTCCTCGGTGAGCTCGTCTCTGGTGGGGACGATGAACGCGGTCAGCTCGGCCTCGCCGGAGTCGGTGTACGTGACCGCCACGGCGGCCTCCCGGATCCCGGCGAGCTTGCCGAGGGCGCGCTCGATGTCGGTGGGGTCGATCCGCATCCCCCGCACCTTGACCTGGGCGTCCATCCGGCCGGCGACGACGAGGTGGCCGGCCTCGGTGACCTGGCCGCGGTCGCCCGTGCGGTACAGCCGCACCGGTGCGCCGTCGACGACGACGGTGGTGAACTTGTCGTTCTCGGGGCCCGCGGCGCCCAGGTAGCCGGCGCCGACGCCGGCCCCGGCGATGCAGATCTCGCCGTACTCCCCCACCCCGACACCGCGCAGCTGCTCGTCGAGGAGGTGGATGTCGGTGTTGTAGGCGGGTGTGCCGACCGGCGGGATGTCCTGTTCGCCGGAGCGGTACTGGGCCAGGTCGTAGGAGGTGGCGACGTCGGTGCACTCGGCGACGCCGTACTGGTGCAGGAGGGTGCAGGTGTTGCCCTCGCGCCGGGCCCAGCCGGTGAGCCGCTCGGGTTTGAGTGCCTCCCCGCCGAAGAGCACGTAGTCGAGCCGGGTGAGCGCGTCACCGCCGCGGGCCCGCTCCCAGTCCACCAGCACGTACAGCGTGCTGGAGGCGCAGTGCACCACGCGGATCTCGTGTTCGTTCAGGATGCGGTAGGCCATCATCGCGTCGAAGTTGCGGCTGGCCATCAGGTACTGGGTGGCGCCGCAGAACAGCGGTGTCATCAGGGCCCGTTGGGAGAGGTCGAAACCGAACGCGCTGACGACCAGGTGGTGGGAGCCGCTGTGCAGGCCGTACTCGAGCGTGAGCCAGTTCATCAGGTTGAACCAGCCCTCGTGGCGCACCGCGGTCAGCTTCGGCGTACCGGTCGACCCGGACGTGAAGACGGCGTAGCACACGTCGTCGCCGGTGACGGGGACGCCGGGTGAGGTCGCCGGGAGGGCTGCCAGGTGTCCGGCGAGCTGTTCGAGGTCGACGACGTCGACGGCCGCGTCGTCGACCATGGCGGCCGTCGCCGGGGAGGCCACGATCAGGGCGAGGCCGGGGACCTGGCCCAGCAGCAGCTGGAGCCGGGCCGCCGGGTAGGCCGGGTCGAAGGGTACGTAGGCCGCGCCCGCCTTGAGCGTGCCGAGGATCGCGACGAGCATGTCGGTCGAGTAGTCGAGACAGACGCCGACCTTCGCGCCCCGGCCGTGCCCGCGGGCGGTGAGGAAGTGCGCGAAGCGGTTCGCCCGGGCGTCCAGCTCGGCGTACGTCACCTGCCGGCCGGCCCTGACGACGGCGACGGCGTCGGGGGCGGCCTGCGCGTTCGCCTCGAACTGCCGGTGGACGACGGGCTCCGGGGGCAGGGCGACCCGCTTTCCCTGAAGGATCATCAACTGACTCCGATGTGAAGGAGGGGTGCGGACCGGACGGGGTGCCGGCGCGCCACAGGTGAAACGGTGGGCGGCCGGCCCGTCGGGCAGGCCCTAGGCGGCCGGCCGCACGGCGGCGGGCCGGCCGAGGGTTTCGAGGACCTGGGCCACCCACTTGTCAAGAGGCAGACCGTGCGCTGCGGCGGCTTTCGAGCAGTACTCCAGCTGGCCGGCGGACAGCTCGATGGTGAGCGTGGTGACGTCCTGCCGGTCGGCCCCGGCCGCCGGCCGGGGCGTGCGGGGTGCTTCCTGCTGCTCGTCACCGCCGCAGGGGGCGGGGGCCGCGTCGTTCTGCACGGCGAGGCCGGCGCGCAGTGCCCTGCGCAGTTCGTTGCGCGACCACTTCTGCGCCTCGGCCTTGCGCAGCCAGTAGTCCTGCTCGGCCGGCGCCAGGCGGGTCACCTCGGCGTGGTGGGCGAAGCTGAGGCTGTCGTGCCTGCGGTGGTGCTCGAAGCGCCGGGCCACCCACGCGTAGTTGCGCAGGGTCTGGTAGTCGAGCCCGGTGCGCTCGATCGCCTCCTTGTAGCGCCGCCACCCGTAGGTGGCCTCGCCGTAGATCAGCCAGTCGGCGAGCCACCACGCCGAGGAGTTCACCAGCTCGCGCAGGTTGGTCCCGATCTGCTCCCAGGACCGCTCGGGCAGGTTCTGCGGGAACGTCATCCCCGACTTCTGCACCGTGGCCTGCCTGCCCACGAAGGACAGGAACACCTCGCGCTGCGCCGGCTCACCGCCGGTGTCCGCCGGCCTCGCCCCGTACCTGCTCGCGGTCCTCACAGCCCCCGTCACAACCCTTCATCTCCCCACTCGACGTGTCTTCTTCGGCATGGGCCCTGTCACTCGGCCGAGCACCCCGGGCGGCGGACGCCGCCGGTCCCGCGGAGCCGGGCACCGCGGGCCGGCACCGCGGGCCGCGGCGCTCGCACCGGGGCCCTCGGGTTCAGGGGCGGACGGGTGACGCCTGCGGTCGGGTCCGCGAACGGCGCCGGTGTTCAGTCCGCCGCCATGGCCTCCTGCAGGCTCTTGGGGCGCAGGTCCGTCCAGTTCTGCTCGACGTACTCCAGGCACTCGGTCCTGGCCGCCTCACCGAAGACCACGCGCCAGCCCGCGGGCACCTCGGCGAACACCGGCCACAGGGAGTGCTGCTCCTCGTCGTTGACCACCACGTAGAAGCGGCCGTCCGCGTCGTCGAAAGGGTTCGTGCTCACCTGACACCGTCCTTGTCCGTCATGAGGTGACTCGAGATGGGAAATCGCCGGGCCGGGTGCACGAGGGCACCGGGTGCGGATCGCGCCGGGCGGTGTCCGTCCGGTCGACAGGACACTTCGCTGTCCGGTCGACAGGACACCCCGGTGGCGGCCCCGGCGATGCCACGTCACCGTAGGGACCCGGCCGTCGGCGCAACAAGGGCGCCGGGCGGGCCGGCCCTCCCGCCGGCCGCCCGCACCTGCAGCCGCCCCGATCCCCTGTACCGCGCCGCTCTCCTGTGCCACGATGCCGCGCTCGCGGGGGCGCCTGAGGATCACTCAAGAGCCGCCACACCTGCGGCACAGCCCGTGGGGTGCCGCCTCCCGGCGGCCCGGCACCGCTCTATGGTGCGAAGGTGCGCCGTCCGATCCAAGGGGGAGCGATGGACAGCACCCGACCCGCCCTGCGCCTGTTCGTCCTGCACCACGCGGGGGGCTCCCACGTGCTGTACCGGCACTGGCCGGCCGCGCTGCCCCCCACGTGGGACGTGCGGCTGCTCGACGCCCCCGGCCACGGTCTGCTCCTCGACCTGCCGCAAATCAGCGACGCCGGTCGCCTCGCCGACTTCCTGCTGGACGGCATGGAGCCGGAACTCACCTGCCCCTACGCCCTGTTCGGGCACAGCATGGGTGCCCTCGTGGCGTACGAGATCACCCGGCGGGCCGCCGGCCGGGGCCTGCCGCCGCCGGTGTGGGTCGGTGTCTCCGCCCGGCCCGCGCCGCGGCCGGCGGGGCCCGGGCCGCGGTACCACGAGCTGCCCGACGCCGAGCTGCGGGCCCGCCTGAAACAGCTCGGCGGCACGCCCGACGAGGTCTTCGACGACCCCGGCCTGTGGAGCGTGTTCGCCCCCGTCATCCGCGCCGACCTGCGCCTGGTGGAGACCTGGCGGCCCGCTGACGACGCCGCTCCGCTGCCCGTGGCGCTGTCCGCCTACGCGGGCGCCGGGGACCCCTTTGCCGCACCGCCGGGGATGGCGGCCTGGGCGGAGCACACCGAACACTTCCTCGGCCTGCGGGTCCTGGACGGCGGCCACTTCTACTTCCAGGACGATCCCGGCCCGCTGCTGCGTCACATCGAACTCGACGCGAGGGCCGCACTCGACGCGACGGCCTGCGCGGCACGCACCTGACGAACCCCGCCGCCCGCGCCCGCAGGACACCGGCCGGCTTTGCACCGGGCCTGCGCGTAAGCGCACTGCGCCGCGAGCGCGCTGCGCCCCGGTCGTCGGAGCGGCCCGGCCCGGGGTGCCCGGCGGGGCGAAGCGTGCTGCGCGGCGCGATCCGGGGCGTCCGGTGCCGTGAGCGTGTTGCGGCACGACCGGGGCGCCGCGAGCGTGCTGCGCGGCCCGGCCCGGGGGCGTCGGTGTCGCTGAGGTGAGGGCGGGCGGGGGCGCGACGGCGGCCGCCGGCACGCCGCGCGACGGCGGCAGCCGAACCCCGGGACGGGGCCGTTCGTCGGAGCGGCACGACCCGGAGCATGCGGCCCCAACTGAACCTGGGACGGGGGCCGGCCCTCGGGGCGGTGTGCCATGACCGGGGACAGACGGCCGGACTGCTGCGGCGCACCTCGCCGTACCGGCGAGCACCACACCCGGGCGCTGCCACCGACCCCGCTACGGCCGCCATGTCGCCCCGCGCGGGGAAGCGCCGCGTCCCGGCTGCGCTGCCGCACCACGTCGGCGCCCTGAGCGCGCGAGCGGTACGGCGGGCATGTCACCCCGCGCGGGAAAGCGCCGTGCCTGCGCCGTGCGCCGGAGTTCACCCGGACGCCGCCGGCGCCACAGCCAAGGGCACCCCCGCGCGGGATGCGCCGTGCCCCGGGCCGCCCCGCGCCGTGCCCTCACCACGGCCCGCGCAGGCGCCGCCGGTACGGCGGGTGCGGGCCATGTCTGTCCCGTGCGGGGATGCTCCGCGCCCGAGCCCGCGCCGTACGGCGGTTCACCCGGGCGCCGCCGGTGCCGCAGCCAGTGCCACCCCTTGCGCGGGGGTGTGCCGTGCCCAAACCACCCCGCACCGCTGACGCCGGCGGTCCCGCCGGTACGGCGGCCATGTCACCCCGCGCGGGGATGTCCCGCGCCCGAGCCCGGGCCGTGCAGCGGCGGGGGTCGGCCCGGGGCGCGGCGCCGGGCCTCGCGCCGGGCCGCACCGCGCCGCGCCACCGCCGCGGCCCCCGGCTTCACCGCCGGTGCCGTCGGGCCCGGTGGGCCGGCGTGTACTCCCGGCCAACTCCCTTGTCGTGCGCGGCGCGTGACCCGTCGGCCCGCGGGGCATCCGGTGTGCCGCCCGACCGCTTTGTCGTTGTTCGCGGTCTTGCTGTGCACGCTATCCGCACACATCGGCGGTGACCTACTCTGCCGCCGACGGACCGCACAAGTACGGCATCAGCCAATGAGAGACGACTGTCAGGAGCGGGGAAATGACGATACGGATGAGGCCGAGAGCCGGCATGGTCGGCGTGGCGGCGGTCGCGGTCACGGCCACCGTCCTCACGGGTCCGGCCCGGGCGGACACGGCCGGCGGGGTGTCCGGCCATCAGGCGACGCAGGCCGCGATCGAGGCGGCCGTCGCGGCGGGTGTCCCCGGCGTCACCGCCGAGGCGCGCGACGCCGAGGGGGTCTGGAAGACGGCGGCGGGCGTCGGCAACCTGAAGACGGGTGAGCCGCGCGGCAAGAACGACCGGTTCCGCGTCGGGCACCTCACCAGCACCTTCGTGGCGACGGTTCTGCTGCAGATGGAGGCGGAGAAGAAGCTCGGCCTCGACGACAGCGTGGAGCGCCACCTGCCCGGCCTGGTGAGCGGCAACGGCAACGACGGCCGTGCGATCACCGTCCGCCAGCTCCTCAACCACACCAGCGGCCTGC
Organism: Streptomyces sp. GLSS-08; assembly: GCF_056387915.1. NCBI lineage: Bacteria > Bacillati > Actinomycetota > Actinomycetes > Kitasatosporales > Streptomycetaceae > Streptomyces > Streptomyces sp. GLSS-08. The sequence continues at coordinate 66,590 of NZ_JBWJAQ010000023.1, forward strand.
CCGACTACTTCGCCGACAGCGACTACGTCGCCACGTACGTCCTGGGTGAGGGCTACCTCCAGCACCGGTACGAGACCATGCCGCACAGCAAGCGCGTGGAGGTGGCCCTCGCCCACCCGCCGGTGTTCGCGCCGGGGGCCAGGCACGGGTTCTCCAACACCAACGACGTCCTGGCCGCGATGGTCGTCGAGAAGGTGGGCGGCAGGGCGTACGAGGACGAGGTGCGCAAGCGCATCATCGAGCCCCTGGGGCTCAAGGCGACGTCCACCCCCGGCACCGGCACGCAGCTGCCCCAGCCCAGCGGCCGCGGCTACTCCAAGCTCTTCTTCGACACGAAGCCGGACCGGATCGACGACGTCACCGAGGTGAACGGCTCGCAGCTCTGGGGCAACACCGACATCATCTCCAGCGCCGGCGACCTGAACAGGTTCTACGGGGCCCTGCTGCGCGGGAAGCTGCTGCCGGCGCAGCAGCTGAAGGAGATGAAGACGACCGTCGTCAACCCCGACTTCCCGATCTCCTCCTACGGGCTGGGCCTGGAGCGGCTGACGCTGGGCTGCGGCACCAGCATCTGGTACCGCGACGGCGGCACCGTGGGGTGGCTGTCCCTGGTCGCCCTCACCGACGACGGCCGTCACCAGCTCACGTTCAACTACAACGGTGACTGGCGGGCGGACGAGATCCTGTCCATCCTGAGCGCCGAGTACTGCGGCACGTCCTCGCGCACGCGCTGACAGCCCGCCCAGCCCTTCTTGTGTGCGCGGGCCGGCAATCAGCAGGACGCCGGCCCGCACCCCGCCCGCGGATGCCGGGACCCCTCTCGGGGTCTTCGGTTCGCGTCCCGGCCGGCAGTCGGCGTGGTGCGGGCACGGCGCCGGTGAGCTGCGGTGGTGCGGTCCCCCGCACCCCCGCACGGTTGTCATGAGCATGGTGAGAGTGATTGTGGGCGGGGCTGCGGCCGCGTTAGAACGGCATGTCTGCCAACGGGGAGGATCCATGAAGGTGCGAGTGGCCGTGGCGGGAGCCGGCGGGTATGCGGGGGGTGAGCTTCTGCGCCTGCTCCTGGCCCATCCCGGTGTGGAGATCGGTGCGCTGAGCGGGCACTCGGGCGCGGGAGAGCTGCTCGGTGCGCTGCAGCCGCACCTGGCACCGCTGGCCGGGCGGCGGGTGCAGCCGACCACCGCCGGCGTCCTTGCGGGGCACGACGTGGTCTTCCTGGCCCTGCCGCACGGTCATTCCGCAGCCCTGGCACGGCAGTTGGGCCAGGAGAGCCTGGTCGTCGACTGCGGCGCGGACTTCCGTCTGGCGGACGCGGGCGACTGGGAGAGGTTCTACGGCTCGCCGCACGCGGGTACCTGGCCCTACGGTCTGCCCGAACTGCCGGGCGCCCGGGCCGCGTTGGCGGGCGCGCGGCGCATCGCGGTGCCGGGCTGCTATCCGACCGCGGTGCTGCTGGCCCTGTTTCCCGCGTACGCGGCGGGGCTGGCCGGGCCCGAGGCGGTCGTCGTCGCGGCGTCCGGCACGTCCGGCGCGGGCAGGGCGCCCAGGGCGGATCTGCTCGGCAGTGAGGTCATGGGCTCCATGCGGCCGTACGGCGTGGGCGGCGGCCACCGGCACACCCCCGAGATGAGGCAGCACCTGAGCGCGGTGGCCGGCCACCGGGTCGCCGTCTCCTTCACCCCGACGCTGGCCCCGATGCCGCGCGGCATCCTCGCCACCTGTTCCGCCGCGGTGCGGCCCGGGACCGGCGCCGGGGAGGTGCGGGCGGCGTACGAGAAGGCGCTGGACGGTGAGCCGTTCGTGACGCTGCTGCCCGAGGGGCAGTGGCCCGCCACCGCGGCCGTGTACGGGTCGAACGCCGCGCAGATCCAGGTGGCCCTGGACCCCGAGGTGGGCCGGATCATCGCGGTGAGCGCCATCGACAACCTCACCAAGGGCACCGCGGGCGGTGCCGTGCAGAGCATGAACCTCGCCCTCGGGTTTCCCGAGGACGCGGGTCTTTCCACCACCGGAGTCGCACCGTGAGCCGGGGCCCGTCACCGGCGGGCCGCAGGGGCGCCGGGCCGCAGACGGCGGCGAAGGCCGTACTCCCGCGCCGCGCGGGCGCCGGTGACATCAGCCGCCGGTGCGGCGGAGCGGACAAGGAGATGCAGTGAGCGTCACCGCAGCACGAGGCTTCACCGCGGCGGGCATCGCCGCGGGAATCAAGCAGAACGGCGCCCGGGACCTGGCCGTCGTCGTCAACGAGGGGCCGCGCTGTGCCGCGGCGGGTGTCTTCACCTCCAACCGTGTGCAGGCCGCTCCGGTCCAGTGGTCCCGGCAGGTGCTGGCGGGCGGCCGCCTCCGCGCGGTCGTGCTCAACTCCGGTGGCGCCAACGCCTGTACCGGGCCGCAGGGCTTGAGGGACACCTGCGCCACCGCCGGGAAGGCCGCTGGGCAGCTCGGCCTGGACGCGGCGGACGTGGCGGTCTGCTCCACCGGGCTCATCGGTGTGCCGCTGCCCATGGACCGGGTCCTGGCCGGCGTCGAGAGCGCCGTCACGCGGCTGTCCGACTCCGGCGGCCGGGACGCGGCCCTCGCCGTCATGACCACCGACACGGTGCACAAGACGGCCGCCGTCACCCGGGGCGGGTGGAGCGTCGGCGGCATGGCCAAGGGCGCCGGCATGCTCGCCCCCGGCCTGGCCACCATGCTGGTGGTCCTTACCACGGACGCGGACGTCGACAGCGGTGTCCTGGACCGGGCGCTGCGGGCGGCCACCCGGGTCACCTTCGACCGGATCGACTCCGACGGCTGCATGTCCACCAACGACACCGTGCTGCTCCTCGCCTCCGGCGCATCCCGGATCACCCCCGGCCACGAGGAGTTCGCGGAGGCCGTCCGGGCGGTCTGCGCCGACCTCGCCCGCCAGCTCGTCCGGGACGCCGAGGGCGCCGGCAAGGACATCAGGGTCGAGGTCGTGAACGCGGCGAGCGAGGACGACGCCGTCGAGGTGGGCCGCTCCATCGCCCGCAACAACCTCCTCAAGTGCGCCGTCCACGGCGAGGACCCCAACTGGGGCCGCGTCCTGTCCGCCATCGGCACCACCGCCGCCGCCTTCGAGCCCGGCCGGCTCAACGTCGCCATCAACGGGGTGTGGGTGTGCAGGAGCGGATCGGTGGGCGAGGACCGCGCACGGGTGGACATGAGCGGCCGCGACGTCACCATCACCGCGGACCTGGCCGCGGGCACGGACTCGGCCGTCATCTGGACCAACGACCTCACCGCCGACTACGTCCACGAGAACAGCGAGTACTCCTCATGAGCGCTTTTGCTTCTCCCCCGCCGTTTCGTGCGGGCCGCCCGGGCGAGCCCGCTGCCCTGCCCAAGGCCCATGCCCTGGTCGAGGCGCTGCCCTGGCTGGCACGCCACCACGGCAGGACCGTCGTCATCAAGTTCGGCGGCAACGCCATGGTCGACGACGCCCTGAAGGCGTCCTTCGCCAAGGACGTCCTGTTCCTGCGGCACGCGGGCCTGCACCCCGTCGTGGTGCACGGCGGCGGACCGCAGATCAGCGCACAGCTGCGGCGCCTGGGCCTCGAGCCCCGGTTCGAGGACGGCCTGCGGGTCACCACCGACGAGACCATGGACGTCGTGCGCATGGTCCTGGCCGGTCAGGTGCAGCGCGAGCTCGTCGGGCTGCTCAACGAGCACGGCCCGCACGCGGTGGGCATGACGGGTGAGGACGCCCGCCTGATGACCGCCGTCAGACGCTACGCGCACCGAAACGGCCGGCCGGTGGACATCGGCCGCGTCGGCGAGGTCGTCAACGTCGACGCCGGGATCGTGCAGGCCCTCATCGACGACGGACGCATCCCCGTCATCTCCTCCGTCGCCCGGCCCCAGGACGACAAGGACGCCGCCCAGGGCGGTGTCCTCAACGTCAACGCCGACACCGCGGCCGCGGTACTGGCCGCCGCACTCGGCGCCGAGGCGCTGCTGATCCTGACCGACGTCGAGGGCCTGTACGCGAACTGGCCGCACAGCGACGAGGTGATCCCCCGCCTCAGCGCCGGGGAACTCAGCCGGCTGCTGCCCCGGCTGGCCTCCGGGATGATCCCCAAGATGGAGGGCTGCCTGTACGCCGTGAACCACGGGGTGCGCAGCGCCCGCGTCGTCGACGGCCGGGTCGAGCATGCCGTCCTGCTGCAGATCTTCACCGACGAGGGCGCCGGCACGGTGGTCGTGCCGGACGCCGGCGCGGGCTTGGAGGGAGCGACGGCATGAACGAGGACCCGGGCCCGGGCCGGGCGGGCAAAGCGGCGGTGGACGTCTTCCTCGACCGCTCGGGGGCCCGCGTGGGGGCTCACGTCCGGCGGGTCTCCAGTTCGTTGGCGAGGCGCAGCCAGTGGTCGGCGCAGCGGCGTGCGGCCTGCGCGAGGATGTCGGCGCGGTGTCCGGGCACGCTGCGTGCCAGGCGCAGCCACTTCGCCTCGTCGCCGATCGAGTGGACGTTGAGCATCTGCAGCAGCATCCGGCCGGCCTCCGTGCGCAGGGAGGGGTCCTTGCACACGTTGGGCAGGAGCAGCCCGATGGCGGCCGCGGAGGCGCGTGTCACGGGCCGGCCCGGGCCGCCCGGCTGCGGGAGGGTCCCGGGCCCTGCGGGTGAACTCGCCCCGGGTGCGGGCCTCTTGGGCAGGAGGGGGTCCTGTCCCTGGCGTATGCGGTCGCGTACGTCCTTGGCGGTGGCGGTGGCGATGCCCGCCTGCTGCGCTATCTCCCGCAGTGATGCCGCGGGGTTGGCGGCGATGACCTGGCTGGCCCGCAGCCGTCCTTCGGTGGCCTGCAGCGGCCGGGTACGCCCGTCGCGGCCCACGCGCGTGTTCAACTGCGCGTTCTGCTCACCCGAACGGCGCCGGATGGAGGCGACGGTGCCGGCCGCGAGGCCGGCGGTGGCGGCGATGCGCCGGTCCGACCAGTGCGGGCGGGCGTGCAGGATCCGCTGTGCCGCGGCCGTCCGGTCGGCCGGTGACAGCGGCAGTCCGTGGGTGGTGTTGAGCCGTACCGCCAGGGTGAAGGCCTCCGTCTGCCCGCCTTCGAAGAACTGTGCGTCGATGGTGGCATCGCCGCGCAGCCGCGCGGCCTTGAGCCGGTGCATGCCGTCGATGACGCGCATCGTCGCGCGGTGCACGAGGATCGGCGGCAGCGGCGACGTGAGGGCGGCGAGCATGCGGACGCGGTCGCTGTTCTCGCCGTCGATACGCGGCGAGTCGGCGTCCAGCAGCGCGTCCACGGGCACCGCGGCCACGCGGCGTCCCGGGGCCGGCTCCCCTGCCGCGGCGGGGCCGGACACAGCCGGTGCGCTGTCGGCGGCGATTAGGTGAAGACCCATCACAGGCCCCTGTCCCGCGCCGTGGCACCGGCCCGCCCGGCCGCCCGGCGGCGGCCGCGCACTTCTGCGGTGGTGTTCACGAGGTGCATGTCCACGTACGGCTCCCCTCTACGGCCATAACGGCCAAGAGGTACAAAATACCTGTCCGCCGGTTCTTTTCCATGTTCCGGTGGCCGATTTACGCGCTCCGGGGATGCGAACCGTCAAGGAAACATACCCACCGGATTCCCGGAGTGGCCGGGCGGTGGGCGCCGGCGGGTGAAATTGAGGGCCGCGGTCCGGGACAAGGGAACCGTGCCGCGGCGCAGGAATTCGCCGGGCCCTGACATGCCCCGCGGGCACCGGGAAAGGAAAGAAGAAAAAAGGCGGTGTACGGCGCGCGGGGGCCCGGTGGCCGCGCGGTGTCCCGTCGGCGGGACAGCTCCCCGGGCCTGGAGGGATCACGCGCCCTGGCCGCGGGAGCGCACCGATGATGCCACCGGAAGACGGTGCCATGCCGCGGGGACGTTCGACGTGCACTCGTTCGAGTGCCGCTCCGGTACCCCTCCATCCCGCCCTGCGAGGGTTCTCACCGGTTATGGGACCCACCTCATGGAGGCATGATGACGCGTCAGGCCGGTCAGACCGCAGGGTCGCACAACGGCCCGGCAGCAGCTCCCGCGCAGCCCCCCGCGCGCACCGCGGGGGCCGCGCCGCGCCGGGGCCAGGTGCTGACGACCAGGGTGGGTCTGCAGATGCCGGCCAGGATGGCCTACGACGAGTGGGAGCGGGCCGGGCGCCAGCTCGCCGACGTCCTGGACTCCTCGTCCTGGTGGCTGGGCGACTGGCTGGTGTACGGCAAGGACCACTACACCGACCGCTACCAGCGGGGGATACGGGCCGCGGGCCTGTCGTACCAGACCCTGCGCAACTACGCGTGGGTCTCGCGGCGTTTCGACCTCAGCCGGCGCCGGGCCGCCCTGAGCTTCCAGCACCACGCCGAGCTGGCCTCCATGCCGGTCGAGGAGCAGGACCTGTGGCTGGAGCGCGCCGAGCAGCGGCAGTGGACCACCAAGCAGCTGCGCGGCGCCATCCGCGCCGCGCGCCAGGGCGAGCAGCAGCCGCCCGTCGCCGCCGAGCCGAGCCGGCGCCTCGATGTCCCCGGCAGCCGTTTCCAGTGCTGGCACCGGGCCGCCCAGCAGCTGGGCGTCGACTTCGAGCAGTGGGTGATGGCCGTGCTGGACAGTGCGGCGGCCAGCGCCCTGCAGGAGCCGGGCACGGCCGGGGAGCGTGCGGAGGTCACCGGGCTCACGCCGGTGACGAGCCTGCCCGCGCCGGCCGCGGACGATGGTGCGGACAGCGCCCGGCCCAAGGGCCCGGCGGAGCGGGTCCCGGTGGCCATCAGCGCCTGAACCCGCCGGCGCCGGGCCACCGGCACCTCACGGCAGCCGGTTCATCAGCGCGGCGGTCTCGCGCTTGTAGGTGCACGCGCTCTGCCCGAACGACTCCCGTACCCGCTCGCGCACCTCGCCGGGCTGCTCCTGGCTGAGTTTGAACATGCCCTCGGCCCCGGTCACCGTGAACCGGAAGGCCCCCACGGCGGGCACGATCTTGCGGAAGTAGCCGAGCGAGTCGCTCATGTCCCAGCCGGTGCCGAACCCCTCCTCGAAGGCGCGCACGGTGGACTGCACCACGCCCAGCGTCTCCTCCGTCGAGGTGATCCTCTCCACCACGCCCCGGACGTGGACCGCGGTGAAGTTCCAGGTCGGGGCCGCCGGCGTCTTGTCGTAGACGGTGGGTGACACATAGGTGTGCGGGCCGGTGAACGTCAGCAGCAGCACGGCGCCCGTCTCCAGCTGCGCCCAGTGCGGATTGGCCCGGTTCAGGTGCCCGAGCAGCGTGGTCCCCGGCAGCTCGCCGCTCCGGTCGCCGGAGGTCCCGGGGTCGAAGATCACCGGCAGGTGGGTGGCGAACGGGCCGTCCTCGGCGCTGCCGTTGGACACCGCGAGCGCCAGCGGATTACCACGGATCAGATCCACCATCCACGAACTTCCCGGTTCGCGATAAAAGCTCGGAACGAACATCCGGAGTCACCTTTCGGCAATTGTCTCGGGGCACGGCAAAGGGGCAGGACTCACCTGCGGGGAGGCTGCGTCACGCAGAAGTCTTGAGAATCCGCGCCGACCGTACCCCCGTCCCGTCGACGGGACAACGCTTTCGGATATCGAGCCTCCGGTGGCGGCGTCGAACCGTCTTCATGCCGCCCTCTAGTTGCCTTTTAGACACTCTCCGGAGAACACTGTACGACGGTCTCTCGAGCCACCGGTCGAGTTTTTCAGACGCAAAGCGGGAGAATTTTCTATGGACATAACGGGTAGGCCCAGCCAAGAAATCTACGACGTGGTCGGTATCGGGTTCGGCCCGTCCAACATGTCGCTCGCGATCGCGCTGGAGGAACACGAAGCGAGCTCTCCGCAGCATTCGATCAAGTGCCACTTCTTCGAGCGGCAGCCCACGTTCGGCTGGCACCGGAACATGCTGCTGCCGTCGACGACGATGCAGATCTCCTTCCTCAAGGACCTGGCGACCTTCAGGAATCCGGCGTCCCGGTACAGCTTCGTCTCATATCTGCACGCCTCGAACCGGCTGGTGCAGTTCGTGAACAACCAGGACTTCTTCCCGACCCGGCAGGAATTCCACCAGTACCTGGAGTGGGCGGCCGCCGGTCTCGACGACCGGGTCACCTACGGCGCCGAGGTCACCTCCATCCGGCCCGCCGCCGGGGCCGGGGCGCGCACCTCCGACCTCCTGCAGATCGAGGTGCGCGCCGGCGACGGCACCACCAGCGTGGTCACCACCCGCAACGTGGTCGTCTCCACGGGCCTGGTTCCGCGCCTGCCCGAGGGCGTGAGCGGCAGCGAACGGGTGTGGCACAGCTCGCAGTTCCTGAGCCGCTTCAACGCCCAGGCCCCGGGCGACCTCAAGAGCGTGGCGGTGGTCGGCGCCGGCCAGAGCGCGGCCGAGATCACCCGGTTCCTCTACGACTCGCTGCCGCACGCCGAGGTCAGCGCGGTCATCCCCTCCTACGGCTACTCCGTGGCCGACGACACCCCCTTCGCCAACCAGGTGTTCGACCCCAGCGCGGTCGACCAGTACTACTTCGGCACCGAGCGGGCCCGGGACTCGTTCTGGCGCTACCACCGCAACACCAACTACTCGGTGGTCGACGCGGACGTCATCCGCGCCCTGTACCAGCGCTCGTACGACGAGCAGGTGCGCGGCAGCCAGCGGCTGCACTTCCGCAACCTCACCCGGGTCGCCGAGATCCAGCAGGCCGGCGACACGACGCGGGTTCTCCTGCACTCGCTGCTCGACGACCGCAGGGAGGAACTGGCCGTCGACGCGCTGGTGTTCGCCACCGGCTACGACGGCCTGGACCCGGCCCGCCTGCTCGGCGACTTCGATGAGAACTTCGAGCGCGACGAGGTCGGCAGGCACCGCATCACCCGCGACTACCGCCTCGTCGCCGCATCGGGGCCCGCCTGCGGCGTCTACCTCCAGGGCGGCACCGAGCACAGCCACGGCCTGTCCTCGGCCCTGCTGTCGAACATCGCGGTGCGCAGCGGCGAGATCGCCGACTCCATCGTGCTGCGGCGCGCCGAGCGGGAGCTGGACAGCAGCCGCGCCGTCGACGTCGCCGACGTCGCCGAAATCGCGTCCTCGGCCGCCTGAGAGGCACACCACGGGGTGGGCTGCGGCTGCTGTCGCCGCAGCACCGCAGCCCACCCCACGGCGGTTTCCGCAACGGCGGTTTCACACCGCGCGCCGTTCATCCCGTCCCGTGCGGCCCCTGGTATTCCACTCCCCCTCGAGCCGCCCGCGACCCGTTTTCGAGCGGGGAATGGGACATCCGTCAGGGGAGGAAAGTCGGCGGTGTCGAAAAGGCAGGAAAGCAGTCGCCGCCGGGGGCGGGTTGACGGGAATCGGTGTTCCGCCGGCCCTCGTCCGCGCGCCATGATGACGGCACAGCCGATGCCCGAACCGGCAGGTGTTCACCTTCCCAAGAGCCCGCATCCCGGCCAAGTGTTCTCGTGCGGTGTTCAAGCGCATGTCCACCGGTCATCAGGGCCCGGCCCGTGGCCCGGCCCCCACCAGAAGGAGTCGTTCCCATGAGCGCCAACTGCCCGGCCGGCGGCCTCGTTGCCCGGCGTGCGAGGTCGTGGTGAGCGCCGGGGTGCACCCGGCGCTGGCCAAGGCCCGGTCCATCGGCGACGCCCTGCCGTGGCTGGCCCGCCACCAGGGCCGCACGGTCGTCATCAAGCTGGGCGGCCACGCCATGGTCGACGAGGACCTGACGGCGGCCTTCGCCCGCGACGTGGTCTTCCTGCGCTACGCGGGGCTGCGGCCCGTGGTGGTGCACGGAGGAGGCCCCCAGATCGATGCCGAGCTCGCACGGCGCGGCCTGGCGCGCGAGTTCAGGGGCGGGCTCAGAGTCACCTCGCCGCCCGCGATGGACGTGGTGCGCATGGTCCTGGCCGGGCAGGTGCAGCGCGAACTGGTCGGGCTGATCAACCGCTTCGGCCCGCTCGCCGTCGGCATGACCGGCGAGGACGCGGACACCCTGACCGCGGTGCGGCACGTGCCGTGGATCGACGGGGAACCGGTGGACGTCGGCCGGGTCGGCGACATCACCGGCGTGGACACCGGCGCCCTTGACAGCCTGCTGGCCGACGGCCGGATCCCGGTGGTCTCACCCCTCGCCCGCAGCGCCGAGGACGGCGCGGTCTACAACGTCAACGCCGACACCGTGGCAGCGGCACTGGCGGCCGCCCTGCGCGCCGAGGCGCTCGTCATGCTGACCGACGTCGCGGGCCTGTACGCGGGCTGGCCGCACAGTGAGGAGGTCATCGGGCGGCTGACGGCCGGCGAGCTGGAAAAGCTGCTGCCGGAGCTGAGCGAGGGCATGGTCCCCAAGATGACCGGCTGCCTGCACGCCGTGCGCGGCGGCGTGGGCGCGGCCCAGGTCATCGACGGCCGGATCCCGCACGCGGTCCTCCTGCAGATGTTCACCGACGACGGCACCGGCACGGTGATCGTGCCGGACCCGCACGAGGCCGAGGTCCTGGCGTGAACGAGGCACCGGCTGCAGCGGTCGTGTCCTGGCGGCCGCCGCCGGGACGGCGGCACCCGCACGACCACACTCCGGCGAAGGCGAGGGCAGTGCCCGTGACCCACACCCCCTGGTACCCCGCCCCGCCCGGCGGGCGCGGTGACACCCCGCCGTCATCCGTCCCGCCCGGCGGGCGCGGTGACACCCCGCCGCCCTCCGCGGCGGCCGGCCCGGACGGGGAGGCGGCCGGCTGTCCGGCTGCGTCCCTTACGCCCCGGGCCCGGCTCGTCCTGCTGGATTCCCGGCCCGGAACCGGGATGCCCCCGCCCGCGGCGAACGAGCCGGCCGCGCACCTGAGCGTCCTGCCGGCGTACCGTCAGGCCGAGCCGGCCGAGCCGGCCGCGGTGTCGGGGCCGGGTGATCCCGTCTTGCGGGCGGCGCCGCGCAGTGATCCGCCCGATGCCCTCATCCGTATGCGGTTCGCCGACGCGCTCACCCTCGAACGGGCGGGCGCCGTGTTCGGGGCCCTCGCGCACCCCGGGCTCGGCGAGGCGAGCTGTGACCTTGTCACGCTCACCCTGCAGATCCCCGGCGACGCCGGCGTGCAGACCCTGCGGGCCGTGCTGGCCGCCCTGGACGCGGCGGCGCTGACCCCCCAGTCGCTGACCGTGCACACGCACGAACTCGACGACCTGTTCGCCGCGTTCACCAGCCTGCCCTGAAGCGGCGGGCGGGGCCGTCCCCGGCCCCGCCGGCCGAGGCGCGCGGCACCGTGCCCGGCGGTGGCCGCGGCGGCGGGGTGTCAGGACAGTGCGAGCGTGCAGCACTTGACGCTGCCGCCGGCCTTGAGCAGCTCCCCCAGGCTCACCCCGACCGGGTTGAAGCCGCGTTCCTTGAGCTGGGCGATGAGCCCGGTGGCCGCCTGGGGCAGCAGCACGTTGAGGCCGTCGCTGAAGGCGTTGAGGCCGAACACCGCGGCGTCCTGGGCGCGGGCGAGGATCGCGTCGGGGAACATCTCCCGCAGCACCGCCCGGCTGCCGGGGCTGAAGGCCGCCGGGTAGTACATGACCTCGTCCGGGGAGAGCACCGCCAGCGCCGTGTCCAGGTGGTAGAAGTCGGGGTCGACCAGGGTCAGGCCGGTCACGGGCAGGCCGAAGAACTCCTGGGCCTCGGCGTGCGAGCGGGGGTCGGTGCGAAAGCCGGTGCCGGCCAGCATCCGGCGCCCCACGCGCAGGTAGTCGCCCTCGCCCTCGTTGATGTGCTCGGGCCACAGCAGGTCGGTGAAGCCGCCCTGCGCGAACCAGTCGAGGTAGGCCGGGCCCTCCGCGGTGCGCTCCCGGTGCCGGAACCGGGCGCCGAGCACCTTGCCGTCCACCACGGTGGCGCCGTTGGCGGCGAACACCATGTCCGGCAGGCCCTCGATCGGCTCGATGACCTCGACGGTGTGCCCGAGCGAGAGATACAGCTCCCGCAGCTGCTCCCACTGCAGCAGGGCCGTCCCGGCGTCCGTCGGCTTGTGCGGGTTCATCCACGGGTTGATGCGGTAGGTCACGTCGAAGTACTGCGGGGGGCACATCAGCAGGCGGTGCGCGACCGCCCTGCGTGCCGTGCGGGGAGCCTGTTCGTCGACGGTGTCGGGGTGGGCGGCCACGGCGGGTTCCTCCTTGTGTTCTTGGTGGGAGAGGCAGGGGCGGGCCCGGCGCGGCGGGGTGTGCCGGGCGGGCCGCCCGGGCCCGCGAACGGGCTCTGGTCCGGGCGCGGGGGGTGCCGGGCGCGGTGCGCGCCCGCTCCCCCGTGGGTCGACGCGCCCGCCCTCGTCGGGTGACGGCAGGCGGGCGCGGACAGGGAGGTGATGAGCACGGCCACTGTAGGCAGGGGCGCGGCTGCGCGTCCCGTGCGTGGTGCGGAACTTCGAGTTCAGCTGGAGCGGCGTTCCACCTCACGCCACCGGGCGCCGGGCGGGGCCCCCGCCGTTCAGGTCAGGTCAGGTCAGGTCGTCGCGGGTCACCCGGCGGTGCGCGGTGCGCCAGGTGCCGCGGGTGCGGACCAGGACGTCCTGCATGACGCACACGTACAGGACCTTGGAGCTGCCCCTGAGGGGCGTGGTGTGCACCAGGGCCGAGCAGCGGGTGTGCAGGGTCCCCTCGGGCCGGGGCCGCACGTCGAGCATGCCGACCCAGTGGTGGAGGCGGGCCCCGGCCTGCCGCAGCCGTGCCGCGCCGGCGCGCTCGTAGCGGGCGAGCCCGGTGCGGGCAGCCACCGGTGCGGGCAGGAAGGGCAGTTCGAGGACGGCGTCCTTGGTGAAGGTGGCCGCCAGGGAGTGGGTGTCGTGTGTGTCCAGGAGCTGCATCTGGTGGGCGTAGAAGTGCTGCGCCTGCGCGTACAGGGCGGCGAACTCCTGGCCGGGCCAGGCGTGTGGGGTGCTGTGCGCCAGCTCGACGGTCATGATCTCAGCCTCCGCTTTTGTCCGTGGCCAGGTCGTGTCCACGGGGGTGGTGAGGGACGCCGGGGAACCCGCGTGAGGGAATCCGGACTCGGCAGGGGGCAGTCTCCGCGTCCTGGATCGAGCATCTTTCGCATACCCCTCAAGTGCTGTCGCCGCGGCCCGCTGCGGCGCCCGGCGGCACGGGGCCGGCGGTGGCTGTCCGCTGCCCGCCTCAGGCGGCTGCGCGGGGCTGGGGGGCGGGTTCGCGGTGCTGTGCGGGCAGGGCGCGGCGGGCCCGGGTGACCGAGGGGCCGAGGGCGGCCGTGCCGGCCAGGAAGAGGGCTGCCAGGGCCAGCCAGCCCAGCGGGCCGTGGCCCACGGCCAGGAAGCAGACCAGGGCGGGGCCGAGGGTGGCCTGGATGACCACGTGCAGGTGGAAGGCGCCGAGGTATTCGCCGCGGGCGTGTTCGGGGGCCAGGGCGAAGCCGAGGCCGAAGCCGCTGGCGGACTGCCACAGTTCGGCGAGGGTGAACAGCAGGACCGCGGCGAGGGCGAGCGCGCCGGTGGCGAAGGATCCGGTGAGTTGGCCCGCCGCCAGGACGGCGCAGGCCAGGACGCTCACCAGTCCCGCTCTGCGGCCCGCGGCGACGGCGCCGTCCAGGTTCTCCGAGCCGCGGGCCGCCGCGACCTGGAAGAGGACCACCAGGACGGTGTTGACGGCGAGGATCAGCGGGACGGTGCCGTGCGGCAGCGCGGTGTTCTGGACGATCCACAGCGGGATCCCGGCGAGCAGGACCGCGCTGTGCAGGGCGAGCAGGCTGGAGGCGCCGATGACGGCGAGGAAGGGCAGGTCGCGCAGGACACCGAAGGCTCTGCCGGGGCCGGCGGCGGCCCGGGCACCGGTCACGGGCAGTTTCAGCACCAGGGCGGCCGCCAGCAGGAAGGTCAGGCCGTTGCCGAGCGGGAGCAGGCTCAGGGCGTCCGTGCCCAGGGCGATCAGCGCGGCGGCCGCCAGCGCGCCGGCCGAGAAGCCGGCGTTGAACAGGGAGCGCAGTGCCGCCCGGGCGGTGACGCGTTCCCCCTCGGGGACCAGGTCGGCGATCAGGGCGCCGAAGGCGGGTCCGCAGCCGTATTCCAGGGCGCCGGTGACGATGACCACGGGGAAGTAGGCGGCGGGTGAGTGCACGGCCGGGTAGAGGGCGTAGGCGCCGGCCAGCAGGAGCAGCAGGACGCTGAGCAGGCGCCGGGCGCCCGCCTTGTCGGTCAGCCGGCCGAAGACCAGGCCGGCGGCGAAGCCGCTGAGGCCGGCGAGGGAGAGCCCGAGGCCGACGACGGTGGCGGGCAGGTGGGCGACGGTGACGAAGTAGACCGCGGAGCCGGCCATGAACAGGCCGTTGCCGAGGCTGTCGGCGAAGTGCAGCGCGCCGAGCGTCCTGGCCGGTCCGCGCAGGGACGAGAACGTGCGCTCGATGAACGTTTTCACCATGGTGGGTCCCTCGTCGTCGGTTGCGGTGCGGTGGCGTCCGGCCGGGCGCTCAGGTGCCGTTGCGGGCGGGCGGCGGGAGGCCGGGGGTCCAGGCGGGAGCGACGGCCACCGTGCTGAGGCCGGGCGGGGCCAGGTGGGCGGCGGCGGCGCGGGCCACCTCGTGCGCGCTCAGGGAGCGCAGCCGGTCCTCGTAGCCGGCCGGCCAGGTCGCGGGCAGGCCGCCGGCCAGCACGGCGGCGTAGGTGGAGGCCAGCCCGGAGCGGGAGGAGCAGGCCATCGCCATGGAACCGACGGCGTAGTTCTGGGCGTTGTGCAGTTCGCGGGCGGTGAAGGCGCCCTGTGCCAGGCGCTGGGTCTCCTGGGTGATGAGGGCGAGGGCGCGGGCGGCGCCGTCGTGGCGTACGTCGGCTTCCACGGTCAGTACGGCGCCGGTGCCCAGGGGGTCAAGGACGGCGCGCGGCGCGTAGGCGAGGCCTTCGCGTTCGCGCAGGACGCGGGTGAGGCGGCTGGCGTAGTAGCCGCCGAGCATGAGTACGGCCAGTTGCAGTGCCGGGTAGTCGTGGTGGCCGCGGCCGGGGACCAGGGTGCCCAGGCGCAGCAGGGTCTGCGGGGTGTCGGGGTGCAGGACGGTGGTGCGCGGGCCGGCGTCAGGCGGCCCTGGGGCGGGCGGGGGTGGGCCGGGGTCGGGCGGTGGGCTGGGGCGGGTGGCGCCGGTTTCGGGCAGCAGGGCCAGGGCCTGGGCCAGGAGGTCTTCGGCGGGGCCGGGGCCCACGGTGACGCTGCTGCGGCGGGCGGGGTCCGTGCCGTGCAGCAGCGCCGCGGTGTGCGGGCCGTGGACGTCGGCGCTCTGGGCGGCGGTGGCGGCGCGGCCGTAGGGGTGGGGGCCGTAGACGGCGGTGAGGAAGTGGGTGCGGGCCAGGTGGGCGGGTGCGGCCCGGGCGGCGGTCAGGCGCTGTGCGACGCGGCCGGCGGCCTCGCGTACCCGGCGGGTCTGGTGGGGGCGGCCGGTGTCGAGGCAGTCGCGGATGCGGGCGCAGGCGGCGGTGAAGTCGTCGGCGAAGGTGCGTACGGCGATGACGGCGCGGTCGCTGCGTGTCTCCACCCGTACGGTCGCCAGGTCCGCGGCGGCTTCGGTGAGGGCCTCGCGCAGGGCTTCGGCCAGTACCTCGACGCGGGCCTGGTGCGGGCCGGGTGCCGGGGTCAGCGGGAACAGCAGCCTGGCTTCGGCGAGTTGGCCGGTTCCGGGGCGCCGCAGGGCGACGGCGGTGCCGCGGGCGGTGCTGCTTTCCAGGTGCGGGGGTGCGGTGAAGCAGGGTGCGGGTGCGGGTGTGGTGGGGGTGGGGGTGCTCATGCGGCGGCTCCTGTCCGGCCCGGGGCTGGTGTGCGTGTGGTGGGGGCGGGCAGGCTGGTGATGCGGGCGGCGGGGGCGGTGGCGTAGCGGTGTGCGGCGGCGGCCACCTCGGTGTCGGCGAGCCGGTGCAGGGCGTCGGGCAGGGCGGCCAGGTGGAGCGGGTCGCCGTGGACGGCGGCGCCCACGCACAGCCAGGACGCCTGGCTTGCCACGGAGTCCAGTTCGGCGTGCAGGGCCAGGGCGAGCTGTCTGCGGATGCGGGCCAGGGGTGCGGTGAGCGGCACGGTGCCCCGGGCGATGGCGTGAAGGACGGAGCGCAGGCAGTGTTCGCCCTGGTCGGGGTCGGTGTCGGCGGGGTGGGGGAAGTCCACGGCGAACAGGGCGTCGCGGGCGACGTCGAAGGGGTTGCCGGTGCGGTGGGCGCGGGTGCGGAAGGCGCCCCAGGTGCGCTGGGCCGGGGGGTGGCAGGCGCAGTGGGTGCCGCGGGTTTCCAGCAGTTCGCCGAGCAGGACGGCGGCGAGGTGGGCGCCGGGGTCGGTGGCCGGGTCCGGGGTGCGAAAGCCCAGGGCGGTGCGGGCGGTGCGGGCGATGCGTTCGGTGCGCGGGGCCCGGCGGTCGGCGGTGAGCGGCTGCTCGGGGAGGTGGGGGCGGGTGCGGTGGGTGCGTGGGGGCAGCGGGGACAGGCGCTGGTGCACCAGGTCGCGGGCGTGGGCGGTCTCGAAGTCGCCGACGAGGGCGAGGTGCACGTTGGCGGGTGCGTAGGACTCGTCGAAGAAGTGCCGCAGGGCGGCGGGGTGGAGGTCCTGGAGGGCGTCGATGTCGCCGTATCCGTTGTGCCGGTTGTGCCAGGTGTCGTGGAGCAGGGCGGGCAGGTCGAACAGGACCAGTCCGCCGTGCGGGCGCTGGAGCATGTTGCGGCGTATCTCGGCCTGGACGACGGCGATCTGTGCCGTGACGTGGCCGGCTCCCAGGTCGGGGTCGCTGAGCCTTTCGTGTTCGATGCGCAGTCCCAGGTCCAGTGCGCCGGCCGGCAGGACGGCGGTGTACTGGGTGTAGTCGGCCGCGGTGCGTGCGTTGGTCATGCCGCCGGTGGCGGCCACGGCGTCGGTGAGGGGTCTGCTGCTGGAGGCGCCCTGGGCCAGGACGTGTTCGAGGAGGTGGGCTGCGCCGGCGGCCGGTTCGTTGCGGAATCCGGTGCCGACGTGCAGGCAGGTGGCGACGACCTGGCAGCCGGGCAGCGGCTGCAGCAGGACGCGCAGGCCGTTGTCCAGGCGCAGGGTGGTGGGCTGCTCGCTCATCGGGGCTCCTGGTCCGGCAGGGGGGTGTCGGTGCGCAGCACCGAGTACAGGATCTGGTCGTGCCAGCGGCCGGCCCGCCACTGGGCGCTGCGCAGGGTGCCCTCGCGGGTGAAGCCGGCTTTTTCCAGGGCTCGCTGTTCGGCGAGGTTGGCGTGGTCGGTCCAGGCCTGGATGCGTTCGGCGCGGGTGTGGGCGAAGAGGTAGCGGGTCAGGTGGTGCTGGGCGGCGGTGCCGGTGCCGCGGCCGCGGCAGGCGGGGAACAGGCCGATGGCGATGGTCCAGCAGGAGGAGGTGTCGGGGCGTCCCCAGGCGGCGGGAAACCATTCGACGCGGCCCGCGGGCGCGCCGTCGGCGGTGACGGTGAGGGTGCCGCCGTCGGGTCCCAGGAGTGCGTTGTCGGCGAAGCGGGCGCGCAGCCGGTGGGCGGGGGTGAAGCCGAACCACTGGTAGGGGCCGGTGCCCTCGGGGGTGGCGAACTCCCGCTCGAAGAGGTCGAGGTCGCCGGGGGTGACGGGCCGCAGGGACACCTCGGCGTTCATGGGGTGGGCTCCTTGTGCGGCGTGTGGGGGTGTGCCGCGCCGAGGTGTCCGGCGGGCAGCGGGGCGGGGGCGTCGGTGACCGCGCGCCAGCCGGGGGGTGTCAGTGCGCGGCGCAGGTCGCGGTGGCCGGCCAGCCAGCGGCAGGCGAAGCGCACCAGGTCGCGCAGGGGTACGGCCCGGCACAGGGCGCCGGCGACGCGGGTGGTGGCCAGGGGGCCGGCGGTGGCTTCGTAGGCGGCGCCCAGGGCGTCGAAGTCGCCTTCCCATACGAGGAGTTCGGGTATCTCCTGCCAGTGGGTGCGGCCGGGTGTGCGGGGGGTGGGCACCGCCCACAGGCCGGCGCGCCGGCCGGGGTAGGCGGTGGCGTACTCGGCCAGGTGCAGGGCGGTGCATTTGTGCCAGGGGGTGCCGAGCATCAGCACGGTGGCCTTCAGGTCCCACAGCCGGCCCAGGGGGCCGTGGGCGGCGAGCCGCCAGGGGTGGGGGTGGTGGCGCACGATGTGTTGGGCGAGGGGGCCCTGGGCGGTGAAGGAGACGTGGGGGTGGGTGGAGCGGTGGGCGGCGGGCTGGGTGCGAAGGAGTTCGGGCAGGGCGCCCATGGTGCGGGCGGCGGGGGTGCGCCGTGGGTCGAAGGGGGGCATCTGGGCGGCGGTGTCCGGGTCGGCGGCGGCGTGGGCGAGGTCGGGGGCGCGCCAGGTGCGGGGGTGGGACAGCTGGGGGGTGAAGGCGGGCATGACGAGGGTGCCCTGGGGGCCCAGGGTGTCGCGCAGGGCGAGCAGGACGCTGTGGGCGCCGCCGACGACGTAGCCGAAGGAGCTGAGTGAGGTGTGGGTCAGGACGGTGGTGCCGGGGCGGATGCCCAGGTTCGTCAGGCTGTGGGCGAGTGCGGATCTGGTGATGACGTGCCGGGCGGTCATGATGCCGCCTGTGCGGGGGTGGTGGGGGTGAGTTCGTCGGCGGCGGCCGACAGGACCCAGCGGTACCAGGCATGGATGTTGCCGGGCCGGCTGAGGGGGTGTGCCTCGGAGCGGAAGAACGCCACTTCGCTGCGCACGCCCTGGCGGGCGAGTGCGCGGTGGGTGCGCAGGGTCTCGGTGGGCGGTACGAGGCCGTCGTGCAGTCCGTGCGAGAGCAGGACCCGGGTGCCGGGCCGTACGGGGCGTGCGGCGAGGCTGTTGAGCTGGTAGAGCGGGCGCCGTTCGGTGGGGTCCCCGAATTCGCGGATCCACTGCCAGCCCACGTCGCTGCCCTCGGCGACCTGGGTGAGGTCCAGGGGTGCGCCGTGGGTGACGACCAGGTCGGGGTTGAGGAGTTCGGCGGTGGTCAGGGCCAGGTAGCCGCCGAAGCTGCCGCCCATCAGGGCCAGTGGGGAGTCCAGCAGGCCCTCGGCGGCGCGGACCGCCTCGACCTGGGCGGCGGCGCAGGCGGCGGTTCCGCCGCGCCACTGGCGCCAGCCGGTGCGTACGGCGTCGGGGTAGCCGAGGCTCATCGGCGGTTCGACCAGGACGACGGCGAAGCCGCAGGCGACGAACGGCCAGGGGTTCCAGCGCCAGGACCATTCGCTCCAGCTGTTGAACGGGCCGCCGTGGTAGAGGACGACGGTGGCGCGGGGCGGGGTGTCCTTGGGCAGGCACACCCAGCTGGCGACCTCGCCGTGGGTGCCGGGGATGTGCTGGGGCCGGTGGTGCAGGCGGCCCGGCAGCGGTGGCGTGTGGGCGGACACGACGTGTTCGGCGGTGCCGGTGTCCAGGGTGCTCACCTCCAGCGCGGGCGCGGTGTCGGGGGCGGAGGTGAGGACGGCGGCCCGGCCGGTGTGGATGCGGGCGTTCATCACCGACGCCCGCAGCGGCACCGGCCGCCAGGTGGCGTGGTCCAGGTCGTGGACGTACAGGCCGCGGCGGGGTCCGGACTCGGCGGTGCACACCAGCCGGCGTGGTCCGTCCCAGCCGGCCGGGCGCTGCCACAGGCCGTTCTCGGCGGCCAGCAGGGCGGGCTGGTGCAGGTGTGCGCCGACCAGGCAGGCGAACTGGGTGACGGGTTCGTTGTCGTGGCGCCGGGTGGTGGCGAGGTAGGCGACCTGCCCGCCGGGGCCCTGGACGGGGTAGCACAGGTCGAGGGTGTCGCAGAACAGTTCACCGGCCGTGTCGCCGTCCTGGTCGCCGTCCTGGTCGCCGTCCTGGACGTTCAGGGCCAGCAGTCCGAAGTTGCGCAGGCCGTGGCGGTGGTGGCGCTGGGCTCCCAGGAGCAGGGTGGCCGCTGTGGCCCAGGCCGCCTCGCCGGTGAGGGCGAGGCCGGCGGGGAGGGCGGGGGTGAGCCGGTGCGGGGCGCTGCCGTCCAGCGGCAGCAGGTGCAGGTGCCAGTCGCCCTGGGGCTGTTTGGCGTGGCTGAGGGTCATGTCGCTGCCCTTGGCCCAGACGGCGTCGGAGCCCGTCAGCAGGTTCTGGGGGTGTTCTCCGGGCCCGCCGAAGGTGGTGGCGGTGACGGCGATGGAGGTGCCGTCCGGGCGGGGGGCGAGGGCGGCGACCTGTCCCTGGACGCTCAGCAGGACCTGTTCCCCGCCGCCGTCGGCCCGGCGCCGCACCACCAGGGTGCGTCCCTGCTCGCGGCGCACGCACACGTAGCCGCCCGGCACGGGAAGCGCCTTTGTGCCCCAGGGCATCGTCCAGGTGTGTTCCCAGCTGCCGTCCGGGCGGCGCCGGTAGTGCAGCAGGTGCGGCTGCTCGGCGCCGTGCCGGGTGGGGACGTCCACGCGCAGCAGCAGTCCGTCGTCGCCGTAGGCCGCCACCTCGGTGGGGCGTGGTTCGCTGCACAGCGACTCGGCCAGCGACTCGGCCGGCGACTCGGCCGGCGACTCGGCCGGCGCCTGGGCCGGCGCCTGGGCCGGCGCGTCGGTCAGGGGGGTGGCGGGCGGCGGGGTGGGGGTCATCGGGCTGCCGCCGCCGGGGCGTGCAGGAGCCGGGCGACCAGGGTGAGGTCGAAGGTTGCGGCCAGGCGGGCGGCTTCGGCGCTGTCGCGGAAGCCGCGTTCCAGCGCGCACAGCCGGTACTCGTGGTCCGATCCGGCCTGCCACAGTTCGCGCAGCAGGGCGTGCCGGTGTGCGGTGGGGGCGGGCTGCGCGCCGGGCGGCAGCAGCAGCCGCAGGCAGCGCTCCTCCAGTTCGTCCAGGGTGGTGCCGGTGACTGCTTCGGCGGGCAGGTCCTGGTAGACGAGGCGGCCGGGCGGCAGGCGGAAGGTGCGGGCCAGGAGCCGTTCGTCGGTGCTCCAGGCGGTGGTGGCCTCGGTGGCGCGGGCCAGCTGGGCGTCGGGGCGGGGGGCGGGGGCGAAACCGGCGGCGCTGAGGACCTGCCCCGCGGTGGCGGTACCGCCGCCGCCGGTGATGGTGGTGGCGGCCAGGCGCAGGGTGTAGGCGCGGTGCCGGTCGGGGAAGTCGGCGGCGAACAGCTGCAGGCAGGCCAGGGCGAGGCGGGCGCTGACGGCGGAGCCGGGCTTGAGGGGGCGGTGTTCGAAGTCCCATTCCCGGCCGTAGGAGCTGGGCCAGGCGTCGGCGGTGCCGGGGGCGGCGGGGGGCGGTACGGGGTGGGCGGCCAGGGTGTCCAGGGCGTGGCGGGCGTCGCGGGTCTTGATGTCGCCGTGCCGGGCCAGGTGGTCCAGGAGCAGGTCCATGGCGGCGCGGTCGGCTCCGGCGCCGTGGCGCAGTCCCGCGGCGGAGCGCTGGGTGAAGTGCAGGCGGGCGGCCGCCTGTTCGAGGCGGGTGGCCTGGCCGGTGTCCAGGTGCTGTGCCTCGAGCAGTTCGGCCAGGGCGTGCCGTACGCAGACCATCGCCTCGGTCAGCCGGCGGGCGCCGGCGCTGTCGTCGGTGTGCAGGACGGCGACGTCGGCGTCGGCGTTCAGGCGTTTGGCGCGGGCCTCGGCGTACACGTGGCCCAGGCCCTGCATGCCGAAGCCGGCCAGTTCGGCGGCGCGCAGCGCGCCGAGGCTGGCGGTGCCGGCGACGTGGACGCCGCGGGCGAGCTGGGCGAGGATCTCCTTGTGCCGGACGGGCGCGAAGTGCTGGTAGACGCCGTCCACGATCAGTATCTGGTCGCCGGGGCGCAGGCACAGGTCGAAGAGGTCGCCGTGGCGTACGGGCGGCCGGTATTCGAAGGGTCCCGCGGGCCGCTGGGGCGGGGGCAGGGTCGGGCCGACGAAGGCGATGCGGCGGGGGGTCACGCGAAGCTCCTGCTGGCGAGGGACTGCGGGCGGGGGTGCTGGAGGGTGAGTCCCAGGCCCGGTGCGAAGATCTGGACGACGGCGGGCCACGGCTGCCGGCCGGGGGTGAGGTCGACGGCGATCACGGGCCGGCCGGTGGTGCGGTGCACGGCGGTGACCAGGTTTTCCAGCGTCTGGCCGAGCGTGGCGGGGGGCGGGGGTGTGTGCGGCATCGCTTCGGTGCGCCGTGGTGTGGGGCGGGACCGGCCGGGCGGGGCGGCCAGGCGGCGGTAGGTCCACTCGGGGATGTCGTCGCGTCCGCCGCTGATGGCGGAGCCGCGGCTCTGGACGGCTTCCAGCAGGGCCCGTTCGGCGGCGGTGGCCGGGTCGGTGTGGCAGCCGGAGCCGGCGAATATCTGCCACATCTCGGGCTGGGTGAGCCAGCAGGTGTAGGCCCAGGTGCCGGGCACCGAGGGGATGCGTTCCAGGGCGACGTCGGCTCCGGCGGCGTGGATGCGGGCGATGACCGCGCCGAGCCGTTCTCCGACGGTGTCCAGGTCGGTGGCGGTCGCGTCGCCGTCGCGCAGCCGGGCCAGGGCGTCTCGTTCGACGGCTTCGAGCAGTCCGTGGAGTGCGGCCTCGACGTGGTCGTTGCCGGAGGCGAGGCCGTTGGTGGTGGTGACGAAGGTGGCCGGCTGCCAGCGGTCGGCGGCCCAGCCGCGCAGTCCCACCGCGGCGGCCGGGACGAGGGCCGGCCGGCCCGCTGCCAGGTCCCAGCCCGGGGTCCAGTCAAGGACGGTGCGCTGGTCGGCCAGTGACACGGGGTGCAGGGACAGCTCGCCGACCTCGTAGCCGGGGGTGAGCGCGCGGGCGCTGTCGCGGGTGACGCGGGCGGGGCGGGCCTGTTCGGCGACGGCGACCTCGAGGGATTCCATGACGGCGGAGATGCGGGCGGCGTCGGGTGAGATGCCTTTGCCGGCGCTGGCGACCAGGGTGGCGGCGGCGGGCCTGATCGCCGTCCACACCGGGACGTCGAGGATGTCCAGGCCGGTGAGGTCGGCGACCCGGGTGATGCCGCGGGCGGACAGCTGCGGGGCGAGGCGGGCCCAGGTGTCGTTGAGGGTGGTGGTGCGCAGGGTTCCCTCGGTGACGGCCGCGGGTCCCCCGCCGCTCATCCAGGGGGCGCGGCGGGCGCCCTGGCGCCATGTCACCGGTGTTCCCTGCGCAGGGTGACGGCGGCCCGCGTCACCGCTTGTTCGTCCACGGCGGCGAGGTGGGCGAGCAGGGCTGTGCGCAGCAGTTCGGTGCGCTGGTCGAGGGTGTGCTGGTGGTGGTGGTCGTGCAGGGCCTTGAAGGCCGGGTCGCCGAGGAAGCCGGCGAGGATCACCTCGGCGAGGTTGTGCGCGGTGGGTTCCTCGATGGTGATGGCGACGTGGATGGAGTTGCCCTGGCGTGCGGTGGCGTAGTGCGGGGTGCCGTGCGGCATGTACAGCACGTCGCCCGGGCGCAGGGTCATCTCGATGCGCTGCTCGTCGGGGATGGGCCCCTCGTGCAGGGTGGAGTCGCTGGTGGAGGTCTCGTCGATGCGGCCCACCACCCAGTCCTTGACGCCGGCGACCTGCATGATGAAGACGTGTGCGCCGTCGGTGTGGGCCTGCATGGCGGTCTTGCCGGGCGGGCTGAGGAAGACGAAGGATTCCAGGCCGCCGCTGAAGTGGGGCTCCAGGGCCTTGACCAGGGTGCGGATGCGCGGGTGCCAGTGCTCGGCCTGGTTGAACTTGAAGGTGGCGCCGGCTGCGAAGTCCTGGCGGATGCGTTCGGGTTCGATGTAGCCGGGAAGTTCGTGGCCCACGACGCGGCGCTTGCGGGTCATGTCGCTGATCGCGGTGCGCACGCCCTCGTTGAAGACGGTGAAGTAGGGGCGGGACAGCAGGCCGCACTCGACCTCGTCCCACATCTCCTGCTCGGTGATGAGCCGGCCGAGGTCGCTGTGCGCGCGCAGCAGGACGGGCTGGTTGGCCCAGTGGTCGCGGAAGAAGGCGTCGGTGTCGCCGACCAGGTGCTCCAGACGGGTGGGCACCACGCCGTACCCGGACACCTCGTGCCCGGCGGACACCTCGTGCCCGGCGGGCGCCGGGGCGTAACTGGCGGACGGGTCCGGGCCGTTGGACGCCGGGTCGTGTCCGGCGGACGGGTCCGGGCCGTTGGACGCCGGGTCGTGTCCGGCGGACGGGTCCGGTCCGGTGGGCGGTGCCGGGGCGGTCTCGTGGATCTCGGTGGTCGTGGTGGTCATCAGCCGATCGCCTCCCGCATCGTCTCGAGCGCCGTGCGCGCCCAGCGGGCGCCGTCCAGCGTCTTGGCCTGCTCGGTCAGGGCCGAGCGGACCTCGCTGGTGCGGGCCGGGAGCCGGCGGGTGTGGAAGTGGTGCACGAGGTTGTGCTCGTCGTCCAGGAACCGCCGCAGGAGCGCGTCGGCCAGGTCCTCGGGGGTCGGCTCGGTGAGCGTGAACGTCAGGTGCAGGGAGTCGCCGCCGGCGGCGACGGCGTCGTGCGGCCAGCCGTGCGGCAGATACAGCACGTCGCCCGGTTCCAGGGTGAAGACGTGGGTGGGACGGGCGGCGTCCACGTCCAGGCCCGCCGACGCGCCGATCTGGCCGGGCTCCGCGTACAGGTGCCACTGCTTGCGGCCTTCGAGCTGGATGACCAGGACGTGGGCGGCGTCCCGGTGGGGAAGCATGCCGCGCGACTCCTGGGGCGTCCAGAAGATGTAGGAGTTGGCCGCCACGGGCAGGAGCTGCTCCAGCTGCCGTGCGATGTCGCGGGTGGGCCGGTGCCAGTCCGCCACCTGGTTGAGCTTGAGGGAGGCGCCGTCCGCCATGAGACGGGCCACGGCCCGCGGGTCGGCGAATCCGCCGACCTTGTGCCCGATCACGTCCCGCTTGACCGTGTAGGAGGACACGGTGGGCACTTCCCCGTGCTTGAGCAGGGTGAAGTAGGGCCACTTGAGGAGACTGGCGTCGAGCATGCGCCGGATGCCGTCGCAGGTGAGCAGGCCCGCGGGATCCAGGGCCTGCTTCTCGACGCGGTGCGAGACGCCCCAGGCGGCGTCCCCGAAAAGCCTGCCGGTCAGGGCGGCAGGCCAAGGAGTGGCTGTGGTCATGCGGATGCCAACCTTCCCGGTCCGTGGCGCCCGGGAGCCGAGCGCTCCCGGGCAACCCCCAGCGTGGTGCTGTCAGGCCTCGTTGATCTGGCTGAGGACCGTCATGGGGGCGTCCGCGGCCTCCTCGTTGTTGCTGAGGACGGCGGCCTTCTCCGGGTCGAGGATGCCCTCGCCCGCGAGACGGGACTCGGCCGGAGAAGCAACGGCGTCGGTCTCGTTCAGGGACTGGAATACGTCACGGAGAGCCATGCGAAACCTCCTTCAGAACCACTGCCGTTCAGTGGCCGTTGTCCGAGGCAACAGCAGCGCCCTTGCAGCACACCAGTGCGGTCCTCGCGCCGGGCTGGAGCCCGGCCGATACGGGCCTGTACGCGGACGGTGCGGCCGATACACGGGGGCGCCGCCGGTGCCGGTACGCCCGGTCCCGCCAATGCCGGCCCGGTACGGGCGGTGCCGCCGGTACGCCCAGTGCGGTGCGGGCCGGTGCCGCCGGGCAGGGCGGGCGCCTGGCGCGTCTGTTCGTGAACGCCCGCTGCCCGCAGGCCCCGAGCCACCCGCACCCCGGGCCGGGGTACGGCGCCGGGACCGGGTGCGGGGCCGGGGACCGGGTGCGGGGCCGGGGACCGGGTGCGGGGCCGGGGACCGGGTGCGGGGCCGGGGACCGGAACCGGGCGCGGGGGCGGGACGCGAGCGCGGGGGCCGGGACCGGAAGCCGAGGCCGGGGCCGGGGTGTGGCGGCGGGCGGGCCGGAACCGGGCGGGGGCCGGTGGCCGGATCGGAAAGCGGGACCGGATGCCGGGCGCGGGTCCGGAGGCCGGGCGCGGGTCCGGGGCAGGGATGGAGGCCGGGGCCGGGGTACGGCGTCGGCGGGCCGGGACTGGAGCCGGGGTCGGGGTGCAGGTGGGGGTCAGATGCCGTCCTGCGTCCGCTCGCCGGCGCGGGATCGCGCCGCGGCCGCCAGCGGCACTGCGTGCGGCGGCGCCGCTGCGCCGAACAGCGGGCGCGGCACGCCGGCGGAGCGCGCACTGCCCTGTGCCACCGCGTCCTGGAGCGCGCCGGCGAACACGTCGATGTCCTCGGCGCGGCTGTCGTGGTGGACCGAGGCGCGGACGGCGGTGACGATGCCGCGCCCGGGCAGGTACAGCGGCATCTGCGCGGCGACGGTCTTCCATACGGTGACTTTGCGGTCGGCGAGGCGGCGGCGCACCAGGTGGGCCGGCAGGTCCTCGTGCCGGAAGGTGACGATGGCGCACTGGACCCGGCCGGGGGCGATGAGTTCGGTGCCGGCGGTGTTCTGCACGGCGGCCCGCAGCCGGGACCCCAGTTCCCCCCACGCGGGTGCGGGTGGGGGTGCGGGCTGGGCCAGGGCGGTGTTCAGCGCGGCGACGGCGGCGCCGTGCGGCGGCGTGAGGGGCAGGCCGCCGCACGGGGCCAGCGCCTGGCGCAGCCGGGGCGCCGTATGGGCGAACCCGACGCGCTGGGGGCCGCGCAAAAAACGCCAGCCGTCGCCGGTGAGCAGGTGGCAGCCGATGCGGGTGACGTCCACGGGCAGCTGCCCCACGGCGTAGGAGGCGTCGACGGCGTACAGGCACCGGTAGGGGGCCAGGAGGCGGCCCACGTCCTCGACGGGGTTGACGATGCCGCAGCCCGAAGCCACGTAGGGGACGCAGACCAGGGCGACGTCGTCGCCGATGTGCTGCGCCATCCACTCCAGGTCCAGGTCCCCGTCGGGGCGCAGCGGTACGACCTCCAGCCGGCAGCGGGTGCGGGCGCGCAGGGCGTAGAGGGCGGTGAGGTGGGCGGCCGACTCGTAGGGGGTGGTCCAGACCCGGTCGCGCGGGCCGAGCGGGAGCCGGGAGACGACGGCGGTGAACGCGTCGGCGGCGCCGGTGCACACCGCGGTGTCGCCGGCCGGCGCGCCGAGCAGGGCGCCCAGCCGTTCGTGGATCTGCCCGTGCAGGACGCCGTCGAGGTGCTCCTCCAGCTCCAGGGGCCCGTACCGGTCCTCGAAGCGGGTCCACCGGGTGAGGACCCCAAGGACGGCCGCGGGCATGCGGCCGACGCCGGCCGCGTTCAGATGGACCCTTCGCTCACCATGGGACATCGCGTTCACTTCCGGTCCTCCCCCGTCCCCAGAACAATCGAGGCAATGTGTTGCCTCGTGCTTGGCAATACATTGCCCACACGGGAGGGCAATTGGCAACATGGGCTCCGGCGGCGCTCTAGCGGACGGGCCCGCCGGCCCCCGGAGTCAGCCGTTTCCGGCTCCCTTCTCCAGGGTTTGCCGAGCGTTGCCAAAGGGCCCGCAATTGTGCCAAGGGTGCGCATCTTCGCAGCTCAGAGGCGGTTCTTTTAGGCAATTCAGTGTGGCGTGCCGGTCTTTTGGAGTGCATATCACGGCTATCTTGAGCGAAATTCCACCTATTCCCCACCAATTCACGAGAATTGCTTGCCAATCTTTAGGCAAGAGGTTGCCAAGCAGCGAACACGGAATTGACACCGAGGAGCCCGCCATGAACCGCATCGCCCGGATCGCCACCGCCGCCGCCGCCATCGCCGGTGCCGCCTTCTCCACCGCCGGCGCCTTCAGTGCCGCGGACGAGATCGGCCGGCCGACGGCGCCGGGGACGGTCACCGTCGCGGACTCCATCGGCTGGCCCACCGCCCCCACTGCCACCCCGGCCGGTGACATCGGCTGGCCCAAGGCCGCCACCGCCACCCCGGCCGGTGACATCGGCTGGCCCACCGCCCCCACCGCCGTCCCCGCCGGTGACATCGGCTGGCCCACCGCCCCCAAGGTCGTCCCCGCCGGTGACATCGGCTGGCCCACCGCCCCCAAGGTCGTCCCCGCCGGTGACATCGGCTGGCCCAGCGCCCCCGAGGTCGCCTCCGTCTGATCGCGCCCGGGCCCGGTGCCCGCTTCGTGACGCCCCCGCCGGCCGCCGTGCCGCCGCGGGGGCTTCGGCGTTCCCGGGGGCGTTCTCACCGGCCAGCGGGGCTCCGTCTCACACCGGGTGCGGGCGGTGTTTGGCAACGTGCCGTCCGCGTGCGGGCGCCGGCGCGACGGCACCACCAGCGGCTCAACCGCCGCTCTACCGGGGCGAGATACCCACTCAGGCCGCCGTTGCCAACATGAAGGCAATGTTTTGCCAAGCCGGAAGGCGCTGTCGAAAAAAGGGGAGCGGGTGCCGATGTCCATCTCCGGGCTCAGGTACGAGAGCGAGGGCGCCGACGCGCGCCGGGAAGCACTCCCACCGGCGGCCGCTGCCTTTGGGGCGGACGCCGGGGAGAGCCGCACCAGCAGCTACGACGCCCTGCCCATCCCGCCGGAGCAGCTGCGGGAGTGGCGCGGGGCCACCGTGGAGCGGATCCGGGAGCTGCCGCGCCGCCGGGTCCTGGAGATCGGTGCGGGCGCCGGGCATCTGATGGAGCGTCTGGCCCGCGACGAGGAGGTCCACGAGTACTGGGCCACCGACGTCTGCCCCGCCGCCGTCGCCGCGCTCACCGCGCGGGTTGGGGCCGACGCGGTCCTCACCGACAAGGTCCGGCTGCGGTGCCGCAGTGCGCAGGACACCGGCGGGCTGCCGGCCGGCCACTTCGAGACGATCGTCCTGAACTCGGTGGTCCAGCGCTTTGCGAGCCTTGCCCGCCTGCGCACCGTCATCGAGGGGCTGCTGCCGCTGCTCGCCCCGGGCGGTTCGCTGTTCCTGGGTGACCTGCGCAGCCTGGATCTGGCGCGCTGCTTTCGCACCGGTGTCGCGCTGGCCCGGCCGGGTGCCGCCCGCGGCGAGCGGGAGGCGCTGCTGCGCGCCATCGACGAGCAGGTCGCCCAGGAGAGCGAACTGCTGCTCGCCCCCGCCCTGTTCGGCGTGCTGGCCCGGGATTGGCCGGCCGTGCGGGCGGTCGACGTACGGGCCAAGCGGGGTGTGCACCACAACGAGCTGACCCGCTACCGCTACGAGGCGGTGCTCTCCACCGCCGAGCCGGTCGCCGACCTGGCCGGCGCGCCCGCGCTGCGCTGGGGCCAGGACGTCACCGACGTCGCCTCGGTGGTCAAGCGGCTGGCGGGGCGGCGGCCGGCCGTGCTGCGGCTGGCCGGGGTGCCCAACCGCCGGGTGCACGACGAGTACGCGGCCATGCGCTCGCTCTTCGATCCCCGTGAGGGCATCGACCTGGCACCGCAGGAGGTGCTCGCGCCCGACCCGGAAGTGCTGTGCGGGGCGGTGGAGCGGCTGGGCTACCGGGCGCTGCTCACCTGGGGCCGGGAGCCGGACCTGCTCGATTGCCTCGTCCTGGATCCCGGGCAGGTGCCCGCGGGTGCGCTGAACGGTGTGTGCGCGCTCTCCGCCGGTGAGGCCGGCGCCTGCGCCAACACCCCGGCGGCCGCCCGCGCCGCGCAGGTGGAGGCCGTCCTGCACGGCCCGGCCGGGGAGCCGGCAAACGTCCTGGCCGCGTCCGCACGGTGAGAGCCGCCCGACGGTGCTGACGGCCCGGCCGGATGCTCACGGCCCGGCCGGATGCTGACGGCCCGGCCGGATGCTGACGGCGCGGCAGGATGCTGACGGCGCGGCAGGGTGCCCGGGGCGGTGCCCGGCCGGGCCGGGGCGCGTGGGGCCGGGTTCCCGGCGGCGGCGTGGTGGGCGTAGGTGGGCGTGGTGGGTGGTGGGTGGTGGGCGTGGTGCGTGGCGGGCGTGGTGCGTGGTGGGTGGTGGGCGTGGTGGGCGTGGTGCGTGGCGGGCGTGGTGCGTGGCGGGTGGTGGGCGTGGTGCGTGGTGGGCGTGGTGCGTGGCGGGTGGTGGGCGTGGTGCGTGGCGGGCGTGGTGGGTGGTGGGCGTGGTGGGTGGTGGGCGTGGTGGGTGGTGGGCGTGGTGGGTGGTGGGGGTGGGCGGGGTCGCTCACGCCCCGGATGGGGCGGGGCCCCGTGCGGCCTCGAGCTGGGCCAGGGATTCGGCGAGCAGGCGCCAGATCTCCGCGGCGAGGTCCATGTTGGCGTCGGCCTGGGCCTGTTCGGCCAGTGCCCGCAGTCCCTTCACGCCGCTGTCGTCACCGGAGCGGATGCGCAGCTGGTGGCGCAGGATGTCCAGCCGTACCCGGTCGCGGTAGGTCATGCGGGGTTCGGCCTGGGCGAGTTCGCCGAGCAGGTGGCGGGCGTCGTCGTAGCGGGCGGTGAGGAAGGCGAGGTCGGCTTTGAGTGCGGTCAGTTCCTGGTGCAGGGCGGGTGTGGAGACGAAGGCGAGGGCGCGTTCGGCGGCGATGACGCACTGTTCGGCGGCGTCGGGGTCCGGCGGCAGTTTCTGCAGGTGCAGGCGGCCGGCGGCGAGCCGCAGCCGCAGCCACAGCACGAGGTCCTCGGCGCTGTCGAACTTCTCCAGCGCCTCTTGCAGGTAGGCCTGCGCGGCGGCGTGGTCGCCCTGGCGCAGGCGCACCGCCGCGGCGGTCCACATCGCTTCCGCCCACAGTGCGCTGGACCAGCCCGCGACCAGTTCGACCAGTTCGTCGGCGTGGGAGCGGGCGTCGGGCGTGCGGCCGGCCTCGGCCTCCACCGAGACCAGGGCCAGCAGTACCGCGGCGCGGTCGTGTGCCTCCAGGTCGTCCTCGCGGGCGAGGTGGTGGGCCGTCATCGCGGCGTCGAGGGCGGCGGTGATCTCTCCCAGTGAGCGCAGGCAGCGGGCGTAGCGGGTCAGTCCGCGTACCCGCAGGGCGACCAGGTTGACGGCGTCGCCGAGGCGGACCAGTTCCTCCAGGTCCGCTCGCTCGCCGGCGTGGTCGCCCTGCAGGCGGCGGCGGCGGGCCAGTTGCCACAGTGCCTGCCAGCGCAGTACCGGAACCTCGTGTCCCTCGGCGGCCAGGGCCTCGCGCAGGGTGTCCATCGCCGCGTCGGACTGGGTGGAGGCGACCAGCGTCAGCGCGTGGGCGAGTGAACCGCCGGCGGGTTCCTCGAAGTCCGCGCGCTGCAGGCCGAGTTGTTCGGCGAGGTAGGCCACCGCCCGTTCGGTGGGCTGGCGTGCGCCGGACTCCAGCCGGGAGAGGTAGCCCGTGGACATGCCCTCACCGGTCAGCGCGGTCTGGGACAGCCCGCGGGCCTGTCGCAGGGTGCGAAGACGGCGGCCGAAGGCGGGCTGACGCAGCATATGACCATTCCCTGGGACGCACGGGTGGGGGCGGGTGCGGGGCGCACGGGGCGCGTCACCGCCGGTGGCCACCGAAGCCGCCCCGAGCGTAGGGGGCCGGGCAACGGGCGGGCAATGTTTTGCCATGGGTTGTGCCCTGGACCTCGTGCGGACCTGGCCGGGCTCTCCGGTGTTCCTCGAGCGGTTCTTGAACGGTTCTTGAACGGATCCGGGAAGCATTTCGAGCACCAGTGGCGGTGCCCTGGCACCAGCCGTCCTCGATCACGGGAACTGTTCTCGTTCACATCCACGGGAGTCGTTCATGAAGCACTCGGTTTCTGGCCGCCCCGATGCCGTGGAGGGCGGCGGCGGCCGGGCGCAAGCGGTGCACGTCACGGCGTCGGACGAGGACATCGGCTGGCCCAGGAGATGATCCCCGCCCTGGCGCACGACAGGGGACGGCGCGAAACGGCGCCTGTGCCCGTACGGGGTGCCTGGGGGCGGGTGTGGTGTTTTTCAGTGGCGGCCGGCCGACGCGCTCGCCTGCTGCAGGGCGCCGGCCAGGGTGCGGGGCCCGTCGGGGTCGTGGTCGGCGCCGCCGACCACCACCAGGGGCGGGCGCACTCCGGGCCTGGTGAGGTGGCGGGCCAGTTCGCAGGCCAGGGCGCCGGTGCCGGAGTAGCCGCCCAGGACCAGCCGGCCGCGTGAGCGGGCCAGGGCGCCGAGGGCCGCGGCCTGCTCGCCCGGCCGGCCGGTGGTGAGGCTGAGCGCGGTCAGTGCCTCCGGTCCGCGGTAGTGGCGCACCACCTCCCAGTGCCCGGTGCGCGGTGCGCCCGGTACGTCGAGCAGGCATATGGTGGCCGCCGCGGGTGCCAGCGCACCGCGCAGCGCCACCAGGGGTGCCGCGTCCCGGGCGCCGGGCCCGTCCGGGACGGGGGGTGTGGCCGCGCCGGGCAGCAGGGCCAGCACGTCGGCGACGGTGGTGGCCGCGCTCGCGGTGGCGGGCAGCAGGCTCAGCAGGTGGGCGGTGTGTGCCAGCAGGGTGCGGGCGGCGCCGCGGTCCAGGAGGTCACGGTCGTAGGCGCAGGTGAGGGTGAGCGCGCGGCGGGCGTCGTGTCCGGCGCGCAGCCGCAGGGCGTATCCGGCCGGTGCCCCGGCGGCCTCCTGCTCCTCCAGGCGTATCCCGTGCGCGGCCAGGTCGCCGGCGTGGGCGGTTTCGGGCCGCGGGCCGCAGTCGAAGGCGAGCAGGCCCCCGGCCCGCCGCCCGGCGCCGCTGCCGGGCGGCGGGCTCGCGGCGGCAACCCCTTCGCAGGCGGCCATGTCCATGGCCACGTCCCGCAGTTCACGCAGCAGCGCGGGCAGGCCCAGCGCCGCGTGGAGGGTGACGGTGAGGGGCAGGGCGTTCTCGAACGGGCCCGGGAGGCCCTCGATGCCCTGAAGGAGCAGTCCCCGTCCGGGAAAGTCCAGGCCGAAGCCGACGCTCGCGGGCCCGGGTGCGGCGCCGCGGGCCCGGTAGGAGAGCATCGCCCACACCGCTTGGAGCACGCTGCTCTCCGCGACCCCCCACTGCGCGGCCCAGTGGGCCAGCCGTGCGCTGTGACGGGGGGACAGGGCCGTGCGCAGCACGCCGGTGCCCCCGCCGCCGGCAGCGGCGCGGGCGGGCTGGGGCGAGGCGGGCACGGCCGGCGGGCGGGCCGCGCCGCGCCACCAGGCGCCCGGGGCCGGGTTGCGGGTGCCGAGCCAGCGGGCGAAGTCGCCCAGGCCGGGGCGGCGTTCACCGCCGGGCAGCACACCGCCGGCGAGGTAGGCGCGGCAGCACTCACGCATCAGCAGCCGCACACTCCAGCTGTCCAGCAGGGCACGGTGATAGGTGAGCAGTACGTCGGTGAAGGGCGCCGCGGCGTCGGCGGGGCCACTGTCCAGCAGCGCCACGCGCACCGACGCGGGGCGGCGCAGGTCGAAGGAGCGGGCACGCTCGCGGGCCAGCAGCGCAGCGCGCCGGACCGCCGTGCCGTGGGAGTGGCGGGCGAGGGGGGTGATGCCGCGGTCGAAGACGACGGCGCGCGGGCGCGGGTCCCACACGAAAGCGGTGCGCAGTACGCTCTCACGCGCGCCGACGGCCTGCCAGGCCGCCTCGAAGCGTGCGGTGTCCAGCGGGCCGTACCAGCGCCACAGGATCTGCTCGACCTGGTGGTCGGGCCAGGTGAGGGCGTCGGTGAGCCGCTGCTGCTGCAGGGGGGTGAGAGGTTCGGTGCGCGGCAGCGTCCCGCAGGGCAGGCCGGCCGCTCCCGCGCCCGCCCCGGTGCCGGGCAGAGCGTCGGCGGCGGGCTCGGGCGCGGCGGTGAGCAGGTCGGCGAGCAGGCCCGCGAAGCCGGGCTCCGGCGCCTGGTCGCCGCCGGACAGTTCCACACTGTGCACGCCGGGGCCGTGCCGCAGCAGCCGCAGCCCGGTGTGGCGGGCACCGGGACGGATCTCCGCGATGCGGTGCAGGGCCCGGTGGACACCGGCGGTGTCCAGTGGGCCGTGCAGTTCCAGGACGCCGTGGGCACCCCGCTCGGGGTCGATCACCGCGCATACGCCGCTAGGCCGGCCGTCGTTCATCGCCTCCCCCTTCTCAACTCAACCCCGTACGCAACCCGAACCACTGCCCTGCCCCCCAGCTCAGCAGACCGTCACCCCCGGCCGGCGACAACCCCCACCCCCGGACCGGGCGAGGACCCTCGCCACCCGGCCGGCTGCAACCGGCACCTTTGGACCGGGCGAGGACCCTCGCCACCCCGGGCCGGCGGCAACCCTCGCCCCCAGAGCGGTGAGGACCGTTGCCACCCGGCCGGTGAGGACCGTTGCCACCCGGCGGGTGGGATACGGCACCCCGTGGTGCCGAGCCACGCGCTCAGCACCGCCGGCCCGCCCCCGGCGGCCGACCCGAGCCGGCACCACCGGGACCGGCAGGTACGGGACCGGCAGGTACGGGACCGGTACAACCGGGATCCGCGGGTAGGGGACCGGCGGGTCCCAGGAAGCGTCACCGGGGGTGTTACCCGGGGCGTATGCGGTGTCCCGCCCGGGCGCACAGCGCGCAGCGCAGGCCCGGGCGCACAGCGCACTCCCCTGGTCCGGGTTTGGCGTGCGTCGGCGGTCCGGGTATGCGGCAGGCATCCGGCCGCGGGTGCGGCGGGGGTGCGTGCCGGTGCGGTGCGGTGCTCCGTCCATGGCCGGCCCCTCCCGTTCGGCCCTGCCACGCTAGCTCCGGCACGGCCCGTACGTCCGTTTTCTCCAGTGGCCCCCGAACCGTCTGCGACCTGCACTCGTCCGCGCGGACACCCCGGGCTCCGCGCACCGGGCCAAGCACGCCCGCCCGCTCACCACCTCCCGCGCACCTCCCGCCCGCCCGGCACCCCCCACCCCGGACACCAAACACCGTCCCCGGACACCAAACACCGTCCCCGGACACCAAACACCGTCCCGGGCGCCATACGCGTCCCCCGGGCGCCGTGCCCGGTCAGCGGGCGGCGCAGCGGCGGGTCCGGCCCGGGGGCGTGTGCCCAGCGCGCCGTGGAACTGTCCTGCCCGCAAGCGGAGTTCGGCGCTGCGGCAAAACCCGGCACGGCGGTACAGCGGGCGGACGCCGGCTGCGCCCTGCGGAGCGAACCGGCCGATGGGCGCCGGTCGGCGGGTGAGGGCCGGCAGGTGCCGTACGACGTCCCGCGGGCGGCGCAGCGGCGGGTCCGGCCCGGGGGCGTGTGCCCAGCGCGCCGTGGAACTGTCCTGCCCGCAAGCGGAGTTCGGCGCCGCGGCAAAACCCGGCCTGGTACAGCGGGCGGGCGTCGGCTGCGCCCTGCGGAGCGAACCGGCCGGTGGGCGA
Organism: Streptomyces sp. GLSS-08; assembly: GCF_056387915.1. Classification (NCBI taxonomy): domain Bacteria; kingdom Bacillati; phylum Actinomycetota; class Actinomycetes; order Kitasatosporales; family Streptomycetaceae; genus Streptomyces; species Streptomyces sp. GLSS-08. The sequence goes on from NZ_JBWJAQ010000023.1 coordinate 101,471, forward strand.
CGGTCGGCGGGTGAGGGCCGACGGTCGGCGGGTGGGGCAGGCGGGGCCGGAGGCCGACGGCCGGCAGGCGAGGGCCGGCAGGTGCCGTATGCCGGCCCGCGGGCGGCGCAGCGGCGGGTCCGGCCCGGGAGCGGGTGCCTACCGCGCCGTGGAACTGGCCTGCCCGCAAGCGGAGTTCGGCGCCGCGGCAAAACCCGGCACGGCGGTACAGCGGGCGGGCGTCGGCTGCGCCCTGCGGAGCGAACCGGCCGGTGGGCGCCGGTCGGCGGGTGAGGGCCGACGGTCGGCGGGTGGGGCAGGCGGGGCCGGAGGCCGACGGCCGGCAGGCGAGGGCCGGCAGGTGCCGTATGCCGGCCCGCGGGCGGCGCAGCGGCGGGTCCGGCCCG
>NZ_JBWJAQ010000023.1:101956-109375 GCF_056387915.1 Streptomyces sp. GLSS-08
GGAGCGTGTGCCTACCGCGCCGTGGAACTGGCCTGCCTGTGAGCGGTGTTCGGCGCCGCGGTGGAACCGGCGTGGTGTCCGCGGGCGCCGGCCGCGAGGTCGGTGTCCGCGGGCGCCGCCCGCGAGGTCCGGCACCCCGCGGACCCGCCCGCCCGCCCATCCCAACCGACGGTGCGTGCCCGGCAGTTGACGCCGGTGCGAGGGGGTCGTGTCAGGACGGCACGGTGGCGGGCACGAGCAGGACGTGGCACTGCGCGAGGCGGCCCGCCGCGTCGAAGCGGAGCTCCGCCACCAGCGACCAGGCCGCTTCTGCGGCGCGGGCGGTCGCCCGCAGCGCGACGACGTCGTCGTCGGCCAGCAGGCTCTCGACCGTCAGCCCCAGCCCGTCGGGCAGCGCCCGCCCGCCGGTTCCCCCGGGGCCCGCCCAGTGGCGGGTGAGCCGGTTGACCTCGCCCCGGTTGCCGGCCGCGACCAGCACGCGGACGAGTTCCTTGTTGCGTTCGCGCACACTGTGCGCGGTGAGGAGTTCGTGCAGCGCCCCGCTGAGGGGCTCGGCCAACGTGGGCACCATGACGAGAGGCCCCTTCTTCATGGTTCGTCGTCCCGTGCAGCTGTCCCGCACACCATGACCGCCTGGCCTGGAGAGGTGTCGGAGAACGGGTGGACCCCGGTGGTTCGCCGCGGCTCCAGCACGCCTGTAGGTGAGGTGATCAGGCTGTTACGGGTCAGGGCCCGGCCAACCGCGACGGGGCGACAAGGCGGTCGGCCGGCAGGACGGGGAACGAACAGGACCATGACGGACACCTCCACCGACGACCGCCCAGGGCTGCCCCCGCACCGTCCTGGCGGAAGGACAGGAGCCACCAGGTGCGGCAGGAGTGCGCTCGTGCACCAGCTGACCGGTTCGGCCTCGCGCCACCGTCCGTGCGCCATGCCCCGGCCGGCCTGCCCACAGCGGGCCGGGTCCGCCGCAGCGGGCCAGGCGGCCCCTGCCCCGCCGTACGGGCGCCGCGCTGCTGGACGCCCCGCCCCACGGGCACGCCGTCACCCACGCCACCGGATGGTACGGGCCACACCGGGTGGTCCGGGCCACGCCGGGGCGCGACGGACACCGGGTGGTACGGGCCACGCCGGGGCGCGGCGGATCCCGGGTGGTACGGCTACGCCGGGTGCGGCGGATCCCGGGTGGTACGGCTACGCCGGGTGCGGCGGATCCCGGGTGGTCCGGGCCACGCCGGGGTGCGGCCACAACGTTTTCCGGTGAACCGACGACACACAAAAGGGTGGGATCAGCCATGGCCTGGGACATGACGTTCGAGGAACTCCTGCGGGGCTACCTGCCGTTCCTGGGCGCGGGCGAACCGCTTCAGGCCGACACCGACCTCAGGGTCTCTGGTCTGGACTCGCTGGCCGCGGTGGAACTGCTGGGCTCGCTGGAGAGCCTCTACGCAATCCGCTTCGCGGACGAGGCGTTCTCACTGGACACCTTCGCCACGCCGGCATCGCTGTGGGGGACGGTGACCCGGCTCAGGACGGCCGCCTGAACCCCCGCAGACACACACGAACACCGGGCCCCCGGTCCAGGACGGCGCCCCGGCCGAAAGGACCGGCGACGGCCCGGATGCGGCACACCGCCCACCGCAGGCCCGACAGCGGCGCACCAGCCGGCAGGCCCAGACGGCCGCAGGCCGGACAACGCCGGGCCGGGCGGCAGCGGGCCAGGCCGCGCAGGCCGGGCCGCAGGCCGGACAGCGGGCCGGACAGCGGGCGGGCGGCGGGCCGGACAGCGGGCGGGCGGCGGCGGGCCGGACAGCGGGCGGGCGGCGGGCGGGGCGGCGGGGGTGTCCCTCATGCCGCGAACAGGTCGAACGTCGAGGAGTGACGCGGCCCCGCCAACACGTCCAGCCGCGGATCCACCGCCAGCACGGCCTGGTGCATGCGCTGCAGCTGCGGGGAGGGCTCCACGCCCAGGTCGTCGATGAGCCGCATGCGCAGCCTGCGGTAGACCTCCAGCGCGGTGGCCTGCCGGCCCGAGCGGTACATCGCCAGCATGGCCTGGGAATGCAGCCCCTCGTGGTGGGGATGGCGGGCGGTCAGCTCGGTCAGCTCGGCGATCAGCTCCGAGTGGCGGCCCAGACGCAGGTCGGCATCGATACGCCGCTCCACGGTGACCAGCCGGCTCTCCTGCAGCCGCATCACCTCGATCTCCAGGACCGGACCGAGTTTCACATCGACCAGCGGCGCCCCGGTCCACAGATCCAGAGCGGTCCCGAAACAGGCCGCGGACAACTGGTTGTCACCGGCCTCGAACGCGCCCTGGCCCTGCCGGACCAGATCCTCGTACCGGTTCACATCGACACAGCTCTTGTCGATCTGGAGCAGGTACCCCCCGTGCCGGGTGGCGAGAATGTCCTTCGCCTGCCCCGGCGCACCCGGTCCCATGGCCGTGCCGAGCCGTCTGCGCAATTGCAGAATGTACGTCTGAAGAGTCGTCAGCGCACTCGCGGGAGGCTCGGTCCCCCAGAGTTCCTCCATGAGCGTGGGAACAGGCATGACCCGCCCCGGATACAGCGCCAGCAACGACAGAATCTGCCGCGGCTTACCCGCCGTCGGAACGATCGATCCCCCGTTGACCTCGGCACTCAACGGACCCAGAACCTGAATCTTCACGGTGCCCCTCCCACCTCGTCGAGTTCGTTGTCCAGTTCCTACTGGTGGCCAGAAATCTCCGCCATGACGCACGCTAGCGGTGCGCGTACCCGGCCATCGTTTCCCTGTAGCGGTCCTCCAGCGCCGCTCCAAGTGAGGTATTGCGCACAGCTTTCACAACTCTCGAAAACACCTGCACCCATACCGGAAGAAACCCGGGATCCCGCTGCAGGTACACACCCGCAGACAGCCAACCGGACACACACCCCCTCATTTTCCGCCCGCGACCACCAGACGAAAACCACCGCCCAAACCCCGCCCAAACCCCCTGCCGAAACCACTACGGAACCCCCGACCAAACCCTGCCGAAACCTGTGCTGAAACCTGTGCGGAGGCCACTGCGGACACGTCCGCCCAAGCCGCCTGCGGGAAAGAGGGCCGGGGGGCGTTTTACGGGCCGGCGGGTCACTGCTCGTGCGGGGGGTGGGATGCGCCCACCGGCTCGGGCAGGGCGATGGTGTGCGGTGCGGCCCGGTCCCAGGGAAAGCCGTGGTGCAGTTCCAGATACGGGACGGGACCGTCGTCAGCGGGCAGCGCCACAGCGCTCAGCACACCGGGCACCGGCTCCAGTTCCACAAACCGCCACCGCCCGTCCCGGTCATCGGCCGGCGGCCGGAAGGCAAGCACACCCCGGTTCCCGGCCAGAGTGAAGGAGAACTCATCGAACGGCAGCGCCAGTCCCAGTCCACGGGCCTTGGAGTAGGCCTCCTTCAACGTCCACAGCCGCAGCACCCGGCGGCTGCGCCGCTCTCCCGCCGGCTCCTCCTGCGCCCACCGCTGCTCCTCGGGAGTGAAAGTGGTCAGGATCGTCTCCAACGCACGCTCCTCGCGTGCCAGGCCCTCCACATCGACGCCGATGCGCTGTCTGCGGACGATGCCCAGCAGGCTGTAGCCGCCCGCGTGGGAGAGGTTGAAATCCAGGTGACCGCCACCCCGGGGCAGACCGCCGGGCAGCGGCTGGAGGAAAGGCCGCCCGCGCGCGGAACGCCAGATGACCTGCTCGGCCTCGGCAATGCCGGCCTCCAGCGCCAGCGCCCGGCGCACCAGGGTATGCGCCAGGAGGTACTGCCGGCGGTCACGATCGAAAAGGAAACGCGCCGCGGTCTCGTGCTCACCCTCATCAAGCCAGTGCGAGGCAAGAACAGCAGCGACCGCCGGCGAAAGAGCATCGTTGGAACACAGCCACAACTTCACCGGCACCGGCGCCTGGTGGGACTGCGGCAGGAGCCCGGCGCCCAGCGGCCCCGGAGTGGTGAGGGTCATGATGCCTCTCGTCCGTCTCGGTCCCCCGCCCCACCACCAACAGTGACCCCACCACAACCCCCGCCCCCACCGCCCCCACCGGCGCCACCGGGGCCACCGGGGCCACCGGAACTACGGGGGCTGTCAGAGCTGCCGGGACTCTGGGACCACGGGGGCCCTCCGGGCTGCCCAACCCGCCGGACCCGCCGGGGCTCGGAACCGCTGGGGCCTCCGGGCTGTCGGACCTGTCGGAGCTGTCGGACCCGTGCGGGCCGTTCGGACCCGTTCGGACCTGTCGGACCCGTTCGGAGCTGTCGGAGCTGTCAGGGCTGTCAGGGGCGGGAGCGGCGGGGGAACTGCCGGGTGCCACCCGGGTGATGGCTGGCCGGCCGCCGCCCGGATGGCGGTGACCAGATGGTGGCCGGGGTACCGCCCGGGATGAAGGCGGGCCGGATGGCCGGGTACCGCCCGGGTGAAGACGGCCGGATGGTGGCCGGATACACCCCGGTGGCAATGACTGGATGGCGGTGGCGCCGGATGGACCGCGCGGCGGCGGCCCGTGATGGTGACCAGGTGGTAGCGGCCGGGCGGTGGTGGACGGGTAGCGGCGGCCCGGTAAGGGTGGCCGGGCGGTGGTGGACGGATAGCGGCGGCCCGGTAAGGGTGGCCGGGTGGCGGTGGAGTGATGGCGGATGGTGACCGGGTACCGCCCCGGCGGTAACGACCAGGCGCTGCCCGGGAGGTCACCGGATGACGGTGGCCGGAAGGGCCGCACGGCGGCGGCCCGTGATGGTCGGATGGTGTGGCCGGCTGGTGGTGGACGGGTAACGGTGGCCCGGTGGCGGCCGGTGAGGGCGGCCGGGCGCCGCCGGAGTGACGGCGGAGGATGGTGGGCGGGTACCGCCCCGGTAGTGGTGGCCGCGTGATGACCGGTACCGCCCCGGTAGTAGTGGCCGCGTGATGACCGGTACCGCCCAGGCGGTAACGACCGGGCGCTGCCCGGGTGACGACCGGATGGCGGTGGCACGTAACGGTGGCCGGGTGGTGGTGGACGGGTAACGGTGGCCGGGTGGTGGTGGACGGGTAACGGTGGCCGGGTGTTAACCCGGTGAGGGTGGCCAGGTGCCGCCGGGATGGTGACGGCCGGGTACCGCCGGGATGGTGACGGCCGGGTACCGCCGGGATGGTGGCAACCGGGTACCGCCCCCGGTAGGGGTGGCCGGTTGGCGGGGGCGGGTGGTCAGGCGGGGCGGGCCGTCAGGAGTGCGGCGGCCTCGTCGACGCCGATCCGCTCCCCGCGCACCGCGTCCAGGAGCGCGAGCATCTCCTCCTGGGACAGCGCAGCCCGCTTTTCCACCGCGGCGGCGGGCGCCGGCAGCGGCACACCCCCCGCAGCCGGCGCACCAGAGACCACAGCAGCCACAGCAGCCACAGCGGCCACAGGGACCGCAGCAGCCGCAGGGACCGCAACAGCCGCAGGGACCGCAACAGCCGCAGGGACCGCAACAGCCGCAGGGACCGCAACGGCCGCAGGGACCGCAGGGACCGCAGGGACCGCAACGGCCGCGGGGACGGCAGGGACGGCAACGGCCGCGGGGACGGCGGGGGCGGCGGGGGTGGCGGGGGTGGCGGGGGGTGCCGCGTCCCGGGTGCGGGAGGCGACGTAGGCGGCCATCGCGGCGAGGCTGGGATGCTCCTGGACGGTGACGGGACGTTCGGCCAGCCCGTAGGCACGGTTGACGCCGGCAACGAACCCGGCCGCCAGCAGGGAATCGATACCCAGCTGATCGAAGGCGGCCCCGCCCTCGATCTCGAACGGCTCACAGTGCAGAAGCTGCGCCAGCTGCTCCCGCAGCACCACAAGGACCTCCTGCACAGCCGCCGGGGCAGGAACGGCCCGGCCCGCGGCGGGGACGCCCTGGCGCACGGCCGCCAGGTGGCCGGCCAGCAGCGCCGGCGTGCAGTACTCATACAGCGCCCCGCCCGTGATACGGACCCCGAAATGCCGGCCGACCGCAGAGACGAACTCAGCGGTGAGCAACGAGTCCAGACCAAGAACGGCAAACGGCCGGCCGGACTCGATACGCCCGGCATCCACACCCACGACATCAGCCAGCACAGCCTTCACCCCGGCAAGAACATCACCGCCCGGACCAGCGCCGGGGTCGGCGCCCAGACCAGCGCCGGGGTCGGCGCCGGGAAGAGCCGTCGGCTCACGGGTCATGATCCGTACCTCCAGAAAATACGGCGCCCGGGCGCCAGAAAAGTCAGTGGACCGGAGCCAGGGACACAGACTGCGGACCGGGCACACCACGCACCGCACGGACCGGCGCCGGCACACTCTCGGGCCCCGCCGTCAAAATCGTGTGCTGCAGCCCACGCAGCCGCGCAGAAGGCTCCAGACCCAGCTCACGCCCCAACGTCGCACGCAGCCGCAGGAACACACTGAGCGCCTCACCCCGGCGCCCCGAACGATGCAACGCGATCATGAACTGGGCATGCAGATTCTCATGCGTACGGTAACGACTCGTCAGCACCGTCAGCTCCGCCAGCACCTCACGATGACGGCCCAGCCGCAGATCCGCCTCAATACGCTGATCCAGCGCACACAGCCGGCTCTCCTCCAGACGCCTGACCTCCATCGCCAGCTGCACACCACTTTGCACATCCGCGAACGCAGCCCCCGACCACAGCCCAAGAGCCGCCGCCAGCGTACGCGCCGCACCCGCGAAATCACCGGCATCCATCGCCCGGTAACCCAAACCCGCCAACCGCTCGAACTCCCGCACATCACTGGTACCACCACCGGAAGACAACAGATAACCACCCGGCAAAGTCACCAGCACATCCTTCGCACCCCCACGCCCCACCACACCAGCCCCCACACCCGACACCCCCACGCCCGTGCCCAACTCCCCCACCCCGCCGGACACCCCCACCGCCGCGCCGGACACCCCCACCACACCGGCCCCCACCACGCCGGACTCCCCCACCGCGCCGGACTCCCCCACCGCGCCGGGCTCCCCCACGGTGCCGGCCAGCGCCACGCCCCCACCGGACCGCCGCACCGTGCCGGACTGCCGCACGCCCGTGCCGGCCAGCGCCACCGCGATCAGCTCACGCAACTGCAGCACATACGTCTGCAACGTCGTACGCGCACTGCGCGGCGGCCGCCCCGACCACAACTCCTCGATCAGCGAATCCACCGGCACCACCCGGTCCGCATGCAACGCCAGCAACGCCAGCACCTGACGCGGCTTCGGAGCCGTCGGAGCGATGCACACCCCGTTCTCCCTGACATCCAGAGCACCCAGTACGTCGATGTCCACGCCGTCTCCCCTCGTCCACGTGCACCACCGGCACCCCACAATTCAAAAACAGCACGAACGGTATGTCAATAGCAAACCGTCCGTCCTGTTTCTAGAAATCCTCCACCCCCCGCCACCCCCCACCCCCCCACACCCACCC
>NZ_JBWJAQ010000024.1:0-90263 GCF_056387915.1 Streptomyces sp. GLSS-08
AGCCGCCCTCGATGAAGCCGACGCCGAAGTCGTCCAGGTGCCGTGCGATGGCCAGCTTGTCCGCGACCGTGAGGTTGATGCCCTCACGCTGCGCGCCGTCGCGCAGCGTCGTGTCGAAGACGTGGAACGAATCGTCGAGTTCGCTGGTTTCCGTCATGGTCTCTGGCTCCTGTATCGGATCTCGGTCTACCGGAATGACCGGCTCCACCGTCCCCCAATGATCCCTCGCGCTCTCTTCCCGGCGGGTGGTGGGCGCCGGGAAAACGAAAAACCTCTCGCGGGTGCGAGAGGTCTGCGCGCGGGTCGAGACGACGGTGCCCGCCCGTACGTGGTGGTACGTGGCGGTCACTGCGGACCGGCGCGCCTGCTGCCAATAATCATGGCGAACGAGAGCACGGAAGCAGTCTGGCACAGCGGGGCCCCCGCGCTCAGGGGTGTCTCAGGATGCGGGCCGGACGTTCCGTCCCGGCGACCGCTTCCGGCCACCGCCCGCGCTCAGGACCGCCGCCCGCCCTCAGGACTCCCGCCCCGGCGCGGCCTCGCCGAGCGACTCGTCGAGGAACTCCCGGACGTGGTCCAGGACCTGCCCGCGGTCCGTGCCGCGCAGCCCGATCGCCACATGGATGGAGAACCCGTCGAGCAGGGACCGCAGCCGTGTGGCGAAGCGGTCCGGGTCGACCCGGCGGAACTCGCCCCGCGAGACGCCCTCGGCGAGCAGCGCCACCAGGTCGCGGTGCCAGGCGCCCTCGATGGCGGCCTGCCGGTCGCGGGCCTCCTCGTCGGCGTTCTGCGAGCGGTTCCAGACCTCCAGCCACAGCGTCCAGTGCGGGTCGCGGTGTCCGTCGGGCACGTACAGGTCGACGTACGCGTCGAGACGTTCCCGGGCCGTGCCGCGCGCGGCGAGCAGCCGGCCGCGCTCGGTGCCGAGGCGCCCCTCGCTCCATTCCAGGGTCCGCAGCAGCAGTTCGTCCTTGGAGCGGAAGTAGTAGAGGAGATGGCCGCTGCTCATCCCGACCTCGCGGCCGAGCGCCGCCATGGTGAGCTGCTCAAGCCCGCGCTCGGCGATCATGTCCATGGCGGTCGCCAGCACGTCCTCGCGCGCAGGCGCGTTCCTCCTGCGCGGTGTGCGGCTCCCGGCCACGTGCGACTCCCGGTTCAGACCCTCGGCTGCTGCTGGGTGATGCAGTGGATGCCACCGCCCCCGGAGAAGATCGTACGGGCGTCCACCAGCGTCACCGTCCGCTCCGGGAACAGCCGCCGGAAGATCCCGGCGGCGATCTCGTCCCGGGGGTCGTCGAAGCCGCACAGCACCACACCGCCGTTGCAGAGGTAGTGGTTGATGTACGAGTAGTCGGCCCAGTGCCCGTCGGCCTCCAGCACCGTCGGGGCGGGGACCTCGACGACCTCCAGCCGGCGGCCACGCGCGTCGGTCTGTCCCCTGAGCAGCCCGGCGATCTCCTTGCCGACCTCGTGGTCGGGGTGCGCCGGGTCCGGCTGGGAGTGCGCCACGACGACACCGGGCCGTGCGAAGGCGGCCACGATGTCGACGTGCCCGAGCGTGCCGAAGCCGTGGGGGGGATAGTCGCCGGTCAGCCCGCGGGGCAGCCAGATCGCCTTGCGGGTGCCGAGCTGGGCGTGGATCTCCGCCTCGACCTCCTCGCGCGTCCAGTGCGGGTTGCGCTCGGGGCCGAGCTGCACGGTCTCGGTCAGCAGGACGGTTCCCTCACCGTCGACGTGGATCGCGCCGCCCTCGTTGACCAGCTTCGAGGCGTACGTACGGGCCCCGGCCAGATCGGAGACGTACGCGGCGGCCTTGCCGTCGTGCTCCCAGCGGGCCCAGTCCTGGGCGCCCCAGCCGTTGAACGTCCAGTCCACTGCGGCCAGTTGGCCCTTCCCGTCGGTGAGGAAGGTGGGGCCGATGTCGCGCATCCACGCGTCGTCTAGCTCCCGCTCGACCACCTCGACCCCGGGGCCAAGGAGTTCGCGCGCCCCGGCCGACCGGCCCGGCCCGCACACCACCGTCACCGGCTCGAAGCGGCGGACGGCGTGCGCCACGTCGGCCCACGCGCGGCGGGCCCCGGCGAGGCCCTCCGGGTCGTCGAAGGTGGGGTTGGGGCCCGGCCACGCCATCCAGGTGCGTTCGTGCGGGGCCCACTCTGCGGGCATGCGGAAACCGTCGGCGGCAGCAGACATGGGGGGGTCCTTAGAGGAAGTACAGGCGGTTGAGGGAGACGGAGTCGGCCGGCTCGGAGCGCAGCGGGTCGCCGTCGAGGGTGACGAGACCGGTGCGCTGGTCGACGTCGACGGCTCCGGTACGGGAGTTGAGGTGCAGGTCGGCGGGGCCGATGCCGCGGGTGCCGCGCACGGCGACCCGGCGCCGCCGGGTGGGCATCAGGTCCTTGCCCAGGTCCACGGCGGCCTGCGCGACGAAGGCGACGGAGATGTCGGCGGGCGTCGCGCCGTACGCCCCGAACTGCGGCCCGAGGACGAGGGGTTCGCAGGTGTCGGTCGCGGCGTTCGGGTCGCCGACGACGCCGTACGCGGGGAAGCCGGACTTGAGCACGAGCTGCGGTTTGGCGCCGAAGTACTCGGGGCGCCACAGGACGATGTCGGCGAGCTTGCCGACCTCGATGGAGCCGACCTCGTGGGCGAGCCCGTGCGCGACGGCCGGGTTGATCGTCAGCTTGGCCAGGTAGCGCAGGACGCGCGCGTTGTCGTCGCCGGTGTCCGCGCCGCCGTCGAGGGGGCCCAGCTCGGCCTTCATCTTCCCGGCCATCGCGAAGGTGCGGCGTACCGTCTCGCCGGCCCGGCCCATGCCCTGCGCGTCCGACGAGGTGATGCCGATCGCGCCCAGGTCGTGCAGCACGTCCTCGGCGCCCATGGTGCCGGCCCTGATCCGGTCGCGGGCCATCGCGGCGTCGCCGGGCAGGTCGGTCTTCAGGTCGTGGACGGAGACGATCATCCCGTAGTGCTCGGCGACCGCGTCCCGGCCGAAGGGCAGGGTGGGGTTGGTGGAGGAACCGATGACGTTCGGGACGCCCGCCATCTTCAGGACGTTCGGCACGTGACCGCCGCCGCAGCCCTCGATGTGGAAGGCGTGGATGGTGCGTCCGTCCAGGACCCGCAGGGTGTCCTCGACCGACAGGCACTCGTTCAGCCCGTCGCTGTGCAGGGCCACCTGGACGTCGTGCTCCTCGGCGACCCGCAGCGCCGTGTCCAGTGCCCGGGTGTGGGCGCCCATGTCCTCGTGGACCTTGAAGCCGGACGCGCCGCCCTCGGCCAGCGCCTCGACGAGGGGTGCCGCGTCCGAGGAGGAACCCCGGCCGAGGAAGCCGACGTTGACCGGCCAGGCGTCGAAGGCGCCGAAGGCGTGCCGCAGCGCCCAGGGCGAGTTGACACCCACGCCCCACACGGGCCCGAACTCCTGGCCGATGACCGTGGTGACACCGGAGGCGAGGGAGGCCTCCATGATGCGCGGCGACAGCAGGTGCACGTGCGTGTCGACGGCGCCCGCGGTCGCGATGAGCCCCTCGCCCGACACGATCGACGTGCCCGTGCCGACCACGACGTCCACGCCGTCGAGGGTGTCCGGGTTCCCCGCCCGCCCGATCGAGCGGATCCGGCCCTCGCGGATGCCTATGGAGACCTTCCGGATGCCCTGGGCCGCGTCGATCACGACGACGTTGCTGATCACGACGTCGCAGGTGTCGCGGACGGCGGCGGCCTTCAGGTGCAGTCCGTCGCGGGCGGTCTTCCCGAAGCCGGCCAGGAACTCGTCCCCGTACTTCTGGGCGTCCGACTCGATCCGGACCGTCAGTCCCGAGTCGCCGAGCCGGACGCGGTCCCCGGCCCTCGGCCCGTGGGTCGCGGCGTACGCGTGGGGGTCGATGCCGCTGCTCATCGTCCGTCTCCTTCGGTCGTGCGCGGTGCGCCGGGGCGGGCGGATTCGGCGGGCCGGGCGGGCGCGCCCGCCCCGCTCTCGTCGGCCGGTCCGGGCGCGCCGGCCGGTCCGGCGCCGAGGTAGCCGCAGGCGGCGGCCCGGCGGAGGGCCTCCTGCCGGGCTCCCGGCGCGTCCAGCGGTCCGTCCACCAGGCCCGCGAACCCGATCGCGACGCGCTCGCCGCCGATCGGCAGCAGGCCGACCCCGGTGCTCTCGCCGGGTCCGAACCGCACCGACGAGCCCGCGGGCACCGCGAGCCGCATCCCGTACGCCGCGGACCGGTCGAAGTCGAGCCGCGGGTTGGCCTCGAAGAAGTGGAAGTGCGAGGTGACGGAGACCGGGACCGTCGCGGTGTTGGTGACCGTGAGCCGGACGGCGGCCCCGGGCTCGGCGTGCCCGGGACCCGGCAGCAGCGCGCCCGGCGCGTGCTCGCCCAGCCCCCCGCCGACGGGGTCGCTCACCACCGCGAGCCGTGAGCCGTCGTCGAAGACGGCCTCGACGTGCACCTCGGTGACGACGTCGGCCACGCCCGGCAGGACGTCGTCGGGCCCGAGCACCGCACGCGCCGCCGCGATCGCCTCGGCGAGCCGGCGTCCGTCGCGGGCCGCCTCGCAGACGGTGTCGGCGATGAGGGCGGTCGCCTCCGGGACGTTGAGCCTCAGGCCCCGGGCCCGGCGGGCCCGTGCCAGTTCGGCGGCCCCGAAGAGCAGCAGCCGGTCACGTTCGGTGGGGGTCAGTCTCACGACGCGACACCTCCTTGCCTTCCACCATTTAGAGCATCACTCTAACCACAGCCTAGCCGTGCAGATAAGGCAACGGAAGCATTGATGGGCATTGACGGGCTGGCCAGGAACGCGTCACATTGAACGCCACTCAAATCCCTGGGTGTGCACAAGGGCGGCCGATCGAAGGAGACCAGCCATGCCGATGGAACGGCACGGAGTCGACACCATCCCCGACGAGGAACGCACCAGCGGACCCCGCGACCTCGTCTCGATCCTGCTCGGGTCCAACCTGTGCCTCGGCGTGATCGTCTTCGGCTGGCTGCCGCCGTCCTTCGGCCTCGGCTGGTGGGCGTCGGTCAGCTCGGTCGTGGCGGGCACCGTCGTCGGCACGGCGGTCACGGCCCCGCTCGCCCTGGTGTCCCTGCGCACCGCGACGAACCTCTCCACATCTTCGGGCGCCCAGTTCGGCGTCCGCGGCCGGCTGGTCGGCTCGGTCGTGGGCCTGCTGCTGGCCCTCGGCTACACCGCGCTGACCGTCTGGATCGGCGGCGACGTGATGGTGAGCGTCCTGCACCGGCTGTCCGGGCTGCCGGCGACGGAGGCCTCGTACGCCGTGGTCTACGCGCTCCTGGCCGCGGCGACGGTGGCGGGCGCGGTGTACGGCTACCGCGTGCTCCTCGCGAGGTCGCGCGTACTGGCCGTCGGCATGACCGCGCTGCTGGTCCTCGGGGTGGTCGCGTACGCACCGCACTTCACCACCTCCGCGCTCCCGGAGACCGGCGGCTACCTGCTCGGCTCGTTCTGGCCGACGTGGCTGCCGGCGGCGGTCGCGGCGGGCCTGTCAGGGCCCATCGCCTTCATCACCCTGCTCGGTGACTACACCCGCTACATCTCCCCCGCCCGCCACAGCCCGCGCACGGTGCTGCGCGCCACCTGGCTCGGCCTGCTCGCCGGCCTCCTGGTCCCGCAGCTCTTCGGCACCTTCACGGCGTACGCCGCCCGCGCCGCCCTCGACTACGCCGGGCCGCTGGTGGCGGCCTCCCCCGGCTGGTACCTGGTGCCGCTGCTGCTCGCCGCCTCGGCGGGATCGGTCGGCAACGCGGGACTGATGCTCTACTCGATGGGCCTGGACCTCGACGCGATCCTGCCGCGCGCCTCACGCGCCCGGGCCACCTGCGCGGTCGCGGTGGTCGCCACCGCGTGCGTCTTCGCCGGCCACTACGCGTCCAGCACCCAGGACGCGATGACGTCCTTCGTGCTGCTGCTCACCGCGATCGGCACGCCCTGGGCCGTCATCACCCTGATCGGTTTCGTCCACTGCCGCGGCGTCTACGACCCGGACGCCCTCCAGGTCTTCAACCGCCGCTCCCGGGGCGGCGTCTACTGGTACCGCGGCGGCTGGAACATCCCGGCCACCACGGCCTGGGCGCTGGGCGCCTGCGTCGGCGTGCTGGCGGTCTCGCTCCCCTCGTACGAGGGTCCGCTGCTGTCCCTGACGGGCGGCGTGGACTGCAGCTTCCTGCTGTCGGGGGCGGTCGGCGGCGCCGTCCACCTCTCCCTGACCCGGGGAGCCGCCCGGACGCCGGTCCCGTCGGACGCGGAGCGCGAGGCGGCCCCGCTCTCGCCGTGACGGGTGCCGAGTCCGCGCCGTCAGACGCGAGAGCCCGCCCCGGGCGGGGCGGGCTCTCGCGGTGCAGGAGGGGGCTCAGCCCAGCGGGTGCATCCAGCCGTGCTTGTCCTCGTTGATGCCGCGCTGGATGTCGAGGAGGGCCTCGCGCAGCCGCAGGGTGACCTCGCCCGGCTCACCGCCCGACTGCTGCCACTCGGTGCCGGTGCGCTTGACCGTGCCGACCGGGGTGATCACGGCGGCGGTGCCGCAGGCGAAGACCTCGGTGAGGGTGCCGTTCTCCGTGTCGCGCTGCCACTGGTCGATGGAGACGCGGCCCTCCTCCGCCCGGTAGCCGAGGTCACGGGCGACGGTGAGCAGCGAGTCGCGGGTGACACCGGCGAGCAGGGAACCGGTCAGCTCGGGGGTGACGATCCTGTCGCCGTACACGAAGTACAGGTTCATGCCGCCGAGTTCCTCGACCCACTTGTGCTCCACGGCGTCGAGGTAGGCGACCTGGTCGCAGCCCTTCGCGGCCGCCTCGGCCTGCGCGAGCAGCGACGCGGCGTAGTTGCCGCCGGTCTTGGCGTCGCCCATGCCGCCGGGGACGGCGCGGACGCGGTCCTCGGAGAGCCAGATCGAGACGGGCCTGACGCCCCCGGCGAAGTACGCGCCGGCGGGCGAGGCGATGACGAGGAAGAGGTACTCGTTGGCGGGCTTCACCCCGAGGCCGACTTCGGTCGCGATCATGAACGGCCGCAGGTAGAGGGACTGCTCGCCGCCGTGCGCCGGGACCCAGGCCCGGTCGTGCTGGACGAGGACGTCACAGGCCTCGATGAACGTCTCGACGGGCAGCTCGGGCATGCCGAGCCGGCGGGCGGAGGACTGGAAGCGCCGGGCGTTCATCTCGGGACGGAAGGTGGCGACGGAACCGTCGGGCTGGCGGTACGCCTTCAGGCCCTCGAAGATCTCCTGCGCGTAGTGCAGGGTCATGTTCGCCGGGTCGAGGGAGAGCGGGCCGTACGGCACGAGCTGGCCGTCGTGCCAGCCGCGGCCCTCGGTCCACCGGATCGTCACCATGTGGTCGGTGAAGTGCCGGCCGAACCCGGGGTTGGCCAGGATGGCCTCGCGCTCCGCCTCGGAGAGGGGGGCGGCCGAGGGCTTGAGCTCGATGGTGGGCGTCGTCATGAGTTGTCCTTCACCGGTTGTGTGTGACGGGCCGCGCTCACGCCTGTACTGCCAGTGGCCAGTGCTAGGACGTCCGAGCATTCCCTCATTCCGCGGCTCCGCGTTCGATTATCGCGTGTGCGGAGCCGTGGACGAAAAAGGAGTGAATGCGGCCCAGGGTTCGATGGTGGCACCCGGCGAGGGCATAAGAAAAGCCACCGGGTGCGGATGCGACCCGGCGGCTCTTCCAGAAGTGAGTGGCGCGCGGGGTCAGCCGGCTACTCGTACGGCGAGGGCGTCGCCGATTTCCTCGGTCGTGCGCTCGGGTCCGCCGACGCGCTCCGCGAGGTCGCCGGCGACCGCGTCCTCGATCCGCGCGGCCTCGGCCTCGTGGCCGAGGTGGCGCAGCAGCAGGGCGACGGAGAGGACCGTGGCGCTGGGGTCGGCCTTGCCCTGGCCCGCGATGTCGGGCGCCGAGCCGTGCACGGGCTCGAACATCGAGGGGAACGCGCCGCTCGGGTTGATGTTGCCGGAGGCGGCGACGCCGATGCCGCCGGAGACGGCCGCGGCGAGGTCGGTGATGATGTCGCCGAAGAGGTTGTCGGTGACGATCACGTCGAAGCGCTCGGGCTGCGTGACCAGGTAGATCGTCGCCGCGTCCACGTGCATGTACTCGGTGGTGACCTCGGGGAACTCCTCGGCCACCCGGTTGAAGACGTCCGTCCACAGGTGACCGGCGAAGGTCAGCACGTTGTTCTTGTGGATGAGGGCGAGCTTCTTGCGCGGGCGGGCCTGGGCGCGGGCGAAGGCGTCCCGCACGACGCGCTCGACACCGAAGGCGGTGTTGACGGAGACCTCGGTGGCGACCTCGTGCGGGGTGCCCTTGCGGATCGTGCCGCCGTTGCCCGTGTAGGGGCCCTCGGTGCCTTCGCGGACGACGACGAAGTCGATCTCGGGCTGTCCCGCCAGCGGGGTGGCGACACCCGGCAGGAGCTTCGAGGGGCGCAGGTTCACGTGATGGTCGAAGGCGAAGCGGAGCTTGAGCAGGAAGCCCCGCTCCAGGACGCCGGACGGGACCGAGGGGTCGCCGATCGCGCCGAGCAGGATCGCGTCGTGCTTCTGCAGGGCTTCGAGGTCGGCGTCGGTGAGGGTCTCACCGGTGGCGTGGTAGCGCCGGGCGCCGAAGTCGAACTCCTTGGTCTCCAGCTTCACATCCTGCGGAAGGACGGCGGAGAGCACCTTCAGCCCCTGGGCCACGACCTCCTGGCCGATGCCGTCACCGGGAATCACTGCGAGATTGAGGCTGCGAGACATGACGGCACCGTACTCCTTGTCCCATGGGATGACACGCGATGTCCACCATGCGGACGCGGCGGGTGGTGGCGGACTCGGGCGCGGATGCGCCGCGGGGGTATTCGTCAGACTGCGTTCACCCGTGCGTCTGCCTGTCGTCGGTCCGTGCTGGGAAGTTCACCGGCATGGACACCCCTGACGTCGGCATCCCGGAGCAGCTCGCGCGCCGCATGAGCATGGCCGAGCAGCACGAGTACCTGCGCGCGCGGCTCACGCGGCGCCGCGCGCTGGTGAGCGCGGGCGCGTTCGCGGGCGGCGGGCTGCTCGCCGGATGCACGCCGGACAGCGGGAGCCGCCCGCGGACGGCCGGCGCGTCGTCGCGTCCGGCCACCGGCCGGGTTCCGGGCTCCGCCGTGGCGCCGTTCGGGCGCCACCTCGCCTTCGGCGCGGACCCGAAGACCCAGATGCGGATTTCCTGGCAGGTGCCGTTCGCGGTCAGGAAGCCGTACGTCCGGGTGGGGTTGACGCCCTGGTCGCTGAGCCGGCGGATCGAGGCCGAGGTGCGCGACCTGCACACCCCGGGCGTCGCCGGGCAGCGGCTCGCGCTGGACCAGTACTACCTGCACGCGGCGCTCGACCGGCTGCGCCCGGGGACGACGTACTACTACGGCGTCGGCCACGAGGGATTCGACCCCGCCGGCACAGAGCACCACGGGACGGTCGCCCGCTTCCGCACGGCGCCCGCACACCCGGAGAAGTTCGTGTTCACGGCCTTCGGCGACCAGGGCGTCACGCCCGACGCCCTCGCCAACGACAAGGTGCTCCTCGGCCGCGGTCCGGCGTTCCACCTGCACGCGGGCGACATCTGCTACGCGGACGGGATCGGCCACGGCGAGGAGTCGGACATCTACGACCCGGCCGCCTGGGACCTCTTCCTGAAGCAGACCGAGACGGTGGCCCGGTCGGTGCCGTGGATGGTGACGACCGGCAACCACGACATGGAGGCCTGGTACTCGCCGAACGGCTACGGCGGCCAGTCCGCGCGCTGGTCGCTGCCCGGCAACGGCTTCGACGCGGAGCGGGCGCCGGGCGTCTATTCGTTCGTCTACGGCAACGTCGGCATCGTCGCGCTGGACGCCAACGACGTGTCGTACGAGATCCCCGCCAACCTGGGCTACTCGGACGGCAGGCAGACCGCCTGGCTCGACCGGCGGCTCGGGGAGCTGCGCGGCCAGGTCGACTTCGTCGTGGTCTTCTTCCACCACTGCGCCTACTCCACGTCGACGCACGCCTCTGACGGAGGGGTGCGGGACGCCTGGGTGCCGCTGTTCGCCAGGCACCAGGTGGACCTGGTGATCAACGGGCACAACCACGTCTACGAGCGGACCGACGCCATCAAGGACGGGGCGGTGGGCCGGCGGGTTCCCGTGGGCGCCACGACCGACCCCACCCGCGACGGCATCGTCTACGTCACGGCGGGAGGGGCGGGCAAGAGCCTCTACCGCTTCCCGGCGGGGGTGAAGGACAGCTACGAGGGAAGGGTGAGGGACCGCGAGTCCGTCGAGACCTTCCACTGGACCGAGGCGAAGCGGCGGAAGCCGGACAGCGTCGAGTGGTCGCGGGTGCGGTACACCGGCTACTCGTTCCTCTCGGTGGAGGCCGAGACCGGCCCCGCCCCCCGGCTCAGCGTCTCGGCGCTGGCGCAGAGCGGCGAGCGGATCGACCACTTCGAGGTGCGGCGCGGTGCCTGAGCACCGCGCCGCATCCCGTGCGGGCGCGGCTCCCGGCAGGTGGGCGGCGGATCAGTGGGCGTCAGTGGCCCGTCGCGCCGCCGTTGTCCCGGCGGTCGAGTGCGCGCTGGAGTGCCGCGGCGGCGTTCTTGCGGTCGGAGTCGCTGGTACGGGAAACGTGACGGACTCGGCGGACGGTCGTCTCGGCCATGATGGTCGGCTCCTTGCCTCCGGAAAATGACAACCGGAAGGTGGGGTGAGGGATACGAGACGCCGGAGGGGCGGGGAGCGGTGCCGCAGGGGTTGCCTGCACGGGGCGCGGCTCACGACCGCCATTCGCTTGATCGAGCGAGACGTTCGGCTCCTACCAAGCTAGGCGAGGACCGCGCTTCTGTCTCCACAATTACTCGGACTTCCTACTATCTGAGACGGGTGAACGGCCCCGAGGCTGTGACCTGCGGCGACGCGATCCGGCCGAGGTGCGCCCGCCGTCACAGCACGTCGCCGTCCCGCCAGTCGAAGACCAGTTCGTGCGCCGCGTCGAGCGGACCCGCGGCGGCGGGGCGCAGGAAGGTGGTGCCCTCCTCCTCGGCCAGGCGCACCACGCCCGCGGGCCCGAGCGCGCAGATCCGCCCGGGCCAGACCTGCCAGCCCCGGGCCGTGTAGAGGGCGGCGCCGTCGTCGCTGGCGGAGAGCGCGCCGAGAGCGTACGCGCCGTCGATGACCCGTTCGAGAGCCGCCATCACCTGCCCGCCCAGGCCCGTCCGGCGGACGTCGGGGCGCACGCCGACCGCCTCGACGTAGCCGACGCGCAGGGAGCGCCCGTGATGCAGGACGCGCCGCTGTATCACGGACCCGTGGGCGGCGAGGCCCCGTTCGTCGTGGACGAGGGCGTGGATGCCGCCGAGGCCGTGGTCCCAGTCCTCGTCGTCGAAGTTCCCCTCGAAGGCGTCGTCCAGGAGGGCGCGGACGGCACGGAGTCCGGCGGGGGCGAGCTCCGCCGTGTGAGCGGTACGCAGTCGGGTGGCCACCGCCCCAGTATTCCCGGCGGCCCCGCCGTACCAACCGCCGCGGAACGCGCGGGCCGAAAGACGCGCACGGGCCGGGAAGCCGCGATCGGCGGCTTCCCGGCCCGGAACCTCGGGGGCCGAGGTCAGCCCATGTGCGGGTACGTGTAGTCGGTCGGCGGGACCAGCGTCTCCTTGATGGCGCGGGTCAGGGTCCAGCGCATCAGGTTCTGGGGGGCGCCGGCCTTGTCGTTGGTGCCGGACGCGCGGCCGCCGCCGAAGGGCTGCTGGCCGACGACGGCGCCGGTCGACTTGTCGTTGATGTAGAAGTTGCCCGCCGCGTAGCGGAGCCTGTCCATGGTGTACGCGGCCGCCGCGCGGTCGTTGGAGATGACCGCGCCGGTGAGCGCGTAGTCCGAGACCGACTCCATCTGGGCCAGCATCTCGTCGTACCGGTCGTCCTCGTAGACGTACACGGCGAGGAACGGGCCGAAGTACTCGGTCCGGAAGACCTCGTTCTCCGGGTCGGTGCACTCGACGACGGTCGGGCGCACGAAGTAGCCGACCGAGTCGTCGTACGAGCCGCCCGCGACGATCGTGCAGGCCGGGTCCGCCTTGGCGCGGTCGATGGCGGCCTTGTTCTTGGCGAAGGACCGCTCGTCGATGACGGCGCCCACGAAGTTGGCGAGGTCGGTGACGTCACCCATGGTCAGGTAGTCGACCTCGGCCGCGAACTCCTCCTTGAAGCCGGAGTTCCAGATGGAGGCGGGGAGGTACGCGCGGGAGGTCGCCGAGCACTTCTGGCCCTGGTACTCGAAGGCACCGCGGGTCAGGGCGGTCTTGAGGACGGCGCGGTCCGCGCTCGGGTGCGCGACCAGGAAGTCCTTGCCGCCGGTCTCGCCGACCAGACGCGGGTACGAGCGGTACTTCTCGATGTTGTTGCCGACCGTCCTCCACAGGTACTGGAAGGTCTTGGTGGAGCCGGTGAAGTGGATGCCCGCGAGGTCGCGGTGCTCCAGGGCGACCTTGGAGACCTCGACGCCGTCGCCGGTGACGAGGTTGATGACGCCCTTGGGCAGGCCCGCCTCCTCCAGGAGCTGCATCAGCAGCACGGCGGCGTGGGTCTGCGTCGGGGACGGCTTCCACACGACGACGTTGCCCATCAGCGCGGGCGCGGTCGGCAGGTTGCCCGCGATCGCCGAGAAGTTGAACGGCGTGATCGCGTAGACGAAGCCCTCGAGCGGGCGGTGGTCGAGGCGGTTCCAGACACCCGGCGAGTTGGCCGGGGGCTGCTCCGCGAGCAGGTCCCGGGCGTACTTGACGTTGAAGCGCCAGAAGTCGACGAGCTCGCAGGGGCAGTCGATCTCGGCCTGCTGGGCGGTCTTCGACTGGCCGAGCATCGTGGAGGCGGCGAGGGTCTCGCGCCACGGGCCGGACAGCAGCTCGGCGGCGCGCAGGATGATCGCGGCACGGTCGTCGAAGGACATCGCGCGCCAGGCCGGGGCGGCGGCGAGGGCGGCGTCGATCGCGTCCTGCGCGTCCCGCCGGGTGGCGTGCGCGCCGGTGCCGATGACGGCCTTGTGGTTGTGCGGCTGCACGACCTCGAAGCGCTCGCCGCCGCCGAGCCGCTTCTCGCCGCCGATGGTCATCGGGAGCTCGATCGGGTTCTCGGACAGCTCCTTGAGCCTGGCCTCCAGGCGGGCGCGCTCCGGGGAGCCGGGGGCGTAGCCCTGCACCGGCTCGTTGACGGGGGTGGGGACCTGGGTCACAGCGTCCATGGGTTCCGTAACTCCTTAGTGAGCAGGTGGTTCGAACTCAGCCCTTGGTGAGGATGGAGCGGGCGAAGAAGAGGAGGTTGGCCGGCTTCTCCGCGAGGCGGCGCATGAAGTAGCCGTACCAGTCGGTGCCGTACGCGGTGTACACCCGCATCCGGTGGCCCTCGGCGGCGAGCCGCAGGTGCTCCTCGCCGCGGATGCCGTACAGCATCTGGAACTCGTACTCGTCGAGCTTGCGCCCGGCACGCCGCGCGAGTTCCTGGGCGATGGAGATCAGCCGGGGGTCGTGGGACCCGATCATCGGGTATCCGTCGCCCTCCATCAGGACGCGCAGGACCCGGACGTACGCCTTGTCGATCTCGGTCCTGTCCTGGTACGCGACCTCGGCGGGCTCCTTGTAGGCGCCCTTCACCAGACGCACGCGGCTGCCGTTCGCGGCGAGACGGCGGGCGTCGGCCTCGGTGCGGAAGAGGTAGGCCTGGATGACGCAGCCGGTCTGCGGGAAGTCCTTCCGCAGCTCCTCGTGGATCGCGAACATCGAGTCGAGGGTGGTGTGGTCCTCGGCGTCCAGGGTGACCGTGGTGCCGATGGCGGCGGCGGCCTCGACGACGGGCCGGACGTTGGCGAGCGCCAGCTCGTGCCCGCCCTCCAGCGCCTGGCCGAACATCGACAGCTTGACGGACATCTCGGCCCGGGTGCCGAGGTCCAGCCGCGCGAGGTGCTGGATGAGCTCCAGGTAGGCGTCCCGGGCGGCGGCGGCCTGCTCGCGGGTGGTGATGTCCTCGCCGACGACGTCGAGGGTGACCTCCAGCCCCCGGGCGACGGCCTCCCGCACGATCGGCACGACCTGGCCGACCGTCTCACCGGCGATGAAGCGGGCGACCACCTGCTTGGTGCCGGGGGCCGCCGACACGAAACGGCGCATCCGGTCGCTGCGCGACGCGGCGAGAATCACGGGACCCAGCACGGGGCACCTCCACGGAAAGTACGGACGGCCGCGGCCCCGGGAAAGGACGCCCGGGTACGGCACGGAGAACCACCGTGAAACCTAAGGATCCTCCCGATCGTCGGCCATCGACAGCTGTCACGCATCCGTGCCCTGGATCTCAGACATCTGTATGAGGCCGGTGGAGAAATGAGAGAGAATGCCCGCGTGACGGGCGATTTCAAGGTGGGCGGACCGGCCGGACGCGGTGAGTACCAGGAACTGGTCGACGAGATCTCGGCCCTCCTCGGCGCCCCCGCGACGCTGGAGAACCGTGACTTCGAGCTGATCGCCTTCGGCGCCTACGACAGCGAGGGCGACTTCGACGAGGCCGCCCTCGACCCGGTGCGCACCCGCTCGATCCTCACGCGCCGCTCGACCCCGGCGGTCCGCGCCTGGTTCGAGGGCTTCGGCATCGCCCGGGCCACCGGTCCGGTCCGCATCCCGCCGACGCCGGAGGCGGGCGTCCACCGCGGACGCGTCTGCCTGCCGGTACGCCATCGGGGCGTCGTGCTGGGGTACGTGTGGCTCCTGGACGACGACCCGGGACCGGCCGCCGAGCAACTGGCCGCCGCCATGGAGGTCGCCGCCCGGCTCGGCGCCCTGCTCGCCGACGAGGCACAGGCGGGCGCCGACCTCACGCGCGAGCTGCGGGCGGTCCTCACGGCCGAGCGCGGCTGGCAGCGGGACATGGCGGTCGCCGAGCTGCGCACCGCGCTCGGCTCCCGCGGGGACGGCCTGCACACGGTCGTGTGCGTGGCCCCGTGGCCCTCCGCCGACCCGGACGACGCCCCGTCCGTCCGTACGGTGCCGGGGGCGACCGCCCTGTGCACGGTGCCGTGGGGGGCGACCGCCCAGAGCCTGGCCCTGCTGGTGCGGCTGCGCTCGCCCGAGGTGCTGACCCCCGCGCTCACGGCGGCGTCACGGTTCGTACGGGAGGCGGCGGGCGCGGCCACCGGGAGCGCCTCGGGCCGCGGGGCAGCCGGGAACTCCTCGGGAAACACGGCCGTCGGGAACCCCTCGGGCGGGGCGGCGTCCGCGAACCCCTCGGGCGGCGGGTCGACCGGCCGTCCTGCGAGCGGCGCGACGACCGGAAGCCTGCCGGGTGTCGCGGCGGCCGGCGTCGCCGGGGCGCGCGCGGGACTCGCCGAACTGGGGGCCGCCTGGCAGGAGGCCTCGGCCGCCGCCCGTGCCGTCCTGGCCGAGCCGCGTCTCGGACCGGTCGCCGAGTGGGCGTCCATCGGCCCCTTCCGGCTCCTGACGGCGCTCCCGCCGGACGCCGCCCACGACCCCGTCGTACGCACCCTGCTGGCCCCCGCCCATCGCGAACTGGCCCGCACCGCCGAGGTCTTCCTCGACTGCGCGGGCCAGGCGGGCCGCACCGCGGCGGAGCTGGGGGTCCACCGCCAGACCCTGTACTACCGCCTGTCCCGGGTCGAACAGCTCACGGGCCTTGACCTGGACGACGGCGAGGACCGGCTGCTGCTGCACATGGCGCTGAAGGGGGCGCGGCTGTAGGGCCCGGCGCGGGCCGCGGGACCCCCGCCGGTCTCAGCCGCCCGTCTTCGCCGACGCCTCGATCACCCGCCGCAGCCCCTGTGTGAGGTCCGAGGCCTCCGTCGCCGACGCCGGGTCGAAGAGCCACTGCACGCACAGACCGTTGAGCAGGGTCTGGTAGAAACCGCCGACCGTGCGCAGCGTCTCGTCGTCGACGTCGGACTCCCGGCCGCCCATGAGCAGGGGGATCAGGCCCCGGCGCCCCTCGTCCTGGGCCTTCACCAGCTGCTCGCGGACCCCGGGCAGCCGGTCGTCGTTGGTGATCACCTCGAAGGTGAGCATCCAGATCGGGCGGGCCTCGGTGAAGGACCGGGTGACGTTCGCCCAGACCTCCTGGAAACGCTCCAGGGAGCCGGGCTCCCCCACCGTGCCGTCCCCGCCGAAGCCGTCGAACCCCTCACCCAGGTTCGAGATCAGGTCGACGTACGCCTCCGCGAGCAGCGCGTCCTTCGAGCCGTAGTGGTAGCCGATGGACGCCAGGTTCGTCCCCGACTCCTTGACGATGTCGCGCGCGGTGGTGCGCACGAACCCCTTCTCCAGCAGGCAGCGCTTGGCGCCCTCGAGCAGATCCTCACGGTGTCCCATACGAGCAGCGTACCGCCGATCCAGACAACCGTATTAAACGAACGTACTAGACAGGCGTATAAGACATCCGTACAGTCCCTGCCATGACGCATTCGACGAGCCCGACCCCCGCATCCGGCCCCCGCGCCGGCCGCCGCGAATGGACCGCCCTCGGCGTCCTGATGCTTCCGCTGCTCCTCGTCTCCATGGACGTCTCCGTCCTCTACTTCGCCATCCCCGCGATCAGCGCGGACCTGGAGCCGAGCGGCACCCAGCAGCTGTGGATCTTCGACATCTACGCGTTCGTGCTCGCCGGTCTGCTCATGACGATGGGCTCCCTGGGCGACCGCATCGGACGCCGCAAGCTGCTGCTGTTCGGCGCCGCCGCCTTCGGGACCGCCTCCGTCGTCGCCGCGTACGCCGACAGCGCCGAGACTCTGATCGCGGCCCGCGCCCTCCTCGGCATCGGCGGCGCGACCCTGATGCCGTCGACGATGGCGATCATCCGCACGATGTTCACGGACCCCGGCCAGCGGGCGAAGGCGATCGGCCTGTGGTCCGGCGTCATGACCGGCGGCATCGCCCTCGGCTCGGTGATGAGCGGTGTCCTCGTCGAGTACTTCTGGTGGGGCTCCGTCTTCCTGGTCAACCTGCCCGCGATGGTGCTGCTGCTGGTACTCGGCCCGGTCCTGCTGCCCGAGTCCAGGAACCCCGAGCCCGGCCGCTTCGACCTGCTCAGCGTGCCGCTGTCCATGGCGGCCGTGCTGCCCCTGATCTACGGCGTCAAGGAGATCCCGTCCGAGGGCTGGCGGTCGGAGTACGTGATCTCCGTAGCCGTCGGATTGCTCTTCACCGCGCTCTTCGTCCGCCGCCAGCGCACCGCCGAATCCCCGCTGATCTCACCCGAGTTGTTCCGCGGACGCGGTTTCGCCCCTGCCGTCGTCCTCAACCTCGTCTCCTCGTTCGCCATGATGGGCTCGGCGTACTTCACCACCCAGTACCTTCAGTCGGTGCTCGGCAAGAGCTCCATGGAAGCCGCGCTCTGGGCCCTGCTGCCCACCGTCCTGGTCGGCGTCGCCGCCCCGGTCGCCGCGCAGTTGGTGCAGAAGGGCGTGCACCGGGGCCACGTCGTAGCCGGTGGTTTCGTCGTCGCCGCCTGCGGCTACGGACTGCTCGTCCTCGCCGGTACGGACTCCCTGTGGCTGGTGCTGGCCGGCGCGGGCGTCCTCGCCTCCGGAATCGTCACCGTGATGTCCCAGATGATGGACCTGGCCCTCGGTACGGTCCCCGTCGGCAACGCGGGCACGGCGTCCTCCCTGCTGGAGACCGGCGCGGAGTTCGGCGGCGCGCTCGGGATGGCGGTCCTCGGTTCCATCGGCACCGCCGTCTACCGCCACGAGATGCCGGCCTCCGCCCCGGCCGCGGCCCGGGAGACCCTCGGCGGCGCGCTGTCCGCCGCCCGGCACCTGCCGGACGGCGCCGGCCACCCCCTGACGACGGCCGCCCGGGATGCCTTCACCAGCGGCATGAACGCCGCGGCCGTCGCCGGAGCGCTCCTCCTCCTGGGCGCGGCGGCCCTCGCCACGGCCACGCTGCGCCGGGTGCAGGTGCACCCCACCCCGGCCGAGCAGACCTCACACCCCGCCCAGGAGAGTCTCAGCCGGTCGGGCGCATGAGGACGAGGCCGCGGGCCGACACGGGCATCCGGGGGCGGCACCCCTGGAGGGCAGCCGCAATGCCGGGTGCCGTGCCCGCTCCGCATGCCAGGATGGAACCGTGGCACAGACATTCGGTACGCCGTTCATCGGCCGGTCAGAAGAACTGGCCCGCCTCACCGGCGTGCTGACCCGCGCCCGCGCGGGAGACCCCCGCGCCGTCCTGGTCGCCGGAGACGCCGGCGTCGGCAAGACCCGCGTCCTCACCGAAGCCGCCGCGCACGCCGCCACCACCGGCATGACGGTCCTCACCGGCCACTGCGTCGACCTCGGCGACGTGGGCCTGCCGTATCTGCCGTTCACCGAGATCCTCGGCGCGCTCGCGGCGGACGAACGGTTCGCCCCCGCCCTCGCTGCCCACCCCGCCGTCGACCGGCTGCTCGGCAGCGGGGCCGACGGCGCCTCCGACGCGGGCGGCCGGCTGCGCCTGTTCGAGGGCGTGGCAGCACTCCTGCGCGACGTCGGCGCGATCACCCCCCTCCTGCTCGTCCTGGAGGACCTGCACTGGGCGGACCAGTCCTCCCGCGACCTGCTGCGCTTCCTCCTCAGCCGCGGCCTGCTCCAGCTCCCGCAGACCCGCGCCCCGGGCACGGCGGCGGGCGGCGCCCCCACCCACCGCCTCGCCGTCTTCGCCTCGTACCGCGCCGACGACCTGCACCGCCGCCACCCGCTGCGTCCTCTGCTCGCCGAGCTGATCCGGCTGCCCGCGGTCGACCGCCTGGAGCTGCGGCCGATGCGCGACGCGGAGGTGGCCAGCCTGGTGCGCGCCCTCGGCACCGAGCCGGTGCCGGACACCACGGTCCGCCGCATCGTCGAGCGCGCCGAGGGCAACGCGTTCTACGCGGAGGAGCTGCTCGCCGCCACCGCGGACGCCGTGCCCGGTGCCGCCGAGCCCGAAGCCGGCGTGATGCCCAGCGGTCTCGCCGACGTCCTCCTCATCCGCTTCGAGCAACTGCCCGCCACCGCCCAGCAGGTGCTGCGCACCGCCGCCGTGGCCGGCCGCCGCGTCGAGCACGACCTGCTGCGCGACGCCGTCCAACTGCCCGAGGACGAGCTGGAGTCGGCGCTCCGCGAGGCCGTCGGCAGACAGCTCCTCGTCCCCGCCGAAGGCGACACGTACACCTTCCGGCACGCCCTCATCCGCGAGGCCGTCTACGCCGATCTGCTGCCGGGCGAACGGGTCCGGCTGCACCGCGCGTTCGCCCGGCTCCTCGCCGGACGCGGCGACCCGGCGAAGAGCGCCGCGGAACGCGCCCACCACTCGCGGGAGAGCCACGACCTGGCCGACGCGCTACGGGCGTCCCTGGAGGCCGCCGACCACGCCGCCCGCGTCGGCGCGCCCGCCGAGGAGCTGCGCCACCTGGAGTCCGCCCTCGACCTGTGGCCCGCAGTGGCACCCACGGCCCGCCCCGAGGACGTCCTCGACACCGTCACCCTCACGCTGCGCGCCTCCGCGGCCGCCGCCCACGCGGGCGAGAGCCACCGGGCGGTCACGCTGACCCGGGCCGCGCTCGCCCGGGCGGGCTCGGACGCCGACTCCGAACTGGCCGTCCGCGTCCGCTACACCCTCGCGGGCAACCTCATCCGCGTCGACCGGCTGAAAGCGGCGTTCACGTACAGCAGTGAGGCCCTCGCCATGATCCCGGCCGACCCCCCGTCGCGCACGTGGGTGTGGGCCGCGGCCACCCACGCCATGGCGGCCCGCTACATGGGCCACGACGAGGACGCCCAGCGGGTCGCCCGACAGGCCCTGCGCGTCGCCGAGGACCTCGGGATCGCCGACGCGCAGGCGGACCTGACGATCTCCCTGGTCGGGCTCGAAGGCCACAACCGCCGCACCCCGGAAGGCCGCCTCCGGCTGGCGCGGGCACGCGGACTGGCCCGTCTCGCCGGCAACGTCTCCGTCGAGATGCGGGCCCTGTTCAACCTCGCGGTCGGCTGCTACGAGTCCGGTGACCTGGACGAGTGCCTGACCTGGCTCTCCGACGGACTCGAGCGCGCCGGCCGCTCCGGCCTGCTGTCCTCGCCGTACGCGCTGGAGCTGCGCTATCTCCAGTCCCTGGTCTGCTACACCCTGGGCCGCTGGGACGACTGCGCCCGCGCCGCCGCCGCCGACGCCGAGCGGCTGCCCGCGGCGGCCGGGTTCGCGACCGGCCCCGCCCTGTACGTGGCACTGGCGCGGGGCGACCAGCGGGCCGCCGACCGTGCCCACGCCCTCCTCGACGGACCGTTCGACTGGATGGCCACCCTCGTCGCGGGCATCGTGCTGACCGACGCCGCGGCGCTGCGCGGTGACCCGGAGGCGGCCGTCGCCCGGGTCCGTACGACGATCACGGCCCTCGCCGGTGAGGCGGGCGCCGAGCGGCCGGACGTCGCGGTGCACCTGGCCGCGCTCGCCCTTGCCGCGGTGGCCGACCGGGCCGAACAGCTGCGCCCGGCCGGCGACCGGGCGGGCGTCCGCCGCTGGACGGACACCGCGGACGAGCTGGTGGAGCTGGCCCGCGTCACGGCGGCGAAGGGCGAGGACGGCTCGCGGCAGGGTCCCGAGGGCCTCGCCTGGCTGGCCCGCGCCGAGGCCGAGTGGACCCGCGCCCGCACCGGCCCCGATGTCGCGGCCTGGGAGAAGGCCGTCGCCGCCTTCGACTACGGCGACCCGTACGAGCTGGCCCGCTGCCGGCGGCGGCTGGCGGAGGCGCTGCTGGCGGCGGACCGCCGTGAGGAGGCCGCCGAGCAGGCACGCGCGGCACGCGAGACGGCCGTGCGGCTCGGGGCCGTACCGCTGTGCGAGGCCCTGGACGCCCTCGTCAGGCGCGGCCGGCTCGCCCGGACGGAGCCCCCCGCGCAGGACGGCGCGGTCCTGACGGCCCGGGAGTACGACGTGCTGCGGCTCCTCGCGCTCGGCCGGACCAACCGCCGGATCGGCGAGGAGCTGTTCATCAGCGGCAAGACGGCGAGCGTCCACGTGTCGAACATCCTCGCCAAGCTGGGCGCGGCCGGGCGCACGGAGGCCGTGGCCATCGCCTACCGGCAGGGCCTGATCGAGCCGGAGCGCACGGCGTCCGGCTGACGCCCGCCGCCTCCTGCACGACGGAGGGCCGGACCACCCGAAGGTGACCCGGCCCTCGGACCGTACGCAGGCGCTCAGCGCGAGCGCCGTACGGGGAAGCCGTGCTGAGTGACCGTCAGACGAGGTTGACCGAGCGCGCCGACGTGGCGCCGATCTCGTCGGCGACCTCGGTGAGGACGGACTGCGGGACCGTGTCGTCGACCGTGAGGACCGCGAGGGCCTCGCCGCCGACGGCCGCGCGGGCGACCTGCATGCCCCCGATGTTGATGCCGGCCTCGCCGAAGACGCGGCCGACGGTGCCGACGACACCGGGACGGTCCTCGTAGCGCAGGACGACCATGTGGTCGGCGAGCGCGAGGTCGACGTCGTAGTCACCGACGGCGACGATCTTCTGGAGGTGCTTGGGGCCGGCCAGCGTGCCGGAGACCGAGACCTCCTGGCCGTCGCCGAGCGTGCCGCGGACGGTGACCACGTTGCGGTGGTCCGGGGACTCGGAGCTGGTCGTCAGACGGACCTCGACGCCGCGCTCCTGCGCGAACAGCGGCGCGTTCACGTACGACACGGTCTCGTCGACCACGTCCTCGAACACGCCCTTGAGCGCGGACAGTTCGAGCACCTTGACGTCGTGCTGGGTGATCTCGCCGTACACCTCGACGTCGAGGCGGACCGCGACCTCGCTCGCGAGGGCGGTGAAGATGCGGCCGAGCTTCTCGGCGAGCGGCAGACCCGGCTTGACGTCCTCGGCGATGACGCCGCCCTGGACGTTCACCGCGTCCGGCACGAGCTCGCCGGCGAGGGCGAGGCGCACGGAGCGGGCGACTGCGATACCGGCCTTCTCCTGCGCCTCGTCGGTGGAGGCGCCGAGGTGCGGGGTGCAGACGACCTGGTCGAGCTCGAAGAGCGGGGAGTCCGTGCAGGGCTCCTTCGCGTACACGTCGAGGCCGGCGCCGGCGACGCGGCCCTCCTTGAGCGCCGAGTACAGCGCCTCCTCGTCGACGATCCCGCCGCGCGCGGCGTTCACGATGCGCACCGACGGCTTGACCTTGTGCAGCGCCTCGTCGCCGATCAGGCCGAGCGTCTCGGGGGTCTTGGGGAGGTGCACGGTGATGAAGTCGGCGACCTCGAGCAGCTCGTCCAGCGACAGGACCTTCACGCCCATCTGGGCGGCGCGCGCGGGCTGCACGTAGGGGTCGTAGGCGACGACCTTCATGCCGAACGCGGACATGCGCTGGGCGACCAGCGCGCCGATGCGGCCGAGGCCGACGACGCCGAGGGTCTTCTCGGCCAGCTCGACGCCCGTGTACTTGGAGCGCTTCCACTCGCCGTTCTTCAGGGCGGTGTTGGCCTGCGGGATGTGCCGCGCGGTGGCCAGCAGGAGGCCACAGGCCAGCTCGGCCGCGGTGACGATGTTCGACGTGGGGGCGTTGACGACCATGACGCCGGCCTTGGTGGCGGCGGAGACGTCGACGTTGTCCAGGCCGACGCCGGCCCGTGCGACGACCTTGAGCTTCTTCGCGGCGGCGACGGCCTCGGCGTCGACCTTGGTGGCCGAGCGGATCAGGATCGCGTCCACGTCGGCGATCGCGGGCAGCAGTTCGGCGCGGTCCGCGCCGTTGCACTGCCGGATCTCGAAGTCCGGGCCCAGGGCGTCGACGGTCGCGGGCGACAGCTCTTCAGCGATGAGTACGACAGGTTTCGAGCTCACGTGAGTCCTCACAAGTCCAATGCGGACGGCCGTCCCGACGGCCGCATGCGGTGGAGGGTTGTCGGCGGCCCGGGGAGGTGCAGGTGCGGTCCCGTGCCGAGTGGCGTGGGGGCGGGCCTTCACTTCCTCGGTGTCGCTTGAGCCGCGTGGAAGACGCACGACGCTGTGGGCCTGACGCGTTTGTTGTGCAGCAGTCTAGTGCTGCCGCGGGGGCCGTCCTGCGCCTCCGCGGAAGGATCACCCGGACGTGGCTGGCCTCAGTGGACAACAGCGTTACCGGGGGTTCGGCGGCGGGCCGGAGCGGTCCGCTCCGGCCCGCCGCCGCGGGGCTCACGCCTCGTCGTCGTTGACCCAGCTCATGAGCTTGCGCAGCTCCTTGCCGGTGGTCTCCAGGAGGTGGTTCTCGTCCTGGGTCTTGTACTCGTTGTACTTCTTCAGGCCGCCGTGGTACTCGTCCATCCACTGCTGGGCGAACGTGCCGTCCTGGATCTCCGTGAGGACCTTCTTCATCTCCGCCTTTGTGGCGTCGGTGATGATC
Organism: Streptomyces sp. GLSS-08; assembly: GCF_056387915.1. NCBI lineage: Bacteria > Bacillati > Actinomycetota > Actinomycetes > Kitasatosporales > Streptomycetaceae > Streptomyces > Streptomyces sp. GLSS-08. Next base: position 23,375 of record NZ_JBWJAQ010000024.1, read on the forward strand.
CGCGGGCCGGTGATGTAGTCGCCCCACTCGGCGGTCTCGGAGACCGACCAGCGCATCTTCTCCAGGCCGCCCTCGTACATCAGGTCGACGATGAGCTTCAGCTCGTGGAGGCACTCGAAGTACGCGATCTCGGGCTGGTAGCCGGCCTCGGTCAGCGTCTCGAAGCCCGCCTTGACCAGCGCGGCCGTACCACCGCAGAGAACGGCCTGCTCACCGAACAGGTCGGTCTCGGTCTCCTCGGTGAACGTCGTCTTGATGACGCCGGCGCGGGTGCCGCCGATGCCCTTGGCGTACGAGAGCGCCAGCGCGAAGGCGTCGCCGGTGGCGTCCTGCTCGACGGCCGCGATGCAGGGAACGCCGCGGCCCTCCTCGTACTGACGGCGCACCAGGTGGCCCGGGCCCTTCGGGGCGACCATGCACACGTCGATGCCGGCCGGGGGCTTGATGAAGCCGAAGCGGACGTTCAGGCCGTGGCCGAAGAACAGCGCGTCGCCGTCGTTCAGGTTGTCCTTGATGGACTCCTCGTAGACCTGGGCCTGGATCGGGTCCGGGACCAGGATCATGATGACGTCGGCCTCGGCCGCCGCCTCCGACGGCGTCACCACGCGCAGGCCCTGCTCCTCGGCCTTGGCCTTGGACTTGGAGCCCTCGTGCAGACCGACGCGGACGTCGACACCCGAGTCACGGAGCGACAGCGCGTGGGCGTGGCCCTGGCTGCCGTAACCGATGACCGCGACCTTGCGGCCCTGGATGATGGACAGGTCGGCATCGTCGTCGTAGAACAGCTCGGCCACTGGGGATCTCCTTGGTGTGCTGGTGTTGCGTCCCACCGTACGGCGGGCGAGGGAGGGGAAGTCTTCGGGTCTCGGAATACGGGCGGTCGGCGACTGCGAACCGTCCGTTTCCGGTCGTACCGGAGCCGGGGACGGGCCGTCCCCTGCTCCGGCGGTCAGGCCGACCGGTCGAGGGCGCGCAGCGACCGGTCGGTGATCGAGCGGGCGCCGCGGCCGATGGCGATCGTGCCTGACTGGACGAGCTCCTTGATGCCGAACGGCTCCAGCATCTTGAGCATGGCCTCCAGCTTGTCGCTGCCGCCGGTGGCCTCGATGGTGACGGCCTCCGGGGAGACGTCGACGGTCTTGGCGCGGAACAGCTGGACGATCTCGGTGATCTGGGAGCGCGTCTCGTTGTCGGCGCGCACCTTCACCAGAACGAGTTCCCGCTGAACGGCGGAACCCGCCTCCAGTTCGACGATCTTCAGGACGTTGACGAGCTTGTTGAGCTGCTTGGTCACCTGCTCCAGCGGCAGGTCGGCGACGCTCACCACGATCGTGATGCGGGAGATGTCGGGGTGCTCGGTGACACCGACCGCGAGCGAGTCGATGTTGAAGCCGCGACGCGAGAACAGGGCGGTGATCCGGGCGAGGACACCCGGCTTGTTCTCGACCAGGACGGAGAGCGTGTGCTTGGACATGGGTCTCGTTCCTTTTCCTACGGCTCTCAGTCGTCTTCGTTGTCGCCGAAGTCGGGGCGGACGTCCCGGGCGGCCATGATCTCGTCGTTCGAGGTGCCGGCGGCGACCATCGGCCACACCATCGCGTCCTCGTGGACGATGAAGTCCACGACGACCGGGCGGTCGTTGACCGAGTTCGCCTCCTCGATGACCTTGTCGAGGTCGGCCGGGGACTCGCAGCGGATGGCGTAGCAGCCCATGGCCTCCGACAGCTTCACGAAGTCGGGGACGCGGGTGCCGGCGCTGGGCTCCTTGCCGCTCGCCCCGGGGCCGGAGTGCAGCACGGTGTTGGAGTACCGCTGGTTGTAGAAGAGGGTCTGCCACTGGCGGACCATCCCGAGGGCGCCGTTGTTGATGATGGCGACCTTGATCGGGATGTTGTTCAGGGCGCAGGTGGTGAGTTCCTGGTTGGTCATCTGGAAGCAGCCGTCGCCGTCGATCGCCCAGACCGTCCGGTCCGGGACGCCCGCCTTGGCGCCCATCGCGGCCGGGACCGCGTAGCCCATCGTCCCGGCGCCGCCCGAGTTCAGCCAGGTCGCGGGCCGCTCGTACCGGATGTAGTGCGCGGCCCACATCTGGTGCTGGCCGACGCCCGCCGCGAAGACCGTGCCCTCGGGAGCGAGTTGGCCGATGCGCTCGATCACCTGCTGCGGCGACAGCGAGCCGTTGTCGGGCTGCTCGTAGCCCAGCGGGTACGTCTCGCGCCAGCGGTTGAGGTCCTTCCACCAGGCGGTGTAGTCGCCCTGGTGGCCGTCGCTGTGCTCCTTCTGGACGGCCTGGACCAGGTCGGCGATGACCTCGCGGGCGTCACCGACGATCGGCACGTCGGCGGCGCGGTTCTTGCCGATCTCGGCGGGGTCGATGTCGGCGTGGACGATCTTGGCGAACGGGGCGAAGCTGTCCAGCTTGCCGGTGACGCGGTCGTCGAAGCGGGCTCCGAGGGCGACGATCAGGTCGGCCTTCTGCAGCGCGGTGACGGCGGTGACCGCACCGTGCATGCCCGGCATTCCCACGTGCAGCGGGTGGCTGTCGGGGAATGCGCCGAGCGCCATCAGGGTGGTGGTGACGGGCGCTCCGGTGAGTTCGGCGAGGACCTTCAGCTCGGCGGTGGCCCGTGCCTTCAGGACGCCGCCGCCGACGTACAGGACCGGCCGCTTCGCGGCGGTGATCAGCTTGGCGGCCTCGCGGATCTGCTTGGCGTGCGGCTTGGTCACCGGGCGGTAGCCGGGCAGGTCCTGGGTGGGCGGCCAGCTGAAGGTGGTCTGTGCCTGGAGGGCGTCCTTGGCGATGTCGACGAGGACGGGACCGGGGCGGCCGGTGGAGGCGATGTGGAAGGCCTCCGCGATCGTCCGCGGGATGTCCTCGGCCTCGGTCACCAGGAAGTTGTGCTTGGTGATCGGCATCGTGATGCCGACGATGTCGGCCTCCTGGAAGGCGTCCGTGCCGATCGCCTTGGAGGCGACCTGGCCGGTGATGGCGACCATCGGCACGGAGTCCATGTGGGCGTCGGCGATCGGCGTGACCAGGTTGGTGGCGCCCGGTCCCGACGTCGCCATGCAGACGCCGACCCTGCCGGTGGCCTGCGCGTAGCCGGTGGCCGCGTGACCCGCACCCTGCTCGTGACGGACGAGCACGTGCCGCACGCGCGTCGAGTCCATCAGGGGGTCGTAGGCCGGAAGGATCGCACCGCCGGGAATGCCGAATACCGTGTCGGCCCCGACCTCCTCCAGAGAACGGATGAGGGACTGCGCACCCGTGACGCGCTCGGGGGCGGACTGATGTCCTCCGGAACGGGGCCGCGGCTGCGGATGGTGGGCCCCGGTGGCCTGGTCGGTCATCGGCATTCTCTTCTCGATGCTGAGGGTTTTTGCGAGGTTTGTACGGTGTACGACGAGTGCCTGTGCAACAAAAAACCCCTCGTGCCGTGAGGCAAGCGAGGGGAGCGCGCCGGGTGCGGTCGCTGGGTGTTTCCGGATCGTCCTCCGGTGTGCCCCAGCTTCAGCCGACGCGCTTTCCAAGTACGAGAATTCGGGTGCGCATGGCATTGACCCTCCCTCCGGCACGCACCGGCTGTCAAGTGGGTGGGACGGGAGTCTCATTATGTGAACGCAGCACGGTGCCGCCCGCGAAGCCGACGGGGAGGCCGCCGCCGAACAGCCCGGCGCCCTTGCCGGCGAACGCGGGCTCCACCGGGCCGTGCGGCACCGGACAGTGGCCGCGGGACAGCGCGCGGCGCAGCCGGTACTCGTCGAGGGGCCCGGAGAAGGCCATCCCCTGCCCGTGCGTGCAGCCCATCGCGCGCAGGGCGATGACCTGCTCGGGGAGATCCACCCCGTCGGCCACGGACTGCAGCCCGAGGTCGGTGGCGATGCGCAGCAGCCCGCTGGTGATCTTGTGCAGCCGCGCGGACTCGACGACCCCCTCGATCAGGCCACGGTCGAGTTTCAGTACGTCGACGGGGAGCCGACGCAGGGCGGTGATGGCCGCGTAGCCGCTGCCGAAGCCGTCCAGGGCGATCCGGACGCCCATGCGCCGCAGGGCGTTCAGGCGGCGCTCCAGCTCGTCGAGGGAGACCCGGGGGTCCATGTCGGACAGCTCGACGACCAGGCCGCCCGAGGCGAGGCCGTGCCGGGTGAGCAGCGCCTCGACGGAGCCGAGCGGCATGGAGCGGTCCAGCAGTCTGCGGGCGCTCATCCGGACGGCGACGGGCACGGGCAGGCCGGTGTCGGCGCGCTCGGCGGCGTGCTGGACGGCCTGCTCCAGCACCCAGCGGCCGAGCTCGGAGGTGCGGTCGCTGTCCTCGGCCACGCGCAGGAACTCGGCCGGGGTGAAGAAGACGCCCTGGGAGGAGCGCCAGCGCGCCTGGGCGGCGACCGAGGTGATCCGGCCGGTCTCCAGGGAGACCACCGGCTGGTGGAGCAGCGCGAACTCTCCGTCGTGCAGGGCGGCCCGCAGCCGTGTCGCCAGTTCCGCCTTGCGGACGACGTCCTGCTGCATCTGAGGTGCGTACAGCTCGACGCGGCCCTTGCCCGCGCCCTTGGCCCGGTACATGGCGAGGTCCGCGTTGCGCAGCAGCTCGCCCGCGCCGAGGCCCGGTTCGGCGAAGGCGACGCCGATGGAGGCGGCGACCCGGACATCGTTGCCGTCGATGGCGTACGGCTGGGACAGGGTGATCCTGAGCCGGTCGGCGAGCTCCATGATGTGGCGCTCGCGCGCGGTGCGGTCGCGGGCGCCGTCACCGACGATGAGGGCCGCGAACTCGTCGCCGCCGAGGCGGGCGGCCGTGTCGCCCTGTCGTACGGAGTCCTGGAGCCTGCGGGCGGCCTGGACGAGGAGCTCGTCGCCCGCCTGGTGCCCGATGGTGTCGTTCACCGCCTTGAAGCCGTCGAGGTCGATGAAGAGGACGGCGGTGCCGCGGTCGGAGGAGCGACGGCCGGACAGCGCCTGCTGCACGCGCCGGGTGAACAGGGCGCGGTTGGGCAGGTCGGTGAGTGGGTCGTGCTCGGCGTTGTGCTGCAACTGCGCCTGGAGCCGCACCCTTTCGGTCACGTCACGGCTGTTGAAGATGAGGCCGCCGTGGTGGCGGTTGACGGTGGACTCCACGTTGAGCCAGCCGCCGTCACCTGACTTGAAGCGGCACTCGATGCGGGCGGTGGGTTCCTCGCTGTGGCCGGCGGCCAGGAAACGGCGCACCTCGTGCAGCACGCACCCGAGGTCCTCGGGGTGGATCAGGGTGGCCAGCTCGGAGCCGACGAGTTCCTCGGCGGGCCGGCCGTAGACCCCGGCGGCGGCCGGACTCACGTACCGCAGGATGCCGTTGGGCGCGGCGATCATGATGACGTCGCTGGAGCCCTGGACCAGGGAGCGGAAGTGGTTCTCCTTCTGGGCCAGTTCCTGGGTGAGCGTGATGTTGTCGAGGAGCATGATGCCCTGGCGCACCACGAGGGCGAGGACGACCGTGCCGCCGGTGATCAGCACGACGCGGTCGACGCTGTGGCCGTTCAGCACGTTGTAGAGAATGCCCAGGGTGCAGACCGCGGCGGCCAGATAGGGCGTGAGCGCGGCCAGCGAACCGGTGATGGGCCGGGTGGCCGGATACCGTCCCCGGTCGCCGCCCGGCGCGGATCCCGGAAGCGGAGCGTTCCCCGGCTCCGCTCCCGGCAGCGGAGCGTGTCCCGGCGTCGGCGGCGTCGGAGCGTGTCCCGGCGCGGGGAGAGGGCCCTGTCGCGGTCCGTGGACGGGACCGCCGGGACGCTGCCCGGGGACGTGCTCGTGGACCACGCGCGTGTACCCCTCCGCGTCCGGGTGCCCGGGACCGCCGCCGGCCCAGGGGGCGTAGGCGAGCAGCAGGGAACCGGCGAACCAGCCCGCGTCCAGGAGCTGTCCCGAGCGGTAGCCGTTGTGCAGCAGGGGCGAGGTGAACAGGGCGTCGCACATCACCGTGAGCGCGAGCGCGCCGATGGCGGTGTTCACCGCGGACCGGTTCACCGCCGACCGCCGGAAGTGCAGCGCGAGCACCATGCTCACCAGGGCGATGTCCAGGAGCGGGTACGCGAGGGACAGCGCGGTGTGCGGGACGCTCGGGCCGCCCGTCTTGGCCGCCTGCGCGAGCGCCAGACTCCACGACAGGGTGAGCAGCGAGCCGCCGATCAGCCACGCGTCCAGGGCGAGGCAGACCCAGCCGGCCTTGGTCACCGGCCTCTTGGCCAGCACGAGGAGACCCACGATGGCCGGCGGCGCGAAGCACAGGAAGAACAGGTCCGCGTAGCTCGGGCTGGGCACGGCGATGCCGAGCACGGCCTCGTACCAACCCCAGACCAGATTGCCCAGCGCGGCCATCACGGAGGACAGCGAGAACAGCAGCCAGGCCGGCCGGAAGCGGATGCGGCGCCTGCGGGCGTACAGGAAGCAGGAGACCGCGGCGGCCCCCGCGGCGGCGCTCAGCCCGAAGTCGCCCATGACGACGGCGGCATGGGGGGAACCCCAGCCGAACGCGGAACCGACGGCGTACGCGGCGCACACCAGGGCCAGGGCGAGCTGCGCCCGCAGGCTCGTCCCGCCGCCGGGCGCGGGACCGCGGGACAGCAGCGTCCCGAGGAGCCGCGGCGTGCGCAGCGACCCGTCGAAGGCGGCGGGCGGCGGGGAACTCACCGCGCCCACCCGGCCCGTGCCGCTCCCGGGTCCCGCCGGTCCCGGTGCGCGGGATGTGTGTGCCTCCTGCGGCCGCTGGGCCTGCGGTGCTGGTGGCGACCGCCGTGGCCGGGTCCGCGCCTGCGCGTCATCGCGAGCCGGGGTCGCCGTCGGCGGCCCCGCCGCGTCGGATCGGTGGTCCATAGGCCGTGCATCGCCCATCGCCCCCCTCGCAGTCCTGAACGCTCATCCCCGGCGCCGAACGGTCCGCGGCGCAGCCCCTGTCGGGACGATACACCAGTCTCGTCACTCAGGGACATAGTTCCTCTACGCTCCGTAACTACCAGCGGGAACGCCGGTACGCACCGCGTCCGGGGGACTCCGGAGGGTGCCCGAAGCGGACGGGGGGTGAACGGTACGCCGTTCAAGCGCCCGTCGTGCGCACGACGTTCGCCAGCGGCTCCCCGCGCGCGAAGCGGTTCAACTGTGCGACCAGGAGCCGCTTGGCGCGCGGCAGGAACGCGGACGTGGGCCCGCCGACGTGCGGGCTGACGAGCACCCCCGGCGCGTGCCACAACGGGTGCCCCGGCGGCAGCGGTTCGGGGTCCGTCACGTCGAGCGCCGCGGTGATCCGCCCGGCCTCCAGTTCGGCGAGCAGGGCCTTGGTGTCCACGACGGGCCCGCGGGCGACGTTGACGAGGAGGGCGCCGTCCTTCATGCGGGCGAGGAAGTCCGCGCCGGCCAGGCCACGGGTGCTGTCGTCGAGCGGGGTGGACAGGATGACGACGTCGGCGCCGGGCAGCAGGGCGGGCAGGTCGGTGAGCGGGTGCACCGGACCGCGCTCCGTGGTGCGGGCGGAGCGCGCGACGCGCACGACCCGCGCGAGTTCGAAGGGCGCGAGTCGGTCCTCGATCGCGGCACCGATCGACCCGTAGCCCACGATGAGGACGGACTTGTCGGCCAGCGCCGGTCGGAAGCCGGAGCGCCACTCCTGCCTGTCCTGTCCCCGGACGAAGTCGGGGATGCCGCGCAGCGAGGCGAGGACGAGGGTCAGGGCGAGTTCGCCGGTACTGGCCTCGTGGACTCCGCGCGCGTTGCACAACCGCACGCCCGGACGCAGGTGTGCGAGGCCCGGCTCGACGTGGTCGATGCCCGCGGACAGGGTCTGGACTGCCTGCACGGACGTCATCCGGGGCAGCGGGCGCACGGAGACCTCGGCGCCCTTCATGTACGGCACCACGTAGAAGGCGCACTCGGCGGGGTCTGCGGGAAAGTCCTGGTCGCCGTTCCAGAAGCGGTAGTCGAGGCCCTCGGGGAGGCCCTCGATCTCGTCCGCGCCGAACGGAAGCCACACATCGGAAGTCATGGTCAGGAGGCTATGCGAAGGCCGCGCCGGCCCATTGGTTAGTTTGGGGTGCCAGGAGAGGGAGGGTTCGGCCACGTGGAGCGCAGGACGATCGGTGCGGCGACGCTCGATGTGGGGGCCGTGGGCCTGGGGTGCATGCCGATGAGCTGGGCGTACAGCGGCTCCCGGCAGCGGGGTGAGGAGTCGCTGCGGACCGTGCACCGGGCTCTCGACGTGGGCTCGTCGCTGCTGGACACCGCCGACATGTACGGCCCGTTCACCAACGAGCTGCTGGTGGGGCGGGTGTTGAGGGAGCGGCGTGCCGAGGCGTTCGTGTCGACCAAGGTCGGGCTGCTGGTGGGCGAGCAGCACGTCGTGGCCAACGGCCGCCCCGGTTACGTGAAACGGGCCTGCGACGCCTCGCTGCGCCGGCTGCAGACGGACGTGATCGATCTCTACCAGCTGCACCGCGCGGACCCGGAGATACCGGTCGAGGAGACCTGGGGCGCGATGGCGGAGCTGGTGGCGGCGGGGAAGGTGCGCGCGCTGGGGCTGTGTGCGGTGGGCGCGCGCTCCCGCCGCCGGGCGGGTGCCCGGCTGCACGACGGGACGATCCGGCAGCTGGAGCGGGTGCAGCAGGTGTTCCCGGTGAGCGCCGTGCAGGCCGAGCTGTCGGTGTGGTCGCCGGAGGCGCTGGACGCGCTGCTGCCGTGGTGCGCGGCACGCGGGGTGGGTTTCCTCGCCGCGATGCCGCTCGGCAACGGGTTCCTCACCGGGACCCTGACACCCGGCGAGGGCTTCGAACGGGACGACCTGCGCGCCCGCCACCCCCGCTTCACGGCCGAGATGATGGCCGCCAACCAGCCGATCGTCGCCGGACTGCGCCGGATCGCCGAACGGTACGGCGCCGGGGTGACCCCCGCGCAGGTGGCCCTGGCCTGGGTCCTGGCGCAGGGCCCGCACGTGGTGCCGGTGCCGGGCGCCAAGCGGGAGCGTTGGGTGACGGAGAACGCGGGCGCGGGGGAACTGCGGCTGACGGCCGAGGATCTGGCCCGGGTGGCGCGCCTGCCGCCGGCCCAGGGATCCTGGGACTGACCGGAGTTGCCCGGCATCGGCCGCGGGTGATCGGGAACCTGTGGGCCGCGAGCGGTGTATGAACAGTAGGACCGCCGCTTCGAAGGGACCTTGATCGTGCAACGTCGAGCTGTGACGGCCGTGTCGGCCATGGCCGCGCTTCTGCTGACGGCCGGCTGTTCCTCCGGCGACGGAGGAGGGCCGGACGCCACCGCGAGCGCGTCACCGGGCAGGACGAGCCCGGGGACCTCGTCCTCCGTGAAACCCCCGGAGGACACCCCGCCCGCGAAGGGCTCGGTCGAGGTGGTGCGCACGGTCACCGAGGATCTGAAGACCCCCTGGGGCCTGGCCCCGCTGCCGGGCGGCGACCTGCTCGTCTCCTCCCGCGACGAGGGCACGATCACCCGGGTCGACGCGAGAACGGGCAGGAAGACGGAGCTGGGCCGGGTGCCGGGAGTGGCCGCGGAGGGCGAGGGCGGACTCCTGGGCCTCGCCCTGTCCCCCGAGTACGCCTCGGACCACATGGTCTACGCGTACTTCACCACCGCGTCGGACAACCGGATCGCCCGCATGCTGTACGAGGACAGGAAGCCGGCGGGCGAGCAGCTGGGCGCGCCGGACACGGTCTTCAGGAACATCCCCAAGGGGTTCATCCACAACGGCGGGCGGATCGCGTTCGGCCCGGACAGGATGCTGTACGCGGGCACGGGCGAGACCGGAGACAAGGGCCTGGCCCAGGACAGGAAGTCACCGGCCGGCAAGATCCTGAGGATGACGCCGGAGGGCGAGCCGGCCCCGGGCAACCCCTTCGCCGGCTCCGTCGTCTACTCGTACGGCCACCGCAACGTCCAGGGCCTCGCCTGGGACGACAAGCAGCGTCTGTGGGCGTCCGAGTTCGGCCAGGACACCTGGGACGAGCTGAACCACATCGGTCCCGGTGACAACGACGGCTGGCCCGACGCCGAGGGCCGCAGCGACGACGGCAGGTTCAAGAACCCGGTCGCCCAGTGGCACACGGACGAGGCCTCCCCCAGCGGCATCGCCCTGGCGGAGGGCTCGGTCTGGATGGCGGGCCTGCGCGGCCGGTCCCTGTGGCGGATCCCCCTGGCGGGCACCAGGGCCTCGGCGAAGCCGCAGGCGTTCCTCAAGGGCGAGTACGGCCGGCTGCGCACGGTGGTCTCCGCGGGCGGCGACAGGCTGTGGCTGGTGACGAGCGAGACGGACGGCCGCGGGTCCCCCGGCGCCGGGGACGACAGGATCCTGGAGCTGGAGGTGAAGTAGGCGAAGGCGTCAGCCGGCGCCGGGCCGCTCGTCCGCCTGGTCGGCGCCCGCGGCCCCGTCGCCTTTCGTGGCGGTCGAGACCGCGTCCTCGGGGGAGGCCGAGACCGCGTCCTTTGAGGAGGGCCCTTCCGCGGTCGCGTCCCGTTCCGGTGTCTGCTGCGTGCGGACGACCACCTTGCCCGAGGACAGGTCTATGGGCCCGCGCCCGGGGTCGCCGTCGTTCAGGTCGACACGGGTCAGCTCCAGCCTCTTTCGTTCGTCGTTGGTGTGCTTGCGGCCCGGTGCGAACAGCTCCTCGAACATGTTGAACACGGCGCCTCCCTCGGCCCGGATCCCTACAGCGTAGGCCCCTGTCCCACCGCGTGGGTGGCCGGTGTCTCCGGGGGGAAGAGCCGCAGCCGGTGCGCCAGCGCCGCCGCTTCGCCGCGGCCGGAGACACCGAGCTTGGCGAGGATGTTGGAGACGTGGACGCTGGCCGTCTTGGGCGAGATGAACAGCCGCTCGGCGATCTGGCGGTTGCTGCGGCCCGTGGCGACCAGGCGCAGGACGTCGCGCTCGCGGCTGGTCAGGCCGAGTGCTTCGACCGGGTCTGCGGCGGCCCGCGCGGTCCCGGCGGGGGCGTGGGCGAGGGTGAGACGGGCGCGCCGGGCGAGCACGGCGACGGAGTCGGCGAGGGGACGGGCGCCGAGATGGACGGCGGCCGCCCGGGCCAGCCGCAACAGCTCCGTGGCACGGGCCCGTTCGTCGTCGCCCGCGCCGGAGGCGAGCAGCGCCTCGGCGAGCCGGTGCCGGACGCGGGCCAGGTCGTAGGGGCGCGCCAGGGGTTCGACGGCGGTGACGACGTCGGACCAGGCATGCGGGTCCGCCGCTCCTTCGGCGCGGCACAGTTCCGCGCGCACCCACTGCTCGTACGCCTGCCAGATGGGTGCCCCGGTGGCGAGGGAGCGGGCGGCCCCGCGGATGCGGTCGAGGACCTCCGCGCGGCCCGGTGCCGCCTGGGGCAGGTCGCGGGCGTCGGCCTCGGCCGTGGTGCCGGCCAGCAGCAGCGGCCAGCCGTAGCGCTGGGTGCCGGGCGGGAAACCGGCGTCCAGGGCCTCGTGCAGCGCGGTGCGGGCGTCCAGGAGACGGCCCTCGCAGGCGGCGACGCCGATGGTGATGCGCAGCAGCGGCAGGGAGTTCTGGGGCATCGGGTCGTGGGTGCCGTAGAAGCCGCGGGCGGCGGCCAGGTGCCGGGCGGCCCCGGCCATGTCGCCCCGGGCGAGGGCGATGTGGGCGAGCCGGGTGGATCCGCCGCCGCGGGGCTTGGCGCTCTGGCCGGTGGTGTGCGCGTTCGTCGCGGCCTCGGTCGCCTCGTCCCAGCGGCCGAGCGAGTAGAGCGACTCGGAGAGGTTCGTCCACACCCAGGCCTCGGAGTCCAGCAGGCCCATCCGCTGGGTGAGTTGTATGCCTTCGCGGAGGATGGCGACCGACTCCTCGGAGCGGCCGACGCCCTCCAGGACGGACGGCAGGTTCACATGGCTGCGGCCCACGACATGGGTGACGCCGCGCTCGACGACCCGGTCCCTGACCTCGTACATCTCGGCGAGCCCGGCCTCGACGTCACCGGCGTCGACCATCAGGCCGCCGAGGGTGAGCCGGGCGTTCAGCTCGATGTCGTCGGCGCCGACCATGCGCGCGTACTCGACGGCGCGCTGGGCGTCGGAGAGCGCGTCGGGTCCCGGTTCGTGCAGCATGGACCAGCCGGCGACCATGGCGAGGACCTCGGCGTGCACCTCCGAGGGCGGCAGACCCCGTACCAGCTCCTGAGCGGTGGCGAGTTCCTTCCAGCCGTCACCGCGGGCCTGGCCCTGGACGAGACGGGAGCGCTGGACCCAGAACCAGGCCGCGCGCAGCGGGTCCTGCTCGTCCTCGAGGAGGCGCAGCGCCCGCTTGGTGATCTTCATGGCGCGCTCGCGCTCCCCGCACAGGCGCCCCGCGACTGCGGCCTCGGCCATCAGGTCGAGATAGCGCAGGGGCGTGGTGGCCGGGTCGCAGCCGCAGGGCGGGTACACCTCGGTGTAGTCGACGGGGCGCAGTCCGGCCCGTACGGCGTCGGGGGCGACGTCCCACAGCTCCATCGCCCGCTCCAGGAGCCGCAGTTGCTCCGAGGGGGCGTGCCGGCGGCGGGCCTCGACCGAGGCGTGGAGGACGGCCGGCAGGGCCTTGGCGGCGTCATGGGCGTGGTACCAGTAGCTCGCCAGCCGGGTGGCGCGTTCGTCGGCCGGTACGAGCTCCGGGCGGGCCTCCAGGGCTTCGGCGTACCGGCGGTTGAGGCGCGAGCGCTCGCCGGGCAGCAGGTCGTCGCTGACGGCCTCGCGGACCAGGGAGTGACGGAAGCGGTAGCCGTCGCCGCCGGGCGCGGGCAGCAGGATGTTGGCGCCGACGGCCGCGCGCAGCGCCTCGATCAGGTCGTCCTCGGCGAGCCGGGCCACGGCGGCGAGGAGCGGGTACTCGACGGTGGAGCCGCCCTCGGCGACGATCCGGGCGACCCGCTGGGCGTCCTCGGGGAGCCCTTCGACGCGGACGAGCAGCAGGTCGCGGAGCGAGTCGGTGAGGCCGGCGCAGCAGTCCTCGGGGGAGGCGACGGCGAGTTCCTCGACGAAGAAGGCGTTCCCGTCGGAGCGTTCGAAGATCTGGTCGACCTGGGCGGGGTCGGGTTCGTGGGCGAGGATCCCGGCGATCTGGCGGCCGACCTCGGCGCGGCTGAAGCGGCCCAGTTCGATCCGGCGGACCGTGCGGAGCCGGTCGAGCTCGGCGAGCAGGGGACGCAGGGGGTGACGCCGGTGGATGTCGTCGGCGCGGTAGGTGGCGACGACGACGAGGCGGCCGCTGCGCAGGGTGCGGAAGAGGTAGGCGAGGAGGTGCCGGGTGGAGGCGTCGGCCCAGTGCAGGTCCTCCAGGCCGAGGACGACCGTGCGGTCGGCGGCGACGCGCTCCAGGAGGCGGGCTGTGAGCTCGAAGAGGCGGGCCATGCCGTTCTCGTCGTGTCCCCGTCCGCGGGTGGCCTCGCCGAGTTCCGGCAGGAGCCGGGCCAGTTCCTCCTCCTGTCCGGCGGCCGCCGCGGCGAGTTCGCCGGGAAGCTCGCGGCGCAGGGCGCGCAGGGCGCTGGAGAAGGGGGCGAAGGGCAGTCCGTCGGCGCCGATCTCGACGCAGCCGCCGAGTGCGACGACGGCTCCCTCGGCGCCGGCCGCCGTGGCGAACTCCTCGATGAGGCGGGTCTTGCCGACTCCGGCCTCGCCGCCGAGCAGCAACGCCTGGGGCTCGCCCGCGGCGGCGCGGGCGAGCGCATCGTGCAGCGCGTCCAGTTCGTCGGCTCGACCGATGAACACCGGGCTGACAGACCTGGTTTCCACAGCGCCGAGCATCGCACAGGGGTCCGACAGAGGGGCACCGGTTATCGGGGGCGCGCCCGCGGGACGCGTCTCGCGCGCGGGGTCCGGCCCGCCGCCGTGGGCGCGAACGGCCGTCGTCCCGGCAGCCGGGCCGGCTGCCGGGACGACGGTGTTCTCCCCGGGAGGGCGGCCGACCCCCGTACGGCCGCCCTCTCCCGCCCGGACGCTCACGCGGCCCGGGCGAACCGGTGCCCGCGGGGGCGGTCGGTATGGGACCGCCCTGCGGCGTCGTGGTGTGCCGACTCCTGCGCGGCGCGGCGGGCGGCGCGGCGGCCGCGGAGGGCCTCCCGCACCAGGCGGTGGTTCTCGGCCCGGCGGATCAGGTCGGCGGAACGGGTCTGGTGGATCTCGTACGCGTACATCTCGTGTCCCCTGGTGAAGAGTCGGTCTCGGCCTCGCTCTGTGCGATGACTCAACCTTCGTCTCCCAGGGGGGTCCGGCACATCGGGAGAGTTCCGCATCTTGAACGCGCGAGGGGCCTTAGACCGGCCGTGAACGGCTCACGGCGGCTCTAAGGCCCCTCAGGTGATGCGGGCTCAGCGGTGTCTCAGCCGGCGGAGGGCAGTCCGAGCAGCAGGTCGGAGTACTTGGCGACGGCGAGCAGCAGCCCGAGGACGCCGAGCGCGACGCCCGCCCAGGCGACCGACTTGATCCAGGGGGCCTGGGGACTGCCGGGGGCTCCGAAGGCGGGCCGGGCCAGCACCACGGCGCCGACGATCAGGGCCGCCAGCGCGAAGAGGCCGCCGATCAGCGCGGTGACCTGCCAGGCGTCCCCGTAGACCTCCTGGACCTGCTTGGCGACGCTCGCGGACGAGGAGGTCCGCAGCTGGCCGACGAGGGTCTCGCGCGCGGCGGCCACGGTGGCGACCCAGCTGCCGGTGAGCGAGACGACACCGAGTCCGGCGGAGACGACGGCGGCGGCGCCCTGGCCCACGCCGGACGCGGGCCCGGCGGCACCGGGGGTCTCGTCGGCCTGCCGGCCCTCGGCCTGTGCCTCGGCCTCGTCCTGGTCCTGCTCCTCGGCCACCGCCGGCACGGCGGTCTTGGTGACGTCCACGGTCTTCTCGTCGCTCTGCGCCTCGGTGCCGGTCCCGGTCCCGGCGTCGTCGGCTGTCTTGGTTCCCATGCGGGGCACGGTACGGACGGAGTCTGAGAGGTTTCTTAATGTTGTCTGTGTCCGTACATAACGATCGGCGCACGAGGCGACGCGGCCTACCCGGCCGTCCCCCGGCGGCGTCCCGGGCATCCGCCGTCACCTGACACCTGGCGCCGGCCGTCCGTCGTCACCTGACACCTGGCGCCGGCCGTCCGTCGTCACCTGACACCTGGCGCCGGCCGTCCGTCGTCACCTGGCGGCGTCCGCCGTGTCCTGCCGCCGCTCGGCCGCCCGTGCGCCGGTCGGCGTGCGGTCGTCCGTGCGGCTCCCCGGGACGGCCGCACGGGAGACGTGGGCGGCGCGGCACTCGGGCGGTTCGATGCTGATGCGCGGCAGCCGTCTGTCGAGCCAGCCCGGCAGCCACCAGTTGGCGCCGCCCAGCAGGTGCATCAGGGCGGGGACGAGCAGGGTGCGCAGGACGAAGGCGTCGAGGGCGACGGCCGCGGCGAGGGCGATGCCGAACATCGCGATGACGCGGTCGCCGCTGAGCACGAAGGCGAGGAAGACCGAGATCATGATGACGGCGGCCGAGTTGATGACGCGGCTGGTCTCGGCGAGGCCGACCCGGACGGCCCGCCGGTTGTCGCCGGTCTCCAGCCACTCCTCGTACATCCGGCTGATCAGGAAGACCTGGTAGTCCATGGAGAGCCCGAAGAGGACCGAGACCATGATCACGGGCAGGAAGGGCTCGATCGGTCCGGCCCTGCCCAGTCCGAGCAGTTCGCTGCCCCAACCCCACTGGAAGATCGCCACCACCACGCCGAAGGCCGCGGCCACGGCGGCGATGTTCATGACGGCTGCCTTCAGGGGAATGCCGAGCGACCGGAAGGCGACCAGGAGCAGGAGGCAGCCGAGTCCGGTCACGACGCCCACGAACAGCGGGAGTTTGCCGACGATGACGTCCGCGAAGTCGTCGTAGCTCGCCGTCACCCCGCCGACGTGCAGATCGAGCGAGGTGCCCGTCCCGGCGCGCGGCAGCACCTCGCCCCGCAGCCGGTCGACGAGTTCGCTGGTCCGCCGGGACTGCGGCGCCGACTCCGGGACGACGGTGAGGTACGCGGTGTCGCCCGCGGAGTTGTACGTCACCGGTGTCACCGCCGCGACGCCCTCGGTGGACCGGAGCGTGGCGTCGAGGTTGTCGAGCGCCAGCCGGTCCGCGGCGCCGCCGACGGGCGTGACGAGGGTCAGCGGGCCGTTCAGGCCGGGCCCGAAGCCGTCGCCGATGAGGTCGTAGGCCTGCCGGGTGGTCGACGACGCGGGGCCGTTGCCCTGGTCGGAGGTGCCGAGGTGCAGGGAGAACGCGGGCAGGGCGAGCAGCGCCATGACGACGACGGCGAGGCCGCCGAGCAGCTTCGGCCGGCGCTCCACGAAGGCGGACCAGCGGGCGGCCAGTCCGGTCGGGATCTCCGGCTCGGGTCCGTGCTCGGACAGTCGTCGCCGCTCGCGCCGGTTCAGGGCGCGCGGGCCGATGAAGGACAGGAGGGCCGGCAGCAGGGTCACCGAGGCGGCGACGGTGAGCACCACGGTCAGGGAGGCCGCGACGGCCACTCCGTTGAGGAAACCGAGCCGCAGGATGAGCATGCCGAGCAGGGCGATGCAGACGGTGGCGCCCGCGAAGACGACCGCCCGGCCGGTGGTGGCCACGGCGTTCTGCGCGGCCTCGGCCACCGGGAGCCCGCGTCTGAGGCCCCGCCGGTGCCGGGTCACGATGAACAGCGCGTAGTCGATGCCCACCCCGAGCCCGACCAGCATGCCCAGCATGGGGGCGAAGTCGGCGACGGTCATGGCGTGCCCGAGGAGCACGATCGCGGCGTACGCGGTGCCCACGCCGACGAGCGCGGTGGCGATGGGCAGCATGGAGGCGGCGAACGAACCGAAGGCGAGGAAGAGGACCACGGCGGCGACGAGCACGCCGACGACCTCGGCCAGATGCCCGCCCGCCGACTCGGTGGCCGCGACGGCGGTGCCGCCCAGTTCCACCTGGAGCCCGTCGGTCGCTGCGGCTCTCGCGGTGTCCACGACGGCCTGCGCCTCGGCCTTGCCGACGGTCTCGGCCCGGCCGTCGAAGGTGACCGCCGCGTACGCCGTACGTCCGTCGGCGCTGATCTGTCCGCTGTGCCGTCCCTCGTACGGGCTGACGACCGAGGCGACGCCGGGCAGGTCCGCGATCCGGTCCAGGGCTCGGGTCATCGTCTGCTCGACGTCGGCGGAGCGCACGGTGCCCGGGGTCGTGCGCCACACCACGGTGTCGCTGTCGCCGCCGAGGCCCGGGAAGCCGTCCCGCAGGAGCTCGAACGCGCGGCCGGACTCGGTGCCGGGAACCTCGTAGTCGTTCGAGTACGCGGAGCCCGTGACGGCGGCGGCCGCGGTCGTGCCGCCGAGGGCGAGAAGCCACAGCAGGACGGCGACGAGGCGGTGCCGGACACACCAGCGCGCAAGGGCTGCCACGGACGTGCTCCCTGAATGATGTACAAGTCTTTGATCGGGAACAGCCGACGATGTAACTGAACAGCCCGCAAAGAACGTATGAGCGATGTTCAGACACTCTTACAGCCGGAAAAGATCCTTTGTCCGTTTCGTGGGCTTACTCACAGAGGCGCGGGCCAGCTCACAGGCCACGTCAGCGGGTTCGGTCGCTCACCGTGACGGTTGAGGACGCGCCGAGGGGGACGCACCAAGATCGGCGCGTCCCCCTCGGGTCCACGGAGTTGTGGAACTCAGCCCTCGCCGACGCCCAGCTTCTCCAGGATCAGCTCCTTGACGCGGGCCGCGTCGGCCTGGCCACGGGTGGCCTTCATGACCGCGCCGACGAGCGCGCCAGCGGCCTGGACCTTGCCGCCGCGGATCTTGTCGGCGATGCCCGGGTTGCCGGCGATGGCCTCGTCGACGGCCGCCGTCAGCGCACCCTCGTCGGAGACGACCTTCAGACCGCGCTTGTCGACGACCTCGTCCGGGGTGCCCTCGCCGGCGAGGACGCCCTCGATGACCTGGCGGGCGAGCTTGTCGTTCAGGTCGCCGGCGGCGACCAGTTCCGCCACCCGGGCGACCTGCGCCGGGGTGATCGGGAGGTCCTCCAGGGGCCGGCCCGACTCGTTGGCGCTGCGGGCCAGTTCGCCCATCCACCACTTGCGGGCGGAGGCGGCGTCGGCACCGGCCTCGATCGTGGCGACGATCGGGTCGATCGCGCCCGCGTTGAGGATCGACTGCATGTCGTGGGCGTTCACGCCCCACTCCTCGCGCAGCCGGTTCCGGCGGGCCAGCGGCTGCTCGGGCAGCCCCGCGCGCAGTTCCTCGACCCACTCGCGGGACGGGGCGACGGGGACGAGGTCGGGCTCCGGGAAGTACCGGTAGTCCTCGGCCTCCTCCTTCACCCGGCCCGAGGTCGTGGACCCCGTGTCCTCGTGGAAGTGGCGGGTCTCCTGGATGATCGTGCCGCCGGAGGAGAGGACAGCGGCGTGGCGCTGGATCTCGTACCGGGCCGCACGCTCCACGGAACGCAGCGAGTTGACGTTCTTCGTCTCGCTGCGCGTGCCGAACTTCTCCCGGCCGTGCGGGCGCAGCGACAGGTTGACGTCGCAGCGCATCTGGCCCATCTCCATGCGGGCCTCCGACACACCGAGCGCCTTGATGAGCTCGCGCAGCTCCGCGACGTACGCCTTGGCGACCTCGGGAGCGCGCTCGCCCGCGCCCTCGATCGGCTTGGTGACGATCTCGATGAGCGGGATGCCGGCGCGGTTGTAGTCGAGGAGCGAGTGCGAGGCGCCGTGGATGCGGCCGGTGGCACCGCCCACGTGCGTCGACTTGCCGGTGTCCTCCTCCATGTGGGCGCGCTCGATCTCCACGCGGAAGACCTCGCCGTCCTCCAGCTGGACGTCCAGATAGCCGTTGAAGGCGATCGGTTCGTCGTACTGGGAGGTCTGGAAGTTCTTCGGCATGTCCGGATAGAAGTAGTTCTTCCGGGCGAAGCGGCACCACTCGGCGATCTCGCAGTGCAGCGCGAGGCCGATCTTGATGGCGGACTCGACACCGATCGCGTTCACCACGGGCAGCGCGCCCGGCATGCCGAGGCAGGTCGGGCAGGTCTGCGCGTTGGGCTCGGCGCCCAGCGTGGTGGAACAGCCGCAGAACATCTTCGTCTTGGTGCCGAGTTCGACATGGACTTCGAGGCCCATGACGGGGTCGTACGACGCCAGCGCGTCCTCGTACGACACCAGGTCGGTCGTGGTGGTCACGGTGAAAACTTCCCTCTCAGCCCAGCAGGACGTCGTCGTCGCCCAGGCGCTTGAGCTCCCGGTAGAGGATGGCGAGGCCGGTGACGATGGCGGCGGCGGACACGGCCGCGTCGATCAGCCGCAGGGTGTCGCTCTCGAGCCGGGCCTTCTTGGCCTGCTTGGCGACACTCAGGGCGCCGAACGCGGTGGTCGCGATGGACAGGTACGTGCCGGACCTGGACTTCTTGAAGCCCTTGGCCTTGGTCAGTGCGGTCACAGCGACGGAGCCTCCTCGATCAGTGGGTGCCCCCACCTTTCCACGAAGGCGGCCTCGACGGCGGCGCCGACCCTGTACAGCCTGTCGTCCTTCATCGCGGGGGCGATGATCTGCAGGCCGACCGGGAGGTTGTCCTCCGGCGCGAGACCGCAGGGCAGGGACATGGCCGCGTTGCCCGCCAGGTTGGTCGGGATGGTGCACAGGTCCGCGAGGTACATCGCCATCGGGTCGTCGGCGCGCTCGCCGATCGGGAAGGCGGTGGTGGGCGTGGTCGGCGAGACGATCACGTCGACCTGCTCGAACGCCTTCTCGAAGTCGCGCGTGATGAGCGTGCGGACCTTCTGGGCGCTGCCGTAGTAGGCGTCGTAGTAGCCGCTGGACAGCGCGTACGTGCCGAGCATGATGCGGCGCTTGACCTCGTCGCCGAAGCCCGCCTCACGGGTGACGGCGGTGACGTCCTCGGCCGAGCGGGTGCCGTCGTCACCGACGCGCAGGCCGTAGCGCAGGCCGTCGAAGCGCGCGAGGTTCGAGGAGCACTCGGAGGGCGCGATCAGGTAGTACGCCGACAGGGCGAGGTCGAAGGACGGGCAGTCCAGCTCGACGATCTCGGCGCCGAGCTCCTTCAGCAGGGCGACCGACTCGGTGAACCGCTGGACGACACCGGCCTGGTAGCCCTCGCCGGAGAACTGCCTGACGACACCGACACGCATGCCGGCGACGCTGCCGTTGCGGGCGGCCTCGACGACCGGCGGGACCGGCGCGTCGATGGAGGTGGAGTCGAGCGGGTCGTGCCCGGCGATGACCTCGTGCAGCAGGGCCGCGTCCAGGACCGTACGGGCGCAGGGGCCGCCCTGGTCGAGGGAGCTGGAGAAGGCGACCATGCCGTAGCGCGAGACGCCGCCGTACGTCGGCTTGACGCCGACGGTGCCGGTGACGGCTGCGGGCTGGCGGATCGAGCCGCCCGTGTCCGTGCCGATGGCCAGCGGCGCCTGGAAGGAGGCGAGCGCCGCGGACGAACCGCCGCCGGAGCCGCCCGGGATGCGGGTGAGGTCCCACGGGTTGCCGGTCGGGCCGTACGCGCTGTTCTCGGTGGAGGACCCCATGGCGAACTCGTCCATGTTGGTCTTGCCGAGGATGACGACGTCTGCGTCCTTCAGCCGCTTGGTGACGGTCGCGTCGTACGGCGGGATCCAGCCCTCGAGCATCTTGGAGCCGACCGTGGTCGGGACGCCCTCGGTGGTGAAGATGTCCTTGAGCGCGAGGGGAACGCCCGCGAGGGGGCCGAGCCGCTCGCCCCGCTCCCGCTTGGCGTCGACGGCGCGGGCCTGGGCCAGCGCGCCCTCGCGGTCGACGTGCAGGAAGGCGTGGACCTTCTCGTCGACCGCGCCGATGCGGGCGAGGTGGGCCTCGGTGACCTCGACTGCGGTGAGCTCGCCGGCGGCGATCCGGCCGGCGATCTCCGCGGCGGTCAGCCTGATGATGTTGACGTTGGTGTCCGTCATGGTGATTAGTCCTCCCCCAGGATCTGCGGCACCTTGAAACGCCGCTGCTCCTGGGCCGGGGCGCCGGAGAGCGCCTGCTCGGGGGTGAGCGACGGACGGACCTCGTCCGCACGCATGACGTTCGTCAGCGGCAGCGGGTGAGAGGTCGGCGGTACGTCTTGGTCGGCGACCTCGCTGACGCGGGCGACCGCGCCGATGATGTCGTCGAGCTGGCCTGCGAAGTGGTCGAGCTCTTCGCCCTTCAGCTCCAGACGCGCCAGCCGTGCGAGGTGGGCGACCTCCTCGCGCGTGATGCCAGGCATGCAGCGATCCTCTGGGGTGAGTGAGTGTGGTGTGCCCCCAATCCTATGGCGCCGGTACGGATGCCCGCGCACGGGTTTCCCCGCACCCCTGACAGGGACACGGGGAACGGCCCGGACGCCGACGGCGCCGAGGCCCCACAAGAGAGCCCAACCTGCCGGGAGACGGCTACGGGCGGCGCACGGGACAAAACCACCGACGAACGGACAGACGCCGACGGCGAGGAGGCCCCACGAGAGAGCCCAACCTGCCGGGAGACGGCTACGGGCGGCGCACGGGCCAAGACCACCCACGAACGGACAGACGCCGACGGCGAGGAGGCCCCACGAGAGAGCTCGACCTGCCGGGAGACGGTTACGGGTAGTGCGTGGGCGGGCAACACTCCGGCCGGAGGCCGGCAGGACGCGCACCCGCGAGAGGGGAGACCTACTCCGCCGCGGGCAACGCGGCGCGGGGCCGCTGCCACCCCCGGGCCCCCCGCGCGAGCAACCACGCCGTGGCCTCCTCCGGAGGCATCGCCGCAGCGACCAGCCACCCCTGAACGGCATCGCAGCCGAGGTCCCGCAACCGCTCCCACGTCTCGTCGTCCTCGACCCCCTCGGCGACGACGAGCAGCCCGAGCGAATGCGCGAGGTCCACGGTGCAGCGCACGATCGCCGCGTCCTCGGCGTCGACGGCCAGCCGCGCGACGAACGACCGGTCGATCTTCAGTTCGCTGACGGGCAGCCGCCGCAGGTGCACCAGCGAGGAGTAGCCGGTGCCGAAGTCGTCGAGCGACATCTTCACGCCGTGCCCGGTGAGCGCGGCCAGCGTGTCGGCGGCACGCTGAGGGTCCTCCAGCAGCACGTGTTCCGTGATCTCCAGCTGGAGGGCCCCGGCGGGCACCCCGTGCCGGGCGAGCCGGGCGGCGACCGAGCCGGCGAACCCGGGCGTGTGGACGTCGCGCGGCGACACGTTCACCGCGACCGGCACGTACAGTCCCTGCGCCCGCCAGCGCGCGACCTGCGCGAGGGCCGTCTCCAGCACGTACTCCGTGAGGTGCGGCATCAGCCCGGACGACTCGGCGATGGCGATGAACTCGTCCGGCGGCACCTTCCCCCGCTCGGGATGCACCCAGCGGACCAGGGCCTCGAGCCCGGCCACCTGTCCGTCGAAGCGGACCTTGGGCTGGTAGTGCAGTTCGACGTCACCGGTGTCCAGGGCCCGGCGCAGGTCGCCCAGCAGGCCCAGCCGGTCCGGGGTGTTCGAGTCCCGCTTGGACTCGTAGACCTCGACGCCGGTGCGGTCCCGCTTGGCCTGGTACATCGCGACGTCCGCGCGGCGCAGCAGCCCCTCCGCGTCGAGCGCGTGGTCGGGGAAGACGGCGAGGCCGGCGCTGGCCTCCAGGACGAGGGTGAGCCCGTCGAGGTCGAGCGGCGAGCCGAGGGCGGCGACGAGCCCGCGGGCGACCCGCGTCGCGGACGTCGTGGAGTCCGCGACCGGCAGTAACACGGCGAACTCGTCCCCGCCGAGGCGCGCGGCCTCCGCGCCGCGCGGCAGGGCGAGCCGCAGCCGGTCGGCGATCTGCAGCAGCAGGCGGTCCCCGGCGAGATGCCCCAGCGTGTCGTTGACCGAGCGGAAACGGTCGAGGTCGATCAGCATCAGGGCGGCACGGGCCCCGATCCGCTCGGCGTCGTCCAGCGCGGTCCAGGTGCGTTCGAGGAGCCACTGCCGGTTGGGCAGCCCGGTCAGCGGGTCGCGCAGCTGCTCCTCCGCGCGGGCGCGGGCGATCCACAGGGTGGAGTCGAGCGCGATGAGCGGGATCGAGAACAGCGGAAGCAGCAGCGGGAGTGCCTGTGCCACCACGCATATGAGGGGTGCGATGCCCAGCAGGGCGACGGCGACGAGACCCTGCCGGGCCAGGGCGGTGCGCGCGACGGTGGGCAGCCCGCCGGTGCGCGGCGCGTTCAGGTACCAGAGCAGGGCGCGGGTGACGGCGAGATAGCCGCCGGCGACGAGGACCACCTCGGGCGCCGCGTAGAGGGTCCAGGTCTGCGGGTCCCAGGGCGTCTCGACGGACGGGACCCGGCCGAACGCGGCCAGGACCAGGGCGCCGGCGCCGATGCCGAGGATGTCGACGGCGCCGTGCAGGACGCCCTGCCGCCAGCGGTTGCGGCGGGCGATGCCGACGAGCACGACCACGGTGAGGCTGACCATGCCGGCGGGCACCCAGCCGTACAGCAGCAGGACGGCGAGGGTCAGGGCCGCGCCGGAACCCGTGCCGCCCCACCAGCGGGAGCGGCCGAGGGCGACGAGGTGGCCGACGATGACACCCGTCAGCACCGCCAGCGACCAGCCCGTGGTGCCGGACGGGAAGAGGGCGTGCTGCCCGCTGAACGCGCGGTAGAAGGCGGCGCCGAGGACGAGGGCGGCCACCGCGACGACCGCGGCCGGCAGGGGCGGCCAGGACGGGTGCCGCTCGGTCTCCTGGCCGGGCAGGCCGGTGCCGCGTCCGGTGGTGTGCCCGTAGGAACCCGAGGAGTCCCCGACGGTGAGCTGGGCGACGCCGCGGGCGTCCGTGCTCGCACTCGCCGACGGCCGCCCCGTCCGGAGTCCGGCCAGCCAGGCACCGGACATCCGGCGCAGGCGCAGCCGCGAGCCCGGAGCGGCGCTCTCGGTCGGTTCCATTCCCGTCCCTCTCACAGCCGGCGGTGCCCACGCCACGCGGTCCGGTGCGGGCGAACCCCAGCGGTACCGCGTCGGAAAACCCTTTCCCGGCTCCTGAGGAGCGCGGGGACGCGCCGGCCGCAACCGGGCACGGCGGGCGCGCATCTCAACAGTAGGCCGCGGAAGGCTTCCACGGGCAGCGGTCGTCGACGGTTGCCCGAATGCGACCCGGCCACCCGTATGCATCTGGTATGCGCCGAACGGGTGGCCTTCAACCGCTACTCCTCGGTCGGAAGTGCGAGTTCAGCGGCGGCTTCCGGCCCTTGTCCGAGCAGGACCGCGAAACCTTCCTCGTTCAGAACCGGAACCTTCAGCTGCATCGCCTTGTCGTATTTCGATCCAGGATTGTCACCCACCACGACGAAGGACGTCTTCTTCGAGACGGAACCGGTCACTTTCGCGCCCCGGCTCTGCAGTGCCTCCTTCGCGCCGTCCCGCGTGTGGTGTTCGAGGGTGCCGGTGACGACGACCACCAGGCCCTGAAGGGGGCGCGGCCCCTCCTCCTCGCCGGAGTGCTCCTCCTCCATCCGCACTCCCGCGGCCCGCCACTTGCGGAGGATCTCCTGGTGCCAGTCGACCGCGAACCACTGCTTCAGTGAGGCCGCGATGATCCCGCCCACACCGTCGGTGCCGGCCAGCTCCGCCTCCGTGGCCTGTTCGATGCGGTCGATCGAGCGGAACTCGCGGGCCAGGGCCTCGGCCGCGACCGGTCCGACATGACGGATCGACAGGCCGGTGAGCACGCGGGCGAGCGGGCGCTGCTTGGCCGCCGCGATGTTCTCCAGCATGGCGAGGGCGTTCTTCTTCGGCTCGCCCAGCTGGTTGGCGAAGACGGTGACGACCTTCTCCTCGCCCGTCTGTGGGTCGCGCTTGGGCAGACCGCTGTCCTGGTCGAGGACGTACGCCTTGATGGGCAGCAGCTGCTCGATGGTGAGGTCGAAGAGGTCGCCCTCGTCCACGAGGGGCGGCTCGGCGGGCTCCAGCGGCTTGGTGAGGGCCGCGGCGGCGACGTAGCCGAAGTTCTCGATGTCGAGGCTCTTGCGTCCGGCGAGGTAGAAGAGGCGCTCGCGCAACTGGGCGGGGCAGGTGCGGCCGTTCGGGCAGCGCAGGTCGATGTCGCCCTCCTTGGCGGGCGCCAGCGGGGTGCCGCACTCGGGGCACTCGGCCGGCATCACGAACTCCCGCTCGCTGCCGTCGCGCAGGTCGACGACCGGCCCGAGGATCTCCGGGATCACGTCACCCGCCTTGCGCAGCACCACCGTGTCCCCGATGAGGACGCCCTTGGCCTTCACCACGCCCTGGTTGTGCAGGGTCGCGAACTCGACCTCGGAACCGGCCACGGTCACGGGCTCGACCTGCGCGTACGGCGTGACGCGTCCCGTGCGGCCGACGCCGACCCGGATGTTGACGAGCTTGGTGTTGACCTCTTCGGGCGCGTACTTCCAGGCGATGGCCCAGCGGGGGGCGCGCGAGGTGGAGCCGAGGCGTCCCTGGAGCGGGATCTCGTCGAGCTTGACGACCACGCCGTCGATCTCGTGCTGCACGGAGTGGCGGTTCTCGCCGAAGTACGCGATGAACTCCCGTACGCCGTCGAGGTCGTCGACCACCCTGTTGTGCTGGGCGGTGGGCAGGCCCCAGGTCTTCAGCAGTTCGTACGCCTCCGACAGACGGGTCATGCCGTCGAAGCCCTCGAGGGCGCCGATGCCGTGCACCACCATGTGGAGCGGCAGGGTCGCCGTGACCCTGGGGTCCTTCTGGCGCAGCGAACCCGAGGCGGAGTTGCGGGGGTTGGCGTACGGCTTCTCGCCTGCGGCCAGCCGGCGGGCGTTGAGGTCCTGGAAGGCCTCCATCGGGAAGTAGACCTCGCCGCGGATCTCCACGAGCCGTGGGACGCGGTCGCCCTTCAGCCGGTGCGGGATCTCCGAGATCGTCATCACGTTGGGTGTGATGTCCTCGCCGGTCCGGCCGGTGCCGCGGGTGGCTGCGCGGGTGAGCCGGCCGTCCTCATAGGTCAGGTTCACCGCGAGGCCGTCGACCTTGAGTTCGCACAGCAGGTGGTAGTCGGGCGTACCGACGTCCTTGGCCACCCGCTCGGCCCAGGCCGCGAGCCCCGCGTCGTCGAAGACGTTGTCGAGGGAGAGCATGCGTTCGCGGTGCTCCACCTCGGCCAGTTCGGTCTCGTACTCGACGGCGACCTTCTGGGTCGGCGAGTCCGGCGTCCGCAGCTCCGGATACTCCTCCTCCAGCGCCTCCAGGGACCGCAGCAGCTCGTCGAACTCCGCGTCGCTGACGACGGGAGCGTCCTTCACGTAGTACCGGAAGCGGTGCTCCTCGATCTGCTCGGCGAGCTGCGCGTGCTTCTCCCGTGCCTCGGTGGGCAGGGCTTGCGCGGTCGAGGCGGTCTGTGCGTCCTGGTCGCCGGCCACCGTGTCGTCCTCCCGTTACTCAGGGTTGTCCGCGAGGGATCTCGCCGCCCGGGCGCAGTGGGCGAGCGCCGTGCGCGCGTACTCGGGGGAGGCCCCCGCGAGCCCGCACGACGGAGTGATCGTGACCGTCTCCGTGAGAAGCCCCGGATTCAGTCCCAGCCTGCGCCACAGCGTCCTGACACCCATGACGCTACCGGCAGGGTCCGACAATGGGGCGTCCGTGCCCGGCACGACACCGGCGAAGAGCCGGGTGCCGCCTTCCACCGCTTCCCCGATCGCGTCGTCGTCACGCTCGGTGAGCAGCGAGAGGTCGAAGGAGACCGCCGCGGCGCCCGCCCGGCGCAGGAGCGCGAACGGCACGTCGGGGGCGCACGCGTGCACGACGACCGGTCCCCCGTCGTGCACGCCGATGACGTCACGCAGGGTGGCCTCGATGACCTGGCGGTCGACGGCGCGGTGCGTGCGGTATCCGCTGGCGCTCTTCACCCGGCCGCGCAGGACGGCGATGAGGGAGGGCTCGTCGAGCTGGAGGACGACGTCGGCGCCCGGTACGCGCCGCCGGACCTCGGCGAGGTGTGTCCGCAGCCCCTCGGCGAGCGATCCGGCGAGGTCCCGGCAGGCTCCCGGGTCGGAGAGCGCCACCTCGCCGTTGCGCAGTTCCAGCGCGGCGGCCAGGGTCCAGGGCCCGACAGCCTGCACCTTCAGCGGTCCCGTGTAGCCCTGGGTGAACTCCTCGAAGGCGTCCAGGTCTTCGCCGAGCCAGGACCTCGCCCGCCTGGTGTCCCGTCCGGGCCGGTCGCCGATGCGCCAGCCGCTGGGCTCCACGCGCGCGTACAGCTCGACGAGCATCCCGGCGGTCCGCCCGATCATGTCGGCGCCGGGGCCCCGCGCGGGCAGTTCGGGCAGGAACGGGAAGTCCTCGAACGACCCGACGACGGTCTTGGCGGCCTCCCGGGAGTCGCCGCCCGGCATGGATCCGACGCCGGTCGCCGGCCCGGACCTGAACACGCTGTTTTCGCTCACCCCGGCAGCCTACGGAATCCCTCCGCCGAGGTCAGCGGCCCGGTCGTACCGTCAGGTCGTTGACCTCGGCATCGCGCGGAAGGTCGAGGGCCATGACGATCGCCGTGGCGACCGACTCCGGGTCGATCCAGCGGGCGGCCTCGTACTCCTTGCCCTCCTGCCGGTGCACCTTGGCCTGCATGGGGCTGGCCGTGCGGCCGGGGTAGACCGACGTGACGCGGACGCCGTTCGCGTGCTCCTCGTGCCGCAGGGAGTCGGCCAGCGCCTTCAGACCGTGCTTGGAGGCCGCGTAAGCGGACCAGTCGGCGTGCGCGCTCAGTCCGGCACCGGAGTTGACGAACACCACGTGCCCCTGGGCGAGCCGGAGCTGGGGCAGGAAGTGGCGGGTCAGCTCGGCGGGGGCGATCAGGTTGACGTTGAGCTGGTGGCGCCAGGACTTGGGGGTCAGCTCTCCGACGGGGCCGAGGTCGACCACACCGGCGATGTGCAGGAGCGAGTCGATCCGGTCGGGGAGCGCCTGGTGCGAGAAGGCCCAGGAGAGCTTGTCCGGGTCCGCGAGGTCACCGACCAGGGTGCGCGACCCCGGGTACTCCCCCACGAGTTCCTTCGCGCGGCCCGCGTCGCGCGCGTGCAGCACGAGTTCGTCCCCGCGCGCGTGGAGGCGGCGCGCGACGGCCGCGCCGATGCCGGAGCCCGCCCCGGTGATCAGATGTGTAGACATGTCCGCCATGCTCGCATCACTGCGTGCCCCGGCTCTCCTCGAGGTAGGCGAGCGCGCCCACCGGCTCCTCGGCGAAGAAGACCAGATCGGTGAGGGGCCGGGGCAGGAAGCCCTCGTCCTCCATGCGCCGGAACTGCACCTTGAGGCCGTCGTAGAAGCCCGCGGTGTTGAGCAGCACCACCGGCATCTCCGTCATGCCGTGCTTCTTCATCTCCAGGATCTCGGTCGCCTCGTCGAGGGTCCCCGTGCCGCCGACCATGATCACGACGGCGTCCGCCTTCTTCAGGAGCAGCGCCTTGCGTTCGGCCAGGTCACGCGCGACGACCATCTCGTCGGCGCCCTCGCGCGCCTTGGCCGACAGGAAGCCGACGGAGACGCCCAGCAGCCGCCCTCCCGCCTCCTGCACGCCGTCGGCGACCACCTTCATCAGGCCGACGTCGGAGCCGCCCCACACCAGGGTGTGGCCGCCCTTGCCGAGCAGTTCCGCGAACTCGCGCGCGGGGCGGGTGTAGCGGTCGTCGAGGTCGGCGGCGGAGAGGAAGACGCAGATGTTCATGCGTCCACCGTACGAGCGGGAAGAACTCCGGTCCCGCGAATGCTGTCCGGGGTATGACTGAAGGACACACGATCACGATCGAGCAAGGCACGGAACGCGTACGCGTCGTGCACGGCGGCCGGGTCCTGGCGGAGAGCGAACGGCCGCTGCTGCTGCGCGAGACGGGCTGTCCCGTGCGCTACTACCTCCCGCCGGAGGACGTCCGTCTCGACCTGCTGACGCCCTCGCGGACCCACACGCAGTGCCCGTTCAAGGGGACGGCGTCGTACTGGTCGCTGCCGGACGCGCCCGATCTGGTGTGGGCGTACCCCGATCCCAGGCCGGACGTCGCGCGGATCAAGGACCACCTCTGCTTCTACGAGGTGGAGGTCGGCTGAGCCGGGAAGGAACGGGACCGGCCGCCCGCGGGTCGGTCCGCGGGCGGCCGGCGATCATGGGGGGAGCGGCCGTCAGACGGCGGCCCTCGTCGCGCGCGTGGTCGTCGCGATCGTCGCGGAGCCGACCACGCGTGTGCCGTCGTACAGGACGATGGCCTGGCCGGGCGCGACGCCGCGGACGGGCTCCGTGAACGTGACCTCCAGCGTGCCGTCGACCAGTTCGGCCGCCACCTCGGTCTCTCCGCCGTGGGCGCGGAGCTGGGCGGTGTACGTGCCGGGGCCGGCCGGCGCGGCGCCGCACCAGCGGGGCTTCACGGCCGTCAGGGCGGTGACGTCCAGGGCGTCCGCAGGGCCGACCGTCACCGTGTTGTCCACCGGCGAGATGTCCAGGACGTAACGGGGCTTGCCGTCGGGGGCCGGGGTGCCGATGCGCAGGCCCTTGCGCTGGCCGATGGTGAAGCCGTACGCACCCTCGTGCGTGCCGAGCCTGGTGCCGGACTCGTCGACGATGTCGCCCTCCGCCCTGCCCAGGCGGGCGGCCAGGAAGCCCTGGGTGTCGCCGTCGGCGATGAAGCAGATGTCGTGCGAGTCCGGCTTCCTGGCCACCGCCAGGCCCCGGCGCTCGGCCTCGGCGCGGATCTCGTCCTTCGTCGTGACGGTGTCGCCGAGCGGGAACAGGGCGTGCGCCAGCTGGCGGTCGTCGAGCACACCGAGGACGTACGACTGGTCCTTGGCCATGTCGGACGCGCGGTGCAGCTCACGCGTGCCGTCCTCGCGGACGATCACTTGGGCGTAGTGGCCGGTGCAGACGGCGTCGAAGCCGAGGGCGAGGGCCTTGTCCAACAGCGCCGCGAACTTGATCTTCTCGTTGCAGCGCAGGCAGGGGTTCGGGGTGCGCCCGGCCTCGTACTCGGCGACGAAGTCCTCGACCACGTCCTCGCGGAAGCGGTCGGCGAGGTCCCACACGTAGAACGGGATGCCGATGACGTCCGCGGCGCGGCGGGCGTCGCGCGAGTCCTCGATCGTGCAGCAGCCGCGCGCGCCCGTGCGGAAGGACTGCGGGTTCGCCGACAGGGCGAGGTGCACTCCGGTGACGTCGTGTCCGGCCTCGGCGGCGCGGGCGGCGGCGACGGCGGAATCCACACCGCCGGACATGGCGGCGAGTACGCGAAGGGGGCGGGGGCGCTGCGGGGTCTCAGTCATAGCCCCTCCAGGGTACGGGGCGCCGGGAACCGAAGCCCGCGCGTATCCGTTGAAGACCGCATGGGGGAGACGAGCGGCGGGCCCGGTGGGGGCCGCGCGGACGGAGACCGGCGCCTCGGGCGCCGGGCCCTGCTCATCGGCGGCACGGCGGCCGCGGTGGGCAGCCTCGCGCTGGCCCGCGACGAGCTGGCGCATCTGTGGTGGCGGCTGCCCGGAGTGGAGAAGCCGCGCGAGGCGGGCGCGGTCGACTTCGCGGGCGCCCGCTGGGTGGCGGCGTCCCCGGCGAACTGGCGCCGCGCCGACCGGCCCGACGACTACGGCATCGACCGGGTGGTCGTGCATGTCACGCAGGGCAGTTTCCGGGACACGGTGAAGGTCTTCCAGGATCCGGGGCACGGCGCGGCCGCGCACTACGTGGTGCGCGGGGACGGGCAGGTCACGCAGATGATCCGCGAGCTGGACGTGGCCTTCCACGCGGGCAACCGCGACTACAACGAACGCAGCGTCGGCATCGAGCACGAGGGATTCGTCGACCGCGCGGCGTCCTTCACCGACGCGATGTACGCCGCCTCGGCGCGGCTGGCGGCCGGGGTCTGCGAGCGGTACGGGATACCCGTGGACCGGGAGCACCTCGTCGGGCACGTCGAGGTCCCGGGCACGGATCACACGGACCCGGGGCCGCACTGGGACTGGGACCGGTACCTGCGGCTGGTGCGGCGCGCGCGGCCGACGACGGCCTGACGCGCAGGCCTCGCCGACGGCCGGTCACAGCGCTAGCTGAGTCCCGCCGTACGGGCGCGTTCCACCGCCGGGCCGATCGCCCGGGCCACGGCTTGGACGTCCGCCTCCGTCGAGGTGTGGCCGAGGGAGAAGCGCAGGGTGCCGCGGGCCAGGTCGGGATCGGTGCCGGTGGCCAGGAGGACGTGGCTGGGCTGGGCGACGCCCGCGGTGCACGCCGAACCGGTGGAGCACTCGATGCCCTGGGCGTCGAGCAGGAGCAGCAGGGAGTCGCCCTCGCAGCCCGGGAAGGTGAAGTGCGCGTTGGCCGGCAGCCGGCCGGCGGCCGCGGGGTCGCCGCCGAGCAGGGCGTCCGGCACGGCCTTGCGGACGGCGTCCACGAGGTCGTCGCGCAGGGCTCCGACCTCCCGCGCGAACCACTCGCGCCGCTCGGCGGCCAGCCGCCCCGCGACGGCGAAGGAGGCGATCGCGGGCACGTCGAGGGTCCCGGAGCGCACGTGCCGTTCCTGGCCGCCGCCGTGCAGGACGGGTACGGGGGTGTACTCGCGGCCCAGCAGCAGCGCGCCGATGCCGTAGGGCCCGCCGATCTTGTGACCCGACACCGTCATCGCGGCCAGCCCGGAGGCGCCGAAGTCGACAGGGATCTGACCGAAGGCCTGGACGGCGTCCGCGTGCAGCGGGACGTCGAACTCGGCCGCGACGTCGGCCAGTTCACGGACCGGCATGACGGTACCGATCTCGTTGTTGGCCCACATGACGGTGGCGAGCGCGACGTCGTCGGGATTGCGGGCGACGGCCTCGCGCAGCGCGTCGGGGTGGACGCGGCCGTACGCGTCGACCGGGAGGTATTCCACGGTGGCGCCCTCGTGCTCGCCGAGCCAGTGGACGGCGTCGAGGACGGCATGGTGCTCGACCGGGCTCGCGAGGACGCGGGTGCGGGCGGGGTCGGCGTCGCGGCGGGCCCAGTACAGGCCCTTGACGGCGAGGTTGTCGGCCTCGGTGCCGCCGGCGGTGAGGACCACCTCGCTGGGGCGTGCGCCGAGGGCGTCCGCCAGGCTCTCGCGGGATTCCTCGACCGTCCGCCGGGCGCGGCGGCCGGCGGCGTGCAGGGAGGAGGCGTTGCCCGTGATGCCGAGCTGGGCGGTCAGGGCCTCTGCCGCCTCGGGAAGCATCGGGGTGGTCGCGGCGTGGTCGAGGTAAGCCATGGTGGGCCCGATTCTACGGGCCCGTCGTCCGGCGGCTCGGCCCCGGCGGTGTGCGGCCGTCCCGGTGGGCGCTCAGAAGCTCCAGGACACCGTGTTGTCGGCGTGCATGAACGCCAGCAGGACGATCAGGTCGGCGGCGCCGAGGCCCAGGCCGAGCAGGGCGCGGCCCTTGCGGGCGGTGCCGCGCCACAGGGCGACGGAGGCGAGGATGATGGCGATCGGGCCCAGGAAGAGGTTCAGGACCAGCAGGCCGACGAGGCCGAGGATGAACGAGGCGACGGCCATGCCGTCGGTGTCCCGGGCTCCGGTGCGGTGGGTGGGTCCGGCGGTGAGTTCCATGAGGTGGATCAGCTCCCAGCGGTCGGTCGGTGGGCGGGGTCGGGGCGCGGCCGGTCGGGGCGCCCGTCAGTGGGCGGAGGTGCCGCGGCGGCGGGAGTGCCGCTCGCGGGCCGCGAAGACGGCCAGCCAGATGCCGATGACGGCGGCGGCGACGAGGGTCAGGGGCAGCGGCGCGTGGGCCACGGTGCCCATGACGACGCCGAGCAGCAGTAGGGCGGCGACGAGGATCAGCATGACGTTCCTCTCGTGGAGTGGTGCAACACCGCGGATGTTTCGCGGACTTGACGCTCCAGTGAACAGTTGTAGTTACAGTTGTTCACTGACTTGAGAGTCTAGCGCGTCCGGCGGCTTTTCAATTCCAGAGAACAGTTGTTAACTGCATGGCATGAGTCACACCCTCGGCATCCGGCAGGCGCAGAAGCAGAAGACCCGGCAGGCGCTCCTGGACGCGGCGCTCGGCCTGCTGGAGGAGCAGAGCCTGAGCAGCCTCGGACTGCGCGAGGTCACCCGCGCGGTCGGCGTCGCCCCGACCGCGTTCTACCGGCACTTCCGCTCGACCGCGGATCTCGGGGTGGCGCTGGTCGAGGAGGCGCTGGGCAGCCTGCACCCGATGATCGGGCACACGGTGTCCGCGGCCGACGACAGCGACGAACGCAT
Organism: Streptomyces sp. GLSS-08; assembly: GCF_056387915.1. NCBI lineage: Bacteria > Bacillati > Actinomycetota > Actinomycetes > Kitasatosporales > Streptomycetaceae > Streptomyces > Streptomyces sp. GLSS-08. Next base: position 56,546 of record NZ_JBWJAQ010000024.1, read on the forward strand.
AGCGCGCGCGGTCGGTCTGATCACCCGTCACGTGGAGACGTTCCCGGCGCACGTCCGCTTCATCGCGCGGGAGCGGCACGGCGGCGTGCAGCCCGTGCGCGAGGCCATCAGCAGTCAACTGGCCCGCTTCGCGGAGGAAGTGCGGACAGAACTGGCCAAACACGCCGAGTCCGCGGGGTGGAGCGACGACGACCTGCTGATGCTCGCGGCGCTGTACGTGGACCAGATGCTGATGACCGCTTCGCTCTTCCTGGAGGCGCTGGAGGCGTCCGAGGAGGAGCGGGACCGGGTGGCCCGCGTCGCGAGCCGTCAGATGCGGCTGATCAGCATCGGCCGCCGCCACTGGCTGGGCTGACCGCCACGGGCGGCGCACCCCGGCACGCCGCCCGCTGCTCGCCGCCTCCTCGCCGCCGCCGGTCCCGCGTCCGGGTACGCGCACGCGACGCGCACGGCTACGGCTACGGGTACGGGTACGGGTCAGCCCCGTCCCGCCTGGCCGCCCTGCCCCTGCTGCCCGCCGCCGGGACCCCCGCAGCCGCCGCCGGGGCCGCCGCTCGGGGCGCCGGACGGCATGCCCGTCGGGGCACCGGAGGGGGCCTTGCCGGTGGGGGTGCCGGTGGGGGTGCCGGTGGGCGCCCAGGACGAGGCACCCGAGGGCGCCTTGCCGGTCGGCGCCCCGGACGGTCCCCCGCCCGGCATGCCGGAAGGCCGACCGCAGCTCTGCTGAGCGGAGTCGCCCTTCGTCGAGGACGACGAGTCGTCCGGGCCGCAGGCCGCCAGCAGGGGCGACAGCATGAGCAGGGTGACGGCGGGGACGAGGCGCAGACGCTTCATGTGGGGCGACTCCCGGAAGACGAGGGGTTTCTGAGAGGCGTATGCAAGCAACTGCCCATGGGCCCGGGATGGGTTCGCGCTGTGCCCGGCCTGTGGTTCGGGCAAAGCCGGACCCGACAAGCCCGGTCGGTCTGCCCCTTTACGAACCCGCCCCGCTCTCCGTCCGGTACAGCTCCGTGACGGCGGCCGCCGCGCCGGCCAGCTCCGCACGTACCTCGGGCGGTGACAGCACCTCGATCCGGTCGGCGAAGGCGAGCAGGGAGCGGGCCTCCTGGACGACGCCGTACGACAGCCTGGCGGTCACCCACTCGCTCTCGCCGTCGTCCTCGGGCAGCTCCCTGAGGGCCGCCGCGTTGAGCCGCAGGAACATGTCGAGGCGGGACCGCAGCACCCGGACCGTGACGTCGACGCCGCCCGGCCGCTGCTCCACCTGGCGGCGCACCACGTCCCAGGCGTCGGCGAGTTCGACGCCGGGGCGCCGCCTGACCGGATCGGCCAGGAGCGTGGCCGAGCGCACCCGGTCCGCACGGAACAGCTGCGGCTCTCCGCGCCGGTCGGCGACGAGGTACCAGACGCCCGCCTTGGACACGAGCCCGTAGGGATCGACGGTGTACCGGCTCGGCTCGGTCCGCCCGCTGTGCCGGTAGCGCAGCCGCAGCCGGCGGTCGGCGAACACCGCGTCCTGGAGCACGTCAAGGTCGACGGCAGGCTGGGGACCGCCCTTCCAGCGGGTCGCGTCGACCAGCACGCGCCGGCTGGTGGCCTCGGCGGCCGGCCGGTGCGGAGCGGGCAGCGCGGCCATCACCTTGCGCAGGGCCGAGCCGAGCGCGGCGTCCAGCCCGAGCGCCGCGTGCGCCCCCTGCGCGGCCAGGATGAACAGCGCGCGGGACTCGTCGGCGGTCAGCCCGGTGACGTCCGTGCGGAATCCGGCGAGCAGTTCGATGCCGCCGTGCCGGCCGCGCTCGGCGTACACCGGGACGCCGGAGGCCGACAGCGCCTCGATGTCCCGGTAGATGGTGCGCACCGACACCTCCAGCCGGCCGGCGAGTTCGCGCGCGGGGACCCGGCCGCGGGTCTGCAGCAGAAGCAGGATGGAGAGCAGGCGGTCGGACTTCACCGGCCCAGGATTCCGCGCCCGCCCGGTCCGCCGCAAATGCTGACGGAAACTGTCAGGTTATGCGGGGAGAGTCGGCACATCGGCTCCCGGAGCCGGTACATCGGGCCCGGTGAGATCCGGACGATCCCGGCGCCATCCGCGGCACGCCGAACGGCACCCGCGGAGCCCGGCGGGATCACACCGGCCCGACGTCATCCGAACGCGACACGACGAGAGGTGCGCCATGAACGCCGCCCCCGACCCCCGCCCCCTGTACGCCCGCGCCGCGGAGCAGATCGCCGCGCTGATCGGGACGGTCGGCGCGGACCGGCTGACCGGACCGACGCCGTGCGCCGAGTACGACGTGCGGCGGCTGCTGTCGCACATGGTCGGCGGCACCCGTCGGATCGCCCTGATCGGTGAGGGCGGCGACGGACTCGCGCTGAGCCCGTACGCCGACGAGGTCCCGGACGACGGCTGGAGCGCCGCGTACGCCGAGGCCGCCGAGCGGGTACGGCGGGCGTGGGCCGAGGACGCCCGTCTGGACGCCGTGGTGCGGGTGCCCTGGGGCGAGGCTCCGGGGCGCGCGGCCCTGTCGGGTTACGTGATGGAGGCCGTCACCCACGCCTGGGATCTCTCGGAGTCCCTCGGCCGCCCGCTCGAACTCGACCCGGCGCTCGCCGAGTTCGCCCTCGCCGTGGCCCGCCGGGTGCTGCCCGAGGGGCAGCGTGCGGACGGCGAGCACTTCGGGTCGGCGGTACCGGTCCCCGAAGGAACCGACATTTACGGGCAGTTGGCGGCCTGGCTGGGCCGGCGCCCCCTGGTCACCGCGTGAGCGGGCTCAGCCGAGCCTGACGCGCGCGAGCTGACGGGACTGCGCGACCAGCCGGTCCGCGCTGTCCCACACCTCGGCGTCCTCCTCCAGGAAGCCGCCGGCGAGGTTGCGGGTGGTGATGGAGACCCGCAGGGGTCCCGGCGCCGGAAGGCACCGCACGTGCGCCGTCAGCTCGACCGTCGGCACCCAGCCGGACAGGCCCAGCTCGAAGGCGGTCGGCGGCAGCGCGTCGACCGCGAGGAGCAGCGAGAAGGGGTCGGCGTCGCGGCCGTCGGCGAGACCGAACCAGGACCGCATCTCGCCCTTGCCGGACGGCGATCCGAGGGCCCAGCCCAGCGTCGAGGGGTCGAGCTTGAGCATCAGCCGGTCGGTGATGGCGGAGCTGCCGGGCACGGGCGCCGGACCGTCCTCCGGCCCGAAGCACTGCTCCATGGGCGGGATGGCGGGCGGTCGCGCCGTCGTGCGGACGTCCTCGGGCAGCGCGCCCAGGTCCCCGTACGAGGCGAGCACGCGGATCCGCTCGACCTCGCGCCCCTCGTCGTCGTACTGGAAGAGGGAGGCCTGGCCGGTCGACAGGGTGCGGCCGGTCCGTACGACGTCCGTGCGGACGACCGCCGGGCCCGGCTGGGACGCGGTCAGGTAGTGCGCGGAGATCGTGAACGGGTGGGGATGCGGCAGGGCGTCCCCGAGCGCGCGGCCGAGGACGGCCAGCAGATAACCGCCGTTGACGGCGCTGATGATCGTCCACCCGGCGGACAGGTCGATGTCGTAGACGCCGGGTTCGCGCAGGGTCACCGCGGTGTCGCGGTCGAACTCGCTGTCGCCGACCGTGGCTCGCGTGGCCTGTACGGAAGCTGCTTCTGGCATACCTGAACCGTACAACAGGAGATTACTAAGCAGTAGCTTTTTCGCGTTGAGATCCCGTGGGAGCACTCAGTCGTCCGTCTCCTGCACGGTCGAGCGCCGGTTCCAGGCGCGCGGCGCCCGCCAGTGGAACCGCATCGCGAGCAGCCGCAGCACGAACGCGGTCACGACGGCCAGCCCGCTGGTGAACGGCGACAGCGCGTCGTAGCGGATGCACAGGGCCACCATCGCGGCGCCGACGATGGCCGGCACCGCGTACAGGTCGCGGTCCCAGCGGAGCAGCGAGGGCACCTCGTTGGCCAGGACGTCGCGCAGCACGCCGCCGCCGACCGCCGTGGCCAGCCCCAGCGCCGCGGACGGCGTGAGGCCGAGGCCATAGGTGTACGCCTTGGTCGTGCCTGCGACGCAGAAGAGGCCGAGTCCGGCCGCGTCGAAGACGTTCACCCCGGCCTGGATCCGTTCCACCTGCGGGTGGAGGAAGAAGACGAGCAGGGCGGCGAGCAACGGGGTGATGAAGTACCCCAGGTCCGTGAAGGCGGCCGGCGGCACGGCTCCGATGATCAGGTCGCGGAACAGCCCGCCGCCCAGCGCGGTGACCTCGGCGAGCACGGCGATGCCGAAGACGTCGAAGTTCTTGCGGACGGCCAGCAGGGCGCCGGAGATGGCGAAGACGAAGATGCCGACCAGGTCGAGCGTGTGCTGGACGGAGGGGCTGAACAGTTGCTGAAGCACCCGACATTCTTACGCACGGCGAAAGGGACGGGAGAGCGCGGGCGCGCTCTCCCGTCCCTGCGCACGCGCGGGACTACTCCTTGACAGGAGCGTCCCCGCCGTCGTCCGCGCCCGTGGCGGCCGCGGGCTTCGCACCGTCCGGCTTCGCGGTCTCGGGCTTCGCCGTCGCGGGCTTCGCGGTGGCGGGCTCCGTGGTGGCGGGCCTGCCGGGCTCCGGCTCCGTGGCGTCCGGCTCGGCGGCGGGCACCGTGGCGGCGGCCTCCGGCTCCGTGGCGGGCACCGTGCCCGCGGGCTTCACCGTTTCCGGCTCCGTGGCGTCCGGCTCCACGCCGGGCACCGTGGCGGCGGCCTCCGGCTCCGTGGCGGGCGCCGGGCCCGCGGGCTCCGGCTTCGCCGCAACGTCCGGCTCCACGGCGGACGCCGTGGCGGCGGGCTCCGCGGCGGCGGGCTTCACGGCAGGCTCCGCGGTCGCGGGCTCCACCGTCTCCGCGTCCGCGGCGTCCGACGCCGTGACCGCGGGCCCCGCGGTCACGGGCTCTGCCGTTTCCCTCTCCGCGGCGTCCGGCCGCACCGCCGGCCCGGGCACATCCGCCGCGGCCTTCGCCGTGCCGGACGGCGCCTCGGAGGCCACCGGGCTTTCGGCCACCGGGGTGGCCTCGGACGGGGTGTCCTCGGACGGCTTCGCGGCCTCGCCGGTCACCGGCGCGGAGCCGGCGCCCTTGAGGGAGGCCTGCACCGCGACCGACGACGTCTTTGCCAGCACCGCGTCCGGCACCAGCTCGACCGCCTCCCGCGCCACCGACAGCAGCACCGTGTCCTGCGGCGCCTGGTCCTCGGCGTTCTCCGGGTGGTGGCAGGCGACCTGCTGGCCGGCCTTGAGCTCCAGGAGCGGCGGTTCGGTCGTTGTGCAGATCTCCGTCGCCTTCCAGCACCGCGTGTGGAAGCGGCAGCCGCTCGGCGGCGAGATCGGCGAGGGCACGTCGCCCTTGAGCAGGATGCGCTCGCTCTTGGCGTTGCGCCGCGCCGGGTCGGGGATCGGCACGGCCGACATCAGCGCCTTGGTGTACGGATGCATCGGCGCCTTGTAGAGCGACTCGCGGTCCGCCAGCTCGACGATCTTGCCGAGGTACATCACCGCGATCCGGTCCGAGACGTGCCGCACCACCGAGAGGTCGTGCGCGATGATCACGTACGTCAGGCCCAGCTCCTGCTGGAGGTCGTCCAGGAGGTTGACGACCTGCGCCTGGATCGACACGTCGAGCGCCGAGACCGGCTCGTCCGCCACGACCAGCTTCGGGTTGAGCGCGAGCGCGCGGGCGATGCCGATGCGCTGGCGCTGGCCGCCGGAGAACTCGTGCGGATAGCGGTTGTAGTGCTCGGGGTTGAGACCCACGACCGACAGCAGCCGTTGGACTTCCTTCTTGATGCCGCCCTCGGGCGTGACACCCTGGAGCTTGAAGGGAGCGCCGACGATCGTACCGATGGTGTGGCGCGGGTTCAGCGACGAGTACGGGTCCTGGAAGATCATCTGGACGTCACGCCGCATCGGCCGCATACCGGCGACGCCGAGGTGCGTGATGTCCCTGCCCTGGAACTCGACCTTGCCCGCGGTCGGTTCGAGCAGCCGCGTGATCAGCCGGCCCATCGTCGACTTGCCGCAGCCCGACTCGCCCACCACGCCCAGGGTCTCCCCCGCGCGCACCTCGAAGTCGATGCCGTCGACGGCCCGCACCGCGCCGACCTGGCGCTGCAGAAGACCCTTCCGGATGGGGAAGTGCTTCTTGAGGCCGGTCACCTTGAGCAGGGTCTCGCCGGGGGCGGCGCCCTTCGTGAGGGTCGCGCCGCCGCTCTGTGCAGGGATGCTCACTGCCTTGTCCTCTGCGTTCTCACTCACAGCTTGGGCGCAATCTCTTCGGTCCAGATCCGCTCCCGCTGCTCCTGCGTCATGTGGCAGGCGGCCCAGTGCCTGCTGCCCACCTCGGACAGCTCGGGGCGGACCGTGCGGGTGACGTTGTCCTTGGGGACGTCCGCGTACGGGCAGCGCGGGTTGAAGGCGCAGCCGGACGGGATGTTGATGAGCGAGGGCGGGGAACCCTTGACCGGGATGAGGCGCTCCGTCTGTTCGCGGTCCAGCCGCGGCATCGAGCCGAGCAGCCCCCAGGTGTAGGGGTGCCGGGGCTCGTAGAACACCTTCTCCGCCGGACCGCGCTCGACGCAACGGCCGCCGTACATCACCAGGAGGTCGTCGGACAGCTCGGCGACGACGCCCAGGTCGTGGGTGATCACGATGACCGCGGAGCCGAACTCCTTCTGCAGATCCCGGATGAGGTCGAGGATCTGCGCCTGGACGGTGACGTCCAGAGCGGTCGTCGGCTCGTCCGCGATGAGCAGTTCGGGGTTGTTGACCAGCGACATCGCGATCATCGCGCGCTGGCGCATACCGCCGGAGAACTCGTGCGGGTAGCTGTCGACGCGCTTGTCCGGCTGCGGGATGCCGACGCGGTCGAGCATCTCGACGGCGCGGCGCTTCGCGGTCTTCTTGTCGACGTCGTGGTGGATGCGGTACGCCTCCACGATCTGCTGGCCGATCGTGTAGTACGGGTGCAGCGCCGACAGCGGGTCCTGGAAGATCATCGCCATCTCGCGGCCACGCAGCTTGCGCACGTAGTCCGGGTCGGCCGACAGCAGTTCCGTGCCGTTCAGCCAGATCTCGCCGGAGATCTGGGCCTTGCGCTTGCCGTACTGGCCGGCGGTGTGCAGGCCCATGATGCCGAGCGAGGTCACCGACTTGCCGGAGCCGGACTCGCCCACGATGCCGAGGGTCTTGCCCTTCTCCAGCGTGAAGCTGAGCCCGTCGACGGACTTGACCAGGCCGTCGTCGGTCGGGAAGTGGACCTTCAGGTCGCGGACTTCGAGGAAGGCGGACGGTGCGGGCGAGTTCGTGACGGGCTCGCCGACCGCTGCTCCGCTCTTGCTGAGTTCGGTCATGCGAGCCTCACTCGGGGGTCGATCACGGCGTACAGGATGTCCACGACGAGGTTGGCGACGATCACCGCGAGAGAGGTGATCAGGGTGACCCCGAGGATGACGGGCAGGTCCTTGTCGCTGATCGCCTTCAGCACCGCCTGCCCGAGGCCGGGGAGGCTGAACGTGGTCTCGGTGAGGATCGCGCCGCCGATGAGGGCGCCGAGGTCCATGCCGAGCATGGTCAGGATCGGCGTCATCGTGGAGCGCATGGCGTGCTTGCCGATGACGGTCGGCTCGGCCAGCCCCTTGGCACGGGCGGTACGGATGTAGTCCTCGCCCATGACCTCGAGCATCGTGGCCCGGGTGATCCGGGCGTACATCGCCGCGTAGAGGAAGGCGAGCGTGATCCAGGGCAGGAGCATGCCGCCGAACCAGCCGCCGAAGCCGTCGGCGATCGGGACGTACTGGGCGTCGAGCCAGCCGAGCCCGTAACTGAAGATCGCCAGGGACAGCAGACCGGTGAAGTAGATGGGGAGCGAGACGCCGGCGAGGGCGACGATCATCGCGCCGCGGTCCCAGAAGGAGCCGCGCTTGAGCGCGGACAGCACACCCGCCGCGACACCGAAGATCAGCCACAGAACGGCGGCACCGAGCGCGAGAGCCAGGGTCACTGGGAAGCGGTCGGTGATCTGCGGCCAGATGGCCTGCTCGCTGCGGAAGGAGTAGCCGAAGCACGGCGCGGCGCAGTTCGTGACGTCACCGCCGGACGAGTACGTGCGTCCCGCGAAGATGCCCTTGAAGAACTCCCACACCTGGACGAAGATCGGGTCGCCCAGACCGAGCTTCTCCCGCACGCCTTCGATGGCTGCGGGGTCGGCCTGCTTGCCCACGAACATCGTGGCCGGGTCGACGCCCGCCCACCGTGGGACGAGGAAGAAGATGCCGAAGACCACCAGAATGATGACCACCAGCATCACTGCGGCGGCGAAGAGCCGCCTGATGAGGTAAGCGAGCACTGCTCTCGGCCCGACGGCGGGGCCGTGGGCCACCGGAGGTCTTCCGGTGGCCCACGGTTCACGCCGCTCCGGCCTTCACCTGCCTTTCGTGCCTTATGGCGGGTGCGCCGGTCGGGATTACTTCACGCCGAGGTTGACGAAGTCGAACTGACCGCTGTAGTTGTCCGTCGTGTAGACGTTGGTCAGCCGGTTCGAGCGCCAGTTGATGAACTTCTCGAAGACGAAGGGCAGGTAGTAACCGCCCTCCATGACCTTGTGGTTGATCTCCGTGGCCAGCTCGGTCTTCTTGCCCTCGTCGAGCTCGTTCACGTAGTCGTCGAAGAGACCGTTGATGGTCTTGTCGTCGATCATCGCGAAGTTGTTGTTGCCGCTCTCCAGGATGTACTTGCCGGACCACAGCGGGAGACCGAAGCCCTGGACGGTCGGGAAGTCCGGACCCCAGCCCATGATGATGATGCCGAAGCCCTTCTTCTTCACGTTGGAGGGGCTTCCGATGATGCCGGTGGTCTGCGCGCCGTCGAACTGCTCGATGTCGACGGTGATGCCGATCTTCTTCAGCGACGCCTGGAGGGACTCGGCGGTCGCGACCTCGACGGGCTTGTTGTTGCGGACCGCGATCGTGGTCTTGAAGCCGTTCGGCTTGCCACAGGCCTTGAGCTCTTCCTTGGCCTTGGTGATGTCCGCGGCGCCGTCGTTCTTGGTGGCGCCGTACGGGTCGTACTTCTGGCCCTCGGAGCCCGGGACGGACGGCGGGAGCATGTTGGTGCCGATGTCACCGCCGGCGACCGGGCCACCGCGCGCGGTCTGCAGCGACTTGTGGTCGGCGCCGTAGATCACGGCCTTGCGGCAGTGCTCGTTGTCGAACGGCTTGACCGTCTGCGGGAAGACCGCGTAACGGATGTAGCCGGAGACCGGGTTGTCCAGGTTGCCCTTGTGCTGCTTCAGGGCGGTGGTGCGGCCCTGCGGCGACAGACCGGTCTGGGCGAGGTCCAGGTCGTAGTCGCCGGCGATCAGGCGCTGGTCCAGGTCGTTGGCGTTGGTGAAGAACTTGATCGAGATCTTCTCCGGCAGCGCCTTGCGGATCGGGTCCGAGGACTGCTTCCACTCGGTGTTGCGGACCAGCGTCAGGCTCTTGTTCGGGGTGTAGCCCTCGAACTTGTAGGGGCCCGAGGAGAACGGGTGCAGGCCGTACTTGGACTTGGTGTCCTTGTCCTGGCGCACCGGCGCGGACGAGGCCAGCGCGAGCATGTCCTCGAAGTCCGAGTTCGCCTTCGGCAGCTTGAAGACGATCGTCTTGTCGTCCGGCGTCTCGATCGCCTTCAGGCCGAGCTTGTCCTTGGACTTGTCCTTGTAGGGACCCTTGTACTGGCTCTTCGGGTCCAGGATGTCCTTCACGTAGACCGGGCCGCCCGACAGCACGTCCTGCGCCCACTGGCGCTCGATGCCGTACTTGACGTCCTTGGAGGTGATGGGCTTGCCATCCTCCCAGGTGACCCCGTCACGCAGCGTGTACGTGTAGGTCTTGCCGCCGTCCGTGACCTTGGCGAGGCCCGTGGCGAGGTCCGGGGTGAGTTCGGCACCCGCCTTGCCCGGCTCGGCCTTGCCCGTGATGAGCGTGCGGCTGTAGTAGCGCATGAAGTTCCACGCCATGCCGTAGTAGCCGCGCGTGGTGTCCCACGAGTCGGCGTCCTGGGCGCTCGCGAACTTCAGCTCGCCGCCCTTCTTCGACGAGGCGTTGGCGACCTTGTTGTTACCGGCGTTGAAGCCGGCCGCGCCGCCGCTCTTGCCGTCGCCCTTGCTGTCGTCGCCGCCGCCGCACGCAGCCGTGCTCAGCAGTGCTGCGACCACGGCAGCTGCGGCCACGGCCTGCTTGCGCCGCCCTGAAGTGCGTTGGGTAGTCACGATCTCGGATCCTCCGAAATGATGTAGGCGGCCTGTGAATGAGTCACAGGCCCCGGGGGTACGGCTGTTCAGCGGGAAGCCTTCGGGTCCAGCGCGTCACGCACGCCGTCGCCGAAGAGATTGAAGGCGAGCACGGTGATGAAGATCGCCACACCGGGGATCACCATGTACATGGGATCCGAGTCGTAGTAGTCGATCGCCGAGGAGAGCATCTGTCCCCATGAGGCGGTCGGCGGCTTGACGCCGACGCCCAGGAAGCTGAGCGCCGCCTCGGTGAGGATGTTGGTCGGGATCATCATCGTCGTGTACACGATGATGGGCGCGATGAGGTTGGGCAGCAGCTCCTTGAACAGGATGTAGAACCGCCCGGCGCCCAGGCTCCGCGCCGCCTCCACGTACTCGCGCTCGCGCAGCGAGAGCGTCTGGCCGCGCACGACACGTCCGACGTAGGGCCAGCCGAAGAAGCCGATCACCAGGATCATGACGAACAGGCGCACGCCGGTACCCGTCAGGCCCAGCATCTCGTTCGGCATGACCGAGACGAGGGCGATGATGAACAGCAGCTGCGGGAAGGCCAGGAGACCGTCCATCACGCGGCTGATGGCCGCGTCCACCCAGCCTCCGAAGAAGCCCGCCAGGATGCCGAGGACGGTCCCGAGGACCACGGCGACCAGGGCGGACAGGAAGCCCACGAGGAGCGAGATGCGGGCTCCGTAGATGATGCGGGCGAAGATGTCGCGGCCGCTCACCGGTTCGACGCCGAAGAGGTGGTCGCCGCTGATGCCGCCCAGCGAGCCGGTGGGCGTGGAGAACAGCGGGTCGATCAGGTCCTCGTGGTGGGACTCGGGATCCTGGCCGATCAGGTTGGCGATCACTGGGGCGAGGATCGCGACCGCGATGAGCAGGAGGACGACGACACCGCCCGTGAGTGCGAGCTTGTCCCGCTTGAGGCGCTCCCAGGCGATCCGGCCGAGGGAGCGTCCTTGAACCGCCTTCGGATCGGCGCTGACCACCGCCGCTTCCTCGGCCGCGCTCGGGGCCGCTTCAGCGGTCGGCTCGTGCAATGGTGCCGTCATCTGGCAGGGACCCCTCTCAACCGGCGGTAGCCGGCCCACACGTGCCGCTGTAGCGGCATGATCAGTCCGTCGTACAAAGGGGCGAACACCCCTGGACCGGGAGTCTTTAACGCCTCGGCGATCTGTTGCCAGACTTGACGGTGAATGGATGCCTAAACGTGATGCGGGCAGGGGGGTTCCGTTATCCGGACGGCGGGTAACGGGGGTCGGACACGGGGCAATTGGGCCACAAGGGTCCACGGCGGTCGTTATCCCGTCGCCTCGTCCGCAACGCGGACATCACGCCCTTTCGCCTTCGAGCGCGCTGGTCAGCGCCCGGTGGCACGTCGAAGAGACGCGGCCGGGCGCCGTTCTGGCGACGGCTTTCGGGGTCAGTACGGCCGGGGCTGCGGGTAGCCGTACCCGCCGGCCGCCGGCGCCTGGGCGGGCGCCGCGTGCGCCTCACGGTCGTAGAAGGGCCGCGCCCTGGCGCGCAGCCACATCGCCACCGGGTCGTACTCGTCGGACATGGCGACGGTCGACACGGGCAGCCCGTCGGGGACCGCGCCGATCGACTGCTGCATCATCGCCCGCACCGAGTCGACGGCGGACGGGGAAGTGTCGTAGACGTCGAGTCCGATGGCCAGGTAGGGCGCGCCGAGGGCGGGCTGCACCCAGGCGCGGCGCAGCGAGCGCACGGCGGAGGTGCGGTGCGCGTTCTGCGTGAGGAGGGCGTAGAACTGCGGGATCTCGATGCCGGGTTCGGACAGCCGCAGCGGTCCCGTCGGCTGGCGCTCGAGGCCGGTGGCGATGCGCCGCAGGTCCAGCCAGGGGATGCCGACTCCGCCGCCGGGGGCGTGCGGGTTCAGCCAGAGACCGAAGTGGTCGGGGTAGAGGGTGCGGGCGACGTCCAGGCCGTCGACGACCTCGTACGAGCGGTTCCAGCCGCTGGCGGACAGCTCCTGAGCCGAGGTCACGCAGGGGGCGTAGCCGTAGCCGCCCACCTCCATGTTCCCGTACTGGGCGTCCGGCGAGCCCGCCTGGCCGTGCCAGAGCAGCATCCAGATCTGGCCGTTCGACGGGTTCGCGAGCGCGCGGAGGAGCGCCTCGTAGGCGTCGTAGCGCCCGGGAGTCACCTGGCGCAGCATGTGCTCGACCTGCCCGGCCGCGGCCGTGCCCGACGCGCTCACCCTCAACCGCCCCTTCGCGAACAGATCATCATGAACTCCCCCATCGCCCCCGGGGCGTTCGCACGGCATCCCGTCCGGGAGCGCGTCACCACCTCGACCGAGCCATGAAACCAGCTTAAGCGGCGTTCCTGACAGGAACTTGACGCACGGCTTCGCCGGCCGGCGTGGCGCCGGGTGCCCGGCCCGGCGCGGGTCCCGCCCGCTCAGTGCTCCCGCAGGTAGAAGGGCCGCACCCGGGCGCGCATCCAGTCGCCCACCGGGTCCTGGGCGACGTCGAGGAGGACCAGGTTCACCGGCCGGTCCACCGGGACCCGGCCGAGCGCCCGGCCGAGGGCGTCCAGCGGGTACGTCCGTGCCGGGCCCTCCCATTCGGACAGTTCGACACCGACGAACATCACCGGGTCGCCGCCCTCGATGCTGGCCAGGCAGCGGCGGGCGGTCAGCACCACACCGGTGGCGGCGAACTCGGCCGACGCCGCGGACAGGAAGTCGACCGGGTCGTCCTGCCAGTCGGGTTCGAACAGCCGGACCCGGCCGCCGCTCGCGGGTCCGTCCAGCGGGGTCCGCCCGGTGCGGCACAGTTCGGCGACGGCGGGCGGCGGGAGCGGCACGCCGACCACGCCGTCCGGGTTGACCGCGAGCCCCACCTGCGGGGGCAGTCCGCGCGCGAACTCGACGGCGGGCGCGATCGTGTACGCCATGTGGGCGCCGACGGCCTGGCGGAACTGCTCCTCCGAGCTGAAGACCGGGACGTACGCCTGCCCTTCGATCTCCAGCATGGGCAGGTCGAGCGGTCCGCTGTGCGGGCCGCCGCCGTTCGGCAGCGGGATCCACAGGAAGCTGCGGCCGAGGACCTCGACGATCCGGGCACCGGCCGACGGCACTCCGAGGGACGCGGAGAGGACCTCCTCCAGTTCGTTGCCTGGCCATCCGCCGTGCGGATGGGGGTGCGGGTACGCCTGTGCCGGGAAGTCCATCTGTCTACCGCCTGCTGTGAACCGCTGTTCCGGCTGGAAACCCTAACCGGTGGGCGCGTACGGGGGGTCAGTCGCCGAAGTCGATCCGGCGCAGCACGTCCGCCGCCGCCCGGTCGATGAGGACCGCCGAGCCGCAGCCCTGCGGCAGATCCCCCTTCTCGACGGACCGCAGCAGCAACCCGGCCGCCCGGCGGTGGCGCAGGAACGCGTAGCGCGAGACGCCGCGCCCGCGCTCGCGCTGGCCGTCCAGGGCGGTGTCCGGCGCGACGTCGAGGAGCAGCAGGTGCAGGGTGCCGCCCCGGCGGCGGGCCTCGCGGGCGAGCCAGCGGCGCACCCAGACCTGTGTGCCGCAGTCGTGCACGACGACGCCGGCGCCCGAGCGCAGCGTGCGGTGCAGCCCGGTGTAGTGCGCGAGCCGGACGACGGGGCGGTAGAGCGCGTACGGCAGGAAGCGGGACAGCCGGGTGTCCCAGCGGTCGCGGGTGTCCTGGGAGTCGACGCGCGCGCCGCGCACGGCCCGGCGCATCAGCGTCGACTTGCCGCTGCCGGGCAGACCGGTCACCACGACCACGTCGGACGCGCCGAAGGACAGGCCGTGCGGGCTGTGTCCCGCGCGCTCGCGCAGATCGCGGACGACGGGTCCCGGCATCGGTCCGCACGCCTCCCGGGCCGGGACACCGGGCTGTTCGGGCAGCGCGAGTCCCGAACCCGTCACGTACGCCGTGGTCCTGTTCACCCTGATCGTCCTCCCCCTCGGATCCGGAGTCCCATCCCATTCGAGTGTAAAGAGAAGGTAATGCGGAACGCCTCTCGTTTCCGTCCTCGTCCTGCCACAGACCGGTCACAGGTCCTTTGCCGCCGGCCGGACAGGGCGCCCCTGCCGGGTTTCACGGATGCGTGCAATGATGTGCCCGCCAACTGCATACCGGCCGCTTGAATCCGCGCGGGAGAGTCCCGGGGCATCGGTCCCCGGGCGCCGAAGGAGCAAGTCCCTCCCTTGAATCTCTCAGGCCCCGTTACCGCGCGGGCGAGGCACATCTGAAAAGCGGGCCGCTGACCAGTGGCTCCACCCAAGGTGCAAGTCACGACCACCGGTTCGCCGGGTCGTGATGAACCTCTCAGGTTCCGATGACAGATGGGGAGGAACGACCTCGCCGTCATGCCTTGGGAGCCCCACCGATGAGCAGTAACGCCCCCCGTCACACCGCGCTCGACGCCCTGCACCGCTCGCTCGGCGCGACGATGACCGACTTCGCCGGCTGGGACATGCCCCTGCGCTACGGCTCCGAGCGCGACGAGCACCTCGCCGTGCGCACCCGGGCCGGTCTCTTCGACCTCTCCCACATGGGCGAGATCACGGTCACCGGACCGCAGGCCGCCGCCTTCCTGAACTTCGCCCTCGTCGGCAACATCGCCTCGGTCGGGGTCGGCCGCGCCCGCTACACCATGATCGTCCGCCCGGACGGCGGCATCCTCGACGACCTGATCGTGTACCGGCTCGGGGAGCAGGAGTACATGGTGGTCGCGAACGCCTCCAACGCCCAGGTGGTGCTGGACGCGCTGACGGAGCGGGCCGCCGGTTTCGACGCCGAGGTGCGCGACGACCGCGACGCGTACGCGCTGATCGCGGTCCAGGGCCCGGAGTCCCCCGGCATCCTCAAGTCCCTCACCGACGCCGACCTCGACGGCCTCAAGTACTACGCGGGTCTGCCCGGCACGGTCGCGGGCGTCCCGGCGCTGATCGCGCGCACCGGCTACACCGGCGAGGACGGCTTCGAGCTGTTCGTGGCGCCGGCCGACGCCGAGAAGCTGTGGCAGGCGCTGACCGAGGCGGGCACCCCGGCCGGACTCGTCCCCTGCGGGCTGTCCTGCCGCGACACGCTCCGCCTGGAGGCGGGCATGCCGCTGTACGGGCACGAGCTGACGACGTCGCTCACCCCCTTCGACGCGGGCCTCGGACGGGTCGTGAAGTTCGAGAAGGAGGGCGACTTCGTGGGCCGGGAGGCCCTGTCCGCGGCCGCCGCCCGCGCGCAGGACGACCCGCCGCGCGTGCTCGTCGGGCTCGTCGCCGAGGGCCGCCGCGTGCCGCGCGCCGGCTACTCCGTCGTCGCCGGCGGTGAGGTGATCGGCGAGGTCACCTCCGGCGCGCCCTCCCCGACGCTCGGCAAGCCGGTCGCCATGGCGTACGTCGACGCCACGCACGCCGCTCCCGGCACGGCCGGTGTGGGTGTGGACATCCGGGGCAGCCACGAACCGTTCGAGGTCGTGGCGCTGCCGTTCTACAAGCGCCAGAAGTGACACTGGTCCCCGCGCGCCGCGCGTGACACCGGCCCTGGCGCCGGCCACGACACCGGCCCGGGTACCGGATTCGGCACCGGCCACGTGCCGGAAGTGACACCGGCCCGGGTACCGGGCCGGACACCTGCCCCGGGCGCCGGAAGCGGCGCCGGGCGCGTCCGTCCGGCTCAGCTACGTCCCCGCTTCATCAGCACTCCCCCGCGTACAGGAGAATTCAGGCCATGAGCAACCCCCAGCAGCTGCGTTACAGCAAGGAACACGAGTGGCTGTCGGCCGCCGAGGACGGCGTCTCGACGGTCGGCATCACGGAGCACGCGGCCAACGCGCTCGGCGATGTCGTGTTCGTCCAGCTCCCGGAGGTCGGTGACACCGTGACCGCGGGCGAGACCTGCGGCGAGCTGGAGTCGACCAAGTCGGTCAGCGACCTGTACGCCCCGGTCACCGGCGAGATCGTCGAGGCCAACCAGGACGTCGTGGACGACCCGTCCCTGGTGAACTCGGCTCCCTTCGAGGGTGGCTGGCTGTTCAAGGTGCGCGTCACGGACGAGCCGGCCGACCTGCTCTCCGCGGACGAGTACACCGAATTCACCGCAGGCTAAGGACTCCCGACTGATGTCGCTTCTGAACACGCCCCTTCATGAACTCGACCCGGACGTCGCCGCCGCGGTCGACGCCGAGCTGGACCGCCAGCAGTCCACCCTGGAGATGATCGCCTCGGAGAACTTCGCTCCGGTCGCGGTCATGGAGGCCCAGGGCTCGGTCCTCACCAACAAGTACGCCGAGGGCTACCCGGGCCGCCGCTACTACGGCGGCTGCGAGCACGTCGACGTGATCGAGCAGATCGCCATCGACCGCGTGAAGGCGCTCTTCGGCGCCGAGCACGCCAACGTCCAGCCGCACTCGGGCGCCCAGGCCAACGCGGCCGCCATGTTCGCGCTGCTCAAGCCGGGCGACACGATCATGGGCCTGAACCTCGCGCACGGCGGGCACCTGACCCACGGCATGAAGATCAACTTCTCCGGCAAGCTCTACAACGTGGTCGCGTACCACGTCGACGACGCCACCGGCCAGGTCGACATGGCCGAGGTCGAGAAGCTGGCCAAGGAGTCCCGGCCGAAGCTGATCGTGGCCGGCTGGTCCGCGTACCCGCGTCAGCTCGACTTCGCCGCGTTCCGCCGGATCGCGGACGAGGTCGGCGCCTACCTGATGGTCGACATGGCGCACTTCGCCGGCCTGGTGGCGGCGGGGCTGCACCCGAACCCGGTGCCGCACGCGCACGTGGTCACCACCACCACGCACAAGACGCTGGGCGGCCCGCGCGGTGGCGTGATCCTGTCCACCGCCGAGCTGGCGAAGAAGATCAACTCCGCTGTCTTCCCCGGTCAGCAGGGCGGTCCGCTGGAGCACGTGATCGCCGCCAAGGCGGTCTCCTTCAAGATCGCCGCCACGGACGACTTCAAGGAGCGCCAGCAGCGCACCCTGGACGGCGCCCGGATCCTGGCCGAGCGGCTGGTCCGGGACGACGTCAAGGCAGTCGGGGTCGACGTCCTCTCCGGCGGGACGGACGTCCACCTCGTCCTCGTCGACCTGCGCAACAGCGAGCTGGACGGGCAGCAGGCCGAGGACCGTCTCCACGAGGTCGGCATCACGGTCAACCGCAACGCCATCCCGAACGACCCGCGCCCGCCCATGGTCACCTCCGGCCTGCGCATCGGCACGCCCGCCCTCGCCACCCGCGGCTTCCGGGCCGAGGACTTCGCCGAGGTCGCGGACATCATCGCCGAGGCGCTCAAGCCGTCGTACGACGCGGACTCGCTCAAGGCCCGGGTGTCCGCTCTGGCCGCCAAGCACCCGCTGTACCCCGGCCTGAAGTAGTTCGTACGCCTTTTTGCCGTACGGGTCTTTTCGTGGCACCGTCTTCATTCGTACGAACGTCCGGGGCACCGCGCACACTGGAAGCTGAGCGCGGTGCCCCGCCGCATGCACCGCCCGGCACGACCGGCTGACAACGGCGTCCGCCGAAACCCCTAGGAGTCCTCCGTGGCCATCTCGGTCTTCGACCTGTTCTCGATCGGCATCGGCCCGTCCAGTAGCCACACGGTCGGCCCGATGCGCGCGGCCCGCATGTTCGCCCACCGGCTGCGCAACGAGGAGCTGCTGACCCCGACGGCCTCGATACGCGCCGAGCTGTACGGCTCCCTCGGCGCGACCGGTCACGGCCACGGCACTCCCAAGGCGGTGCTGCTCGGCCTCGAGGGCGCCTCCCCGCGGACGGTGGACGTGGAGGGCGCCGACGAGCGCGTCGAGGCGATCCGCACCGGCGGCCGTCTCGCGCTGCTCGGCGAGCACGAGATCGCCTTCTCCTTCGACGACGACCTGGTCCTGCACCGCCGCAAGGCCCTGCCGTACCACGCGAACGGCATGACGCTGTGGGCGCACGACGCCGACGGCAAGGAGCTGCTGTCGAAGACCTACTACTCCGTCGGCGGCGGTTTCGTGGTCGACGAGGACGCGGTGGGCGAGGACCGCATCAAGCTGGACGACACGGTTCTCAAGTACCCCTTCCGCACGGGTGACGAGCTGCTGCGCCTGACGAAGGAGACCGGTCTGTCGATCTCCGCGCTGATGCTGGAGAACGAGCGGGCCTGGCGCACGGAGGAGGAGATCCGCGAGGGGCTCCTGG
Source organism: Streptomyces sp. GLSS-08 (assembly GCF_056387915.1). Taxonomy (NCBI): domain Bacteria; kingdom Bacillati; phylum Actinomycetota; class Actinomycetes; order Kitasatosporales; family Streptomycetaceae; genus Streptomyces; species Streptomyces sp. GLSS-08. Next base: position 74,995 of record NZ_JBWJAQ010000024.1, read on the forward strand.
AGATCTGGCGGGTGATGCAGGCGTGCGTGTCGCGCGGCATGTCCCGCGAGGGCATCCTGCCGGGCGGCCTGAAGGTCCGCCGCCGGGCGGCCCTCTCGGCCCGGCAGCTGCGCGCCGAGGGCGACGCGCCGGCCCACGCCATGGAGTGGATCACCCTCTACGCGATGGCCGTGAACGAGGAGAACGCGGCCGGGGGCCGGGTGGTCACCGCGCCCACCAACGGCGCCGCCGGCATCATCCCGGCCGTCCTGCACTACTACGTCAACTTCGTGCCGGGCGCCGACGAGGAGGGAGTCGTGCGCTTCCTGCTCGCGGCCGGCGCCATCGGCATGCTCTTCAAGGAGAACGCCTCCATCTCCGGCGCCGAGGTCGGCTGCCAGGGCGAGGTCGGCTCCGCCTGCTCCATGGCCGCCGGCGCGTTCGCGGAGGTCCTCGGCGGCAGCCCCGAACAGGTCGAGAACGCCGCCGAGATCGGCATGGAGCACAACCTGGGCCTGACCTGCGACCCCGTCGGCGGCCTGGTCCAGATCCCGTGCATCGAGCGCAACGGCATGGCCGCGGTCAAGGCCGTGACCGCGGCGAAGATGGCCATGCGTGGCGACGGCTCCCACAAGGTCTCCCTCGACAAGGTCATCAAGACCATGAAGGAGACGGGCGCGGACATGTCCGTCAAGTACAAGGAGACGGCCCGCGGCGGGCTCGCGGTGAACATCATCGAGTGCTGAGCCCCGCCGGTGCGTACAGGGGTGGGCCCTCGGAAGTAAGGGAAAAAACAAGGGAGTCGGCGCTTGTTCCGCCGCTCCCCCGCTCCCCCTTCCTCCCCCACGCACCAGGAGTCGCCATGCTGCGCGGCATCGACGTGAGCGCCTATCAGTCGTCGTCCTACTCCACCGACGGTCTGTCCTTCGTCTTCGTGAAGGCCACGGAAGGCCGTTCGTACGTCAATCCGAGGCTGAACGCCCAGGCGAAGCGGGCCCGGGACGCCGGCTGCGTCGTCGGGTTCTATCACTTCCTGTGGCCGGGCAACCTCACCGCGCAGGCCGAGTACTTCCTCGCCTTGGCTCCGGAACGGGCGGGCGACATCCTCGCCGTCGACTGGGAGACCACGGGCGACGGGACCCACGCGAGCAACGCCGAGAAGGACCGCTTCCTGCGCATCCTGAAGGAACTGCGTCCCGGCCACCGCGTCGTCCTGTACTGCAACCGCAGTTTCTGGCTCGACGTGGACACCACCTCGTACGCGGGCGACGGTCTGTGGATCGCCGACTACGTGACGGCGGGAAAGCCGCGGATCCGGGCCGACTGGACGTTCCACCAGTACACCGACCACCCCCTGGACAAGGACGTGGCGGACTTCACCAGCGCGGCCGACCTGCGGGAATGGGCCAACCCGTAGGCTTCCGGCATGGGTGGGTCAGTGACCGCGGTCAGCCGCAACGCGACGTATTCCTTCACCAAGCCGAACCGGGAGAGCATCACGCTGCTCGACGGGCTCGGGGTCGAGGGGGACGTGCACGCGGGCGTGACCGTCAAGCACCGGTTCCGGATGCGGAAGGACCCCTCGCAGCCCAATCTGCGGCAGGTGCACCTCATCCACGAGGAACTGTTCGAGGAGCTCCACGCGGCGGGTTTCACCGTCACGCCCGGGCAGCTCGGGGAGAACGTCACCACTCGCGGGATCGATCTGCTGGGCCTGCCGACCGGGACGCTGCTGCGGCTCGGGGACGAGGCCGTGGTCGAGATCACCGGGCTGCGCAATCCGTGCGCGCAGATCGACAGCTTCCGAAAGGGCCTGCTCAAGCAGGTGGCCGGGCGGGGCGAGGACGGTGCGGCCGTCGTCAGGTCCGGCGTCATGAGCGTCGTACGGGCCGGAGGCGTGGTGCGGCCCGGGGACCCGATCGGGATCGAGTTGCCGGACGGGCCGCACCGGCCGTTGCGGATCGTCTGAACGGGAGCGGGCGCGGTCAGCCGCGGTGGTCCGCCGGGCGTTCCGCGGGGGCCTGAGCGAGCGCCTTCGTCACCTCGTCGACGCCCGCACGCAGCCCGTAGACCGGGGTGCCCGGCTGCTGGCGCCAGGAGTCGTCCAGGCCGCCGGCGTCGACGCTGTCGAAGCCGAGTTCGTCGACGAGGGTACGGACGACCCGCTTGGCGGCCTCGTCGTCCCCGGCCACCGGGAGGGCGATGCGGTCGGGGTCGCCCGCCGGGCGGCCGCGGTCCAGGATGTCCTGCGCGTAGGTGCCGTTGAAGGCCTTGACGACGGTGTGGCCGAGCTGCTGGGCCGTCCAGCGGCTCTCGGTCAGGCCCTCGTCCTCGATCGCGGCGATCCGGCCGTCGCGCTGCTGCGGGTAGTAGTTGCCGGTGTCGATCACGGCGACGCCCTCGGCCGCGCCGTCGAGGACTTGGGACGGCAGGTCCGGCACCGCCTTGAGGGGGATGGTGACGACGACGACTTCGGCGCCGCGCGCCGCCTCCTCGACCGGTACCGGAATCGCCCCGGTCTCCTCTGCGAGGGCGGTGAGGGTGTGCGGACCGCGGGAGTTCGCGACGGAGACCTCGTGTCCGAGGGCGGTGAGCCTGCGCGTGAGGTTGCCGCCGATGTTGCCCGCTCCGATGATGCCGATTTTCATGGCTCGCCCTTCCGGGGGTCGGATGTGTGCTGACGCGCAGCAGTAACCCCCGGACGCGGGGCAGCTATTCCGGGGGGCGGGCGGACGGGTGACGGGAACAACCGGAAGGGGCGCCCCCGCGGTCGCGGTGGGCGCCCCTTCTCCGGCCGGCTCACTTGTTGAGGTGGGCCCAGAACTCGTCGAACGAGAGGAGCTTGTCTCCGTCGATGTCACGGGAGGCGATCACGGCCTCCGCGACCGACTCGGTGACGTTCCAGTCCCCGCCCTGGGCGAGAGCGGTCTTGAACTCGGCGGCCGTGATGAACCCGTCGCCGTCCGCGTCGATCCGCTCGAACGCCTTGCGTGCTTCCTCGATGTCCGCCACCGGATCCGCCCCTTCTTGGTGCTTCATGCAGGCCCATCGGCCCAACTGACGGAGGTCAGATTAACGGTCCGCCTGCGGGCGCGGCGCGGCGCCCACCCGGGGCGGTGCCCGGGCGCGCGGAGGTGTGCCCGATCATGGGTGCGGGCCGGCCGTCGTGGCAGCCGGGGACGCGGTGCGAGCGGAAGGGGTGGCGGCATGGCCGGCACGCTGCAGGACATCCTGGACGCGGCGGCCCGCGGGGTCTTCCCGCCGGCCGACGGCGGCACCACCGTCGTACCGCAGCACTCTGCCCGCGACGCGGGCGTCCTCGCCTTCACCGCGCACTCCGTCGTGTTCACCGACGAGGACCCGGCGTGGGTGCACGGGACCCTGCGCGCCCTGGACTGCGATCCGCTGGCGGCGACCATGAACCCGCGGTTCCTGACCGCCTTCATGGACCGCACCGGGCGCTCCACGGACACGGTCGATCTGCTGACCGTGGCCGCGCCGCTGCCCGGGGAGCCGCCCCTCGCGCTGACGCGGATCGACGACCCCGGTCACCCCCGGGTGGTCCGGGCGCGCACGCGACGGGACGACGTGCGGGTGTGGACGGCGGGCGGGGCCGTACTCGTGCTGGGGCGCGGGGTCGCGGGACGGCTGGAGGCCGCGGTCGAGGTGCCGGAGTCCGTACGGCACCAAGGGCTGGGGCGGGCCCTCGCGGCGGCGGCGCGGCACCTGAGCGCGGGCGAGCCGGTGTGGGCCCAGCAGGCGGCCGGGAACGCCCGCAGTGTGCGGGCGTTCCAGGCGGCCGGTTACCGCCCGGTCGGGGCGGAGGCTCTCTTCGCCGGCCGCTGAAGCGCGCCCGGCCCGACCGGGCGGGCTCAGTGCCAGGGTTCGTAGTGCGGGTTGCTCTCGCAGTCGCTCATGATCTCGGTCCTGGTCTTCTTGTCGACCGGGCAGACGCCGATGACGTACTGCCGCGCGATGCCGCCGGGGAAGGCGACCTCGGCCTGGTCGGCCCACCGGTGGGTGTCACCGATGGTCTTGTTGACGTCGATGCCGCCAGGGGCGTCGATGTAGTAGTTGTAGGCGCTCTTCCACGTCTTGTAGAGGTCGTGGTCGTAGCTCGTCGAGACGTACGGCGAGGGCTGGTTGACCAGGACGTACTGCTCGACGTCGTACTGTCCGCCGACGGTGTCCTTCGGGTGGAAGCCCTGCTCGAAGACCGTCGCGGGGCCGCGGCCGTCGCTGCGGTAGAGGGTGCCGCAGGTCGTGCGCCACACCGGCTCGGGAGTGATGCGCCCGACGTCGACGCGGCGGTCGGCGGCCGCCGTGACCGGGTCGAAGAACTGCGGACAGGCGGGCGCGGCGGCCCTGGCGGGCGGGGCGGCCGGGGCGGCCCGGGGAGAGGTCGCGGCGGACGTGGCGAGGACGGCCGAGAGGGACAGGACGACGGCCGCGGCCCGTCGCCGCAGGCAAGTTGTGATCATGCGGAGCACGATCTCGGCTCTGCGGTGACGGGTCCGGGACCGTCACTCGTACGGAGGCGTGTCACTGCGCCCGGTCGACGGGGCCGCCTGTCGTGCCGGGGCGCCGGTCAGCGGAAGATGCCGGTGTGCCCCAGCGAGTAGCGGCCGGGCTGCGGGTACACCGCGAGGCCGTGCGGGCCGCTGCCGACCTTGATGCGGGCGAGCTGGACGCCGGTGCGGGTGTCGATGGCGTACACCTCGGAGTCGTAGCGGCCGGACAGCCACAGCACCTTGCCGTCGGCGGAGACGCCGCCCATGTCGGGGCTGCCGCCGTCGGGCAGGTGCCACTTCTTGGTCAGCCTGTCCTGGGCGAAGTCGAAGACGGAGACGGTGCCCTCGCCGCGGTTGGAGATGTACATCTCGCGCGAGTCGCGGCTGACGTAGAGGCCGTGGCAGCCCTTGCCGGTGGGCAGCAGGGTCGGTTCGGTGAACTTGTCGCCGTCCAGGACCCACATGCCGTGGGCCATCATGTCGGCGATGTAGAACTTCCTGCCGTCCGGGGAGATCTTCACGTCCTGCGGCATGGCGCCCTCGAACGGCAGCTTCCGCTGGGCGACGACCTTCATCTTCTCGGTGTCGACCTTGAGCAGCTCGCCGCTGAACTCGCAGGAGACGATGAAGTAGCGGCCGTCGGAGGAGAAGTCTGCGTGGTTGACGCCGTAGCAGCTGACCGGTTCGGTCTTGACGCGCTTCATGGTGTGCGCGTCCCGGAAGACCAGCTCGCGGTCGAGCGAGGCCATCACGATCGCGTACTTGCCGTGAGGCGTGAAGTAGAGGTTGTACGGGTCGTGCACGTCGACGGTCCGGCCCGCCCTGCCGGTCTTGGGGTCGATGGGCGTGAGGGTGTTGCCCTTGTCGTTGTTGACCCACAGCGTCTTCATGTCCCAGGACGGGACGACGTGCTGCGGCTGGGAGCCGACCGGGATCGTCTCGATGACCTCGTACGTGGCCGGGTCGATGACCGACACGGTGTTGGAGTTGGTGTTGGGGACGTAGACCCGGGAGGGGAAGTCCTTGACCACCGGGGAGAGCTTGTCGGGGCGGTCGGCGGCGTAGACGTCCGCCGGGTCCAGCACGGGCGGCATGCCGGGCAGCCCCCGGCTGTGCGGGGGCTGAGCGGGTTTGACGGGCGCCTTGGTGCCCAGGGCCTCGTCGGCGTGGTCCTTCGCCCCGCTCGCGCAGCCGGCGAGGGCGGTGAGTACGGCGCCCGCGATCAGGGCGCGCCTGGTGAGGTTCCGGTTGCGGTGCATCAGCTCAGCAGCTCCGTGGTGGTCACCGCGCGCAGTCCGCGGCGGGCGAGTTCTTCCAGGACGGCGGGGAGCGCGGCGACCGTGTCCGCGTACCCGAAGTGCAGGCTCACCACGGATCCGGCACGGACCTCGCCCATGACCTTGCGGGTCACGGCGGCGGCGCCCGGCGAGGTGAAGTCCAGTGAGTCGACGTCGTACGAGAGGACGTGCGGGTAGCCCGCGCGGCGGGCCAGCCGCTCCACCAGCGGTGAGGCGCGCGGGGTCCGCGAGGGCCGGAACCAGGTGCCGGCGGACCCGGTGAGCCGCCGCAGCCGGTCCGCGCAGCCGCGGATCTCGGCGTACGCGTCCGGCTCGGACATCGCGTTGATGTCGAGGTGGCGCAGGGTGTGGTTGCCGAGGTCGTGACCGCCGTCGAGGATGCGGCGGGCCATCTCCGGGTGCGCGTCCAGCCAGCTGCCGACGGCGAGCACGGTGACGCGGGCGCCGCGCCGCTCCGCCTCGCCCAGCAGGGAGCGGGCGATCGCGGGGTCACCCTGTCCGTGGAAGGTGAGGGCGACCCGGGGCCGGGTGCGGGGGCCGTGCCCGATCTGCACGGGCTGTCCCGGGAAGCGGCGGGCCGCGGGCGCCGGGTGGGGCGAGGCGGACGTGTGCGGGGTGCCCGGGGCGCGGGCCGGGTCTGCGGCGGCCCCCTTGGGGGAGCACGCGGCGGCGAGGGCCCCGGCTGCGGCGAGCCCGGCACCCGCACGCAGCGCCGAACGGCGGTCGGTCGTGGTCACCTGCCCCATTTAAGGGTGATTGAGCCGGAAATGCGCCGATTGACGGCGGGAACCACGAACGCGGGTCGCGAGAAGCCGGCCCCTCCGGCGCCGGGGGCCGGGGGGCCGGGGGGCCGGGGCCGGGTGAAGCCCGGGGCGGACGCCGAGGAGCGGGGTCCCGGGGGGGGCCGGGCGAAGCCCGGGAGGGCCGGGGCCGGGCGAAGCCCGAGGGGGGCCAGGGCCGGGCGAAGCCCCAGGGAGGCCGAGTCCGGGCGAAGCCCCAGGGAGGCCGAGTCCGGGCGAAGCCCCAGGGAGGCCGAGTCCGGGCGAAGCCCCAGGGAGGCCGAGTCCGGGCGAAGCCCCAGGGAGGCCGAGTCCGGGCGAAGCCCGAGGGAGGGGGACGCCGAGGAGCGGGGTCCGGGGCGGAGCCCCTTGGCGGACGCCGACGAGCGAGCCCCGTGGTGGACACCGACGAACGGGGTTCGGGGCGGAGACCGGGGAGCGGGGAGCCCCGTGGCGGGTGTCGGGGGCGCGGGGTGAACCGGGCGGACCCGGGCGCGCAGGCCGGAAAGATAGGCACAGCCACCAGGCCGGGTGGACGTCAGCGGTCGGCGACCCTCATCTCGAACCACGTCGTCTTGCCGCGCGGCAACAGGTCGACGCCCCAGCGGTCGGAGAGCTTGTCGACGAGGAAGAGTCCCCGGCCGCTCAGGTCCGTCTCCTGGACCGGCAGCAGACAGGGCAGGCCCCGGGAGGGGTCGCGCACCTCCACGCGGATCCAGCCGCGCCGGCGCCGCATCCGGAGTCCGAAGACCCGGGCGCCGGTGTGCCGCACGGCGTTGCCGACGAGTTCGGAGACGAGTAAAACCGCGTCCTCGGTCATCTTCGGCGAGAGCCCCCAGTGGCGCAGCACCACCACCTGGACGAGCCTTCGCGCGGTGGCCGCGGACTCCGGACGGGACGGCAGGGGCACCTCGCCCTCCGTGGGATTGCCGAACAACTCCAGCGCCTTCAGCGCCCGTTCGTCCTCCATCGCCGGCGACCAGCGCGCCGCGGTCGCGTGCCGCCGCGGCTGTCCGACACCCTCCAGCCCCGCCATGCCACCATCATGGCCGCCCGCCGGGCCCTCCGGGGCGGTTCCGAGGGAATACGCCCCCCGGAATCGCTCGTTCCGCAGTGGCCGTCCGGCATATGCCACAGGTAATTCAAGAGCGGTGACGACGCGTCCGACCTGCGGCGCGGACCCCCTCGCAGGCAGGTGCGACAACGGCTCGTTCAGTCGTCCTTAAGGTTGACTTAAGGCGGACATAAACCAGCCCTACGGGGGACGCGGGCGGGAGGCCGCGTCAACCGCGAGGAAGACGCGGCGTCAAGTGGGGCGCGATCAGAGGAACTTCGCCTTGCCGGGGCCCTCGTCCACGAAGCTGCGCATGCCCCGCTCGCGGTCCTCCGTCGCGAACAGCCCGGCGAACCAGTTCCGCTCGATGGCCAGTCCGGTCTCCAGGTCGGTCTCCAGGCCGGCGTCGACCGACTCCTTGGCGGCGCGCAGCGCGACGGCGGGGCCCTGCGCCAGCTTCGCGGCCCACGCGTGCGCCTGGGCGTACACCTCGTCCGCGGGGACGACCCGGTCGACGAGCCCCAGGGTCAGGGCCTCGTCCGCCTTGACCATGCGGCCCGTGAAGATGAGGTCCTTGGCCCTGGAGGGGCCGATCAGCCGGGAGAGGCGCTGGGTGCCGCCGGCTCCGGGGATCAGGCCGAGCAGGATCTCCGGCTGGCCGAGCTTCGCGTTGTCCGCGGCGATGCGGTAGTCGGCGCAGAGCGCCAACTCGCAGCCGCCGCCCAGCGCGTAGCCGGTGACCGCGGCGACGACCGGCTTGGGGATGCGGGTGACGGCGGTGAAGGAGTCCTGCAGGCCCCGGGACCGCACGATCATCGCCGCGTGGTCCATGGCCTGCATCTCCTTGATGTCCGCGCCGGCCGCGAACACCTTCTCGCCGCCGTACAGCACCACCGCGCGCACGTCGGTGCGGCGCGTGGCCTCCTCGGCGAGTTCCTTGAGGCGGTCCTGCGTGGCGATGTCCAGCGCGTTCATCGGCGGACGGTCGAGGCGGATGGTGCCGACGCCTTCGGCGACTTCGAGATGCACAGTCATGGGAGCAGGTTAGTGGGCGTTAACGGCAGCGGGCCCGGTGTGCTCGGTCACAGCGGCACACCGGGCCCGGAGGCGTTTCGGGGACCTACGCGGTCCACTTCTCCCAGGACATGTTCCAGCCGTTGAGCCCGTTGTCCGGGGCCACGGTCCTGTCGTGGGAGTTCTTCACCACGACCACGTCGCCGACCATCGAGTGGTCGAAGAACCACGCGGCGGGCACGCTCCGGTCGCCGCCGCCGCGCACGTCGCGCAGACCGACGCAGCCGTGGCTGGCGTTGTAGTTGCCGAAGGCGTCGCCGCCCCAGTAGTTGCCGTGGATGAACGTGCCCGAGTTGGTCAGGCGCATCGCGTCCGGCACGTCCTTGATGTCGTACTCGCCGCCGTAGCCGACGGTCTCGCCGTTCATCCGGGTCACCCGCAGGCGCTCGCTGATGACCATCTGGCCGTTCCAGGTCTCGTAGCCGGGCTTGCCGGTGGTGACCGGGATGGTCTTCAGGGTTTTGCCGTCGCGCTTGACGGTCATCTTCTTCGTCTTGACGTCGACGGTGGAGACCTGGCTGCGCCCGATCGTGAACTTCACGGTCCTGGCCTGCTTGCCGTAGACCCCGGGCCGGCCCTCGACGCCGTCGAGGTTGAACTCGACGGTGACCTTCGTGCCGGCCTTCCAGTACTCCTCGGGACGGAAGTCGAGGCGGTCGTTGCCGAACCAGTGCCCCTGGACGTCGACGGCGGGCTCCGTCCTGACCGTGATCGCCTTCTCGACGTCCTCCGGGTGCGTGATGCCCCGCGTGAAGTGGACCGAGAAGGGCATGCCCACGCCGACCTCGGCGCCGTCCTCGGGCGTGTAGATGCCGACGAAGGTGTTCTTCGGGGTCAGCGTGGTGAACGCGGACTCCTCGGCGGACTCACGGCCGTCGGCGTCCTCGGCCACCGCGTGGACCTTGTACTTGGTGGCCGCGGCCAGATGCGTCGAGGGCGTCCAGGTGGCGCCCCCGCCGGTCATCTTCCCCTCGACCGCGTTGCCCTTGGTGTCCTCGACCTTCACCTCGGTCAGCCTGCCCCCGGCCACGGTCACCTTGAGTGCGCCGCTGGTCCGCACGCCGTCGGCGCCGTCCTTGGGCGCGACCGTCACCACGGCCGCCGACGCGCTCGTGTCGGCCGTGCCCGACCCGCCCTTGCTCCTCCCGGACCCGGAGTCCGTGTCCCCGCCCCCGCCGCACGCGGTCACCGCGCACAACAGGGCACCCAGCAGCAGCGCCAGGGCCCCTCTGTTCCGCGGTGTCCGCGCGCCAACCGACGCCCCCGATATCGGTCGCCCGTTCACAGTTGATCTCCCCTCGCACGGCCTGATCAGGCCCGCACCCCGGCGCGTCCCACGCGCGTATCGCGCTAATTAATCACACCGCCAGGAGGGATGGATCCCCGTGATTGTCACCGTTCAGTCCCAAGTTCAACTGTCCGGAGGCGAGTCGGGGACCGCTCGGTACGTGCCCCTATGTCGGGCTACTTCACCGCCGTGCCCGCTTTCCACCGCTTCCAGCCCATGTTCCATCCGCCGAGGCCGTTGTCGGGGGCGACCTTCTTGTCCTTGCTGTGGACGACCTCGACGACGTCACCGATGAGACTGCGGTCGAAGAACCAGCCCGCGGGAGTCCGTGAACTGCCGCCCTTGACGTCCCGCAGGCCCACGCAGCCGTGGCTGACGTTGGTCTTGCCGAAGGAGTCCGGCGCCCAGTAGTTGCCGTGCAGGAAGGTGCCGGAGCCGGTGAGGCGCATCGCGTGGGGGACGTCGGGGATGTCGTACTCGCCGCCGAAGCCGACCGTGCGGCTGTTCATCCGGGTCACCTCGAGCATCTCCGTGACGACCATCCTGCCGTTGTACGTCGTCGTCTTCGGCGCTCCCGCGGTGATCGGCACGGTGGCGAGGAGGTCACCGTCGCGGCGTACCTCCATGGTGTGCTCGGCGGCGTCGACGAGGCTCACCTGACTGCGCCCGACGGTGAAGGTGAACGTCTTGTACTGCAGCCCGTAGACGCCGGGCGCCCCTTCCACGTCCCGCAGCCGCAGCGCCACCGTCACCCTGGTCCCCGGCTTCCAGTACTTCCGGGGCCGGAAGTCGAGCCGGTCCCGGCCGAACCAGTGCGGGCGGATGTCCACCGCGGGCACGGCGCTCACCCGGATCGCCCGCTCGACGGCGGCCCGGCGCTCGATCTCGCGGTTGAAGTCCAGGGAGACGATCATCCCGGTGCCGACCGTGGAGCGGTTCTCCGGCGTCACGTACCCGATGAACCGCTCGTCCGGTACCTCCGTCCGGAACGTCGTGTGACGGGCGGAGCGGCGTCCGTGGCCGTCCAGCGCCATCACGTCCACGGTGTACGTGGCGGCGAGGGCCAGTCGCCCGTCCGCGGGACGCCAGGACAGGCCGTCGTCCGCGATGCGGCCGGGCACCTCGAACTCCTGTGCGTCCTGGGACTTGACGACCTTCACCGACTCCAGACGCCCGCTCGGCACCCGTACCCTCAGCTCCTCCCCCGGCCGCACCCCCTTGCGGCCGTCGTCCGGCGAGATCCGGATCACGTCCTCGGGTGAACGGGGTTTGCCGAGCACCTCGTCCATCCCGTTCGAGGTGCAGCCGGTGGCGGCGGCCAGCAGGGCCGCCCAGGTCAGTACGGCGGCCAGCACGGCCCCGGCGCGTCGCGCGCGTGTCTGTACGTGCATCACGACGACCCAACGACCGTGCCCCTCCAGGGGAAACGTGAGTGCGACCCAAGCTGTGGGCAGAACAGTGGGGAGGACGACGCGACGGGGAACCGCGGCCGGGACGCCACGGGCCCCTTTTCTTGTCGCTCCCCATCGAGCCGCAGGAGGCTGACCGGTGTCGAGCGCACCCGAGCAGGAGGCAGTCCAGGAAGGACATGCCACGGGCGGCGGGCTGCCCAGGCAGTCCGCCCTTCCGAGGAACGGCACACCGCGCGCGGCGCCCGTCGTGCCCGTGTGGCCGGGTACCCCGACTCCGCTCGGGGCACGCTTCAGGGTCGGCCCCGACGGCGTGCCGGGCACCAACTTCGCGCTGTGGGCGGGCGGCGCGGAGGCCGTGGACCTGTGCCTCTTCGACGAGCCGGGCGGCGGGGCGGCCGAGATCCGCGTCAAGCTCACCGAACTGACGCACGAGATCTGGCACGGCTTCGTCCCCGGCGTCCTCCCCGGCCGCCGGTACGGCTACCGGGTGCACGGCCGCTGGGACCCGTGGACCGGCGCCCGCTGGAACCCGGCGAAGCTGCTCCTCGACCCGTACGCGCGCGCCGTGGACGGCGACTTCAGCCTGCCGCCCGAGGTGTACGGGCACGTCCGCGACTGGCCCCAGCAGCATGTCGCGGACACGGTGCGCGACGACCGCGACTCGGCCCCGTACGTCCCCAAGGGGGTCGTCGTGCACGACGACGACGACTGGGCGGACGACCACCGTCCGAAGACGCCGTGGTCGGACTCGGTGATCTACGAGCTGCACGTACGGGGCTTCACCCGGCTGCACCCGGACATCCCGGAGGACCTGCGCGGCACGTACGCGGGCCTGGCGCACCCGGCGGCGATCGCGCACCTGACGGCGCTCGGGGTGACGGCGGTTGAGCTGCTGCCCGTGCACCAGTTCGCGCACGAGGACCATCTGCTGCGCCGGGGCCTGCGCAACCACTGGGGCTACAACTCCATCGGCTACTTCGCCCCGCACGCGGCCTACTCCGCGACCGGGACCGGGGGCGAGCAGGTCGGCGAGTTCAAGCGGATGGTGCGGGCGCTGCACGCGGCCGGCATCGAGGTCATCCTCGACGTGGTCTACAACCACACGGCGGAGGGGGGCGAGCTCGGCCCGATGCTGTCGCTGCGCGGCATCGACAACCGGGGCTACTACCGGCTCCAGTCCGACGCCCGGCGGTACGCGGACTACACGGGCTGCGGCAACACCCTGCACGTGGTGCAGCCGCACGTCCTGCGGCTGATCACCGACTCGCTCCGCTACTGGGTGACGGAGATGGGGGTGGACGGCTTCCGCTTCGACCTGGCGGCGGCGCTGGCCCGCTCCATGCACGACGTCGACATGCTGTCCCCGTTCCTCGCCGTCATCGCGCAGGACCCGGTGCTGCGGCGGGTGAAGCTGATCGCGGAGCCGTGGGACGTGGGCTCGGGGGGATACCAGGTGGGTTCCTTCCCGCCGCTGTGGACGGAGTGGAACGACCGCTACCGCAACGCGGTGCGGGACTTCTGGCGCGGGGCCCTGCCGGACGTGCGGGACCTGGGGTACCGGCTGTCGGGGTCGAGCGACCTGTACGCCTGGGGCGGCCGGCGCCCGTACGCGTCCGTGAACTTCGTGACGGCCCACGACGGTTTCACCCTCCGGGACATGGTCTCGTACGAGCGCAAGCACAACGAGGCCAACGGGGAGGGCAACCGGGACGGCACCGACGACAACCGCGCCTGGAACTGCGGGGTCGAGGGCGAGACGGACGAGGAGCGCGTCCTGGCCCTGCGGCGGCGCCAGCTGCGCAACCTCCTGACGACGCTGCTGCTGTCCACGGGGGTGCCGATGCTGGTCGCGGGCGACGAGTTCGGGCGGACGCAGCGGGGCAACAACAACGCGTACTGCCAGGACAACGAGATCAGCTGGGTCGACTGGTCACAGCTGGCGGATCCCGGGTGGCGGGCCCTGTTCGACCTCACGTCCCGGCTGATCGCCCTGCGGCACGAGCACCCGGTGCTGCGGACGCGGGCCTTCTTCTCCGGGCGGGCCCACTCCGTCGACGGGCTCCGGGACCTGGCCTGGTTCACCGCGCGCGGCACCGAGATGACGGAGCGGGACTGGTACGCGCCGGCCGCGACGCTCGGGATGTACCTGTCCGGGCGGGACATACCCGGGCGGGACGCCCGGGGAGCGCCCGTCGTCGACGACAGCTTCCTGGCGGTGCTGCACGCCGGGGACCGGCCGACGGCCTTCGTCCTGCCGGGGCCGCCGTGGGCCGCGGAGTACGAGGTCGTCGTGGACACCTCCCGGGAGCAGCAGCGGGAGGCACCGGGTGTGGTGCACCCGGCCGGGACGACGGTCACGGTGCCGGCCCGTACGGTGCTGCTGCTGCGCGTCGCGGGGTGAGGGGCCGCGGCGCCGGCGCCCTGCCCGCGGGGGCGGCGGAGAGTCTCCGTCCGGGACCGGGGGACCGTCCCGGGTCCGGCCAAAACTCGGTGGGCGGTGTCAGCGGCGATCCGTAGGCTCGCCCCTGATGGCCACGACAGATGCAACCACCAAGGATCACCACGACCCCGTCGCGGGGCCCGGGCGGGCCGACGCCCGGGACGGCGGTGACACGAGCGACCACCCGGGCCGCGGCGGCGGCTCCACCGTGCGCAGTCTGCTGCGCCTGTGGCCGTACGTCCGGCCCGTGCGGGCGCGGCTGTTCGGCGCGGCGGGCGTCGCGGTCGTCGCCTCCTGCACGGGGCTGGTGTTTCCGCTCGTCCTGAAGTGGCTGGTGGACGGGCCGGTCGCCGACGGGGATCCGCGCGGGGTGTGGCTCGGGGCGCTGTACCTGCTGCTGCTCGGGTTCGCGGAGGCGCTGCTGTTCGGGGTGCGCCGCTGGCTGGTGGCGCGGCCGCTGGCGGGCGTCGAGGCGGCGATGCGGGCGGATCTCTACCGGCACCTCCAGCGGCTTCCGGTCGCCTTCCACGACCGCTGGGCCTCCGGGCAGCTGCTGTCCCGCGGCACCACGGATCTGATGCTGCTGCGCATGTTCCTGGCGTTCCCGCTGACCTTCCTGCTGGTCAACGGCGTGACCATCCTCGCGGGCATGACCATCATGCTGCTCCAGCAGTGGAGCCTCGGGCTGGTGCTGCTGGGCCCGGTCCTGCCGGTGGTGGTGGTCTGCTGGTTCTTCGAGCGGCGGTACTCGGAGGTGGCCCGGCAGGCCCAGGACCAGGTGGGCGACCTGACGACGGTCGTCGAGGAGAGCGTCCTCGGCATCCGCATCATCAAGGGCTTCGGGCGCCATCGCAGCCAGGCCCGCGCGTTCCGGGAACTGTCGCAGACCCTGCGCGGCACGGAACTGGCCAAGGCCCGGCTGCTGGCCGCCATCTGGGCCGTCATCGTCACCCTGCCCGAACTCGCCATCGGCGCCGCCCTGGTGCTCGGCACGGTCCAGGTCGCCGACGGGGACCTCTCCGCCGGCACGCTGGTCGCCTTCCTGTCGACGGCTCTCGCCCTGCGCTGGCCCGTCGACTCGATCGGCTTCCTGCTGGCGATGAGCCAGGAGGCGGCGACGGCGACGCAGCGGTACTTCGAGGTGATGGACTCCCCACCGGAGTCGGCCGACGCGGTCCCCGGCGACACGGGTGCGGGGACCGGGGGCGCGGTCCCCGGTGACGCGGGTGCGGGGACCGGGGGCGCGGTCCCCGGTGACGCGGGTGCGGGGGCCGGGGGCGCGGTCCCCGGCGACGCGGGTGCGCGGACCGGGGGCGCGGTCCCCGGCGACGCGGGTGCGCGGACCGGGGGCGCGGTCCCCGGCGACGCGGGTGCGCGGACCGGGGGCGCGGTCCCCGGCGACGCGGGTGCGCGGACCGGGGGCGCGGTCCCCGG
>NZ_JBWJAQ010000024.1:90363-102601 GCF_056387915.1 Streptomyces sp. GLSS-08
CGACGCGGGTGCGCGGACCGGGGGCGCGGGTGCGGGGACCGGGGGTCCGGGTGCGGGCGGTTCGGGCGCCGAGACAGGCACGGGGACCGCTCCACACGCGGGCGCGGCCAGCGGCGGCGCGGGTGCCGACGGTTCCGGCGGCGGCGCGGGTGCGGGTGCCTACGGCTCCGATGCCGCCGACGTGAGTACCGCTCCCGACGCGGGTGCCGCCCCCGGCGCGGGTACCGCCCCCGGCGCAGGTGGCACTCCCGGCGCGGGTACCGCCCCCGGCGCGGGTGCCGTCCGAGCCGGGGCCGCTGTCGGTGCGCGTGCCGCCGGCGGACTGCGGTTCCACGGCGTGCGGTTCCGCTACCCGGACGCCCCGGCGGACGCGGCCCCCGTCCTCGACCGCGTCGACCTGCACATCCGCCCGGGCGAGACGATGGCTCTCGTCGGCGCGACCGGGTCGGGCAAGACCACCCTCACGGCTCTCATCCCCCGGCTGCACGAGGTGACGTCGGGCCGCATCACGCTGGACGGCGAGGACATCACGCGGATGCCCCGGGCGACGCTGCGCGAACTCGTCGCCGTGGCCTTCGAGGAGCCCACCCTCTTCTCGGCCAGCGTCGGCGAGAACGTCCTGATGGGCGCCGAGGACACCGCGGGCGGGGTGGAGCTGGACCGCGCCCTGGCCGTCGCGCAGGCCGACTTCGTCCACGCCCTCCCGCAGGGCACCGGCACCCAGGTCGGCGAGCAGGGCCTGAGTCTGTCCGGCGGCCAGCGCCAGCGGCTCGCCCTGGCGCGTGCGGTCGTCGGCAATCCCCGCTTCCTCGTCCTGGACGACCCGCTGTCGGCGCTGGACGTCCACACGGAGGCCGCGGTCGAGGCGGCCCTGCGCCGCGTGCTGGCCCGCACGACGGCGCTGGTCGTCGCGCACCGCCCGTCCACGGTGCTGCTCGCCGACCGGGTGGCCCTGCTCTCCGGCGGCCGGGTCGCCGCGGTCGGCACCCACCACGAACTGCTGCGCTCGAACGCCGAGTACGCCTGGCTGATGTCGGGCGCCGAGAACACCGACGCCGCTGCCAAGGCGGCACACGGCACCCACGCCGGAGCCGCGGCCGGTCACGGCGGCACCCGCACCGAGGAGGACCACCGATGACGGCGCCCACGACCACCGCGCCGGACAAGGACCCGGACCGGGACCCGGACCCGGACCGGGAGTCGGCCGGGGAGCAGAGGCGACCGGGGCGGGAACCCGCCGGGCCCGGCGATCCCTTCGACCGCGACGTCCTGCCCACTCCCCCGGGCGCGACCGCCGCGCTGCTGCGCTCGCTCCTCGCCCCGCTGAGGGCCCGGGTCGTCGTGACGACGGTCCTGCTGCTGGTCCAGCAGGCGGCGGTGCAGCTGGGTCCGCTGCTCGTCGCGTACGCCATCGACCGTGCCGTACCGGCGCTCCGGCGCGACGACCACGGTCCGCTGATCGGCGTGGCGGTCGCGTACCTGCTGTGCTCGGTCGTCTCCGGTGCGCTGCAGTACGCGTTCATCTCGGCGTCCGCCCGGGTCAACCAGGATGTGCTGCTGGACCTGCGCGGCCGCATCTTCCGGCACGCGCAGGCCCTCAGCATCGACTTCCACGAGCGCTACACGTCGGGCCGGCTGATCTCCCGCTCCACGACGGACGTCGAGTCCCTGCGGGAGCTGCTCAGCGAGGGCCTGCAGGAACTCGTCATGGTCGTCCTGTCCTTCGTCTACATCTCGGCGATGCTGCTCTGGCTCGACCTCGGTCTTGGCGCGCTGGCGGTGGCCTCCTTCGTGCCGCTGTACCTCCTGGTACGGCTCTATCAGCACCGCGCGGGCCGGGTGTACCGCGTGCGGTCGACCGCGATCGCCGCCGTCATCGTGAAGTTCGCGGAGACGATGAACGGAATCCGGCCAGTGCGTGCCTTCCGCCGCGAGGCGGCCAACGACGCGGAGTTCCGCGTCCTGAACGAGCGCCACGAGCGGACGAACGGCGACGCCCTGCTGGAGATGGCCCGCTATGTCACCGGCTCGCGCCTGATCGCCAACACGGCGGTCGCGGGGATGGTGCTGTGGGGCGCGTACCGGGTGGCGTCCGGCTCCCTGGACCTCGGCGTGCTGGCCGCGGCGGTGCTCTACCTGCGCCGCCTGTACGACCCCATCGACCGGCTCGGCATGTTCCTCAACTCCTACCAGTCGGCCGCGGCCTCGCTGGAGAAGATCGCGGGTCTGCTCGCCCAGACGCCCGCGGTGCCGGAGCCCTCGACGCCCCGGTACCTGCCGGAGTCCGCGTCGGAGCACCCGGGCCGCGAGGTCGTCTTCGAGGGCGTCCGCTTCGCCTACCGCACCGGCGGCGAGGTGCTGCCCCGCTTCGACCTCACGCTGCCGGCCGGGCAGACGGTGGCCGTGGTCGGCTCGACCGGCGCCGGCAAGTCCACTCTGGCCAAGCTGCTGGCGCGCTTCTACGACCCGTCCGAGGGGCGGGTCCTGCTGGACGACGTCGACCTGCGCGACCTGCCGAACGCCGAACTGCGGCGCGGGGTGGTGATGGTGACCCAGGAGGCGTTCCTGTTCTCCGGCACGGTCGCCGAGAACATCGCCATCGGCCGACCGGACGCTCCCCGTGAGGAGATCGAGCGGGCCGCGAAGGCGATCGGCGCGCACGACTTCATCAGCGCGCTGCCCGACGGCTACGACACGGACGTACGCAAGCGGGGCGGCCGCATCTCGGCCGGCCAGCGCCAACTGGTGGCGTTCGCGCGGGCGCTGCTCGCGGACCCGGCCGTACTGATCCTGGACGAGGCGACCAGCTCGCTGGACGTCCCCGGCGAACGGGCGGTGCAGCGCGCGATGTCGACCGTCCTGCACGGCCGCACGGCCGTCGTCATCGCGCACCGCCTCTCCACCGTGGAGATCGCCGACCGGGTCCTCGTGATGGAAGACGGCCGGGTCGTCGAGGACGGCACACGGGGTCAGCTCATCGTGGACACCGGCAGGTTCGCCGACCTCCACCAGGCATGGCAGGACAGTCTGGCCTGACCGAACGACCAGTTCGTATACCGAACATGACCACCCGGACAACGAACGGTTTCCGGCCAACTTCTTGATGCGCCCCTGACAGACAGGGCAATCTGCTGCCACTCTTCCCACGGCCGCTCCACAGCAACCTCACAGCATCCCGGCTGTGCGGCGGCGCAACCTCCTTGCACCTGGTTCCGCGTACCGCCCTGTTCTGCCCGGACGGGTCATCCATCGTCCGGTCTCCCCTGGCCGTGCGACCCGCGGCCACGCAGAAGGAGTCAGTGTTGAGAAGCAGCACCTCCCACAGACGCACCTCCCACACCGCGCGCCGTAGGGCCACCGCCGCCGCACTCGTCGGCGTCACCGCCCTGCTCACGGCGGCCGTCCAGTCGGGCGCCGCGAGCGCCGCCCCCGAGAAGGCACCGGCCGGGAAGATCAACCCCGGCTCCGTCGCCGTGCAGCTCACGCCCTCGCAGCGCGCCGAGCTGATACGCGACGCCAACGCCGCCAAGGCGGACACCGCCGAGGACCTCGGCCTCGGGGCGAAGGAAAAGCTCGTCGCCCGTGACGTCGTCAAGGACAAGGACGGCACGCTCCACACCCGCTACGAGCGCACCTACGACGGGCTCCCGGTGCTCGGCGGCGACCTGGTGGTCGACACCGCCAAGTCCGGGAAGACCGAGGGAGTCGTCAGGGCGACGAAGGCCACGATCAAGGTCGCCACGCTCACCCCGGCCGTCACCGCCTCCAAGGCCGAGAAGCAGGCCGTGAAGGCGGCGCAGAGCGCGGGCTCCGAGAAGACCGGGGCCGACCGCGCGCCCCGCAAGGTGATCTGGGCGGCGAACGGCAAGCCGGCTCTGGCGTACGAGACGGTCGTCGGCGGCATCCAGGAGGACGGGACGCCGAACGAGCTGCACGTCATCACCGACGCGGCCACCGGCAAGAAGCTGTACCAGTACCAGGGCGTCGACAACGGCACCGGCAACACTCAGTACAGCGGTACGGTGCCGCTGACCACCACGCTCTCGGGCTCCACGTACACGCTGAACGACGGCGCGCGCGGCGGCCACAAGACGTACAACCTGAACCACGGCACATCCGGCACGGGCACGCTGTTCTCGCAGACCACCGACGTCTGGGGCAACGGCACCACGTCGAACGCCGCCACCGCGGGCGCGGACGCGCACTACGGCGCCGCCACAACGTGGGACTTCTACAAGAACACGTTCAACCGCAGCGGCATCAAGAACAACGGCGTCGGCGCCTACTCCCGCGTCCACTACGGCAACGCGTACGTCAACGCGTTCTGGGACGACAGCTGCTTCTGCATGACCTACGGCGACGGCTCGGGCAACGCCAAGCCGCTGACGTCCCTGGACGTGGCCGGCCACGAGATGAGCCACGGCGTCACCTCCAACACCGCCGGCCTGAACTACAGCGGCGAGTCCGGCGGTCTGAACGAGGCGACCTCCGACATCTTCGGCACCGGCGTCGAGTTCTACGCGGCCAACTCCTCCGACGTGGGCGACTACCTCATCGGCGAGAAGATCGACATCAACGGCAACGGCACGCCGCTGCGCTACCAGGACAAGCCGAGCAAGGACGGCGCGTCCAAGGACAACTGGTACTCGGGGATCGGCTCGGTCGACGTGCACTACTCGTCGGGCCCCGCGAACCACTTCTTCTACCTGCTGTCCGAGGGCAGCGGCGCCAAGGTGATCAACGGCGTCAGCTACAACTCGCCGACCGCGGACGGCCTCCCGGTCACCGGGATCGGTCGCGACAAGGCACTGCAGATCTGGTACCGGGCGCTCACCACCAAGTTCACCTCGACCACGAACTACGCGGCGGCCCGCACCGGCACGCTCGCGGCGACGGGTGAGCTGTACGGCACCACGGGCGCCGAGTACAAGGCGGTGCAGGACGCGTGGGCGGCCGTGGCCGTCGGTGCGCGGTCCGGTGGCGGCGGTGGCGGTACGTCGTTCGAGAACACGGCCGACGTATCGATTCCGGACAACGGCGCGGCCGTGACGTCCTCGGTCACCGTCTCCGGGCGGGCGGGCAACGCCCCGTCGAACCTGGCGGTCGCCGTGGACATCGTGCACACCTGGCGCGGTGACCTCGTCATCGACCTGGTGGCCCCGGACGGCACCGCGTACCGCCTGAAGAACTTCAGCTCCTCCGACTCGGCGGACAACGTGAACACCACCTACACGGTCGACGCGTCCTCCGAAGTCGCCAACGGCACCTGGAAGTTGAAGGTCCAGGACCAGGCGGCGCAGGACACCGGCTACATCAACAGCTGGAAGCTCACCTTCCCGTAGACCGTCCCGCGGTCACGCACGGAACAGGGCGCCGTCCCGGTGGTTCGACACACCGGGGCGGCGCTCTCTTTTACTCTGCCGTGACCCAGGCTTGGTTGCCTCTTGAGCATGATCGATTCCGCATTGCGTACAGCGATATTCACTCAACGAACGCTTTCCGGCCAAGCTTTGCTTGCCCTCATGACATGTACGCGCCCCGGATGGCACGCTTCCACCGCACGGCACTCCCGCACCGCACCTTCCCCTCCGCACGGCTACCCCAGACCGTGCGGTCGGCCCCCACACAAGGAGCTTGCGTGACCCCCCTCTACGCGCGTCACAAGCGGACCACTCTTGCCATCGCGACAGCCGTCGCGGCCGGAGCCCTCCTCACCACCGGTATGACCACCGGTGCGTCCGCCCAGACGCCCGCCTCATCCACCGGCGCGTCCGACCCGGCCGCCGCCCCGGTCCAGCTGTCCCCGGCGGCCCGTACGACCCTGATCAGGGACGCCCAGGCCGACGTCACCGAGACGGCCGACGGGATAGGTCTCGGCGCCAAGGAGAAGCTCGTCGTCAGAGACGTCGTCAAGGACGCGGACGGCACGGTCCACACCCGCTACGAGCGCACCTACGAAGGACTCCCGGTCCTCGGCGGCGACCTCGTCGTCCACGAGACGAAGGCCGGTAAGACCCAGGGCGTCACCAAGGCGACCAAGGCGGCCATCAAGGTGGCCTCCCTGAAGCCCGCCGTGACCGCCCAGAAGGCCGAGAAGCAGGCCGTGAAGGCCGCGCAGAGCGCGGGCTCGGAGAAGACCGGGGCCGACCGCGCGCCCCGCAAGGTGATCTGGGCGGCGAACGGCAAGCCGGTCCTCGCCTACGAGACGGTCGTCGGCGGCCTCCAGGACGACGGCACCCCGAACGAGCTGCACGTCGTCACGGACGCGGCGACCGGCAAGAAGCTCTACGAGTACCAGGGCATCGAGACCGGCACCGGCAAGAGTCTGTACGCCGGCACCGTCCCGCTCACCACCACCAAGTCGGGCACGACGTACCAGCTGTACGACACCGCCCGCGGCGGCCACAAGACGTACAACCTCAAGCACGGCACGTCCGGCACCGGCACGCTGTTCACCGACGCCGACGACGTCTGGGGCACGGGCACCGCCTCCAGCTCCACCGCCGACCAGACGGCCGCCGTCGACGCCGCGTACGGCGCCCAGGTGACCTGGGACTTCTACAAGAACACCTTCAACCGCAGCGGCATCAAGAACAACGGCGTCGCCGCCTACTCCCGCGTCCACTACGGCAACGCGTACGTCAACGCGTTCTGGGACGACAGCTGCTTCTGCATGACCTACGGCGACGGCTCGGGCAACACCCACCCGCTGACGTCCCTGGACGTGGCCGGCCACGAGATGAGCCACGGCGTCACCTCCAACACCGCGGGACTCAACTACTCGGGCGAGTCCGGCGGCCTGAACGAGGCGACCTCCGACATCTTCGGCACCGGCGTCGAGTTCTACGCGGCCAACTCCTCCGACGTGGGCGACTACCTCATCGGCGAGGAGATCAACATCAACGGCGACGGCTCGCCGCTGCGCTACATGGACAAGCCCAGCAAGGACGGCGGCTCCGCCGACAACTGGTCCTCCTCGGTCGGCAGCAAGGACGTCCACTACTCGTCCGGCGTCGCCAACCACTTCTTCTACCTGCTGTCCGAGGGCAGCGGCGCGAAAACCATCAACGGGGTGTCCTACAACTCCCCGACGTACAACGGCTCCACGGTCACCGGCATCGGCCGCGCCAAGGCCCTGCAGATCTGGTACAAGGCGCTGACGACCTACATGACGTCGACGACCAAGTACGCGGGCGCCCGCACCGCCACCCTGTCGGCGGCCTCGGCGCTGTACGGCTCCACCAGCACGGAGTACGCGGCCGTGAAGGCCGCCTGGACCGCGGTGAACGTCAGCTAGTCCGCGTCCGGCCCCACAGGGCGGCCCCCGGAGAGAAGGTTTCTCCGGGGGCCGCCCTACGCTGTCCCCCATGCCCTTCACCTACGAGGACGTGGGCGCGACCCGCGAGGACCGTTGCCCACCGGGCTTCCACCGACTGCATGTCCGAAACCGGATCGGCGAGGGCGAGGACGTCTTCCGCAGGGCGTGCCAGGCACTGCTGACCTGGGAACTGCACCGTGCGGTCGGCGTCGCCATCACCACCGACGCACAGACGGCGGCGCCCGGCGTCGACGTCACCGTCGGCCTCGGCCCGATCAGGGCCCCCTGCCGTGTCGTCTGGACGACCCAGGAACCCCGCCGGGCCGGCTGGGCCTACGGCACCCTGCCCGGTCACCCGGAGTGCGGCGAGGAGGCCTTCGTGGTGGACCGCACCGGCGACGGCACCGTCTGGCTGACGGTGACCGCCTTCAGCCGCCCCGCCAAGTGGTACGCCCGGGCGGGCGGCCCGGCGACACGCGGTCTCCAGCACGCCTACGCACAGCGCTGCGGGGTCGTCCTGCGCCGGCTGTGCGCCGGGCTGGAGGACTAGGGCCCGTCCCGACGGGGTCGGCCCGTGCCCCGCCCGCACCGGCGGGGCACGGTCCCGGTCACCGCAACAGGACGCCCGCCCCCTCGCCGGTCTCCTCCGACGGGACGGCCACCAGACCCAGTTCCGCACCCGACGCCAGCAGACGGTGCGCCGGCAGGATGCGGACCGTGTAGCCGAACGGCCCGGTGCGGTCCAGGGACAGCGGGCCCTCGTAGACCCAGCGGCCCTCCATGTCCGGGCCGCCCGCCGGTTTCAAGGGGACCGTCGCCGCGTCCGCGATGCGGTCCTGCGCGTCCACCCGCCCGGCGACCACCTGCACCTCCACGTCGTCGGGGGCGAGGTCGGCGAGGTCCACGCGGACCCGCAGGCTGAGCGTCGTGTTGAGTTCGGCGGTGGTGGTCTCCGCCGAGGCCTCCACATGGTCCACCGCGACCCGCGGCCAGGCCGCCCGCACCCGGGATTTCCAGCCCGCCAGTTCCCGCGCGGCCTCCGGCGTCGCCGCGCGGTGGGCGCGGGCCGCCGGGGTGTACAGGCGCTCCACGTACTCGCGGACCATGCGGCCCGCCAGCACCTTGGGGCCCAGGTGGGTCAGGGTCTGGCGGACCATCTCGATCCAGCGGTCGGGCAGGCCGCCCTCGCCCCGGTCGTAGAAGCGCGGTGCCACCCGCTGTTCGAGGAGGTCGTAGAGCGCGGAGGCCTCCAGTTCGTCGCGGCGGTCGTCGTCCGTCGCCGTGCCGTCCGCCGTCGGGATCGCCCAGCCGAAGTCCGGCTGGAACCACTCGTCCCACCAGCCGTCCAGCACCGACAGGTTGAGGCAGCCGTTCAGCGCGGCCTTCATGCCGCTCGTGCCGCAGGCCTCCAGCGGGCGCAGCGGGTTGTTCAGCCAGATGTCGCAGCCCGGGTAGAGCTTCTGCGCCATCCCCATGCCGTAGTCGGGCAGGAACACGATGCGGTGGCGCACCCGGGGATCGTCGGCGAAGCGCACCAGCTCCTGGATCAGCCGCTTGCCGCCGTCGTCCGCCGGGTGCGCCTTGCCAGCGACGACGATCTGGATCGGACGCTCGGGATGCAGGAGCAGGTCCAGGAGCCGGTCCCGGTCCCGCAGCATCAGCGTCAGACGCTTGTAGGAGGGGACGCGGCGGGCGAAGCCGATCGTCAGGACGTCGGGGTCGAGCACGCCGTCGATCCAGCCCAGTTCGGCCGTGCCCGCCCCGCGCTGCCGCCAGGAGGCGTACAGGCGCTCCCGCACCTCCGTGACGAGTTGCTCGCGCAGGACGCGGCGCAGGTCCCAGATCTCCTGGTCGGCGATGTCGGCGACCGAGTCCCAGCGGTCCGAGGCGCCGACCGTGAGCGCTTCCTCGGTGCGCTGCGCGCCGATCTGGCGGGCGCCGAGTCTCAGGACCTCGGGGGCCACCCAGGTAGGTGCGTGCACCCCGTTGGTCACCGAGGTGATCGGGACCTCCTCGGGGTCGAAGCCCGGCCACAGGCCGGAGAACATCTCCCGGCTGACCTGACCGTGCAGCAGGGACACGCCGTTGGCGCGCTGGCCGAGCCGCAGGCCCATCACGGCCATGTTGAAGAGGTTGGCCTCGCCGCCCGGGTAGGTCTCCATGCCCAGGGCGAGGATCCGCTGCACGTCGATGCGCGGCAGCTCGGCGTCGGGACCGAAGTGGCGGGCCACCAGCTCCCGGTCGAAGCGGTCTATCCCGGCCGGGACGGGGGTGTGGGTGGTGAACACGGTGCCCGCGCGGACGGCTTCGAGGCCGGAGTCGAAGTCGAGCCCGCTGTCGCACAGTTCGGCGATGCGCTCCAGGCCGAGGAAGCCGGCGTGGCCCTCGTTCGTGTGGAAGGCCTCGGGCTCGGCGTGGCCGGTGAGCCGGCAGTACGTCCGTACCGCGCGCACCCCTCCTATGCCGAGCAGCATCTCCTGCAGCAGCCGGTGCTCGCTGCCGCCGCCGTAGAGGCGGTCCGTCACGGCCCGTTCGCCGAGGTCGTTCTCCTCGACGTCCGAGTCCAGCATGAGCAGCGGGACGCGGCCGACCTGGGCAAGCCAGACGCGGGCCCGCAGCCGCCGGCCCCCGGGCAGGGCGAGGGACACCTGTGCCGGGGTGCCGTCGCTCTCGCGCAGCAGCACCAGCGGCAGCTCGTTGGGGTCCAGGACGGGGTAGTGCTCCTGCTGCCAGCCGTCCCGGGACAGGGACTGGCGGAAGTAGCCGTGCCGGTACAGCAGTCCCACCCCGATGAGCGGCACGCCGAGGTCGCTCGCGGCCTTCAGGTGGTCGCCGGCGAGGATGCCGAGACCGCCGGAGTACTGGGGCAGGGCGGCCGTGATGCCGAACTCGGGCGAGAAATAGGCCACGGCTGCGGGCAGTTCGGCCGACTGCGCCTGGTACCAGCGGTCGCCGGTCACATAGCCGCTCAGGTCGTCGGAGACCGCGGCCAGTCTGCTCAGAAAGGGGCGGTCCTCGGCGAGCTCGGCGAGGCGCGCGGCCGACACGCACCCCAGCAGCCGTACGGGGTCGTTGCCCGACGCTGCCCATTGCGCGGGGTCCACGGACCGGAAGAGGTCACGGGTCTCCGCATGCCATGACCAGCGCAGGTTGCGCGCCAGGTCGATGAGCGGGTGAAGGGCTTCGGGGAGTACGGGTCGGACGGTGAACCTGCGGATTGCCTTCACGAATTCCACCTTCACGGAGGACGTACGCGGCAGAGGGACGCACGTCGCTGTGCGCCCTTCGTCACCCACGACGTTAGCGGCGCGGGCGCCCTCGCAACTACGGCGCACGGCGGGACACGCGCCCGACCCCCGCACCCACCGGCCGACTTCGGCGTGAATTCGCCGCAACCGTCGCGCGCGGCCGACTTGCATCTTGGGCCGGTTCCGCCCGCCTGTGCGCCCTTGTGGCACCTGACACCCCACGAGAGGCTGTGCCCTGTGACGCACCGGAGGAAGCGCCCCCGACGTGGTGCACCCCGGTCTCCGTGCGTCACGTCAGGGAGGGGAACCCAGACATGCCACGGACGCGTACCGGACGCCCGCGCCGGGGGGGAGACCTCACCGCGGCTGTCGCGCTCGCGATGCATCCGGCCACCGTGCCGCCCGCGCACGCCGCTCCCGAGGGGCGGATGACCGGCGCCGGGGGCCGGGCGCGGTCGACGGTGGCCACCTCGTCACGCCCGACGAGGGCACCCCGGCGTCGTCGGCGGCCGGCCGGGGCGTCGCCGAGACGTACGGGGCGGAAATCAGCCACACATACCGCACTGCTCTCAATGGGTAAGCGGTACGGGCCGACGCGGTGGGGGCCGGTTCACCCGACGGACCGCCCAGGACGAGCCGTTCGCAGGGGGCGCACGGAAGCACGCTCGGGACCGGCACACCGGGGTCCGGCCGGCCCCGACCTGGTGCGGACAAGGTCTGACTTTTGTGCAGACATGGGCGCGAGGAGTTAACAACGCGCCGGATTGCACACCCGAATAGGGTGGGAAGGCTCCTCCGGGTAGGTCCGGAGGTCCCGCCTCCCCCACACTCTCATCCGCCCACCCACGTTGACGCGGACAGGAGCGGTCATGCCCGCCAAGCACCACACGTCGCCACCCCCGACGCCCAGCACCGTCGCAACCTCCATGAGCAGGGTCGATTCCGGTCCCCCCACGGCGGAGAAACCCTCCGCGGACCGTGCTGCCGGTGTGGGGCGCATCCCGGTCCTGGACGTCCGGCCACGGGTCCTGGAAGGACGGCGCCCCGCGAAGGCGGTGGTGCGCGAGCCGTTCGGGATATCGGCCACGGTCTTCCGTGAGGGCCACGACGCGGTCGCCGCGAATGTCGTCCTCACAAGTGCGGAGGGCCGCGAGGGCCCCTGGACCCCGATGCGCGAACTGGCCCCCGGCTCCGACCGCTGGGGCGCCACCGTGTCCGTACCGGCCGAGGGCCGCTGGACCTACGCCGTCGAGGCATGGAGCGATCCGGTGGCCACCTGGCGCCACCACGCGAGGATCAAGATCCCCGCGGGAATGGACACCGAGCTGGTCCTCGAGGAGGGGGCCCGCCTGTACGAACGGGCGGCCGCCGGCGTGCCGAAGAAGGCGGGCCGACGGGCCGTCCTCGCCGCGGCGGACGCACTGCGGGACGGCGGGCGGCCCGCCGCGGCCCGGCTCGCCGCCGCCCTCACCCCCGAGGTGGACGAGGTCCTCAACCGCCACCCGCTGCGGGAACTCGTCACGTCCTCCGAGCCGCTGCCCCTCGTCGTGGAGCGTGAACGGGCGCTGTACGGCGCCTGGTACGAGTTCTTCCCGCGCTCCGAGGGCGCCGTGGTCCGTGCGGGCCGGCCGCCGGTGAGCGGGACCTTCCGCACCGCGGCCGAACGCCTGCC
>NZ_JBWJAQ010000025.1:0-99299 GCF_056387915.1 Streptomyces sp. GLSS-08
GAGCGCTGAGGGCCGCGTGCCGACGGGCGCCGGGCTCTGTGGGCGCCGGGGGCTGAGGGTGGGCGGGAGGGCGTCGAGCCTGTCCGGCGGCTCCGCGCGTGGCGTGCCGGCCGGTGGCGCTGCGACCGGTCGCCCCGGGTTGTGGTCCGGGGGTGCCGTGTCCGGTCGCCCTGCGGTGTCGTCCCTGGGTGCCGTGTCCGGTCGCCCGGGGCCTCGTTCCTGGGTGCCGTGGCTGATCGGTCAGTGGCCGGGTTCGCGGCTCGCCGGGTTGTGCCAGCTCGGCCGGTGCCGGGCAAGGAACCACTCGGCGGGGCCCGACGGCCGGATGCCGCACTCCCCGGCGGACGGCAGGAGATCGTGGAAGATCCGCTCGGGCGCGGTGCCGAGCGCGGGAAGCGCGTCGCCGACCTCTTCGACGAGCTGGGCCGGTCCGGCGAGATAGACGTCGTGCTGGGCCCAGTTGGCCCGGTTGCCGAGGGCCGTGAGCAGCCGCTCGGTGGCCTGCGCCCTGGGCCGGCCCGGCGCGGGCGTGATGAAGGTGACAACCAGCCGGGGGAGCCGTGCCCGCAACTCCTCGATGGCGGAGCGGTCGTAGACGTGCGCGAGATCGCGGGCGACGACGAAGAGCCGCGAGTCGTAGGGCGCCCCGTCCCGGCCCGCGGACCCGGTCTGCGCGATCCGCCCCGTGTGTTCGGTGTGCCCGGTGTGCTCGGTCCGTTCGAGCCGCACCAGCTGTTCCAGGAGTGCCTTGACGGGCGCCCAGCCGGTCCCGGCGGCGATGAAGGTGACGGGCCGGTCCTCCGGGGGCCGCAGGGTGAGCCCGCCGCTCGGCGCGCCGAGCCGGAGCAGGTCCCCCTCCCGGGTCCGCCGCACCAGGGCCGTGGACAGCAGCCCCTCCTCGACGCGGCTGACGTGGAGGTCGAGGGTGTGGTCGGGCCGGGGTGCGTTGCCGACCGAGTAGGGACGCCATATACCCGGTAAGTACGGGATGTTGACGCTGACGTACTGGCCCGCGAGATGGGCGAGCGGCCGGGCCGGCCGCAGGGTCAGCACGACGACGTCCTGACCGAAGCGCCGGCGCGCGAGGACCTCGGCGTCCCACCACGGCGGTTCCCCGTCGTCCTCGGCCTGCGAGGCGCCCCGGAGCATCGCGTCCGCGATCGTCTCGTACGCCTCGCCCCAGGCCTTCTCGACCTCCGCGTTCCAGGCCGGTCCCGCGACGGCGGCGAACGCGGCGATCAGGCTCGTCCCCACGGCCGCGTAGTGCCGCGGCTGAGCCAGGTACTTCCGGTGGTCCCGTCCGAGCTCGCCCAGGTACGCCGCGAGCGCCGGGTCCTCCAGCCGCCCCACGACATGGGTGAGCGCCGCGAACAGCCGGTCCCGCTGCCGCTCCATGTCCTCCGGGAAGTCCAGCGGGAACAGCTCGCGGACGTCCGGATGGTGACGGAACAGGTGAGAGTAGAAGTACTTGACCGCGAACTCGGCCCGTCTCTCGACGACCGCGAAGCTGGATCTGAGTATCTCGGGGTCCACGGGCGGAATGTAGGGAGTTCTCGATCCGCCAAGTCAAGTCACGGCCGATTTAGGGACAGTCCAGGGCGAAACGTCCTGCGGGCGGGCCTCCGCCCGCCACCCTCGGAGCCATCCGGTCTCCGCCTCCGGACAGCCCCGGCCGCCTCCTGGCACCCCCCGGCCGCCTCCTGGCGCCGCCGGCCGTTTCCCGGACACCGGCCGCCTCCCGCACCCGGGCCGTCTCCCGGACAGCCCCGGCCGCCTCCTGGCACCCCCCGGCCGCCTCCTGGCGCCGCCGGCCGTTTCCCGGACACCGGCCGCCTCCCGGACAGTCCCAGCCGGTTCCCGGCACCCCGGCCGCCTCCCTGACGGCCTGGTTGCTGCCCGACGCCCCGTCGCCCCTCCCGCCACCCCGGATACCGTCGACGCGTGACCGACAATCCCGCACACCCCGCCGACCGGAGCGCCACCCCCACCGGTCCCGTGCCCGCGAGCAGCACCCCGGACGGCAGCGCTCCCGACCCGGCCCCCGAGCTCTTCACCTGGGAGTTCGCCACCGACCCCTACCCCGCGTACGCCTGGCTCCGTGAGCACGCGCCCGTGCACCGGACGCGGCTGCCGAGCGGTGTGGAGGCCTGGCTGGTCACCCGGTACGCGGACGCCAGGCAGGCCCTCGCGGACGGCCGGCTCAGCAAGAACCCGGCGCACCACGACGAGCCGGCGCACGCCAAGGGGAAGACCGGCATTCCGGGCGAGCGCAAGGCAGAGCTGATGACGCATCTGCTGAACATCGACCCGCCGGACCACACGCGGCTGCGCCAGCTGGTCAGCAAGGCGTTCACGCCCCGGCGGGTGGCGGAGTTCGCGCCGCGGGTCCAGGAACTCACGGACCACCTCATCGACCGGTTCGCCGACCGGGGCAGCGCCGACCTCATCCACGACTTCGCCTTCCCGCTCCCCATCTACGCCATCTGCGACCTCCTCGGCGTTCCCCGCGAGGACCAGGACGACTTCCGGGACTGGGCCGGGATGATGATCCGGCACGGCGGCGGGCCGCGGGGCGGGGTCGCCCGGTCCGTGAAGAAGATGCGCGGCTACCTCGCCGAGCTGATCCACCGGAAACGGGCCGCACTCCCGGACCACCCCGGGCCGGGCGAGGACCTCATCTCCGGGCTCATCCGCGCCTCCGACCACGGTGAGCACCTCACCGAGAACGAGGCCGCGGCGATGGCCTTCATCCTGCTCTTCGCCGGTTTCGAGACGACCGTGAATCTCATCGGCAACGGGACCTACGCCCTCCTCACCCACCCCGAGCAGCGGCAGCGGCTGCAGACCTCCCTCGCCGCGAAGGAGACCGCGCTGCTGGAGACCGGTGTCGAGGAACTCCTCCGGTTCGACGGGCCCGTGGAGCTCGCCACCTGGCGGTTCGCGACCGAGGCCGTCCGGATCGGCGGTCAGGACATCGCCGCGGGCGACCCCGTCCTGGTCGTGCTCGCGGCCGCCGACCGCGACCCCGAGCGCTTCGGGCAGCCGGACACGCTGGACCTCTCCCGGCGCGACAACCAGCACCTCGGATACGGGCACGGCATCCACTACTGCCTCGGCGCGCCCCTCGCCCGGCTGGAGGGACAGACCGCCCTCGCGACGCTCCTCACCCGCCTGCCGGACCTGCGCCTCGCGGGCGATCCGGCGGACCTGCGCTGGCGCGGCGGTCTCATCATGCGGGGACTGCGGACCCTCCCGGTGGAGTTCACCCCTTCGCGGTAGGCAATGCCGGCGGACCCTCGGCGGGCCCGCGACGGACGGGCGCATTGCGCTCGCAACAGGCGCACACCGGTGGAGTTCACGCCCGGCGGTACGCGGGCGCGGAGGCGTCAAACATGACGCACCGTCAATAATGTGATCTTCACGTGATCTGCGCTGCATCGACTTGTGACAAGCGTTCGACTGCCGATACGTTCACGCATCAACGCGATGGATCTTCCGTCGCGCCTGTCATCGCTGTCTTCGAAAGGCCACCGCATGCTCTCCGGGAACGGTCGTCACCGTCGCCCCCGCCAGGCTCCGGCGCTCATCGTCGCGGCAGGAGTCACCGGATCGGCCATCGCGATCCCGTTGCTCGGTGCCACCGGTGCGAGTGCCGCGGACGGCACCACCTGGGACCGGGTCGCGGAGTGCGAGAGCGGCGGTTCGTGGAGTGCCGACAACGCCAACGGCTTCTACGGCGGCCTGCAGATGACCCAGGAGAACTGGGAGAAGTACGGCGGCCTCGCGTACGCGCCGAGCCCCGACGAGGCCAGCCGCTCGCAGCAGATAGCCGTCGCCGAGAAGGTTCTCGACAAGCAGGGCCTGGCCGCCTGGCCCACCTGCGGACCGCTCTCGGGCCTCAGCAAGAACTCGGCGTCCGTAGAGGTCGACACCGGTCTCGCCGACGACTCCTCCGCATCGCCGGCCTCCCCCTCGCCCGATTCGTCCCCGTCGAGCGACGCGCCCGTTTCGGGAGGCTTGTCGTCCGGCGGCGCCACCGCCAAGCCCTCTCCGGCCGCGTCAGGCGAGGCGGTGAAGCCCGGGACGCCGTCGAAGGCCGACGAGGACGCCACCGCCTCCCCGGAGGCCGGCAGCAAGGCCGACAGCAAGGGCGCTGGGAAGGCGAAGGCTGACGACTCGGACAAGTCGGGTCGCACCGCAGGTTCTTCGGACGCCACCGCCGCGACCGGGAGCGAGGGCACGGGCACCGGTCGGCACCGCGGCGCCAGTGCCGACGCCGGCACGGACGCCGACGCGACCGCCGGCGGCGAGGAGGCCTCCTCCGGCCGTCACGTCTCGCGCGGCTCCGCCGCTCCCCGCGACGCCGCGGAGGGCTCGTACACCGTCCGCCTCGGCGACAGTCTCACGAGCATCGCCGACTCCCTTGCCGTGCAGGGCGGATGGAACGAGCTCTACACGGAGAACGAGAAGACGGTCGGCACCGACCCGGACGTCATCCTCCCCGGTCAGAGCCTTGAGGTCGCAGGAGACTAAGTGGGCGTCAGATGGCGAATCAGGTACAAAACAGCGCCAGTTCGCGTCATGTTTCGCACCGCAATGTCCGGTTTGGTGGAGTGAGACAAGGGTCTCAGAAACCCTGATCATCTTTGAAATTCCGGCGGCCGCGTGTCTACGGTCGTGATCGCTCGCTACAGCGGGCCCCGACGGTCGCAACGCCGAATCCTGCCAGTGGCCGGCCGGGAACAGTCGTCGCGCAAGCGCCGTAGGCAGGAGCGGGGGACCCAAGGTAAGTGCCGGGTCCGGGAGTCGAGAGACACCCGGGAACGGCTTGGGGTGGAGTCGGACGCCAGAGGCGGACGACCGGGCACTCACCCGCCCGAACCCGACAGCTCACCTCGCAGGCGTCGGTGAGGGGATCACTTCATGCTGCTCAACAACAAGGGCAAGCACCGCCGCCCGTCCAAGGCCACCCGTGTCGCCGCGCTCGCCGGTGTCACCGGTGTCGCCATCGCCGCTCCGCTGATGGCGGCCGGCAGCGCCTCCGCCGCCAGCACCTCCGAGTGGGACGCCGTCGCCCAGTGCGAGTCCGGCGGCAACTGGTCGATCAACACCGGCAACGGTTACTACGGCGGCCTGCAGTTCTCCGCCTCCACCTGGTCCGCCTACGGCGGCTCGGCCTACGCCGCCACCGCCGACAAGGCCTCCAAGTCCCAGCAGATCGCAGTCGGCGAGAAGGTGCTCGCCGCGCAGGGCAAGGGTGCCTGGCCGACCTGCGGCACCGGCCTGTCCGGCGCCTCGACCGGCGGCTCGTCGACCGACACCGGCTCCGGTGCCAACTCCGGCTCCGGCTCCGGCTCGCAGAGCACGGCCACGGCCCAGCCGGCCCAGCCGCAGCAGCAGGCCCCGCAGTCGCAGGACCAGCGCGCCTCGCGCTCCTCGGAGCGGGAGACGGCCAAGAAGACCGTCGAGACCCCGACCGGCAAGAAGGTCGAGAAGGGTGACGGCGAGTACAAGGTCGTCAAGGGCGACACCCTCAGCTCGATCGCCGCGGACAAGAAGGTCAAGGGCGGCTGGCAGAAGCTGTTCAAGCTGAACAAGGACATCATCGACGATGCCGACTTCATCTTCCCGGGCCAGCAGCTCCACCTCAGCTGACACCGGCCGACGGGCTGACAGCTGAACCACGGCCCTCCCTCATCCGGGGACTCCGCCATGGAGTCCCCGTGCGGGCCGCCCCCGCCCCCATGGGCTCCCCGCTCCGGTGCGTGTTCCCCCGTACGCACCGGAGCGGGGTTTTTCATGGACGCGCCGTGGGCCCGCTTCCGAAGCGGTTACCTGTACGGGGCAGGTTTTTGTTCCGTTCGGAAACAATTTACTCTCGGTTCTGTCCATGGGGTGGTCGACCGGCTGGCCGATCCCCCGGAGCCGGTTAGGCTCATGTCGCGGAGCCGACCGCGGCTCCGTGCAGTTGGGGCCAAGGGGCTCCGCTACCCGCGTCACATCCCAGAAGGAGATGCTCGTGCCGTCCATCGACGTCGTCGTAGCCCGGGAAATCCTCGACTCGCGAGGGAACCCCACCGTCGAGGTCGAGGTCGGCCTCGACGACGGCAGCACGGGTCGTGCCGCCGTCCCGTCCGGCGCCTCCACCGGTGCTTTCGAGGCCATCGAGCTGCGCGACGGTGACCCCAACCGCTACCACGGCAAGGGCGTCGAGAAGGCCGTCCTCGCGGTCATCGAGCAGATCGGCCCGGAGCTCGTCGGCTACGACGCCACCGAGCAGCGCCTGATCGACCAGGCGATGTTCGACCTGGACGCCACCGACAACAAGGGCTCGCTGGGCGCCAACGCCATCCTCGGCGTCTCCCTGGCCGTCGCGCACGCCGCCTCCGAGGCCAGCGACCTGCCGCTGTTCCGCTACCTGGGCGGCCCGAACGCGCACCTGCTGCCCGTCCCGATGATGAACATCCTGAACGGCGGCTCGCACGCCGACTCGAACGTCGACATCCAGGAGTTCATGATCGCGCCGATTGGCGCGGAGTCCTTCTCCGAGGCGCTGCGCTGGGGTGCCGAGGTCTACCACACCCTCAAGAAGGTGCTGAAGACCAAGGGCCTGTCCACCGGCCTCGGCGACGAGGGCGGCTTCGCCCCGAACCTGGAGTCCAACCGCGCCGCGCTCGACCTCATCATCGAGGCCATCAAGCAGGCCGGTTACGTCCCCGGTGAGCAGATCGCGCTCGCGCTCGACGTCGCCGCGTCCGAGTTCTACAAGGACGGCGCGTACGAGTTCGAGGGCAAGTCCCGCTCGGCCGCCGAGATGACCGAGTACTACGAGGAGCTCGTCTCCGCGTACCCGCTGGTCTCCATCGAGGACCCGCTGTACGAGGACGACTGGGCCGGCTGGAAGGTCATCACCGACAAGCTGGGCGACAAGGTCCAGATCGTCGGCGACGACCTCTTCGTCACCAACCCGGAGCGCCTGGCCCGCGGCATCGAGGAGGGCTCCGCCAACGCCCTGCTCGTCAAGGTCAACCAGATCGGCTCGCTGACCGAGACGCTGGACGCCGTCGAGCTGGCCCAGCGCAACGGCTTCAAGTGCATGATGTCCCACCGCTCCGGCGAGACCGAGGACGTCACCATCGCCGACCTCGCCGTCGCGGTGAACTGCGGCCAGATCAAGACCGGCGCCCCGGCCCGCTCGGACCGCGTCGCCAAGTACAACCAGCTGCTGCGCATCGAGGAGATCCTCGACGACGCCGCGGTGTACGCCGGCCGCTCGGCGTTCCCCCGCTTCAAGGGCTGACCCGCAGGAAGCGTCGTACGTACGTCCCCGTACTCGGTCCCGTACCGTGTGCGGGGACGTACGCACGTGACGGGCTTGTGCCGGGGAGGCGGGATTCATGGCCGTGAAGGACCGGGACCGGTTCTCCACCACGACCAGGCTGCGCCTGCTCGGTGAGCAGACGGCGGCCCGGGTCTACCGCTCCCAGACCAAACGGCAGGCCCATCGCTCCCGCCTGACGGGCCGTGCGGCGCTGCTCGCGCTGGTCCTGTGCTCACTGATCGTGGCCCTCGCGTACCCGATGAGGCAGTACGTGTCCCAGCGCGCCGAGGTCGCCGAGCTGGAGCGCGAGCAGGAGCAGGCCCGGCAGCGGGTCGAGCAGCTGCGCGACCTCAAGGCCCGCTGGCAGGACGACGCGTACGCCGAGCAGCAGATCCGGCAACGGCTGCACTTCGTGATGCCGGGCGAGACGGGTTACATCGTGATCGACCCGGACGCGGTGAAGAAGTCCCGCACCGACCAGGGAGCGGCCGACCGCCCCTGGTACGCCAACGTCTGGGACGGCGTGGACAAGTCCGACCGCTCCGCCCAGTAACTGACCAGAAAGACACCACACAAGGCATGGAAACGCCCCCACCGCCCACCCCGCGCACCGAGCCGACCGACGCCGACGTCGAGGCCTTCAGGCAGCAGCTCGGCCGTCCGCCGCGCGGGCTGCGCGCGATCGTGCACCGCTGTCCCTGCGGTCAGCCCGACGTGGTGGAGACGGCGCCCCGCCTCCCCGACGGCACGCCGTTCCCGACGACGTACTACCTGACGTGCCCGCGGGCGGCGTCCGCGATCGGGACGCTCGAGGCGAACGGCGTCATGAAGGAGATGACGGACCGTCTGGCCACGGACCCCGAGCTGGCCGCGGCCTACCGGGCCGCCCACGAGGACTACATCGCCCGCCGGGACGCCATCGACGTCCTGGAGGGGTTCCCGAGCGCGGGCGGCATGCCGGACCGGGTGAAGTGCCTCCACGTGCTCGTGGCGCACTCCCTGGCCGCGGGGCCCGGCGTGAACCCCCTCGGCGACGAGGCGATCGCCATGCTGCCGGAGTGGTGGCGCAAGGGTGCGTGCGTGGTCCCCGCGGGCGAGGCCGACCTTCCCCAGGGCTGACCGTCCCCCAGGGCTGACCGTCCCCCGGGGGCGCCGTTCCCGGGGGACGGTCAGCCCCCGGACCCCCGGCTCCGGCCGGGGCGGCCTCGTCCGCAAGCGCCGGACGGGCTGGACCCTCCCCGGCTCCGGCCTTCCGGCACCCCCGCTCCGACGGCCTCGTCCTCGAACGCCGGACGGGCTGGAAACCCCCGGGCCCGGGCTTGTTCCGAAGTGTCCTCACGACAGGAGACCGCACGCATGACCAGGGTCGCCGCCATCGACTGCGGTACCAACTCGATCCGTCTGCTCGTGGCGGACGCGGACCCGGCGACGGGTGAACTCGTCGACCTGGACCGCCGGATGACCATCGTCCGCCTCGGCCAGGGCGTCGACCGGACGGGGCGGCTCGCCCCCGAGGCGCTGGAGCGCACCTTCGCGGCCTGCCGCGAGTACGCGGCCGTCATCAGGCAACACGGCGCGGAGCGCCTGCGCTTCGTGGCGACGTCCGCCTCCCGCGACGCCGAGAACCGCGACGAGTTCGTCCGCGGGGTCCTGGACATCCTCGGGGTCGAGCCGGAGGTCATCACGGGCGACCAGGAGGCGGAGTTCTCCTTCACCGGCGCGACCAGGGAGCTGACGGGGCGGGACGACCTGGCGAAGCCGTACCTGGTGGTCGACATCGGCGGCGGCTCCACGGAGCTGGTGGTCGGCGAGGACCGGGTCCGTGCCGCGCGCTCGGTGGACGTCGGCTGCGTACGGATGACCGAGCGGCACCTCGTGCACGACGGCGTCGTCGCCGACCCGCCGACGCCCGCTCAGATCGCGGCGATCCGGGCGGACGTCGAGGCCGCGCTGGACCTCGCAGAGCGGACCGTCCCGCTGGGCGAGGCCCGCACCCTGGTCGGCCTCGCGGGCTCGGTCACCACGGTCTCGGCGATCGCGCAGGACCTCCCGGAGTACGACTCGACGGCGATCCACCACTCCCGGATCCCGCACGCCGCCGTCCGCGAGATCACCGGGCGGCTGCTGTCCTCGACGCACGCGGAACGCGCGGCGATCCCCTCGATGCACCCCGGCCGCGTCGACGTCATCGCCGCCGGCGCCCTCGTGCTGCTCGCGATCATGGAGCGCATCGGCGCCGACGAGGTCGTCGTCAGCGAGCACGACATCCTCGACGGCATCGCGTGGTCCGTCGCGTGACGGGGTCCTCCCCGCGGCGCGGGGCCACCCGTGAGGGAATCTTTACTACCCGTCGGTAGCCTCGGCTGAGCAGGTCGGATAACGTTTGAGCG
Organism: Streptomyces sp. GLSS-08; assembly: GCF_056387915.1. Classification (NCBI taxonomy): domain Bacteria; kingdom Bacillati; phylum Actinomycetota; class Actinomycetes; order Kitasatosporales; family Streptomycetaceae; genus Streptomyces; species Streptomyces sp. GLSS-08. The sequence continues at coordinate 9,712 of NZ_JBWJAQ010000025.1, forward strand.
CGATCGAGGGGCCCGGAAGGACCCCTTGGTGACGCGCCGTCGGGAAAGTTCGTGAAGTTCTTCACAAGGAATTCGGGCCTCGGGAATGCGGATGGGGTCCGGTTGGCCCTTCCGAGGGGCTCGCGGGGCGCGGGAGGGTGCTCACGGGAGTGTTTCCGGGGCGTGACGACCGCGTGGAACAAGAGGCCGGTTCAGCGGCCCGACGGCCCGGATTGGCTGCTCACGCGGTGTTGACAACGGTCCGCGGGGTGCCGTGGTTCCCCTGCTGCGGCATGACCTGGGTCACGTGGGCCGCGCAGTGTAGCAGAGGCCCCACCCATGCTTGTGAAGGGGCGCACGAGCGACCCCCCTGAGGCGGGTGGATACTCGATGGCATGAGCACCACGGAGCGTCCCAGGATCCTCGTAGTAGGCGGTGGGTACGTAGGCCTGTACGCAGCTCGGCGCATCCTCAAGAAGATGCGCTACGGCGAGGCGACCGTCACGGTCGTCGACCCCCGGTCGTACATGACCTACCAGCCCTTCCTCCCCGAAGCCGCCGCCGGCAGCATTTCGCCCCGGCACGTCGTCGTCCCGCTGCGACGCGTCCTGCCGAAGGCGGAAGTCCTCACCGGCCGGGTCACCACCATCGACCAGGACCGCAAGGTCGCCACGGTCGCCCCCCTCGTGGGCGAGGCGTACGAGCTGCCCTTCGACTACCTCGTCATCGCGATGGGCGCGGTCTCCCGCACCTTCCCGATCCCCGGCCTCGCCGAGCAGGGCATCGGCATGAAGGGCATCGAGGAGGCCATCGGCCTGCGCAACCACGTCCTCGAGCAGCTCGACAAGGCCGACTCCACGACCGACGAGGACGTCCGCCGCAAGGCGTTGACCTTCGTCTTCGTGGGCGGTGGCTTCGCGGGTGCGGAGACCATAGGCGAGGTCGAGGACATGGCCCGCGACGCGGCCAAGTACTACAACAACGTGTCCCGTGAGGACATGCGCTTCATCCTCGTCGACGCCGCGGACAAGATCCTTCCCGAGGTCGGCCCGAAGCTCGGCGCGTACGGCAAGGAGCACCTGGAGAGCCGCGGGGTCGAGGTCTACCTCTCCACCTCGATGGACTCCTGTGTCGAGGGGCACGTGGTCCTGAAGAACGGCCTCGAGGTCGACTCCAGCACCATCGTGTGGACGGCCGGCGTCAAGCCGAACCCCGTTCTCTCCCGCTTCGGTCTCCCGCTCGGCCCGCGCGGTCACGTGGACACCCGGCCCACCCTTCAGGTGCAGGGCACGGACTACATCTGGGCCGCGGGCGACAACGCGCAGGTCCCGGACATCGCCGCCCGCAAGGCCGGCGTCGAGAACGCCTGGTGCCCGCCGAACGCGCAGCACGCGCTGCGTCAGGCGAAGGTCCTCGGCGACAACGTGGTCTCCGGCATGCGGGGCTTCCCGCAGAAGGAGTACGCGCACTCGAACAAGGGCGCGGTGGCCGGTCTCGGCCTCCACAAGGGCGTCGCGATGATCGTCATGGGCAAGATGAAGATCAAGCTCAAGGGCCGGCTGGCGTGGTACATGCACCGCGGCTACCACGGGCTGGCGATGCCGACCTGGAACCGGAAGATCCGCGTCTTCGCGGACTGGACGCTCGCGATGTTCCTCAAGCGCGAGGTCGTCTCCCTCGGCGCCATCGAGACCCCGCGCGAGGAGTTCTACGAGGCCGCGAAGCCGGCGCCCGCCGTCGCGCAGGCCGCGGAGGCCAAGCTCCCGCAGGCGAAGACCGAGGAGAAGGCCAAGGCCTCCTGACCTCCGGTCACTGATCGACCCGAAGGGGCCTCCCGCCATCCGTGGTGCGGGCGGCCCCTTCGGCGTTCCGCGGTGGGGCGGGAGGTTCCCCCCGGGGCCCGTCGGCGTCCCCGTACGGCGCGGCCCGGCATCCCCGAGACCATGCTCTATGCACCTATTTTTGCCCATCCATGACACGGGTGGGGGACTGTGCGCGGGGGCGGTTGGTGTTTACGTGGTGTCGGACGTTTCGGGATCCGCTGTCACGGAGGTGTGGCCATGCCCGATGCCGCGCTGCGGCTGAAGAGCCTTTTCGAGCAGTTGCTGGGAGCCCCGCTCCCGGTGCGCATGCGTGCCTGGGACGGCTCGGAGGCGGGGCCGCCGGGCGGCCCCACCCTGGTGATCAGGAACCGCCGGGCCCTGCGCCGGCTGATCTGGAAGCCGGGCGAGCTGGGGCTCGCCCGGGCCTGGGTCGCCGGGGACCTCGCGGTGGAGGGGGACCTCTACGCGGCCCTGAGGGTGATGGCCGGACTCCTGTGGGAGCGCCCGACGGGGGCCGGGGGCCTCGGCGAGACCCTGCGGGATCCCGACGTGCGCGCGGCCGTCCGGGGCCTGCTGCGGATGGGCGGGCCGATGGGTCCGCCCGCCCCGCCCGCGGAGGAGGTCCGCAGGCGCCGCCGCCTGCACACCAGAGGCAGCGACAAGCGCGCCGTCAGCCACCACTACGACGTGGGCAACGACTTCTACGAGATCGTCCTCGGGCTGTCCATGGTGTACTCCTGCGCCTACTGGGAGGATGCCGGCACCCTCGAGGGTGCCCAGCGCGACAAGCTCGAACTCGTCTGCCGCAAGCTGGACCTGCGGCCCGGCGGACGGCTGCTGGACGTCGGCTGCGGCTGGGGCTCCATGGCCATCCATGCCGCCCGCGAGCACGGCGTGAGCGTCGTGGGCGTCACGCTGTCGCAGGAGCAGGCCGCCTACGCCCGCAAGCGGGTCGCGGACGAGGGGCTGACCGACCGGGTCGAGATCCGGGTGCAGGACTACCGGGACGTCACCGACGGTCCGTACGACGCCATCTCCTCCATCGGCATGGCCGAACACGTCGGAGCCGAGCGCTATCTGGAGTACGCGCGCGTGCTGCACGCCCTGCTCAAGCCGGGCGGGCGCCTGCTCAACCACCAGATCGCGCGCCGCCCGGCGAGCGACGAGTCGAAGCACCGCGCGGACGAGTTCATCGACGCCTACGTCTTCCCCGACGGCGAACTCGCGCCGGTCGGCACCACCGTGACGCAGCTGGAGCGGGCGGGGTTCGAGGTACGTGACGTCGAATCCCTGCGCGAGCACTACGCTCTGACGCTGCGTCAGTGGGTTGCCAACCTGGAGGCGCAGTGGGCGTCGGCGGTGCGGCTCACCGGCCCGGGACGCGCCCGCGTCTGGCGCCTCTACATGGCGGCCAGCGCCCTGGCGTTCGAACGCAACCGCATCGGCGTCAACCAGGTGCTCGCGGTGCGGACCCCCGTACCGGGCGCCTCCGGGATGCCGCTGCGGGCCCGCACCTGGAACGCGCGGACGTAGCGGCGGCGAAAGCGGGAGGGGCCCCGTCCGGATCCGGACGGGGCCCCTGACTGGGGTCCGACTACTCCGACTTGATCGCCGTCAGCATGTTCAGGCGGGCCGCGCGGCGGGCCGGCCACAGCGCCGCCAGGACACCGACGGCCGCGGCCAGCAGCAGGAAGACGGCCATCCGGCCCCAGGGCAGCACCAGTTCGTACGTCGCCATCTTGGAGCCGAGCAGTTCACCGGCGGCCCAGCCGAAGAAGACGCCCAGGCCGATGCCCAGCACTCCGCCGAACAGTGAGATCACCAGCGACTCCAGCCGGACCATCCGCTTGATGCCCTTGCGGTCCAGGCCGATCGCACGCAGCATGCCGATCTCCTGGGAGCGCTCGAAGACCGACATGGCCAGGGTGTTGATGACACCGAGGACCGCGACGATCACCGCCATCGCGAGCAGGCCGTAGAGCATGTTCAGCATCAGGGTGAACATCTTCGCGATGTCCTCGGAGATGTCCTTCTTGTCCTGGACGAGCATGGCCGGGTTGTCGCCGAGCGCCGCCTCCAGCCTGTCCTTGACCGCACCGGAGGGCCCGCCGGACGTCTTCACCATGACCTGCATGTCGTACGGGTCCCTCTGGTGGGGGGTAAGCGCCGCGTTGTCCAGCATGATGCCCTGGATCATCTCGTTGCCCTGGTAGACGCCGGCGACGGTGAGCCGCTGCCGCTTGCCGTCCTCGTACGAGACCGTGAAGTGCGAGCCGGCCTTCCAGCCGTGCGCGTCGGCGGTGCTGTCGTCGACGACGACCCGCGCGCCGCCGACCTCGAAGGTGCCGTCGTCGACGGTGAGGTCGGTCAGGCTCTCGATGGTCCTGCCGTTGACGCCGGTCAGGTACTCCGTCTCACCGCCGATGCGCGCGGGCGCGTCGCGCAGCGGGCTGGTGGCGGTGACGCCGTCGGTGGCGGCGAGCTTCTTCTCCACATCGGGCGAGAGCATGGTGCCGTTCGCCATCGAGACCACGTAGTCCGCCTTGATCGCGGCGCTGGCCATCTTGTCGATCGACGTCCGGAGACTGCCCGCCATCACCGTCATACCGGTGATCAGGGTGAGTCCGATCATCAGCGCCGAGGCGGTGGCGGCGGTGCGGCGCGGGTTGCGCACGGAGTTCTGGCGGGCCAGCTTGCCGGAGACCCCGAAGACGCGCAGCACGGGCGCCGCCGCGGCGATCAGCGGGCGGGACAGCAGCGGCGTCAGGATGAACACGCCGACGATCAGCAGGCATGCGCCGATGCCCATCGGGGCCTGGCCGTCCGAGCCGTCCATGGTCGTGGCGAACAGGACCGCGGCGATGCCCGCCGCCGAGAAGAGGGCCCCGAGGGTGTTGCGTACGACGAGGGACTTGGTGGTCGCCTTCGCGTGCACGCTGCTCATCGCGGCGACCGGTGGGATCTTCGCCGCCCGGCGGCCCGGCAGCCACGCGGCCAGCATGGTGATCAGGATGCCGACGGCGAGCGCGGTGGCGACGGTGCCCGGCGAGACGACCAGCGGCCCGTCCGGGACGGTGGCGCCGAGCGTGCTCATCAGGGAGCGCATTCCGGCGCCGATGCCGATGCCCGCGGCCAGCCCGGTGACGGCCGCCACCGCGCCGACCACGAACGCCTCGAGCAGCACCGAGCGGGTGATCTGCCTGCGGGAGGCGCCGACCGCCCGCAGCAGCGCCAGCTCCTTGGTGCGCTGGGCGACCAGCATGGTGAAGGTGTTGGCGATGATGAAGGTGCCGACGAACAGGGCGATGCCGGCGAAGACCAGCAGGCCCGTCTTCATGCCGCTCATCTGGGAGGCGATCATCGTCGCCTGGTCGTCGGCGAGCCGCTTGCCGGTGGTGGTGTAGGCGACGTCCTCGGGCACCACCTCGTCGAGCGCGTTGCGCAGCGCGGTCTGGCTGGTGCCAGGGGTGGCCGTCACGTCGATCTCGTCGTACGTGCCGGGCTCGCCGAAGAGCCGTTGCGCGGTCGCCGTGTCGAAGAGGGCGAGGCTGCCGCCGGCGGCGACATTGCCGTCGTCGGTGGTGAAGACGCCGGTGATCGTGGGCTTCAGCACGGGACCGTCGACGGAGAGGCGCAGGGTGTCGCCGACCTTGTACCCGGCCCGCCGGGCGGTCTCCGAGTCGATGGCGACCTCGTCAGCGCCGCGGGGCGCGTGGCCGGCGGTCAGCGGGTACCTCGGGTCCTTCTTCCCCCAGTAGTTGCCGCCCTGCGACTGGAAGCCGTCGCCGATCAGCTCGCCGTCCTTGTCGGCCAGGGCGGTGAAGCCGTTCACGACGCCGACGGCGGTGTCGGCGCCGGAGACCCCTGCCGCCTTCTTCAGCAGGGGCTCGGTGAGCTTCGGCTCCTTGCCGATCCGGTCGCCCTCGTCCTGCCGGGCCTCCGGCTGGATGGCGACGTCGACGTGGTCGAAGCCCTTGGCGGAGCTCTTCTGGAGGGCGTCCGAGATGGTGTTGGTGAAGACCAGGGTGCCGGACACGAACGCCACGCCGAGCATGACGGCGAGCACGGTCATCAACAGTCTGGCCTTGTGCGCGAAGACGGTGCGCAGGGCGGTACGGAACATGGGTTGACTCAGTCCAGGAGAAGGAGAAGCTGTGGTCGGCCGCGGGAGCGGTCCGGGCCGTCGCGGAGGCGGCCCGCGACGGCGGGGCGACGATGCTCGCGGCGGTGGGCGGGGACGCCGGCCCGTGGCGGTGGGCGGTGACGGTGGCCCATGGCGGTGCGTTGCGGCGGGCCCGCGACGCTGGGGGGAGGGCGGCGGTGTCGGACTCGCGCGGGCGGGTCGGCCGGTGCGGCCCTCGGCGTCGGACAGGCCCTAGGACGTCCGGGTGTTCCCGCCGGAGAGACGCAGCATGCGGTCGAGGACCGCGTCCGCCGTCGGCTCGTGCACCTCGTCCACGATCCGCCCGTCGGCGAGGAAGACCACGCGGTCGGCGTACGCGGCGGCCACCGGGTCGTGGGTGACCATGACCACGGTCTGCCCCAGCTCGCGTACGGAGTTGCGCAGGAAGCCCAGCACCTCGGCGCCGGCCCGGGAGTCGAGGTTTCCGGTCGGCTCGTCGCCGAAGATGATGTCGGGCCGCGAGGCGAGCGCGCGGGCCACGGCGACACGCTGCTGCTGGCCGCCGGACAGTTCGGAGGGGCGGTGGCCGAGGCGGTCGGCGAGACCCACCATGCCGATCACGGTGTCCAGCCACTCCTTGTCCGGCTTGCGGCCCGCGATGTCCATCGGGAGCGTGATGTTCTCCAGGGCGGTGAGGGTCGGCAGCAGGTTGAACGCCTGGAAGATGAAGCCGATCTTGTCCCGGCGCAGCTTGGTGAGCTGCTTGTCCTTGAGGGACCCGAGTTCCGTCTCGCCGATGCGCACGGAACCCGAGGAGAAGGTGTCGAGGCCGGCCACGCAGTGCATCAGCGTGGACTTGCCGGAGCCGGAGGGGCCCATGATCGCGGTGAACTCGGCCTGCCGGAAGTCGACGGTGACCCGGTCGAGGGCGACCACCTGGGTCTCGCCCTGTCCGTAGACCTTCGAGAGTTCCGTGGCGCTGGCGGCCACCGCGGTGGTCCGGCCGGCGAGGGGGGTGGTGGTCACGGGAGGGTGCTCCTGACGGGACGACGTTGGGGGACGTCGTCCATCCTCACGGTCCTGGGGCGCCGTGTAGTCACCCCCTGTTCCGGTTCCCGGGGGCGACTCCGGTCGGACCACGGGCGGCCGTGTCATACCTGGGGATGACGATCCTCCCTGAGGACCCATCAGGCCCGCGGCACGCGAACACCGTCACCGAGGCGGTGAAATTCCGTCATTCCGTATACGCGGCCGGGGGCGGCCCGAAAGGCTATTGGCAAGTGCGGATGGCCCGTACCAGGTACTGATGCACCCTCAGACGCCAATAAAATAAGACAAGATCGGGCCACGCACCCCTAGTTAGGGGGATGCGTCCCGATAGGCTCGGATCCTCGATGCGGAGCCCATGGCCTGCCCGGATGGTGGAATGCAGACACGGCGAGCTTAAACCTCGCTGCCCCTCGCGGGCGTACCGGTTCAAGTCCGGTTCCGGGCACCACCGCGCTCACAGCGCGTGACCAGCCAGAACGGCGGGAAGATGCTCCCTCTCTTTCGTGGTGTGGGAACCCCGTGGGATCACCGGGTCCTATCGTGCCGTCACGGCATCCGTAGTTTCTCGAAGAAACAAGGCCGGTGGCATCACCAGCCACCAGGTGAAGTGGCGGCTCGGCGGCGGCAGAACCGCCCGTGGCAGACAGAGGTGTTCGACGGCGAGCCCTCCGCCGACGTCTTCAAGGGCGCCGTCAACGAGACGGCTGGCAGTGGCCGCCGGGGTGGGCGAAAGGCAAGGGCTACATCGTCGACGGTGTAGACGACGAGAGCCGATACCGCTTCCGTACGTACACGCTCGCCTCCGTGGAGAACAGGACCGCCATCGAGGAGCACTACCGGGTGGCCCGCTACGGCGACTTGCAGCGCTACCTCTTCCCCACGTTCGGGAGTGCGGCCCCGGGCGGGTCTGGTCGGGGGACCTGCTCCAACCGTACGGCCTGTCACTGACGACGCGTTTGTCCGTGTTCGAGTGCTGATGGCGGAGCGCCGGGCTACCGTGAAACGTGCACCGCCTCCGGGGAAGTCCCGACAGCTTCCCCGGAGGCGTCTTCTTGTTCAGCCCTTCGACGCCGACACTTCCCGCACCCGACCTGCGAGGTCCTGCACCGGGCGCGTCTTGGCGTATGGCGCGAGGCTCTTGCGCATGCTCGCGAAGTGGTCGTCTCCTCGGATCGAGGAGACCAGTTCGTACTCGTCAAGGAACCGGTCCCAGGACTGGCACGCCGCATCCAGGTGCCCGTATTGGAGCTGCCGGTCCGCGAGAACGGCGTACGCGTGGACGCGTCCCTGTCGCTCGTGAGTCGGCTGGACGCGGATGCTCTGCTTGAGCGTTCGGATGCTGCCCTCGTAGTCGCGTTCTTCCATCAGCACATGGGAGGCGTGGAAGAGATACGCCGTCTGGTCGTAGCCGCCTACGGCGTCACGCCGGTTGTCCGCCTTGGACAGAGCGGCTTCGGCCTCCCGTAGCCGGGTGTGGGCCTGGCGGCGGTCGCCGACCATAGACGCCGCGTGAGCCTGCTGTCCGCGTAGGAACGCCACCAGGCGGGGCCCGGCGGAGGGTGCGGCCTCTGCGGCGGAGTCCGCGAGTTCGAGCGCCATCCGGCCGTGGCCGAGGCTGGACGCCTGGAGCGACATACCGCGCAGCGTCCGACAGTAGGTGACGTGGTCGCCTGCCTCGTCGGCGAGCGTCAGCGCCTTGGTGTAGTACGTCTGCCCGAGGCCATGCGCCTTCTCGTACATGGCCATCCAGCCAGTCAGGTACGTGAGGTCGGACGCGGCGGCGAGTATGGCGCGCTTGGTGGACTCCGTCGCCTGGGCGCGCAGCCAGGGTCCCACCGTGTTGACGAGGAAGGCGGCGGCCATGGGTCTGGCATGGCCGGCGCCCAGCTCGTCGAGGATGTCCGCGATCCGCTCGGTCATGGAGCGGACGGCGGTCACCTGGGCGGTCCCGATCCGGGTTGTGGCCTTGCCGGGCGAGACGGGCTCGCTGCTGGCTCGCGCGGTCTGCTGGAACGCAGGCACGGAGAGTGCGGCGGAGAAAAGCGTGGTGGTGAGGAGCCCGCGACGGGATGGGTCCATATCTGCCCTTCCTAGGTTGATCAGCTCCTCGACAGTGTCGACAGGCGGAGAACCGTAGGAGGGCGCAGCCGGGGTGAGACCAGCTTCCTCGTGGGTGACTGGTCGTCCCAGCCGCGCGGACAGGGCCTCCAGAATCAGCGGCCTGACCTCGGGTTTCGGTGGTGTGCCGGCGATCCAGTGGGCGACGGCTGTCCGGTCGTACGTGAGGTCGAGTCCGGCCTGCGGACCGAGGCGGTTGACTTGCTGTGCCAGCTGTGTACGCGTCCATCGTGCCTGGTCAAGAAGGTCAGCCAGGGCAGGATTGGGCGTGCGGTTCCTCGTGGCCATGTTTCAATTCCCGACAGTTCCATGGCGTTCACGGTGTTCACGGTCGCACCTGTTCCTCACGGTACCCGCAGACGGTCAGCAGGCGATTACCTCTTGTGAGGACTTCCAGCGAGCTCAGCCGTGGAAGCAGGCACCGTGACGGACACATCACTACGGGTAGCGAACGGCAATTGGCCGTGGAGCACTGGCTCTTGACGGCGGCCCCGGATCGCGCCAAGGCGCGCAAGGAGTGGCAGAGCGACGGTGTCGCCTTGCTGCGTTGCGGCGGTGTACTGGCCGCCGTGAGGATCGACGAGGCTGTCGTGCACGCCGCCGCGGACACAGAGGACCCGTCCGGCGTGAGCGAATACCTGGTACGCGCGCTGCTGGGCGGGCCGGTCTTCACTGACCATCAGACCAGGCGGTACTTCGCCCTCGTCGGCGTCAGCACGGGTCGACGCTACGAGTGGCGACGTCGGCGCGAGGACGCCGAGTTCCTCGGAAGTGGCTGGCACCTCGGGGTGCCCGTGCTCACTGCGACCGGTCCGAACCACCGGTGCTTCTGGTCTGTGAGGATGGACGCGCCTGGTGACCTGGCGAGCGCTGACTCCGTCTCGCAGCTCATCAACGTCGGCCGGATGAAGCCGGCCAACCGGACCCGGTACTCGTCTTGCTGACGGCGCGCCAGGTAGCAGTCCGGGAGTGGGCAGACGTCGACGGCACACGGGGCGGGCCGGGAGCCCTGTGCCCGCGCGACGAGGTGGAACTCCTGGTGCGGGTCGGCCTGCACCAGCTTGCCGCCCAGACGGACGAGACGGGCGGTGCGGGCCGGTGAGAACCATGACGCAGCATGCCCGGACAGGGGCGCCGCTGTGCACCGAGACGCTGCCGCGCGAGGAAGCGTCGGTGCGGGCGGCCCGCGACCTGGTACGCGACGCGCTCCGCGCGTGGGACATGCCGGAGCAGGCGACGGAGGACGCGGCCCTGATCGTGTCGGAGCTGGTCACCAACGCGGTGGAGCACGCGCACGGCCGTTCCCTGCGGGTGGCCGTGGTCCGGTGCGCTGACGGCGTGGAGGTGGCGGTCATCGACCGCTGTCGAACCATGCCGCATCTGACATCGGCAGGCCCCAGCAGCGAGCATGGCCGCGGCCTGGCCCTGGTCAACGTCCTCGCCCGGCAGTGGGGCACCGATCGTCTGGACTGGGGCAAGCGCGTGTGGGCCGTGGTGGCCGCCCCGTGAAACCCGCCGTGGAACAGGCGCTCCTCGCCGCGTCCGTCGCCGTGATAGTCGCCGCGCTCGTCAGCGCCGCGCTGCTCCACCACTGACTGCCCGCCCGCGCCCCGGTGCTCGGTTACCCGGAGGCGTGGGCGGGTCCCACCAAGCTCCTGTCCGCACCCCTCCCCTTACAGGCACCCGCCTGGGAGTGCGGACAGGTCCGGTCCTTGTGGGCCGGCCGCGGGGAGACCGTCTCCCCGCACACGACACAAAGGAGTGTTCTGTGACCCCGAACCTGTACGAGCTGCCGCTGGACGGTGCCGAGTTCACCGTGATGTGCGGCGGCAACCAGGGCGGCGACAACGAGCAGTGCGTCTCGATGGCCCGCATCCCGGGCACGGACGACGGTTTCGTCCTGCGCGACACGAAGGCCGAAGGCGCCGGTCAGGAGCTGCGCGTGACGCGCGACGAGCCGCGCTCGTTCATCGCTGGCGCGTCCGCCGTTGTCAGTGCCTAGCTCTACGGTGCCGGCGCGGCTGTAGGTCCTTGGAGCGGGCCCCGCGGGCACAGCGCGGGGCCCGCTCGTCTCTCCTCGAAAGGACGATCACATGGGTGCAGACTGGACGGGACACTGGCACGGCTTCGGGCCGTGGACGGGCAGCGGCACGGAGTACGGGAAGGAAAGCCTGCGGCGGCCGGGCTCCACGCTGGGCGACGGCGTCACGCGGTCATTCGTGGAGTCGCAGATGCCGCCGGTGCGCACCGGGCACTGGCTGATGCGGCCCCGGCAGGTCAAGGGGACGTGGACGGACCCGGCTGAGGCGATCGCGTTCCTGGTGCGGAACTATCAGGAGCACCCGCCGATGGAGCGGGAGGACGGCGGGCGGGCGTACGCTCCGCTGGAGTCGAAGGTCGAGTACGCCCGCGATGCGCTTCCGCGCGGCACGGACGTCACCTGGGGGTACTGGACGCGGGGCAAGTTCCTCGCATCGTTCTCCGTCGTCGCCTGCGCGAACCGGTTCCTCCCGGAGCTGCCGTGCCCCGAGCAGGTCGGCCCGGTCTCCTTGGCGACCGCGGAGCAGCACTTCGCCACGGCAGGGATCTAGCGGTGTCCCTTCACCAGTTGCTTCCGCCGGACGGCGTCGCCGAGCTGCTCACGCGGTGGCCGGACGAGCCGCGCATCCACGATCGCTGACGTAACCCAGGGCATTGACCGGACGATCACCTCGGCCCAGCTCTACGAGTACGTGGACATGGGCTGCGCCCCGGCCGTTGAGATCGCCGCGGTGAAGGCGCCCGCCCCGGCCGTCACCGCCGCCGCGTTCACGCGGGACGGGCGCACTGACGGGCGGAAGCTGCGGGCGCCGTACGAGCAGGGCTACACGATCCGCCTGGGCAACCTTCAGCGGGTCGTGCCGACCCTGGCGCGGACGTCGCTGTGCATCCAGCGACAGACCGGCTACTCGAACTACGTGCACGCCTTCCTCACGCCCGGCGGGGAGCAGGGGCTGCGGCATCACTGGGACCAGCAGCTGGCCGTGATCGTCCAGCTGTCCGGCGGGAAGCGGTGGGAGCTGTGGCGGCCCGTGGTGGAAGCACCCATGCGGGACGTCCTGGACTCGCCCGGCTCCTGGCGGCCGGAGTACCTCCCCCGGTGGGCGGCGGCCGGTCCGGACCTGGTCGTAGACCTGCGGCCAGGGCAAACGCTGCTGGTCCCGCGCGGCTGGGTCCACAACCCGTACGTCCCGGAAGGCGGGCCGGGGAGCGTGCACCTGACGTTCGCGATCCGGGAACGCACGCCGTACTGGATCGCCGAGCAGCTCCTCGCCGGCGCGCTGGAGGACCCGGCGTTCCGTCGGGTGATCGTGCCCGAGGACATCACCGGCCCGGGCCTGGTGGAGGAACTCGGCGCGGTGCGGGCTCGGCTCGTCGCGCACCTCGCGGAGGCGGACGTCGAAGCACTGGTGTCAGCCATCCGCGCACAGGCGCTGACGTCACTGGAGTACACGACGTGAGGCGTTGCCCCGGGCAGGCGGCGCACCTTCGCTGGGACTGGATCGAACCCGTGATGCCCGTTTTGTGCGTGCCTACACTGGGCCCCGTCCACCCGGACGATGCTGCTGAGGAACTTTCCGCGGCCGTGACCGGCGCCGCCGGTACCGGGCGGTTGCTGCCGTACGACAAGGGCCACTGCTGGTCCGACGGCAAGGACGAGCGGGCTTTTGTCGACGCCTCGAGCAAGGGAGCGGCAGACTTTCGTGCCTGGGGGAGCCGTCGCGGGTGCCATAGGCCCCATGGAGACGAGAAACGACCCCAGCCAGCCGCCGCGACTTACATCGGCACTACCCCGACGCCAGGCGCGAGGATGCGGGCGGATGCGGGAAGATGCGGAGGTTTTCGACGAGTCGAAGTGCCGCTTCCACTTCCGGTACTCGGTGAGTGCCACGCCTGCTGGGAACGTGAGTAGCGTGCGGGCATGCGGTGCGTCGCGTGCGTGTTGCGGGGCGCCGTAGACGGCTGAGCGCTCCCGGCCGCCCCATTGACAGCTGCCGCGGCTCGGTAGAGACTCACCAAGAGACTAGTGAAGAAAATTTCACCCCGCGAACCGTGGTCGGCGACCGTAGACAGACAGACAGAGCAGGGCGAGCGCGAAGGGGGCGGGCCGATGCGGACCACCGTCGGGATCATCGGGGCCGGACCGGCCGGACTACTGCTGGCGCGCCTGCTGCACAACGCGGGCATCGACTCGGTCGTCCTGGAGAGCCGCGACCGCGCCTACGTGGAGCAGCGGCAGCGGGCCGGAATCCTGGAGCAGGGCACGGTCGACGTGCTGCGCGCCGCCGGGGCCGGGGAGCGCATGGACCGCCAGGGACTGCGGCACGACGGCATCGAACTGCGCTTCGCCCGCGAGCGCCACCGCGTCGACTTCCCCGCGCTCACCGGCGGCAGCTCGGTGATGGTGTACGCGCAGACCGAGGTGTGCAAGGACCTCATCGCGCTTCAGCTGGAGGAGGGCGGACCACTGCTCTTCGACGCCGAGGCACTGGCCGTCGAGGACGCGGACAGCGAGCACCCGCGCGTGCGCTTCCGTCACCAGGGGCGCGAGGACGTCCTGGAGTGCGACTACGTCGTCGGCTGCGACGGCTTCTGGGGCGTCGCCCGCAAGGCGGTCCCCGCCGGGCTCTCCCGGGTCTTCGAGCGGACCTACCCCTTCGGCTGGCTCGGCGTCCTCGCCGACGTGCCCCCCTCGCACGACGAGCTCGTGTACGCCCGTCACGACCGGGGTTTCGCCCTGCTCAGCATGCGGTCGCCGGCCGTCTCCCGCCTCTACCTCCAGGTGCCCGAGGGCACGGACGCCGGGACCTGGCGCGACGAGGACATCTGGGACGAGCTGGAGCGGCGCTTGGAGACCGACGACGACTGGCGGCTGGAGCGGGGCCCCGTCACCGCGAAGTCGGTGACCCCGATGCGCAGCTTCGTCCACGAGCCCATGCGGCACGGCCGGCTGTTCCTCGCCGGCGACGCGGCGCACATCGTGCCCCCCCACCGGCGCGAAGGGGCTGAACCTCGCGGTCGGGGACGTCGTCACCTTCGCCCGTGCGCTGGTCCACCGGCGGGCCACCGGATCGGCCGAACGGCTCGACGCGTACTCCGAGACGTGCCTGCGCCGCGTGTGGCAGGCCGAGTGGTTCTCGTACGACATGACGACCCTGCTGCACCGCGCCCCCGGCGCCACGCCCTTCGAGGACCGCATCCAGCTGGCCCGGCTGCGCCGGATCGCCGACTCGCGGGCCGCCGAGGCGGACCTGGCCGAGGCGTACACCGGGTTCCCGTTCGAGTGAACCGCCCCAGGCGCGCCGGGAATCACCCGCCCGCGTAGCGTGTTGCGCACGAGGACGAGGGAAAGATCCTCCCCAAGCAGTAGGTTCTTTCCTTTGCCTACCTATTACTCTTGAGCCAAGGCCCACACCGTGGCCATGGAGGAGTGAAATGAGGAGCAGCAACCCGGTCTTCTCGCGACGGGGGTTCAGCCGCGACAACGGCCACGCGGGCTTCAACACCGCGCCGCAGGCCGGGGGAGCAGCTGTCGGCACGCAGGGCAACCCGTACGCCCAGGGCAACCCGTACGCCCAGCAGGGCGGCAACCCCTACGCGCAGAACCCGTACGCCCAGCAGGACCTTCAGCACGGTGCGCCGCCGCAGGCGCCCGTCTCCGCGGGCCGGATGACGATGGACGACGTCGTCATGCGCTCGGCCATGACGCTCGGCACGGTCGCCGTCGGCGCCGTCCTCGCCTGGGCGCTGCTGCCGGTGACGAGCAGCAGCTTCGGCCTGGCGATCGGCTCCGCGCTCATCGCCTTCGTCCTGGCGATGGTGCAGTCCTTCAAGCGCAAGGCCTCGCCCGCGCTGATCCTCGGCTATGCCGCCTTCGAGGGTGTCTTCCTCGGGGTCATCAGCGAGATGTACAACAGCCAGTGGTCGGGCGCGCCCTTCCAGGCGGTGCTCGGCACCATGGCGGTCTCCGGCGCGACCCTGCTCGTCTACCGGGCGGGCTGGATCCGGGTCACCGCGCGGTACGCGCGCATCGGCATGGCCATCGCCATCGCGTTCGTCCTGGTCATGGCGGTCAATCTGCTGCTGGTCGTCTTCGGTGTCGCCGAGGACGGCGGACTGCGCAGCACGGGCCCGCTCGGCGTGATCGTAGGCATCATCGCGATCATCCTCGGCGCGTTCTTCCTGACGCTCGACTTCAAGCAGATCGAGGACGGCATCGCGTACGGCGCTCCCCGCGAGGAGGCCTGGCTGGCCGCGTTCGGCCTGACCATGACCCTCGTGTGGATCTACGTCGAGATGCTGCGGCTGGTCGCCATCTTCAGCAGCAGCGACTAGTACGGCCCTCGAAGCCGTGCCCGCCGGTCCGCCGGCGGACCCGAAGGGCCCGCGAACTCCGGTTCGCGGGCCCTTCGCCGTATGCGGGCGGTGCCGTTCCGCTGGTGCGCGCTCAGAGGAGTTTGCGCGCCGCCCTTCTCAGGTCGTACTCGTGAATGATCGCCTTGGCGTGGCCGTACGCGAGATCGTGTTCCGCGCGGAGCCAGCTGACCTTCTCCTCGAAGCGGAAGAGGGCGGGGCCCTCGTCGACGGTGCGAAGCCAGTCGGAGATCTCACGACCGGTGCAGTGGGGGATTCGGGCGAGCAGGTTGCGATGGGTCTCATCGGAGAAGACTTGGGACATCGGCGCCTCCGGACGCTGGGATGTAGGCCGGTCCTTCACGCCACCGTGCCTGAGCGTCCGGGCGTTGGCAACAGTCCCGTCGCGGCGCGTAGTCTCGCGGCGTGCTTGATACGACGCCGTTGACCCGAGCCGTGGACCACTTCGCCGACCGGTTGCGGGCCGCGCCGCAGAGCCGCCTGCAGCGGGGTGCGGCGGCCGAGGCGCTGGGCGTGGCCAGAGAGCTGGCCCGGCGTGCGCAGCGGCTGGAGGATCCCGCCGCCGAGCCCCGGGAGATGCCGGACGTGGGCATGTTCGCCGCGGCCGACCAGATCACCGTGGCCGGGCACGACCTGGCGCTCGCCCTGACGGACGAGGCGGAGCTGGCGGAAGCGATGACGCTCGTCGAGGAGGCACAGAAGCGCGCCGGAGTCTGACCCGGGGGGTCGGCTCCGACGCGACGCGTGGGACGTGGCGGTGGTGTGGGGCCTAGAGGGACGCTATGACGCGGTCCGCGAGGATGTAGACGTTCTCCTCGCCGCACTCGAACGTCAGGGCGTACGCGCCCGAGACGCCGGAGCCGCCCAGCAGCACCGGGGTGCGGCCGGCGCGCAGGGCCGCGGCCAGGCGCTCCGCGGTCTCGCGGTGGCCCGGGGTCATGCACAGCGTGGTCCCGTCCGCGAAGACGTAGACGTCGAGCGTGCCCAGCGGGCCCGGGCGGACGTCGGCCAGTTCGGTGCGGGACTCCGCGAGCTCCTCGAGACACGCCACCGTGCGCTCGTGATCGTTGACGACGGGTGACTGGACCGGCACGAAGTCCGGGTGCGAGGGGTGGCGGCGGCGGGCCGCGGCCAGTTCCGGGGACTCCCCGGCGAACTCGTCGACGTCCAGGCCCGGCTCGGTGACCGGCTCCAGGTGCTCGAGACCGGCGAAGTCCGACTGACGCGGCAGGAACAGCTCGCTGTCGGGCAGGCCCAGCAGCATGGGCCCGTCGGAGACGTCGCGCGCCTCCTGGGCGGCCCAGAACGCGCGCGCCTCGGCCAGCTCCCGCTCCCGCTCCTCGGCGAGCGCCTCGGCGACCGCGGCACGTATGTCCTCGGTGTCGGCGGCCGGGCGGGCGGCGGGCACCAGACCGCGTACGGCCTCGGCGCGGCTCTCGGCGAGTTCGGTGTGCAGGGCCCGCACCTGCCCGCGCAGCCCGTGCACGGCACGCAGGACGGCGACGCCCACGGCGGCTGATGCGGCCGTGGTGAGCAGCAGGGCTAGAGGCATGGTGCTCACTGACGTACTCCCGGTTCAAAGTCGACCCCCGACTTCCTACAACAGCTTGAAGGGTGGACTGACCAGCTGTCAGTGCGTAACGTCACGAAAGGGACAGGACTTTGGGTCCTACGTCTCCCAGCAAAACGGCTCTGACCTGCGGAAATATCCGCTGGGGCGAGATAGGTCACATCCTGGGGGAGATTGGGTCACGGATCGGCCCGGAGTCCCCGGGGTTTCCGGGGGCTCCGGGCCGATTCGTCACGCTGTGTTCAAATGCCGTGACAGATATGGAATTACGCGCTCCGGTCCGCGCGGGACGGACGGGCCGGATCCGTCCGCGCGGAGCGGACGGCCTCGGGCAGGGCGGCCTAGCTGAGGCGCTCGATGACCATCGCCATGCCCTGGCCGCCGCCCACGCACATGGTCTCCAGGCCGAACTGCTTGTCGTGGAACTGGAGGCTGTTGATGAGCGTGCCCGTGATGCGGGCGCCCGTCATGCCGAAGGGGTGGCCGACGGCGATGGCGCCGCCGTTCACGTTCAGCTTCTCCAGAGGGATGTTCAGGTCGCGGTACGAAGGGATCACCTGGGCCGCGAAGGCCTCGTTGATCTCGAACAGGTCGATGTCGTCGACGCTCAGCCCCGCGCGCTTGAGGGCCTGCTTCGACGCCTCCACCGGGCCGAGGCCCATGATCTCGGGGGAGAGGCCGGTGACGCCGGTCGACACGATGCGGGCGAGCGGGGTCAGGCCCAGCTCGCGGGCCTTGGTGTCGCTCATGATGACGAGCGCGGCGGCACCGTCGTTCAGGGGGCAGCAGTTGGCGGCGGTGACCAGGCCGTCGGGGCGGAAGACCGGCTTCAGGCCCTGGACGCCGTCCAGTGTGACGCCGGCGCGGGGGCCGTCGTCCTTGGCGACGACCGTGCCGTCGGGCGTCGTGACCGGGGTGATCTCGCGCTCCCAGAAGCCGTTCTTGATGGCTTCCTCGGCGAGGTTCTGCGAGCGGACGCCGAATTCGTCCATGTCCTGGCGGGTGACGCCCTTGACGCGGGCCAGGTTCTCGGCGGTCTGGCCCATCGCGATGTACGCGTCGGGCAGTACGCCGTCCTCGCGCGGGTCGTGCCAGGACGCGCCCTCGCTCTGTGCGACGGCCGCGGTGCGGGCCTCCGCCTCGGCGAAAAGGGGGTTGTGGGTGTCGGGGAGGCTGTCGCTGTTGCCCTTGGTGCTGCGGGAGACCATCTCGACACCGGCCGAGATGAAGACGTCGCCCTCACCGGCCTTGATGGCGTGCAGGGCCATGCGGGAGGTCTGCAGCGAGGAGGAACAGTAGCGGGTGACGGTGCAGCCCGGCAGGTGGTCCATGCCCATCTGCACGGCGACGATACGGCCCATGTTGTGGCCCTGCTCGCCGCCGGGCAGACCGCAGCCGAGCATCAGGTCGTCGATGTCCCGCGGGTCCAGCTCGGGGACCTTGGCGAGGGCGGCCTCGATGATCGTGGCGGTCAGGTCGTCGGGGCGTACGTCCTTCAGGGAGCCCTTGAAGGCGCGGCCGATCGGGGAGCGGGCGGCTGAGACGATCACGGCTTCTGGCATCACGGCTCCATTGGGCGAGCGGGGGTGGGGCAGGGCTGTCTCGGAAGTTACCCGTACGTACCGGCCCGGTCACGGGTGTGGGGGTGTGACTCAGGCCGCACTTTTCTAAGCGCTTGCTTTTTTCTGGCGGGGGCGCCTTGACCAGTGCGGCCCGTGGGGGCGCCCGCATCGGGGCTCTGCCCCGGACCCGGCCCCCGTGAGGGCACCGCCTCGGGGCTCCGCCCCGGACCCCGCTCCTCAAACGCCGGAGGGGCTGGATTTTCTTCCCCCGGGGCGCCCGCCTCGGGTCTCCGGGCCAGGGCCTCGTGGGGGCTCCGCCCCGGACCCCGCTCCTCAAGCGCCGGAGGGGCCGGATTTTCTTCCCCCGGGGCGCCCGCCTCGGGTCTCCGTCCGGGCCACGCCGGAGGGGCTGAATTTTCTCCGGCGCCGGGCAGATTCAGCCCGTCCGGCGTTTGAGGACGAGCGCGTCAGCGCGATGGGGGGCGGGGGCGGGCCCCGCTCTGCAGGCGCCGGAGGGGCTGAACTCCGTCCCCTCGGCTGCCCCCTCGGGTCGCCCCCGGGGCTAGTTGAGGGGGGCCGGGGTTGTTGTCGTGTCCGTGGTGGGGAGGCGCCGGCGGCGGCGGCGTTTGAGGAGGGCCCAGGGACCGCGCGGCCCCGTGGGCATCGCGGCCGTGACCTCCGTACCCGGCTCGGACGCCGCCTCCGCGGCGGCCCGCGCCACCGGCAGGAAGCCCTCGCGGCGCGAGACGTCCGGCCGCTCCTCGTCCGCCGGCCACAGGCCGAGCGCGGCGCAGACCGTGGGAAGGACCGCCATCGCCGCCGTGGCGTAGCCCTCCGCCGAGGGGTGGTAGTTGTCGGGGCCGAACAGCTCCCGCGGGTTCTCCTCGAACTCGGGGCCCAGCAGGTCGCCCAGCGACACCGTGCGCCCGCCCTGCTCGACCGTGCCGATGGTCTGGGCCGCCGCCAGTTGCCGCGAGACCCGCCGGGCCAGCCAGCGCAGCGGCTGCTGGACCGGCTCGATGGTGCCCAGGTCGGGGCAGGTGCCGACGACCACCTCCGCACCCGCGGTCCGCAGCCGCCGTACCGCCGAGGCCAGGTGACGGACCGAGCGCGTGGGCGGCATCCGGTGCGTCACGTCGTTCGCGCCGATCATGATCACGCACACGTCGGGCACCCGGGCGGGATCCGCGAGGGTGAGAGCCACCTGCCGGTCGAGATCGTCCGACTGGGCGCCGGGCAGCGCCACGTTGCTGAGTTCGACCGGACGCTCGGCCACCGCCGCGAGGCCGGCGGCCAGCAGGGCTCCCGGGGTCTGCCGGGCGCGGTGCACGCCCTGGCCGGCGGCCGTGGAGTCACCCAGTACGGTCAGCCGAAGCGGCGGCTCGTCGGAACCGGCGTACGCGTGTCCGTACAGCCCGTCCGCCCGGGGCGCGTACGGGCTCCCGTTCCCCACCTGGCGCTTTGCCAGCCGCAGCTCGGCCAGCACGACGCCGACCGCGGCCGCGCCCACCAGACCGATCCCGCCGCCGCCGTACGCCGCACCCGCCGCGATGCGCCGGGCGACCCTTGCCCTCGACAGACTCGACATGCGTAGCCGCCACCTCCTCGTAGCCGTACACCCACTGCTTGCCCCGTGGAGCAGGTCGGCCAATCTCAACCGCGGGTACGGCACCTTCCGGGGACGACTCTCCGCCCCCGTCCCACGTGGGGCCTTAGGCTGACAGGACCATTCCTCAGATACACAGCTCCGGAGACAACGGTGCAATTCCACGACTCGATGATCAGTCTCGTCGGCAACACCCCGCTGGTGAGGCTCAACAACGTGACAGCGGGCATTCAGGCGACGGTCCTGGCCAAGGTTGAGTACTTCAACCCCGGCGGCTCCGTGAAGGACCGCATCGCGCTGCGCATGATCGAGGCCGCGGAGGAGAGCGGCGCACTCAAGCCCGGCGGCACCATCGTCGAGCCGACCAGCGGAAACACCGGTGTCGGGCTCGCCATCGTGGCGCAGCAGAAGGGGTACAAGTGCATCTTCGTGTGCCCCGACAAGGTGAGCACCGACAAGATCAACGTGCTGCGGGCCTACGGCGCCGAGGTCGTCGTCTGCCCGACGGCGGTGGACCCCGAGCACCCCGACTCGTACTACAACGTCTCCGACCGGCTCGTCCGGGAGACGCCCGGTGCCTGGAAGCCCGACCAGTACTCGAACCCGCACAACCCGCTCTCGCACTATCACTCCACCGGCCCCGAGCTGTGGGAGCAGACTGAGGGGCGGATCACCCACTTCGTGACCGGTGTGGGCACGGGCGGCACCATCTCCGGGACCGGCCGGTACCTGAAGGACGCCAGTGACGGGCGGGTCCGGGTCGTGGGCGCCGACCCCGAGGGGTCCGTGTACTCCGGCGGGTCGGGACGGCCGTACCTCGTCGAGGGCGTGGGTGAGGACTTCTGGCCGACCGCGTACGACCGGACCGTCGCCGACGAGATCGTCGCCGTGTCCGACAAGGACTCCTTCCAGATGACCCGCCGCCTGGCCAAGGAGGAGGGGCTGCTGGTCGGCGGCTCCTGCGGGATGGCCGTCGTCGCCGCGCTGCGCGTCGCCGAGCGGCTCGGCCCGGACGACGTCGTGGTGGTGCTGCTGCCGGACAGCGGACGCGGATACCTCAGCAAGATCTTCAATGACGAGTGGATGGCCGACTACGGCTTCCTCGAGGACTCGGGGCCGAGCGCCCGCGTCGCCGACGTGCTCAGCGACAAGGCCGGCGGTTCCATCCCCTCGCTCGTCCACATGCACCCGGACGAGACGGTCGGCGAGGCCATCGAGGTGCTGCGCGAATACGGCGTCTCGCAGATGCCGATCGTGAAGCCCGGCGCGGGCCACCCGGACGTCATGGCGGCCGAGGTCGTGGGCTCCGTGGTCGAACGGGAGCTGCTGGACGCACTGTTCACCAAGCGGGCCTCGCTGGAGGACCCGCTGGAGAAGCACATGTCGGCGCCGCTGCCGCAGGTCGGCTCGGGCGAGCCGGTCGGGGACCTGATGTCCGTGCTCGGCACCGCCGACGCGGCGATCGTGCTGGTCGAGGGCAAGCCGACCGGGGTCGTCAGCCGTCAGGACCTGCTGTCCTTCCTCGCCAAGGGCGGCACCAGGCAGTAGAGGTTCCGCGCGAGCCCCGCGCGGAGCGCCGGAAATCGCCTGAAGTGCCCCGGTGGGAGGGAATCTTCCGGTCGCCCGGGCGGGGAACTTCGCGGAAGTGGTACGAGCGCGACACGTTCACGCAGCACCCGCTTAACACGGGTCCGGCACATTGGTGGATGTCGGCAAGGGCGAAGGAAACACCTCCCGGGCGCTACGCACGGGGGGAGGTTCCCCGCCCCGGCCGGCACCGGAACGGCGTCAAGGACAACCGGAGCGGCTCCCGGGCCTCCATGGACGCCACGGACGCGCAAGCCCGGCCCTGACCCGGCCCGCGTCCCCCGCGGGGACCGCCGTCGTCCCGCCCCCCGGCAACGGGGGTGCGGCGGTCCCCGCGCACAGTCCTGTGCGCGGGAGATCCGCGGGAAGGTCCCGAGGTCCCCTGGGCTCAGTCCTCCCACTCCGAGGACGGCTTGTCCCGGTCCCGGCGCAACGGCAGCGTGTGGCGCAGGACCTGCACCGCGTTGACGCCCACGATCCCCGCCCAGGCGACCATCAGGCCCGGCAGATGCGCGACACCGCCGCCGATGGCCGACAGCGGGACCGCCAGCACGAGCGAGACGATCCCGAACCCGAAGCGCTCGCCCCAGGAGTCCGGCGACTGCGGCGAGCGGGCGCCCCGGGCCACCACCATCTGCTGTTCCGCGAGGTGTCGGCGCACCCGGCGCTCCACCGTCCCGTCGAGGCGCTGCTCGATCTTCTCCAGGAACGAGTCGACGAGAGCCGGCTCGTACTCCTCGCCCAGTTCCCTGCGCGCCCGCAGCGTGGCGTCGAGTTCCTTCTTGAGGTCGGCTTCGCCGGCGTCCATACCCGTCATGAGGTCCACGCTAGGGAGCGGACGTCCTTGTGGCACTGGGGTTAGCCCCCCTTTCGCGCTGCCCTCCACCCCGCACCGGACGACGGGCCACGGGGCGCCGCTTGCCCGGCCTGTATATCGTCATGCAGAGTTCCTACTGTCTGCATAGGCCCCCGCCCGGCCACGCTGTACTCTCCCGTGGCGTCGAGGAGCCGTCGGCCGCACCGCTCGACCGGTTCACGGACATTGGAGGGGGACCACGTCATGGGCGTGACCGACAGCCCGGCCGCGCGGCTGCAGGCGCTCTTCGAGGGGCACCGGCTGACACCGACCCAGCGGCGCATCGCGCACAGCATGGTGCGGCGCGCCGCGGACGTGCCGTTCCTGTCGAGCGTCGAACTCGCCGAACTCGCCGGCGTCAGCCAGCCGTCCGTCACGCGCTTCGCGGTCGCGCTCGGCTTCGACGGCTATCCCGCGCTGCGCAGGCACCTGCGGGAGGTCGCCCCCGCGGAACCGGTCGCCGACACCGCCTCGTACAACGAGTACCAGCAGGCCGTCGAGGCCGAGATCGAGAACCTGAAACACCTCGCGGAGGTGCTGGCGGACCCGCGTCCGGTGGAGCGCGCGGGCCGGCTGCTCGCCGCGTCCCGGCCGCTGCCGGTGCTCGGTCTGCGGGCCGCCGCCTCCCAGGCGTACGGCTTCGCGTACTTCGCCGCGAAGGTCCACCCCGACGTGCGGCTGCTGCACGAGGGCGGCACCATGCTCCACGACCGGGTCGACGCCGCCGTGCACGCGGGTGCCACGGCGCTGCTGTGCTTCGCGCTGCCCCGGCATCCGCGCGAGGTGGTCGACTCTCTCGCGTACGCGAAGGCGGCCGGGCTGACCGTCGTCACCGTCGCGGACTCGGCCTTCGCGCCCGTCGCGAAGGTGTCGGACCTGCTGCTGCCCGCCGCCGTCGGCACCGGCCTCGCCTTCGACACGGCCTGCGCCCCGATGCTCCTCGGCCGGGTCCTGCTGGAGGCGATGTGCGACGGCCTGCCCGACGCGCAGGCGCGGCTGGAGGAGTTCGACGCGCGGGCCGCCGCACGGGGGCTGTTCGTGGAGTAGGGGCTCCCCGCGGTGGCCCCGGGAAGTCCTCCGGAAGGACCCGCGTTTCTCAGACTCGTCTCACCTTCACTCGCTAATCTGCACCTCCGAAAAAAGGCCGAGACAGGAGGCGGGACGTGGCACGCGGAGGGCAGGGGCTGGCACGGGTGGCGGTCGTCGTGAGGGCCGGGGCCGCACCGCTGTGGTGGGCGGGAGCTGCGGCGGCGGGCGTCGGCCTGCTGCCGCCCGGAGTGACCGGCCGCCGTATCGGGGTCATGGCCGGGGCGGTGCTCTTCATCGTCGCGGCGGCCGTGGTGGCGTACGTGCGCAGGGGGCGGTACGCGGAACTGTCCCGTTCCGCCGCCCGCGCGGGCAAGCACGACGTGCTCCAGGACCGGGCCGTGTCCGTCCGCAACTGGCGCCGGGGGCACCGCTGGTGGCTGCTGCTCGCCTTCCTCGCCGCGCTCGGCAGCTCGTTCGCGGTGCCCGCGGCGGGCGGTCTGCTGCTGGCCGGGACCGGCGCCGGCCTGCGGCTGAAGGCCGCCTGGCTCGGCCGTCTCGAACGGGACGGTGACGCCCTGTTGTGGGTGCGTGTCGACTGGCTCGGCCCGCGGGCCGGCGCGCCCGCGGGCAAGGCCGTCAGGTCCTACCGCGGCACGGGCATCGCCGCGGGCGACGCGGCCCCGGGCGGGGCGCGCCGCCGCGTCGACGCTCTGGTGTAGGCGCCCTACACCTCCAGCTCGGTCTCGATCTTCTTCAACTGGTGGCGGGCCATCGCGAGGTTGGACCGTTTGGAGTCGAGGACGAGATACAGGAAGAGCCCGTTGCCGCCGCGTCCCTGCATCAGGCGGATCAGGTGGTACTGGTCGCTCAGGGTGATCAGGATGTCCTCGATCTCGCCCTTGAGGCCGAGGTGCTCCATGGTGCGGAGCTTGGCGCGGACGACATCGGTGTTCCCGGCCGCGGCGACGGTGAGGTCGAACCCCTTGCTGCCGCCGATCGTGCCCAGCGCCATGCCGGTGGTGTAGTCGACGAGGGCGGCGCCGGTGGCGCCTTCGATGGAGGCGAGCGCCTCTTTCAGTGCGGTGTCCGTGTTGGCCATGGTGCTGCGCTTCCCTTCAACTTTCGGTGGTGGTCGGGGTCTTGGTGGTCGGGGTCCTGACCGGCAGCGCCTGCTCGGCGGGCGCCCGGGCCGCAGGCGGGTCGGTGAGGGCCGAGGCACGCGGCGTCCGGGTGCGCGGGACGACGGGCCGGACGGCCGGCTTCGCGGGGGTCCGGGAGGGGGCGGCCGGCTCGCCGCGCGCCGTCGCGGCGTCCACGAGCTCGCCGATGCGTGTCCCGGCGCGCCGCCCTTCCAGGTGCAGCCGGCCGACGTTGACCCGGTCCTGGGCCAGCAGCGTCAGCACGGCCGAGGTGCCGGCGGCGTACGTCGCCACATAGCCGTACACACCGCGGACGAGCAGTTCGCGGAAGTCGCCCTGGCCGGTGGCGTCCGTCAGCCGCAGGGCGACGCCCAGTGACGCCGCGGTGAGCGCGGCCACGCCCTCCGGTTCCACTCCCGGGGTGTCGTGGGCGAGCACGAGGCCGTCGACGCTGGCCGCGAGCGCGCCGGTCACCTGGGGCACTCGTGCCCTCAGCCGATGGATCTCGTCGAGGACTTCGGCCTCCGCGGCCATCAGCAGTCTCCTTTCGGCACGCTGTCGGAGCGCGCGGATCACAGGGCCTCCAGGGCGTCTCTGAGCCGGCGCAGCAGGGCGACGTCCGGGTCGTCGGACGTCTGGTCGAGCACGGCGGCCACGGCGGCGGACGGTGCCCGCTCCGGGGCGCGTGCCGTCGCCACGGCTCCGTCGGCCGCCAGCCGGCGCAGGTCGACCAGGGTGTGGAACGCGGGACGGCCCAGGGCGAGCGAGATGTCCGCCGCGGTGCGTACGCCGTTCACCCGGCCGAGTACGGCACGGCGGCGCGGGGTGAGCGAGGACGTGGCGCCCCAGGAGCGGACGAGGGGTGCCGTGTCCGTCGCGGGGTCGGGCCAGATGCGGTGCAGTAGCTCGCGGCGGCGCAGCGTCTCGCGCTCCAGCGCGGCCACCGGGACCGGGCGCAGCGAGCCGAGCCAGTGCGCCGCCCCGTACCGGAAGCGAGCGGGGGCGCTGCTCGGGCCGAGCACGAAGTACGCGGCGTCGTACAGCGCCCCGAGGTGGCACAGCTCCAGCGCGCCCTCGGCTATCCGGCCGCTGTCGACCAGGAACCGTCCCACCCGGCGCCGGGCCCCGGCCTCGGAGACCGCCTGGTGCCAGACGTCGGTGTGCAGGGTGCCGGGGACGGTGAGCAGCACGTCGAGACCCGGGGTCGCCGGGCTCTCGGCGTGCACCACCTGCCCGTCGCAGAGGTAGAGCGTGCCGCACTCGCGCATGAGGACACCGGTCGCCCGCTCCTCGGCGAGCCGGCTGAGCATGGGCGACAGGGCGCCGGCCGGGCCGGGGTGCCGGTCCCGGCCGCGGGACTCCGGCCCGGCGTCCCGCACGGGGAGCGGCGGTGCGGTGGGTGCGGTGGGTGTTCCTGCCGTGGTCATCCCAGCACCAGCCGTCCGGCCATCTCGCCGAGTCTGATCCGGGCGAGCGCGAGGTTGCCCTCCTCGCGGCCCAGCCACAGGTGCAGGAAGACGCTGCTGTCGAACGTCGTCCGCACGAACCGCAGGACGTGGTAGCTGTCGCGGTTGCTGATGATCAGGTCCTCGACCGGCGGCTCCGCCTCGGACCAGTCGGAGCCGTCAGCCGGGGCGAACGCGTGGTGTTCCGCGGCGAGCCGGGCCAGCTCGGCCGCCTCCGCCGCGGTCGTCTCGTGGTCGCCACCCGGTGCGTCACCGACGGTGCCCAGCGCCAGACCGCTGGTCCAGTCGACCACCGCGGCGCCTCGCGCACCGGGCAGTCGCATGGCTTCCAACAGGCACTCGTCGATCCCTGGCACCCCGTGTCCCCTCCCCCTCGGGTCGGATGAGTGACGCCGAGGCTACGCAACGTGTGCGCTACGGGTGAGGGTTCCGGCATTTTCCAGTGGAACATGCGCGGAATGACTAAGGTGGGTCAACTGGCCTCGTTCGGCTGCGAGTTGACCATGGCCGAGCGGGCGCGGTGAGGGGGCTGAGCTGCGCTCCCGCACGGTCGCCGGTCCTGCGCTCCCGCACGGTCGCCGATCGCCGGTCGGCTAGAGCGCGGTCAGCGCCGAGGTGTGGGCCCCGCCCGACTCCGCGACGATCTCGGCGGGCGTCTGCGGCTCCCGTACGACCGCGAAGCGCACCCCGCCGTCCCCGTCCGGTGCGAAGCCGTAGATCCCCGGACGCGCCAGGGAGTTGTACGCGTAGTGGTGGGCGAAGCAGTAGGCGCCGGTGTCCAGCACCGCGGCGTGATCGCCCGGTTCGAGCCGTGGCAGCAGGCGTCCCTCGGCGAGCAGGTCGCCCGCGAAACAGGCGGGACCCGCGATGTCCTGCACCACGTCGGGCCCGGCCTTGGGCCGCCCCTCCGCGTCATGAGCGGCGATCCGCAGCGGCCAGGAGGCGGGCGCGTAGACCGTGCGCGCCGCGATCTGCACCCCGGCGTGGGTGACCGCGATGGACCTGCCCCCGGCGCTCTTCGTGTACTCGACCCGCGCGAGCACCGTGCCGTGCTTGGCGAGCAGTGACCGCCCGAACTCGGTGACCAGTCCGTAGCGCCCGGCGAACAGACCGGGGACGGCCTCGGCGAGCAGCCGCGCGTACTGCGCGTACGTCGGCGTCGTGACGTCCGAGCCGAAGTTCACCGGCAGTCCGCCGCCGATGTCGAGGGTGTCGATCTGCCGGCGTCCGGCCCGCCCGTTGATCTCCTCGGCGAGCGCGTACGTCTCGGCCACGCCCCGGGCCATCAGCGAGAGCGGGACGCCCTGCGATCCGGAGTGCGCGTGCAGCCGCGTCAGCCAGGGCCGGTCCAGGTACGCCCGGACGATCCAGGCGCGGGCTCCTTCGTCCCGCAGCGCGACGCCGAACTTGGAGGTCGCCGTCGCGGTCGACAGCGCCTCGATGGAACCCCCGCCGACCTGGGGGTTCACCCGGAGTCCTACGGGTGAGCGGGTGACGGCGGAGCGCACCAGGCCGTCGATGCGCGCCAGCTCCTGCGGGTTGTCGGCGTTGACGGCGATGCCGAGGGCCAGTGCCTCCCGCAGCTCGGCCGCTGTCTTGGCGGGGGAGTCCAGGACGGTGCGGGCCGGCGGCACCCCTGCGGCGCGGGCGAGCGCGAGCTCTCCCGGGCTCGCCACCTCGGCACCGATGCCCGCCTCGTGCAGCAGCCGCAGCACCGGCACGAGCGGGGTCGCCTTCACCGCGAAGGCGTGCAGCACCGGGGTGCCGGGAGGCGTCACCGCGTCGAAGGCGGCCCGCAGTGCTCGCGCGGAGGCCCGGATCCCGGTGACGTCGAGGAGTGCCGCGAGCGGGGCGGCGGGCCCGAGGAGTCCCTGCTCCACGGCGGCCTGCACGGCTGCGTGGCGCCGCGCGACCCGGTCCGCGTCCGGCCCGTCCGGCGCACCGGCCTGGGGGAGTGCGGCCCCGCCCGCCCTCTCGCCCGCCGGGTCTCCCGCGGTGTCCCTGTGCGCGCCCATGCTTCCCAGCCAAACACCGACGGCGCGCCCGCGCTGGCGTACGAGCGTATTGACTAGCTCTATTCATGAGTCCAGGATGTGAATAACGAGTGCAATAACCCGCATGCCGCAGCCGCGCGCAGCAGCCCACCAGGAGGCAGACCATGTCAGGACCACGCCCCGTACGAGCGCCGCGCGGCACGGAACTGAGCGCCCTGGGATGGCAGCAGGAAGCCGCGCTGCGGATGCTGCAGAACAACCTGGACCCCGAGGTCGCCGAGCACCCCGACAAGCTCGTCGTCTACGGAGGCACCGGCAAGGCCGCCCGCGACTGGCGCTCCTTCGACGCCATGGTGCGCACGCTGCGGACCCTGAAGCAGGACGAGACGATGCTCGTCCAGTCCGGCCGCCCCGTCGGCGTCATGCAGACCCACGAGTGGGCCCCGCGCGTCCTGATCGCCAACTCCAACCTGGTCGGCGACTGGGCGAACTGGGAGGAGTTCCGCCGCCTGGAACAGCTCGGGCTGACCATGTACGGGCAGATGACGGCCGGTTCGTGGATCTACATCGGCACCCAGGGCATCCTCCAGGGCACCTACGAGACCTTCGCCGCCGTCGCCGCGAAGAAGTTCGGCGGCACCCTGGCCGGCACGATCACCCTCACCGCCGGACTCGGCGGCATGGGCGGCGCCCAGCCGCTCGCCGTCACGATGAACGACGGCGTCGCGATCTGCATCGACTGCGACCCCCGCGCCATCGAGCGCCGCATCGAGCACCGCTACCTGGACGTGCGGGCCGACTCCCTGGAGCACGCCCTCCAGCTGGCCACCGAGGCCCGCGACGCCCGCCGCCCCCTGTCCATCGGCCTGCTCGGCAACGCGGCCGACCTGCTCCCCCGCATGCTCGCCGAGGGCGCGCCCGTCGACATCGTCACCGACCAGACCTCGGCCCACGACCCGCTGTCCTACCTCCCGGCCGGCGTCGACTTCGACGACATGGCGGCCTACGCGGCGAAGGACCCGGCCGGCTTCACCACCCGCGCCCGCGAGTCCATGGCCCGGCACGTCGAGGCCATGGTCGGCTTCATGGACGCCGGCGCCGAGGTCTTCGACTACGGCAACTCCATCCGCGGCGAGGCCCGGCTCGCCGGGTACGACCGCGCGTTCGCCTTCCCCGGTTTCGTCCCCGCCTACATCCGCCCCCTGTTCTGCGAGGGCAAGGGCCCCTTCCGCTGGGCCGCCCTGTCCGGCGAGGCGTCCGACATCGCCAAGACCGACAAGGCGATGCTCGACCTCTTCCCGGAGAACGAGTCGCTGCACCGCTGGATCAAGCTGGCCGGCGAGCGCGTCCACTTCCAGGGACTGCCCGCCCGCATCTGCTGGCTCGGCTACGGCGAACGCGACCGGGCCGGCGAGCGCTTCAACGACATGGTGGCCTCCGGCGAACTGGCCGCCCCGCTCGCCATCGGCCGCGACCACCTCGACTGCGGTTCCGTCGCCTCCCCGTACCGCGAGACCGAGGCCATGCTCGACGGCTCCGACGCGATCGCCGACTGGCCGCTGCTGAACGCCATGGTGAACGTGGCGTCGGGCGCCTCCTGGGTCTCCATCCACCACGGCGGCGGCGTCGGCATGGGCCGCTCCATCCACGCCGGACAGGTCTCCGTCGCCGACGGCACCAAGCTCGCCGGCGAGAAGATCCGCCGCGTCCTCACCAACGACCCCGGCATGGGCGTCGTCCGGCACGTGGACGCCGGGTACGACATCGCGGAGACCGTGGCCGACGAGCGCGGTGTGCGGGTCCCGATGCGTGAGGGTGACCTGGCGTGACCTTCCACAGCATGTGGGCGGAGCTGCTGCCGATCGGCCGCAGCTCCGCCTCCGGCGGCTACCGTCGCTTCGCCTGGACCGGGGCCGACGCCGACTGCCGCGCCTGGTTCCGCGCCCAGGCCGAGGCGCGCGGACTCACCTACGAGCTGGACCGCAACGGCAACCAGTGGGCGTGGCTCGGCGACCCCACCGCGGGCGACGCCGTCGTCACCGGCTCGCACCTGGACTCGGTGCCCGACGGAGGCGCCTTCGACGGGCCCCTCGGAGTCGTCTCCTCCTTCGCGGCCCTGGACGAACTCCGCAGCCGGGGAACGGAACTCGCCAAGCCGCTCGCCGTCGTCAACTTCGGTGACGAGGAGGGCGCCCGCTTCGGACTCGCCTGCGTCGGATCCCGGCTCACCGCCGGCGAGCTCACCGTCGAGCAGGCGCACCGGCTCACCGACGCGGACGGCGTCACCCTGCCGCGGGCCATGGAGCGGGCCGGGTACGACCCGGACGCCATCGGCCCGGACCCGGAGCGCCTCGCGCGCATCGGTGCCTTCGTCGAACTGCACGTCGAGCAGGGACGCGCCCTCGACCTGAGCGGCGACCGGGTGGGCATCGCCAGCGCCATCTGGCCGCACGGCCGCTGGCGCTTCGACTTCCGGGGCGAGGCCAACCACGCGGGCACCACCCGCCTGGCCGACCGCCGGGACCCGATGCTGCCATACGCGCAGACCGTGCTCGCGGCCCGCCGCGAGGCCGAACTCGCGGGCGCCGTCGCCACGTTCGGCAAGATCGCCGTCGAACCGAACGGCGTGAACGCCATCCCGTCCCTCGTCCGCGGCTGGCTCGACTCCCGCGCCGCCGACCAGTCGGCCCTCGACACCGTCGTCACCGGCATCGAGAAGGCCGCCCGGGAGTACGCGGAGGCGCACGGCATCGCACTCGACGTCGTCCGCGAGTCCTTCACGCCCGTCGTCGAGTTCGAGCACGCCCTGCGGGACGAGCTCGCCCGCATCCTGGGCAAGGACCGGGACACGGGCATCCGGGTCCCCGTGCTGGGGACCGGCGCGGGACACGACGCCGGAATCCTCTCCGGGAGGATCCCGACCGCCATGCTGTTCGTGCGCAACCCCACCGGTGTCTCGCACTCCCCGGCCGAGCACGCCGCCGAGGACGACTGCGAGGCCGGGGTGACCGCACTCGCCGACGTACTCGAAGGGCTGGCCCGCAGGTGACGCAGACGTACTGGCTGGAGCACGCCTGGCTCGACACCCACGTCGAGCCGGGCGTCGCCGTCGAGGTCGCCGGCGGACGGATCACCGCCGTCCGCACGGACACCGCCGCCCCGCCGCCCGGCGCCGAGATCCTCCGCGGCCTCACCCTGCCCGGCCTCGCGAACGCCCACTCGCACGCCTTCCACCGGGCCCTGCGCGGCACCGTCCAGGTCGGCTCCGGCACCTTCTGGACCTGGCGCGAGGTCATGTACTCCGTCGCCGACCGGCTGACCCCGGACACCTACCACGCCCTCGCCCGCGCCGTGTACGCCGAGATGGCGCTCGCCGGGATCACGGCCGTCGGAGAGTTCCACTACGTCCACCACGCCCCCGGCGGCACCCCCTACGCCGACCCCAACGCCATGGGCGAGGCGCTCGTCGCCGCCGCGGGCGACGCCGGCATCCGCATCACCCTCCTCGACACCGCGTACCTCTCGGCCGGCTTCGGGCAGCCCCCGAACCGCCACCAGCTGCGCTTCTCCGACGGCACGGCCGAGGCCTGGGCGGAACGCTGTGCAGTTCTCAAGGACCGGGATCACGCACGGATCGGAGCGGCGATCCACTCCGTACGGGCGGTGCCCGCCGGGCAGTTGGCGACCGTGGCGCGCTGGGCGGGGGAGCGGCGGGCCCCGCTGCACGTGCACCTGTCCGAGCAGACGGCGGAGAACGACGCCTGCAAGGAAGCCCACGGCTGCACGCCCACCCGGCTGCTCGCCGACCACGGAGTCCTCGGCCCCCGCACGACCGGCGTCCACAGCACGCACCTCACGGACGAGGACATCGCCCTGCTCGGCGGCTCGGGAACCGGCACCTGCATGTGCCCGACGACCGAGCGGGACCTCGCCGACGGCATCGGCCCCGCCGTCGCCCTCCAGCAGGCCGGCTCGCCCCTGTCGCTGGGCTCCGACAGCCACGCCGTGATCGACCTGCTCGAAGAGGCCCGCGCCCTGGAGCTGAACGAACGGCTGCGCACCCGCACCCGCGGCCACTGGACGGCCGCCGCGCTGCTGCGGGCCGCCTCTGCGGACGGTCACGCGGCCCTCGGCTGGGACGAGGCGGGCACCCTGGAGGCCGGCGCGCTCGCCGACTTCACGACGATCGCGCTCGACTCGGTCAGAACGGCGGGACCGCTGCCGCGGCTCGGCGCCGAGACCGCCGTATTCGCGGGGACGGCGGCCGACGTACGCCACACGGTCGTGGCCGGCCGGCAGGTCGTGCGGGACGGGGCGCACACCCTCGTACCCGACGTGCCCGCGGCGCTCGCCTCGGCCGTCGACGCCCTGCGCGCCTGACCCCCGCCACTTCCGCCGGCCGCCCGGCCACCGCAGCCGACACCGCGGCCACCGCCGCCGACACGGCCGACAAGGCCCACGAGGACACCATGAGCAGCACGACCGTCATCACCGACATCGCCCGTCTGGTCACCAACGATCCCTCCCTCGGCGACGGATCCCCACTCGGTCTGGTCCAGGACGCGGCCGTCGTCATCGAAGGCGACCGCATTGCGTGGATCGGTGAGTCAAGAGAAGCACCCGCCACTGACAATCGGGTCGAGGCCGGGGGCCGGGCGGTGATCCCGGGCTTCGTGGACTCCCACTCGCACCTCGTCTTCGCGGGCGACCGCACCGAGGAGTTCAACGCCCGCATGTCCGGCAGGCCGTACAGCGCGGGCGGCATCCGCACGACGGTCGCGGCGACCCGGGCCGCGAGCGACGAGGACCTGGAGCGCAACCTCACCCGGCATCTGCACGAGGCGCTCCGCCAGGGCACCACCACCTTCGAGACCAAGTCCGGCTACGGCCTCACCGTCGAGGACGAGTCCCGCGCCCTGCGCCTGGCCGCCCGCCACACCGACGAGGTCACCTACCTCGGCGCGCACATCGTCCCGCCGGACCACGCCGACGACCCCGCCGGGTACGTGGCCCTCGTCACCGGGGAGATGCTCGACGCCTGCGCGCCGCACGCCCGCTGGATCGACGTGTTCTGCGAGAAGGGCGCCTTCGACGGCGACCAGGCCCGCGCGATCCTCACCGCGGGCCGGGCGAAGGGCCTGCACCCCCGCATCCACGCCAACCAGCTGACGTACGGCCCCGGAGTCCAGCTGGCCGTGGAGCTCGACGCGGCGTCCGCGGACCACTGCACGCACCTCACGGACGACGACGTCGACGCCCTGGCCAACAGTGCGACCGTGGCCACCCTGCTGCCCGGCGCCGAGTTCTCCACCCGCGCGCAGTGGCCGGACGCCCGCCGCCTGCTGGACGCGGGAGCGACGGTCGCCCTGTCCACGGACTGCAACCCGGGCTCGTCCTTCACGTCCTCGGTCCCGTTCTGCATCGCCCTCGCCGTACGGGACATGGGGATGACCCCGGACGAGGCCCTCTGGTCGGCCACGGCGGGCGGCGCCAGGGCCCTGCGACGGGACGACGTCGGACGCCTCACCCCGGGCGCGTACGCCGACCTGGCGATGCTCGACGCGCCGAGCCATGTCCACCTCGCCTACCGGCCGGGGGTCCCGCTGGTGTCGCAGGTGTGGCGGCGCGGAGTCCGCACGGTCTGACCCGGCATCCGCCCCGCGGCGTGATTCTCGTCACGACAGACGGCGGACGGCGGACGGCGGACGGCGGACGGCGGACTTCGGACGGCGGACGACGCACGGGGGAGACGACACACGGCCGCGCCCGGCTCCCGTCGGGAGGGAGCCGGGCGCGGCCGACGACGTCGGGCACTCACTCCTCGACCGTCAGGCCCTTCCGCAGCCGGACCAGGGTCCGCGACAGCAGCCGGGAGACGTGCATCTGGGAGATACCCAGTTCCTCGCCGATCTCCGACTGGGTCAGTCCGGCGACGAAGCGCAGGGACAGGATCTTGCGGTCCCGGGAGGACAGTTCGGCGATCAGCGGCTTCAGGGACTCCACGTACTCGATGCCCTCGAGCCCGTGGTCCTCGTAGCCGAGGCGGTCCGCGAGCGCACCCTCGGAGTCGTCCTCCTCGGGCTGCGCGTCCAGCGAACTGGCGGTGTAGGCGTTCGAGGCGGCCATGCCCTCGACGACCTCGTCCTTGGTGATGCCGAGGCGCTCGGCCAGCTCGCCCACCGTCGGGGCACGGTCGAGCTGCTGGGCGAGTTCGTCGCCCGCCTTGGCCAGGTCGAGGCGGAGTTCCTGGAGCCGGCGCGGAACGCGCACGGACCAGCTGGTGTCACGGAAGAACCGCTTGATCTCCCCGACGATGGTTGGCATCGCGAAAGTCGGGAACTCAACGCCACGACTCAGTTCGAAGCGGTCGATCGCCTTGATCAGGCCGATGGTGCCGACCTGGATGATGTCCTCCATCGGCTCACTGCGGGAGCGGAACCGGGAGGCGGCGAACTTGACCAGGGCGAGATTGAGTTCGACCAGGGTGTTGCGCACGTACGAGTACTCGTACGTGCCTTCCTCGAGGGACTCCAGCCGCTCGAAGAGGGTCTTGGACAGGGCCCGTGCGTCAACCGGCCCCACCTCCGCGTACGGAGGGATCTCCGGAAGGCCGGCGAGCCCGTCGGCCTCCGGCGGGGAGGCGGCGTAAGACGCGCCCTCGGGACTGTCCGGAAGGAGTGTCGACGTCGCCCTCTGGGTATGCGAGGCGTCGAGCCGGGGTGACATGATGTCCTCCATCGTTCTCGGCATATGGCCGCCGATGCCTGTACGTGCACTGCGGTGTGCGGCGCCTCCAAAGCCGGCCGTGTCGATTGGGTGTCCCTCATAGCCCTACCCGGTTTCGGGACACCACCGCAAGTGCCCTTCCTTGCGAAATGTCCATTTTGGCGGGGTTGTTCGGGTGCCAAGGTGCGCAGGGAGGGCGTAGGGTTCGTGAGCATCGGTCAACAGCAACGACGGTCGGGAGAGAGACGGCATGGACCGCGGGACGGTCGGCAGCGCACAGTCGGGCCGACTTCTTGTCGAAGTGCGAGAAGAGGGCACGAGCGCTGTCGTGACCCCGGCTGGTGAGTTGGATCACCACACCGCCGATCTGCTGCGCGAGCCACTCGAGGAGTGCCTCGCCAAGGGCTTCGCCCGGCTGGTGGTGGACTGCTCGCGCCTGGAGTTCTGCGACTCCACCGGGCTCAACGTGCTGCTCGGCGCTCGGCTGAAGGCCGAGGAGGCAGGCGGCGGGGTCCATCTGGCGGGCATGCTGCCAGTGGTGGCAAGGGTGTTCGAGATCACCGGGGCGGAGGCCGTCTTCACCGTCCACGAGACGCTGGACGCGGCACTGGCCGAGTAGGCAGGCCGTGCCTTCGCCCACCACATACCTTCAGGGAGCCCCGTGTGACCGACGCGTTGTCCGGGTCACACGTTCCTTGTCGAAATAAGTGGGTGTTCCAACGGTTCGCTCGGGCAGGAGACATCCTGAACGAGTCGGCACCGCACAGCTCGGCAGCTCAACCGGCGCCTGCGCCACAGATCCAAATGTACTGAGTCTTCAATCATGAACTGGTGAATCGGTGAGGTGAAGCGCTGATGAGCACCACCCGGCCTTACCCGCCGGGCGACCGCGGCCCGGAGTCGGGCACAGGCGGCGCTTCCGGGGCGTCCGAATCGGGCGCGGCCGTGCCCTCCGCCGGCGGTGGGGCCCGCACGCTGGATTTCGAGGGCGAGAGCGGCGTCGTGCCGCTGGCCCGCGATTTCGCGCGTCAGGCGCTCTACGCCTGGGGCTGGCTGCCGGCCGACGCCGCCGAGCAGCGGGCCGCCGCCGAGGACGTCCTGCTGGTCGTCTCCGAGCTGGTGACCAACGCCTGCCTGCACGCCGAGGGGCCGGACCAGCTCCTGATCGCCTGCGACAACAAGGTGCTGCGCATCGAGGTCTCCGACCGCGGCGCCGGCCAGCCCGCCCCGCGTACACCGCACCGCGCGGGGCGTCCCGGCGGGCACGGCATGTTCATCGTTCAGCGGCTGTGTCTGGACTGGGGGGTCGTCCGGCACCCCGGCGTCGAGGGCAAGACCGTCTGGGCGGAGCTGGGCGCACCCGCGTAGGCCTCCGCCCGTCGGCGATGCCGCCCGCGCCGGCGGGTTCGTCAACGGACCCGCTGGGACCGCCCGCGTGAGCAGGCTCATCGGCCGGCCCATGGGGTCACCCGCGTGAGCGGGCCCGTCGACCGACCCGTGGCACCGCCCGCGTGAGCGGGCCCATCGGCCGCCCCTCCCCGTAAGCGGTCCCATCGACCAGCCCGCGGGACCCCCGCGGGTACGACCCCGGCCAACCCGCGGGACCCCTGCGGGTACAGACCCGGCCAGGCGCGGCCCCCCGGCGGGTACAGACCCCGGCCGGTCGAGGGTACGGACCCCGCCCCGCCCGCGAGCGCGCCCGTCGGGCGGCCCGTGCGCGTCCGCCGGTCCCACCTCGGGTTACCCGCGGTTCGCGGTTCCCCTCCCGTACCGTTCCCCGCGCCTCGGATCTCCTCGGATCCGGGGCGCACTGTGTCTTCCCTCCGCAAGGTCCCGGGCGTACTTTGAGCGCCCAATCTGATGTGCCGTCAGTAAATCCGGCGACGAGGGGACTCGAGGTGTCCTACCGGACGTACCAGAAACGGACCGCCGCGCTCGCGTTCACCGCGGCCCTGGCCGGCTCGGCGGTGCTGATGGCCGCCCCCGCCGCCCAGGCCGACGTGGTGGACGTCAACTACCAGTGCAAGACGCCGATCGGCGACAAGAGCGCCGTCTCGCCCATCGACATCAAGAGCGTCAGGAGCGGCAGCGGCTACAAGCTGACGATGTCCTTCCGGAAGGGCGTCTCCTCCAGCCCCGTGGAGCTGGGCAAGGGCGCCATGAACCCCAGCGCCGTCATCAAGCTGGGCGGCGCCGACAGCGGCACGGTGGCGGTGAAGGGTCCCGCCAACCCGGCCGCCATCCCCGCCAACACCCCCATCCGGATCACCGACCTGTCGGGCACGTACACCCCGAAGAAGACCGGCAAGGTCACCTTCACCGCGGGCGTGCTCACCATCGAGGCACTCGGTACGACGACGACGTGCACCCCGGGGAACAACCCCAGGCCCTCGCTGACCCTCGACGTCACGGCGGCGGGCGGCGGCGGGTCACCCACCGGCCAGAAGCGGACCGGCTCCGGCTCCGGGGCCGAACTCCCGCAGACCGGCCCCGAGGACTCCGCCGTCGCCCTCGGCACGCTCGGCGGCACCGTCCTGCTCGCGGGCGCGGCCGGCACGCTGTGGCTGACCCGCAGGCACCAGACGGCGGCGCGCCGCTGAGGCCGGCGCCGGTGTCCTCGGCGCCGCCTTCGCCCTGCGACGGCACCGGCGGCGCGGGCGGGAGGGCGAGGCGTCCGCAGCGGGGAGCACACAGGCCGAGTCGACGGGAGCGGTGAGGTGAGGTGAAGGTGCGGATGTGGGCGCTGCTGGCCGCCCTCGTGCTCGTCCTGATGCCCCTGTCCGGCCCGGTCGCGGTCGCGGTGCCCCTGTCCGGCCCGGTCGCGGTCGCGGCGGACCGGCCGGTGGTCCGGCTGTCCAAGTCCCAGGCGGGGACGGGCGGTTCCATCACCGTCACCGGCAGCGGCTGGGGCGCGAAGCGGCTGCTGACGATCCTGATCTGCGGCCGCTCGGTGCCGTCCCGCGGCGTCGTCGGCGGCACCGACTCCTGTGCCAACGGGGACGGACGGGCCGTCACCACGGATGCCCGGGGCCGCTTCACCCGCAAGCTGCCCGTCGCCGAACCGCCCAGGCCCTGCCCGTGCGTGGTGCACGTCGCGACGGTCGCGGGCAGGAAGGCCGCGGCGGACGCCCTGTTCATGGTCGCGGGGCACTCGGTGGAGCCGCTGCCGAGGGAGGAGACCGGCGGGCGCCTCTCCGTGCTGACGGACACCCGGCTCGACGGTTCCGGCACCCTGCTGACCTGGTTCGGCTCGCCGCCCGCGCGCAGGTTCGTGTTCACGGTCGGCAACACCGGCACGTCCGCGGTGAAGAACCCCGTCTTCCAGGTCGGCACCGCCCACGGCGTGTTCGCGCCGCGGTGGGAGGAGCAGCAGTGGCGCGGCACGATCGCGCCGGGCCGAAAGGCCCGCGTCTCCCTGCCGGTGGAGCTCGCGGCCGGGGCGCACGGCGACTACACGGTCTCCCTGAAGTACGGCGGGAAGGTACTGGCCGAGCAGCCGTGGGGCGTCGGCCGTCCCTGGGGCGTGACCCTGTTCTGGATCCTGGTGTGCGTCGTCGTGCCGGGCGCCGTGTTCCGGGCCGGCATGGCCGTGGTGGACCGGGTGCGGCCGCGCGGGCCCTTCGGACGGGCCGGCCGGCACAGCGGGCTGCGGCTGCCCCGGCCGGCCCCGCGCGCCCCGAGGTCGGCCCATGCCCGGCCGCGGTCCCCGAAGGCGCCGCCGAAGCGCACGAGCACCCCGGTCCTGCCGTGGTTCACACCGGACAGCGATCCGGGGACCTCCGCGGCCGGCCGGCTCTCCGCACCGCACAAGAACGGTCCGACGACTCCGACGAGGAGAGGGAACACGTGAGCCAGAGACGGAGAGCCGGCGTGGCCGGGGCCGCGCTGATGCTGGGCGGCGCGGGCATGCTGCTGGGCGTGGCCGCGGCCCCGGCCCAGGCCGCCGAGGTGGCGTACGCGACCGAGTGCATCCCGCCCGCGATCTCGGGACTGCCCCCGGTCCAGGGCACCACGAGGGCGGAGATCACGGCACCGGCCGAGGCGAAGGTCGGCGACGAGGTGACGATCACCTGGAAGTTCGTCCAGGCCGCGTCGAAGAACCCGGACGTCCTCGACCTGGACAAGGACACGGTCAAGCCGACCGGCACGCTCAGGGCGGCGGGGGCGCAGACGGCGGCCGTCGCGATGGAGGGGCCGCGCAGCAACCCGCCGATCCCGAAGAACAGTGACATGAAGCTGCCGGACATGACCGGCAGGCTGAAGCTGACGGCCGCGGGCGAGGTGACGCTGACACCGGACGCGTACGCCATCAACGTCAGCAAGCCGCTGTCCACCGACACGAAGTGCTCGCCGAAGGAGACGGTGAAGTCCGCGGCCACCATCAAGGTGACGCCGGGCGGCGCGAGTTCGGGCGGTACGACGGACGGCGGGCCCACGGCGACACCGCCCACGACGCCGTCGGCCACTGCGAGCGACCCCGGCGGCACCGGCGGCAGCGGCACGGGCGGTTCCTCGGGAGGCGGCGGGCAGAGCGACTTCCCCGGCAAGGAGGTGTCCGTCTCCTACGCCTGCAAGACGCCCATCGGTGACAAGGCCGCCACGTCGCCCGTGCAGATCGACGCGAAGAGGAACGGCGGGAGCTTCGACCTCACCGTCCGGTTCGGGAAGTCCGTGATGGACAGCCCGGCCGACATCCCCGCGGACTCGGTGACGCCGTCGATGGAGGTCGTCCTGGGCGGCGCGGACAAGGGCACCGTCCACGTCGAGGGTCCGGCCAACTCCGCGCCGATCAAGTCGGGCGCCCCGATCGAGATCCCCGACCTCACCGGTACGTACAAGCCGGGCGCGAGCGGGAAGTCGACCCTCTCGCCGGGCGTGCTGACCGTGCGGGCCCTCGGCACGACGACGACGTGCACGCCGACCACGACGGCCGTCTCGCTGACCCTCGACACCACGGAGCAGGCGAGCGGCGCCTCGGGCGGCGGCTCCTCCGGGTCCGGGGGCACGGCGTCCGGCGGTTCGGCGGCGGGCGGCACGGCGTCCGGCGGCCTCGCGGAGACGGGCGCCGGGAGCCACAGCGCCCTGCGGGCCCTCGGACTGGTCGCGGGGACGGTGACCCTGCTCGGCGGGGCGGTCCTCACTTTCATGCCCCACCGGCGGACGCGCTGACCCGCCCCGGCACCTGCGAGGAAGGACCCGCACACGGCGGAGGGCCGCCGCACCTCAACGGTGCGGCGGCCCTCCGCCGTTCACGTCACAGCACGGAGCGGGAGCCCGTCAGCGGACGTCGCCCATCAGCTGCTTGACCTTCTTGCGGTACATCCACACCGCGAATCCGGCGACCACGGCGAGCGTGGCCTCCAGGGTGACGATGCCCGTCTTGTTCAGGTCGACCCCGGCGATGGAGAGCAGGCTGGTCGTGGCGTCTCCCGCGGTGACGGCCAGGAACCAGACACCCATCATCTGCGAGGCGTACTTCGCGGGCGCCATCTTCGTCGTCAGGGAGAGGCCGACGGGGGAGACCGTCAGCTCACCGACGGTCTGCACGAAGTAGATCGCGACCAGCCACATCGCGGCCGCCTTGTGACCGCCCTCGGCGATCGTCAGCGGAGCCAGGAAGAGGAAGAAGGACGCGCCGACCAGGATCAGGCCCGCGGCGAACTTCACCGCGGTGCCCGGCTCCTTGCCGCGCCGGTTCAGCGCCAGCCACAGCCAGGCGAACACCGGCGCGAGAGCCATGATCATGACGGGGTTGACCGACTGGTACCAGGAGACCGGGAAGTCCCAGCCGAAGACGCTGTTCTCCGCCGAGTTGTCCGCGAACAGCGACAGGGTCGAACCGCCCTGGTCGTAGATCATCCAGAAGACGGCCGCGGCGACGAAGAACCAGATGTACGCGGACATCTTCGACTGCTCGGCGCGGTCGAGTTCCTTGTCGCGCTTGATGCGGGCGATGACCATGACCGGAATCAGCAGACCGGCGAGCGTGATCGGGACCAGCAGCCAGTTCAGCGTGTAGTGGCCGGTGAAGCCGACGACGGCGTAGAAGACCACGGCGACGCCCGCCCACAGCGCGGCCTTGCGCAGCGTGGCCGCCTTCTCCTCGGCGGACAGCCGCGTCGGGACGACGTCGGAACGCTTGCTCAGGTGACGGCCGCCGAGCAGGAACTGCACCAGCCCCAGCGCCATGCCGAGCGCGGCGAGCGCGAAGCCCAGGTGCCAGTTGACGTTCTCACCGACGGTGCCGATGATCAGCGGCGCGGCGAAGGCACCGAGGTTGATGCCGACGTAGAAGAGGGTGAAGCCACCGTCGCGGCGCGGGTCGTCCGGGCCGTCGTAGAGGTGGCCGACCATCGTGGAGATGTTGGCCTTCAGCAGACCGGAGCCGATCGCGACCAGCCCGAGCCCGGCGTAGAAGGTGCCGGAGGTCGGCAGGGCCAGGGTGAGGTGGCCGAGCATGATGATCCCGCCGGCCAGGGCGACGGTCTTGCGGGGGCCGAGCACGCGGTCGGCGAACCAGCCGCCCGGCAGGGCGAGCAGGTACACGAGGGACAGGTAGACCGAGTAGATCGCGGTCGCGGTCGCCGCGCTGAGGTGCAGGCCGCCCGGAGCGACGAGGTACAGCGGGAGCAGTGCCCTCATGCCGTAGTAGGAGAAACGCTCCCACATCTCGGTCATGAAGAGGGTGGCCAGTCCGCGGGGGTGGCCGAAGAAGGACTTCTCGGAACCGGGGGTGCCCGGAGTGACCGAGTCCTTCGTCAGGCTGGACGCCATGGTCGTTCCTTGCTGGTCGGGGCGTGCCGCACGGGGGGTCCCCCGGCCCGGCGGAGCCGGGGACCAGGGGGCGGGTGCGCGCCCGGTGGGGGGCGGCCGGCACCGGCGGGACTCGACCGTCCGCCCCTACGCCCAGGGGAGTCCGCTCCGGGTCACGAAGCGGTGGACGACGACCACCGGGATCCACGCCCCTACGCGCGTCGGTGCGCTCGGGGCCCGGCCACAGGTCATTCCTTTCAAGGCTGGCGAACACCAGCCCGCACACAAAAGAGACCTTCAGCATCCATCTCGCGCCAAAGGTCCCCGTGTGGTGCTACAGGCGTCTGGTCACCATACGACAGGTGAATGCGGTATATGGAAGGACTTGAGACATGGATCACAGGTGAGAATGCAACCGTCGGCGTTTATTCGAAGGTCTACGCAACGATCGCATCCCACAGCCGCAGGTGACGTACGTCACGGCGCTCCGTGGGCCCGCCTCGGGGCGCCTGCCACGACACGGCCGGACGGCGGCGGCAAGCACGGCTGCCGATCACGCCCCGGCTCTCCTCCGGGGCGGACTACCATCAGGCCATGACCCGTGTACTGCTCGCCGAGGACGACGCGTCCATCTCGGAGCCGCTGGCCCGCGCCCTGCGCCGGGAGGGGTACGAGGTGGAAGTGCGCGAGGACGGCCCCACCGCGCTCGACGCCGGCATCCAGGGCGGCATCGACCTGGTCGTGCTGGACCTCGGACTGCCCGGCATGGACGGCCTGGAGGTGGCCAGGCGGCTGCGTGCCGAAGGCCACGCCATCCCGATCCTCATCCTGACCGCGCGTGCCGACGAGGTGGACACCGTCGTCGGCCTGGACGCGGGCGCCGACGACTACGTCACCAAGCCGTTCCGGCTGGCCGAACTGCTCGCCCGGGTCCGGGCCCTGCTGCGGCGCGGCTCCGCGGAGCCGCAGCAGCCGCCCGCCACCCACGGCGTGCGGATCGA
Source organism: Streptomyces sp. GLSS-08 (assembly GCF_056387915.1). NCBI lineage: Bacteria > Bacillati > Actinomycetota > Actinomycetes > Kitasatosporales > Streptomycetaceae > Streptomyces > Streptomyces sp. GLSS-08. The sequence goes on from NZ_JBWJAQ010000025.1 coordinate 52,508, forward strand.
CGTCGAGTCGCACCGCGCCTGGATGGGCGACGAGGAACTGCAGCTCACCGCCAAGGAGTTCGACCTGCTGCGGGTCCTCGTCCGGGACGCGGGCCGGGTCGTCACCCGTGACCAGCTGATGCGCGAGGTCTGGGACACCACCTGGTGGTCCTCCACCAAGACCCTCGACATGCACATCTCCTGGCTGCGCAAGAAGCTCGGGGACGACGCGGCGAACCCCCGCTACATCGCGACGGTCCGGGGCGTGGGCTTCCGCTTCGAGAAGAGCTGACCCCCCCCTCGTCCGTGCGAGGGGACCCGGTCCGCCCTGACGAGGGGACCCAGCCCCTCCGGGCAGCGGACCCAGCCCGTCCGGGCAGCGGACCCAGCCCGTCCGGGCAGCGGACCCAGCCCCCGTTCCTTCCAGGTGACAGGTCATGCGCCGACGACTCATCCAGTCCACGCTCGCCGTCGTGCTCGTGGTGATCGCCGTCTTCGGCGTGTCCCTCGTCCTCGTCGAGACCCGGACGATCAGCAACAGCGCCCAGGAACGCGTCGACTCCGAGGCCCTGCGGCTCGCCAGCATCGTGGACAGCCGGATCCTCGGGGACGAGCGGATCAGCGGCGTCATTCTCAGGGACCAGGTCGCCGAGGGCCGCTACGCCGTGATCCGCGTCCCCGGGCGGCCGCCCATCGAGATCGGCACCGCGCCCACCGGCGACGTCATCCGCTCCAGGGCGACCGGCGAGCAGGGCGAGACGGTCACGGTCGAGGAACCGCGCTCCTCGGTGACCCGCGAGGTCGGCCGGACGCTCCTGATCATCGCGGCGGTCGCGCTGCTCGCCGTGATCGCCGCCGTCCTGCTCGCCGTACGGCAGGCGAACCGGCTCGCCTCCCCGCTCACCGACCTCGCGGAGACCGCGGAACGGCTCGGTTCCGGCGACCCCCGCCCCCGCCACAAGCGCTACGGCGTTCCGGAGCTGGACCGCGTCGCCGACGTGCTGGACTCCTCCGCCGAGCGGATCGCCCGCATGCTCACCGCCGAGCGCAGGCTGGCCGCCGACGCCTCCCACCAGCTCCGCACCCCCCTGACTGCGCTGTCCATGCGGCTGGAGGAGATCACCCTCACGGACGACCCGGACACCGTGAAGGAAGAGGCGACGATCGCGCTGACCCAGGTCGAGCGGCTCACGGACGTCGTGGAACGGCTGCTCACCAACTCCCGCGACCCGCGCACCGGCTCCGCGGTCTCCTTCGACCTCGACGAGGTCATCCTCCAGCAGCTCGCCGAGTGGCGGCCCGCCTACCGCAGCGCGGGCCGCGCCATCGTCAGCTCCGGGAAACGGCACCTGCGGGCGGTGGGCACCCCGGGCGCGGTCGCCCAGGTCCTCGCCGCCCTCATCGAGAACTCCCTCATGCACGGCGGCGGCACCGTCGCCCTGCGCACCCGCGTCACCGGCAACCAGGCCGTCGTCGAGATCACGGACGAGGGGCCGGGTGTCCCCGCGGACCTCGGCGCCCGCATCTTCGAGCGCACGATCAGCGGCCGCAACTCCACGGGCATCGGCCTGGCGGTCGCCCGCGACCTGGCGGAGGCCGACGGCGGCCGGCTGGAGATGCTCCAGGCCAACCCCCCGGTCTTCGGCCTCTTCCTGTCGCGTACGCCGCTGAGGCGTCCCGCGGAGGGGGAGGAGGAGCCCACGGTCCGGTGACGGACGGCGGCCCGCGGCACGGGCCGGATCAGGGCACGCGCTGGGTGGGCCGCCCGGCCTGTTCCGGCCGGGGTCCGAGGAACGGCTCCGCGTCCGCCACGGTCCCGCTGTCCGGCAGCGAGCGGAACACCATGGTGCGGTACGACCAGAAGCGGAACATCGTCGCGATGCCGATGCCGAGGACCTTGAAGACGTTGCGCTGCACCGGGCTGTCCCAGCCGAAGCCGTAGATCGCCGCGTAGAGCACGCCGTTCTCGATGACCAGGCCCACCATGCTGAAGGCCAGGAAGAGCGACAGCTCCTTGGTCCTGGCGCTCTTGTCGCGGTCGCGGTACGTGAAGTAACGGAACCCCACGTAGTTGCAGCCGATGGCGACGACCGTGGCGATCACGTTCGCCCGCACGGCCTGCAGGTCCGTGGTGTGCCACAGCAGGTTGGACACGGCGAAGTTGACCACGGTGCCCAGGGCGCCCACGGCCCCGAACTTCGCGACCTCGCGGAGTAGCCGGTCGAACCGCTCGCGCACCGCACTGCGGGGCGCGCGCACGTCCGTGGAACCACTGCCCATCGTGTCGCCATCCCCCGTCGGTCGGATGCGTAGGTCGGTTGCGTCAACCAAGCCATGCTAACCAGCGGCCCGCCGCGACGCCCGCGTACGGGCGGACACGCGTGTGAAGACGGGCGCCGGGGCCCACCCGGAGCGGGGCCGGGGGGACGGAATCCGGCCGCCGCCGCGTGGCCGATACTCTTGGGGGGTGACGTTCCCGGTAGTCGGCATGGTCGGCGGGGGGCAGCTCGCTCGTATGACACACGAGGCGGGCATCCCGCTCGGCATCAGGTTCAAGCTCCTCAGTGACACCCCGCAGGATTCAGCGGCGCAGGTGGTCGGTGATGTCGTCGTAGGCGACTACCGCGACCTCGACACGCTGCGTGACTTCGCGCGGGGCTGCGACGTGATCACCTTCGATCACGAACATGTACCCACCGAGCATCTGCGGGCCCTGGAGGCGGACGGCATCCCCGTCCGGCCGGGCCCCGACGCGCTCGTGCACGCCCAGGACAAGGGCGTGATGCGCGCGAAGCTCGACGAGATCGGTGTGCCGTGCCCCCGGCACCGGATCGTGCGCGACATCGACGACGTCGCCGCGTTCGCGGCCGAGGGCGACGGATTCCCCGTGATCCTCAAGACCGTCCGCGGCGGCTACGACGGCAAGGGGGTCTGGTTCGTCCGCTCCGCGGAGGAGGCCGCCGCCCCCTTCCAGGCCGGTGTGCCGGTCCTCGCCGAGGAGAAGGTCGACTTCGTCCGCGAGCTCGCCGCCAACGTGGTCCGCTCACCGCACGGGCAGGCGGTCGCCTACCCCGTCGTCGAGTCCCAGCAGGTGGACGGCGTCTGCGACACGGTGATCGCGCCCGCGCCCGGCATCCCGGAGTCGCTGGCGCTCGAGGCCGAGGAACTGGCCCTGCGCATCGCCCAGCAGCTCGGCGTCGTCGGACACCTCGCCGTGGAGCTCTTCGAGACCCGCGACGGCCGCATCCTCGTCAACGAACTGGCGATGCGCCCGCACAACTCGGGCCACTGGACCCAGGACGGCGCGATCACCTCCCAGTTCGCCAACCACGTCCGCGCGGTCCTCGACCTGCCCCTCGGCGACCCGCGCCCCCGCGCCCCCTGGACCGTCATGGTGAACGTCCTCGGCGGCGACTACCCCGACATGTACTCCGCGTATCTGCACTGCATGGCCCGCGACCCCAAGCTCAAGATCCACATGTACGGCAAGGACGTGAAGCCCGGACGCAAGGTCGGCCACGTCAACACCTACGGCGACGACCTGGACGACGTCCTCGATCGCGCCCGGCACGCAGCCGGATATCTGAGAGGCACGATCACCGAATGAGCACGTCCGCGCAGTCGCCCGTCGTCGGCATCGTCATGGGGTCCGACTCCGACTGGCCCGTCATGGAGGCCGCCGCCCAGGCCCTCGACGAGTTCGAGATCCCCTACGAGGTGGACGTCGTCTCCGCGCACCGGATGCCGCGCGAGATGATCGCGTACGGGGAGCACGCCGCCGAGCGCGGCCTCAAGGCGATCATCGCGGGCGCGGGCGGCGCCGCCCACCTGCCCGGCATGCTCGCCTCGGTCACCCCGCTGCCCGTCATCGGCGTGCCCGTGCCGCTCAAGTACCTCGACGGCATGGACTCACTGCTGTCCATCGTGCAGATGCCGGCCGGCGTGCCCGTAGCCACCGTCTCCGTGGGCGGCGCGCGCAACGCCGGCCTGCTGGCCGCCCGCATGCTCGCCGCGCACGACGAGGAACTCCTCGTCCGGATGCGGGAGTTCCAGCAGGAGCTCAACGACCAGGCCACCGAGAAGGGCAAGCGGCTGCGCACCAAGGTCGAGGGCGCGGGCAGCGGCTTCGGCTTCGGGAAGTGACGCCGATGTCCGCCCCGGACCTCGCGCGCGAACTGCTCGCCGACTTCCCCGTGGTCGACGGGCACAACGACCTCCCCTGGGCGCTGCGCGAGCAGGTCCGCTACGACCTCGGCGCCCGTGACCTGGCCGCCGACCAGAGCGCCCACCTGCACACCGACCTGGCGCGGCTGCGCGCGGGCGGCGTCGGCGCGCAGTACTGGTCGGTGTACGTGCGCTCGGACCTGCCGGGCGCGCTGACGGCGACGCTCGAACAGATCGACTGCGTACGGCAGTTGATCGCCCGTCACCCGCGGGACCTGCGCGCCGCGCTGACCGCCGCGGACATGGAGGCGGCGCGCGCGGAAGGCCGTATCGCCTCGCTGATGGGCGCCGAGGGCGGGCACTCCATCGACAACTCCCTCGCCGCGCTGCGGGGGTTGTACGCGCTGGGCGTCCGCTACATGACGCTCACGCACAACGACAACATCGCGTGGGCGGACTCGGCGACGGACGAGCCGGCCGTGGGCGGCCTGTCGGCCTTCGGCCGCGAGGTCGTCCGGGAGATGAACCGCGAGGGCATGCTCGTGGACCTCTCGCACGTGGCGGCCACGACGATGCGGGACGCGCTCGACACCAGCGCCGCGCCCGTGATCTTCTCCCACTCCTCCGCGCGGGCGGTGTGCGACCACCCGCGCAACATCCCGGACGACGTCCTGGAGCGGCTGCCCGCCAACGGGGGAGTGGCGATGGTGACGTTCGTGCCCAAGTTCGTCCTCCAGGCGGCCGTCGACTGGACGGCCGCGGCGGACGACAACATGCGCGCGCACGGCTTCCACCACCTCGACACCACCCCCGAGGCGATGAAGGTCCACCGCTCCTTCGAGGAGACGGCCCCGCGGCCCGTCGCGACCGTCTCCACCGTCGCCGACCACCTGGACCACATGCGCGAGGTCGCCGGCGTCGACCACCTCGGCATCGGCGGCGACTACGACGGCACGGCGTTCACCCCGCAGGGCCTCGACGACGTCTCCGGTTACCCGAACCTCGTCGCGGAACTGCTGGACCGCGGCTGGTCCCGCGCCGACCTCGCCAAGCTGACCTGGCAGAACGCGGTACGCGTGCTGGGCGCAGCCGAGGACGTGGCCCGCGACCTCCGGGCGAGCCGCGCGCCGTCGAACGCCACCCTGGAGCAGCTGGACGGCTGAGCGCCGGGACGGACGGGGCACGGCGGGGGGACGTACCCCGTCGTGCCCCGCGGTACCCCGCCCGCCGTGCCGCGCCGTACCCCCGAACGCCCCGTCCACCAGGAAGCCCACCGGCCCCCGTGCGACGGTGACCGTACTGCGATCACGCTGACGTACGGAGCCGGCCATGGCAGACCTCCAGGACGACCTGCACTTCACCGCCGAGGTGGGCGGACTCGACCGGACCGCCGCACGCCCCGGGACCGGAACCGGACCGGAGCTCCGCACGGAGGAGGCGGCCGCCTCCTCCGAAACGCTGGAACGCGCCCACGCACTGCTCACCGAACACCCCGTCGCCGACGGCTACACCGGCCTGCCCTGGGCGCTGCGCCACCTGCACTGGTACGACCTGGAGCTGGGGGAGAGCGCCCTCGACACCGACGTGCCGCGGCTGCGCGCGGGACACGTGGGCGCGCTGTTCTGGTCGCTGCACCTGCCGGAGGGGCTCACCGGTGACCGGGCCGTCGGGGCGACCCTGGACCAGCTGGACCTGGTGAAGACGGTCGTCCAGGGCCACCCGGAGGGCCTGCGGCTCGCGTACAGCGCGGGCCAGATCACCGACGCCCGCCTCTGCGGCCGCATCGCCGTGCTGCTCGGCCCCGCCGGAGCCCCCGCCATCGGCGACTCCCTGGGCATTCTGCGTGCGCTGCGCGCGCTGGGGCTGCGCTTCCTCACGCTCTCCGGCACGTCCTGGGCCGGCGAGACGGGCCTGACCCGGTTCGGCGAGGAGGTGGTCCGCGAGATGAACCGGCTCGGCGTGCTCCCGGACCTCTCCGGCGCCTCCGACGCCACCGTCCGCCGCACCCTCGCCGTCTCCAAGGCCCCGCTGGTCTTCGTCCGGTCCGCGGCCCGGACGCTGCGCCCCCACCCGGCGAACCTGCCCGACGACGTGCTCGCCGAGCTGGGCGCCGCCCACGGGCTGTGCCTGGTGCCGCTGACGGCCGAGCAGACGGGGCCCTCCGTCGGGGACGTCGCCGACCACCTCGACCACGTGCGCGCGGTCGCGGGCCCCGAGTGCGTCGGCCTCTCCGGGACCTACGACTCGGGAGCCGCGCACCCGCGGGACCTCGCCGACACCTCGTGCTACCCGCGGCTGATCGCGGAACTGCTGGACCGGGGCTGGCCCGAGTCCGACGTGGCCCTGCTCACCTGGGGCAACGTCCAGCGCGTGCTGCGCAACGCGGACTTCACGGCCCGCGCCGCACAGGCGCGGCGCGAGCCGTCCACCGTGAAGATCTCCGACCTGGACAGCTGAGCGCCGCCCGCGGGGGGCCGGTCACGTGGGGCCGATCCGGCAGAGGCAGAACGGATGCCCCGCCGGATCGGCGTACACCCGGAAGTCGCGCTTGCCCCCGTCGTCGTCCACGTCGAGGGGACGGGCGCCCAGCGCGAGGACCCTCTCCCCGGCCCTCTCCAGCGCCTCCTGCGTGCTGCCCGCGTCGAGGTCCAGGTGCAGCTGCTGCGAGTTGCCGTCCGCCCGCGGCCAGTCCGGCGGCGTGTGGCCCGGCGCCCGCTGGAAGGCGATCCGATGACCGCCGGGCGCCTCCAGCGTGGCCCAGGTCTCGTCCTCCTGGCTGATCTCGCCGCCCAGGACACCGGCGTAGAACTCGGCGAGGGCGCGTGGTTCGGGGCAGTCGAGCACGACGGATCGCATGCGTGCGGCGGGTGCCATGACATCCTCCTCGGTCAGCAGGCGCACAGACAGAACGGGTGCCCCGCGGGGTCGGCGTACACGCGGAAGCCGCGCGAGCGGTCCTCGGTGTCCAGCGGCTTCGCGCCGAGCGCCAGCACGCCCTTCTCGGCCGCGTCCAGGTCGCCGACGGTCAGGTCCAGGTGGAACTGCTGCGAGTCCTCGGCGGCGGGCCACCTCGGCGGTACGTACCCGGGAGCGGCCTGGAACGCCAGCGACGGTCCGCCGGGCACCAACAGGTCGACCCAGTCGCCCTCGCCCTCGACCGTCCCGCCGAGCACCTCGGCGTAGAACCCGGCGAGGGCACGCGGGTCGGGACAGTCCAGGACGACGGCACCGAGTTCGGCGAGAGCCATGCTTCCTCCTACGTCACCTGCGGAATCTGGTTACCAGTAGAATCAAGTATCCAGTAACGGTCACTGCATGCTCCCGCACGAGAGGTAACGTCGCAACCATGAATGACCGCGCGCCCGCACCCGGCGCCCTGGCCCTGGTCCAGGCACTGGTGAACACGCTGGACATCGAGTCGGGCGCCGACCTGCTGGACACGGCCGAGGGGCGGACGCCGTTCGGGCTCGGGGCGCCGGACGTGCCGGCGGCCCGCGAACTGCGCGAGTCGCTGCGCGCGGTGTGCCTGGCCCACGCCGGCCATCCGCCGCACCGCGACGTGACCCCGCTCGGCCGGCTGCTGGCCCGGGCGCCCCTGGTGGTGAGCGTGGACGGCCACGACGGCGCCGCGACGCTCACCGCCGCCGAACCGGCGCCGCTCGCCTCCCGGGTGGCCGCGGCGATCGCCCAGGCGCTCGTCGACGGCACCTGGCCGCGTCTGAAGGCCTGCGAGGCGCCGGCCTGCCACTGGGCGTATTACGACCGCAGCCCGGCCTGCCGGGGCCGCTGGTGCACGATGTCGGTCTGCGGCGCCCGCGCGAAGATGCGCCGCTACCGCGCGAAGTAGCGGCTTGTGGCCACGCCCGGCCGCGCGGCCGTGGAGAATACGGGAGGACGCCGGTCCGGCCGACTGAGCCTCGGCCGGACCGGCGTCCTTCGTGAGAGGTCCGGGTGCGTGTCTACGCGGTGGGGCGGCCCATCGCCCGGTACGTCCAGCCCGCCCGGCGCCACAGCTCAGGGTCGAGGGCGTTGCGGCCGTCGAGGACCACGCGGGCGGTGACCGCCTCGCCCAGTACCGCCGGGTCCAGCTCGCGGAACTCCCGCCACTCGGTCAGGTGCAGGACGACGTCGGCGCCGCGCACCGCCTCGACCGCGGAGTCGGCGTAACCGAGCGTCGGGAAGAGCCGGCGGGCGTTGGCCATGCCCTTCGGGTCGTAGACGGTGACCTGTCCGCCCTGGAGGTGGATCTGCCCGGCGACGTTCAGCGCGGGTGAGTCCCGTACGTCGTCGGAGTCGGGCTTGAACGTCGCGCCGAGCACGCCGACCCGCTTGCCGAGGAAGGACCCCCCGCCGAGCGCCTCCCGTGCCAGCTCCACCATCTGGCCGCGCTGGCGCATGTTGATGGAGTCGATCTCGCGCAGGAAGGTCAGGGCCTGGTCGGCCCCCAGCTCACCGGCGCGGGCCATGAAGGCGCGGATGTCCTTCGGCAGACAGCCGCCGCCGAAGCCGATCCCGGCCCGCAGGAACTTCTTCCCGATCCGGTCGTCGTGCCCGATGGCCTCGGCCAGCTTGGCGACATCGCCGTCGGCGGCCTCGCAGACCTCGGCCATGGCGTTGATGAAGGAGATCTTGGTGGCGAGGAAGGAGTTCGCCGAGGTCTTCACCAGCTCGGCGGTCGGGAAGTCGGTCACCACGAACGGCGAACCCTCGGCCACGGGCGTCGTGTAGACCTCGCGCAGCAGCTTCTCGGCGCGCTCGCTGCGGACGCCGACCACGATCCGGTCCGGGTGCAGGGTGTCCTGCACGGCGAAGCCCTCACGCAGGAACTCGGGGTTCCAGGCCAGCTCGGCGTCCTCGCCGGCCGGGGCCAGCTCCGCCAGCCGGGCCGCCAGCCGGGCCGCGGAGCCCACCGGCACGGTCGACTTGCCGACGACCAGCGCGGGGCCGTGCAGATGCGGGGCCAGCGACTCGAAGGCCGCGTCGACGTACGACATGTCGCAGGCGTACTCGCCGTGCTTCTGCGGGGTGTTCACGCAGACGAAGTGCACGTCGCCGAACGCGGCGACCTCCGCCCAGTCCATCGTGAAGCGCAGCCGCCCGCTCGACCCCTCGATGCCCGCGACGTGCCGGTGCAGCAGTTCCTCGAGACCGGGCTCGTACATCGGGACCTCGCCCCGCTGGAGCATCTCGATCTTCTCGGGCACCACGTCGAGACCCAGGACCTCGTAGCCGAGTTCGGCCATGGCCGCGGCGTGCGTGGCGCCGAGATAGCCGGTGCCGATCACGGTGATCTTGAGGGCCATGCGGTGCTCCCGTGCTTCCAGGCGGACTTCGTTCGGCAGTGCGGGCCCGAGCATAGTCGGGGCGTGACGGGGCCCCTCACCGGGCAACTTCCCCCTGTCGCCAACCTCACGTATCACTCGCGCGGGCAGACCCCTAAAATTCGGGTTACTTAACGGTAATTAGCATCCTTGGAGCGTGAGAGACCTTGGCCGGACCGGCTGATTTCGACCTGTACCGCCCGTCCGAGGAGCACGACATGCTCCGGGACGCGATCCGTGCGCTGGCCGAGGCGAAGATCGCGCCGTACGCCGCCGCGGTCGACGAGGAAGCCCGATTCCCCCAGGAGGCCCTCGACGCGCTTACCGCCAACGACCTCCACGCGGTGCACGTGCCCGAGGAGTACGGCGGCGCGGGCGCGGACGCGCTCGCCACGGTCATCGTGATCGAGGAGGTGGCGCGGGTGTGCGCCAGCTCCTCGCTGATCCCCGCGGTGAACAAGCTGGGCTCGCTCCCGGTCATCCTCTCCGGCTCCGAGGACCTGAAGAAGCGGTACATGACCCCGCTCGCCAAGGGCGAGGGCATGTTCTCGTACTGCCTCTCCGAGCCGGACGCCGGTTCGGACGCCGCTGGCATGAAGACCAAGGCCGTCCGCGACGGCGACCACTACGTCCTCAACGGCGTGAAGCGCTGGATCACCAACGCGGGCGTCTCCGAGTACTACACGGTCATGGCGGTGACCGACCCCGCCAAGCGTTCGAAGGGCATCAGCGCCTTCGTCGTCGAGAAGTCCGACGAGGGCGTCTCCTTCGGCGCCCCGGAGCGGAAGCTCGGCATCAAGGGCTCCCCGACCCGCGAGGTCTACCTCGACAACGTGCGCATCCCCGCGGACCGCATGATCGGCGAGGAGGGCACCGGCTTCGCCACGGCGATGAAGACCCTGGACCACACCCGCATCACCATCGCCGCGCAGGCCCTCGGCATCGCCCAGGGCGCCCTGGACTACGCCAAGGGCTACGTCCAGGAGCGCAAGCAGTTCGGCAAGCCGATCGCCGACTTCCAGGGCATCCAGTTCATGCTCGCCGACATGGCCATGAAGATCGAGGCCGCCCGTCAGCTCACGTACGCGGCCGCCGCCAAGTCCGAGCGCGGCGACAAGGACCTGACCTTCCAGGGCGCCGCCGCCAAGTGCTTCGCCTCCGACGTCGCCATGGAGGTCACCACGGACGCCGTCCAGCTCCTCGGCGGCTACGGCTACACCCGCGACTACCCGGTCGAGCGCATGATGCGCGACGCGAAGATCACGCAGATTTATGAAGGCACGAACCAGGTCCAGCGGATCGTGATGGCGAGGAACCTGCCGTAACCCCGTCCCGCACACGAAGGGCCCCGCCGGTCGCATCGGCGGGGCCCTTCGCGTGGGGTGGGTGGGGCGGGGCTCACTTGCCCGAGACTGTCACCTTCTCGTCGTTCTTCAGCTCGTTCACCAGGGTCTTGACCTTGGCCTTGTCCCAGACGAGGTTGCCGCCCGTGGAACCCGAGATCGGCATGTTCATGGACGTGCCGTCACCGCCGCTGACGCTCTTCATGGCCCAGAACATGTCGCCGAGGTCGAACAGGCCCATGTCCTTGTCGACGATCAGGGTGTCCAGGCCCGAGCTCATCGTCGGGTAGAGCTTGAAGGGGTTCAGGATCGTGCTCGGGGTGGCGACCTGGTTGGCCAGCGCCGAGAGGAACTTCTGCTGGTTCTTCGTACGGTCCAGGTCGCTGCCGGCGAGCGCGTACCGGGTGCGGACGAAGGCCAGGGCCTGCTGGCCGTCGAGCGTCTGCTTGCCCGCCTCGAAGTCGGCGCCGGACTTGGTGTCCTTCATGCCGCCCTTGGGGATCTCGATCTCCACGCCGCCGACCGAGTCGACGATGCCCGCGAAGCCCGCGAAGCCGATCTCCACGTAGTGGTCGATGTGCAGGCCGGTGTTGAACTCGACCGTGCGCACCAGCAGTTCCGGCCCGTCCTCGGCGTAGGCCGCGTTCAGCTTCACGTGCCGGCCCGTGCCCTTGTACGTCTTGCCGGACTCGGATCCGGTGAAGGTCGGGATCTCGACGTCGGAGTCGCGGGGCAGCGAGACCAGCGTGGAGCCGCCGCCACCGGTGTGCAGGATCATCATCGAGTCCGTGCGCTTGCCCTCCGCGGACCCGGTGTGCAGCTTCTTCTTCTCCTCGCTGGACATCCCGGCGCGGCTGTCGGAGCCGACGATCAGGTAGTTCGTGCCCTCGCCCGCCTCCGGCCGGTCGATCACCTTGGAGAGGTCGACCTCACGGTTGAGCTTGGAGTCGGCCCAGAAGTACGTGCCGACGGACACCGCGACCAGCAGCGTGACCAGCGTCAGCGCGGTCCACTTGATCCGCCGCCGCCAGTCCGGCGCGGAGCGCGGACCCCGGCTCCCGCGGCCCCCCGGGCCACCGCCGCCCGGTGCCCCGTAGACATGCCCCGTGTTGTAGCCGCTGTCGTGGTCCGGCCCCTGGTCGTGCCCCTGTCCGTCGACGTACGCGGGCTGCTGCGGCACCCCGCCGTACGGCGGCGCGGACCGGCCGGGACCGGGCGTCGCCGGACGCCGGACCTGGCGCATCACGCGCGCGCTCTCGGGCTGGGCGCTCGCGCTGCCGCCGCCGTACCGGTTGCTGCGGTTGTCGTCGGAGCGCCCATCGGGCCAATCGTTCATGCCGACCAGTGTGCAGTGCCGGACCAGGTGCCTTACAAGGTTCGGAGGAAAATAGGATCAGGGCTGTTGCCAAGCTGACACAAATCGGACCGGCTTAAGGTGGAGGCCATGACAGATCAGGTCCTCGCTCCGGAATCCGACGCTCCGGACGGCATCCCGGGAAAGCCGACATCGGCGTCCCGGACGACGCTCAGCCACATCATGACCCACGCCGACACCAACCTGTTGGGCACGGTGCACGGCGGGGTGATCATGAAACTGGTCGACGACGCCGCCGGCGCGGTGGCCGGACGGCACTCCGGCGGTCCCGCCGTCACCGCCTCCATGGACGAGATGGCCTTCCTGGAGCCGGTCCGGGTGGGCGACCTCGTCCATGTGAAGGCCCAGGTGAACTGGACCGGCCGGACCTCCATGGAGGTCGGCGTGCGCGTCCTGGCCGAGCGCTGGAACGAGTCCACCCCGGCCACCCAGGTCGGCTCGGCCTACCTCGTCTTCGCGGCCGTCGACGCCGACGGCAAGCCGCGCCGGGTGCCGCCCGTGCTGCCGGAGACCGAGCGCGACGAGCGCCGCTGCCAGGAGGCGCAGATCCGCCGCACGCACCGGCTCGCCCGGCGCCGCGCGATCGTGGAACTGCGGGAGAAGCGCGCGGCCGAGGGCCTGGACGACTGAGCCGCCCGTCGGTCCGGGTCGGGGCGCCGCGCCCCGTGCCTCCCGCCGCCGCCCCCTACGGGCGCACCACGGGTCAGGGCGCAGCGCCTCGCGGCTCCCGGCGCAGACCGCTACGGGTGCACCACGGGTCAGGGCGCAGCGCCCCGTGGCTCCCCGGCGCGGACCGCTACGGGCACACCACCTGATCGCCGGTCACCACGCCGAACTCCCCCTGGTAGGGATCCGCGGCCTTCACCCGCCGTACGCCCCGGTAGTCCGCCCCCGTGATCACCTTCAGCGTCGGACCCTGGTCCCGTACCGCCCGCAGCTCGCAGCCGGGCAGGGCGGCCGCCAGGGACCTCGCCGAGCGGTCCCAGCGCGGGTCGTAGGCGACGACGGTGCGCTTCAGGGTCCGGTCGGCCGCGTTCGAGGGCAGCCGGGTGGTGAGGAACCCGGTGCCGGCGAGGGCGCTGTCGACGCGTCCGCCGAGCCCCTCCTTCGGCGTCGCGTTCTCCACCTGGACCCGGATCTGCTGCGGCGCCACATCGACCCGCAGGGCCTTGTGCCCGGCCTTGTGCAAGGCCAGGGGCTCGTCGTCGCGGAGGGCGCGGAAGAGCTTCGCCGCCTTGGCGCCGTCCCACTTCAGGGTCGAGCCGACGCCCTTGACGGGGTACGCCATCTCGGCGATCGGCACGGTGGTGAACTCGGAGGAGGACGGCGAGAAGTTCCGCATCGCCCGCCCCAGGTCCAGCAGTTGGTCCGTGCCGAACGCCTTGTCCGCGCGCACCGAGCCGAGCACGGCGTGCGTGACGTCCCGGAACCTCATCGGGTTCAGCAGCACCCCGGACGACGTGGTCTTCTCGATCAGCGCGGCCAGGAAGCGCTGCTGGCGCTGCATCCGGCCGAGGTCGGAGGCGCTGTCGACGTGCCGGGAACGCACGTACTGAAGTGCCTGCCCGCCCCGCAGCGTGTGCGAGCCGGCCGGCAGGTCGAGCCCGGTGTACGCGTCCTTCATGGGCTGCGCGGTGCAGATCTCCACGCCGCCGAGCACGTCCACCGTCTTCATGAAGCTGGTGAAGTCGACCTCCAGATAGTGGTCGATCTTGACGTGGGTCATGTTCTCGACGGTGCGCACGGTCAGCTGCGGGCCGCCCTCCGCGTAGGCCGCGTTGAGCTTGACCGGGTGGGGTTCGTGCCGCCTTCCGGTGTTCTGGTCGGTGTGCGCGGGCGTCTCGGCGTACGAGTCGCGCGGCAGGCTGACGATGCTGGCCCGCTCCCGGTCCGCCGAGATGTGCACGATCATGACCGTGTCCGTGCAGTGGCAGGGGGCGCCGCCCAGGTGGTACTCGGTCTTCTCCTCGGGGGTGATCCGGTCCCGGCCGTCGGTGCCGACGAGCAGCACGTTCATGCCGTTGCCGCCTTCGGGGCGGTTCTTCATGTCCTTGAAGGGGTCGACCCGGGCGATGTCCGCGTCGAGGTTGGTGACCACCGCGTGCCCGATGCCGGCCGAGGCCAGGACGACCACGGAGAGCGTGGTCACCGTCCGCATGGCCCAGCGGGGCTTCTCGCGCGGTACGGCGGGCCGCTGGGAACGCGGCGGCTCCGGTGGGCGGGGCTTCGGTGCTGCGGGCGAGCGGGGCGGCGTGGGCGGCGTGGGCAAGGGGGGCCTCCGCGAGGGCCGGGCGTGGGAATCCGTGAGCACCGTAGGCCCATACGATCTGCGGCCCGGGTCCGCGCCCCCGCGGCGCGCACCGGTGTCCCCCATTCGCGGTAACGTGACGTCCGATGAGCGAGAAGTCTGACGTGCCGCCCCCCGCCGTTTCTGTGATCATGCCCGTCCTCAACGAGGAGCGGCATCTGCGCGGGGCCGTCCAAGCGATCCTGGCGCAGGAGTACGACGGCGAGATGGAGGTGGTGATCGCCCTCGGTCCGTCCTCGGACCGCACGGACGAGATCGCCGCCGAGCTCGTCCGCGAAGACCCGCGCGTCCACACGGTGCCGAACCCCACCGGCCGCACCCCCGCCGCGCTGAACGCCGCGATCAAGGCGTCCCGGCATCCGGTCGTGGTGCGGGTCGACGGACACGGCATCCTGTCGCCGAACTACATCGCGACCGCCGTCCGCCTGCTGGCGGAGACGGGCGCGCAGAACGTCGGCGGGATCATGCACGCCGAGGGTGAGAACGACTGGGAGCACGCGGTCGCCGCGGCCATGACGTCGAAGATCGGCGTCGGCAACGCTGCGTTCCACACCGGCGGTGAGGCCGGCTCCGCCGAGACGGTCTACCTCGGTGTCTTCCGGCGCGAGGCCCTGGAGCAGCAGGGCGGTTACAACGAGGAGTTCATACGGGCCCAGGACTGGGAGCTGAACTTCCGGATCCGGGAGGCGGGCGGCCTCATCTGGTTCTCGCCCGAGCTCAGGGTGTCGTACCGCCCGCGCCCCTCCGTGCGGGCCCTCGCCAAGCAGTACAAGGACTACGGGCGCTGGCGCCATGTCGTCGCCCGCTACCACGAGGGGTCCATCAACCTGCGTTACCTCGCGCCGCCGACAGCGGTGTGCGCGATCGCCGCGGGCGTGGTGGTCGGCCTCGCGGTGACGCCCTGGGGCCTGCTGGTTCCCGGCGGCTACCTCGCGGCGATCGCGCTCGGTTCGGTGCCGGCGGGCAAGGGGCTGCCGCCGAAGGCCCGGCTGCAGATCCCGGTCGCCCTGGCGACGATGCACATGTCCTGGGGGTGGGGCTTCCTCACCAGCCCGAAGGCGCTGGCGAAGAAGGTCATCGCCTCGCGCCGTCCGGCGGTGCTGAGCCCGAACTGACCCTGTCCGTCCGTGACCGGGCCCCTCTCCCGGCGTCGCCGCCGGGGGAGGGGCCCGGCTCCGTTCTAGGACGAGGTGAAGTCCGGGTTCACCTTCATGCAGGCACCGGCGTCTGCGCCGTTGAGGGCGTCCGCCGTCTTCGGGGTCTTGTTGTCGTCGGCCTTGGCCTTGTACGCCGTGCCCTCGCGCCAGTCGGCGCCGACGACGAGCGTGACGCCCGAGACGTCCGTGGACCTCTCCACCGCACTGAAGGGGACCTTCAGGGCCTTGGCGACCCGCTGGGCGTCGCCCTCCAGGTCGGCGCTGGGGTAGCGGATCACCGTCTCGTCCTCGGCTGTCGCCGTGGCCGTGTCCGCCGTCGTCCTGGCGAAGCCCTTGCCGACGAGCAACTGGCTCACGGTGCTGGCCCGCCCGGGGACCGGGGCGAGCGTGGACGTGCGTGTGCCGTTCTGCACGGTGACGCCGATCCGGTCGTCGGCGGCGGCCGGGTCCGAGGAGGCCTTGTCCCCGGCGGACTTCGCGTCCTTGCCGTCGAGCGCGATGTCCTCGCGGACGAGGCGGAACAGCTTGGTGGCGTCGTCCGTGGGTTCGACCCGCGCGCCCACGTACCGGTTGGGCATCGTGGTCATCGTGATGCGCTCCGGGGAGACCTTCTTCAGCTCGTTGCCGAGGTCGTAGAGCTTCTTCACGGTGCCGAGGCCCTCGTCGACGGTCAGCGCCCTGGTGGCCGTCTCGGCGAGCTTGCGCAGCTTGTTGGGGTTGCTGACGGTGGCGTTCTCGCGCAGCTGGCGGACCATCGAGTTCATGTACTGGTGCTGGGCCCTGGCCCGTGCCAGGTCACTGCCGTCCTCGAAGCCGTACCGGGTGCGCAGCCACTGCAGGGCCTGCTTGCCCTTGATCGACGTGGTGCCCCTCTTCAGCTTCAGACCGGAGCCATGGCCCTGGCTGTCCTTGGAGTAGATGTTGGCCTTCACGCAGACCGGTACCCCGCCGATGGCGTCCGCCATCGACACCACACCCGCGAAGTCGATCTTCATGAAGTGGTCGATGTGGATCTTGGTGAGCTTCTCCCAGGTGGCCACGGTGCAGCCCGGGCCGCCACGGCCGAGCGACTGGTTGGTCATCACCCGTCCGACGGTCGCCCGGTACACGTCCTGGTCGTCCGGGTCCGTGCACGTGGGTATCTCGACCAGGGTGTCGCGCGGCATGCTGACCACCGACATGTTCGTGCGGTCCGCCGAGAGGTGCAGCAGCATCTGCACGTCGGCGAGCGGGGTGCCGCCGAACGTGTCCCTGGCGCCGCCGAGCTTCTGGTTCTCCTTGGTGTCCCGCGCGTCCGAGCCGATCAGCAGGATGTTCAGCGGGGTCTGCCCGGCCGCGTTCGGCTTGGGCGCGGCGGCCCTGTCCTTGGCGTCGCCGATGTTCAGGTCGTCCTTCTCGATGTTGCCGTTCAGGTGCTGGTAGTAGAGATAGCCGGCACCCGCGGTGCCGAGTATCAGCAGCGCAAGAACCATCGCCGACCAGCGCAGCACACGGCGTCTGCGGCGCGGCCCGCGGTTCTCGCCGCCGGGCCGCCGGCCGCCGTGCCGTCCGCCGCGTCCCTGCGTCTCGGGGGGCGGCCCGTCGCCGTCCTTCAGAGCGGGTCCTGACTCCTCCCGGGCCGGCTCGCCGGGCTCCCGGGCCGGGTCGCCGTTCTCGTCGTTCAGACCCTCGTCCCAGGCTTCACCCGCGTGCCGGACACGTGACCGTGCCCCCTCCCCGCGCACACCGCTCTGCGCCATACCCCTGCCTCCCCACCCTGCACCTGACGAACGGGCCCGTCCCGCGTCCGGTTGGACGCGCGAGCGCCCCTATTGGTTGGACGCGTGACGGACCCGTCAGGTCATCAACTGGCGCACACTTGCTTGTCCGCCGTGGACTTGTCGACGTCCAGGTCCACCGACGAACCCGTCAGCGGCACACCCGCCCCCTTGAAGTCCTTGCCGAGGGTCAGCACCATCGCGGGCAGCCCCTGGGAGTTCTCCTCGCTCTTGCCGGGCTTCAGCGCGGAAGCGGACAACCCCATGATGTCGGCCAGCTTGCGCGCCTGGTCCGCCTGGTCCGGAGAGTACTCCAGGGTGGTCTTGCTCAGCGTTTCGTCTGCGTTTCCGAGCTGGCTGGACTTGATCACGCCCTCATCATTCTGCAACCAGCTGAGAGTGCGCTGTGCGGAGCCGGGTTTGGCGCCTCCGTTGTAGATGTCGACGCGGATGTCGGAGGCGGCGGAGCGGGAGCCCTTGAGGCGGGCGGCCACGGCGGCCTTCTCCTTCTTCTCCTTCTTCTTCACCTCGGTCAGCGACACGTCGTTCTTCATCGCCTCGAACAGCGGCTTCGCCTTGGTGTCGTCGACGACGACCGTCGCCTTGACCGTCTCGGCGGGGTTGTCGAGCACCGGCAGCGTGGTGAAGGTGATGTTCTTCGGCGGCACCTTCTTGAGCTCCAGTGCCATGTCCTTGAGCGTGCTGACCTTGCCGATGCCGGTGTCCACGGTCAGCGCCTCGGTGGCCGCCTCTGCCAGCTTGTAGAGCTTGGAGGGGTTGGTCAGGGTGTTGCTGGAGGACATCTTGCGCATCAGCGAACCGAGGAACTGCTGCTGCACCTTGATGCGGTCGAGGTCGCCCTGGTTGCCGAAGCTGTGCCGGGTGCGCACGAAGGCAAGGGCCTGCTCGCCGGCGACCGTCGACTTGCCCTTGGGCAGCTTGAGGTGCGATTCCTTGTCGTCGACCGGGTGGGCCACGCACACCTCGACGCCGCCGACCGCGGAGGTCAGCGTCTTGACCGCGTTGAAGTCGGCCATCATGAAGTGGTCGGGCTTGATGCCGGTGAGCGCCTTGACGGTGAGCATGGTGCAGCCGGCGTTGCGGCCGCCCTGCCCGAGGCTGGTGTTGAAGCGGACGCTCTGCGAGCCCGGGACGTCCTTCTCGGAGCCGTCGTCCTGAATCGTCGGGCAGTTCGGGACGTCGGTGATCAGGTCGCGCGGGATGCTCAGCGCCGTCGCGTTCGAGCGGTCCTTGGCGACGTGCAGCAGGATGGTGGTGTCCGCGTGCCCGACGCTGTTCTTGTCGCCGTAGCCGCCGTTGCCCTTGCCGGTGCGCTTGTCGGTGCCGATGATCAGCAGGTTGAAGGCCTCGTCCTTGCTGAAGCCCTCGCTGCCGGCGCTGCCGACATCCGTCGTGTTGACGTTTCCCTCGAGATGCTTGAGGTACATGTATCCCGCGGCACTGACGCCGATCAGCACGAAGGCCATCGAGCCGCCGGTCCACAGCAGCATCTTCTTCGCCTTCGACTGCTTCGGCTTCTTGCCCGGCCGCGAGCGGCGCCGGCCCGGGGGCTGCGGCGGCTCGGCGGGCGTGCCACGGCGCCGGCGCGGGCCGGGCAGCGTGTCGGGGGCGACGGTGTCGCGCTTGGCGCCGCTCTTCCCCCGAGCGGGCGTGCTGCGCGTACGGGTCCCGCCACCGGTGCCGGTCCTGCGCGGTCTCGGGACTCCCGGTTGCGCTGCGGAAGGGGTCAGTCGCAGTTCGTATTCGCCGGTGTCCGGGTTGAGTACCCACTGGTCTGCGGGGTCGATGTCGTCCGCCCGCCCACGGCCTTGCGCGTCCACGGTTGTCTGAATCCTCCGTCGGGGCCACGCGGCGCCTTTGTCCCCCCTCTAAAGGCGCTCGGGTCTCGGTCAAGCAGTGCGCGACCCCCAGGACAGTCCTCGTGGCCGGGTGCACCGGATCGCTCACACTATCCGCCCAGTTCAGCGTCGGTCGACGGCGGTGACAAATTCCACTCCCCTACAACTGGGCAATCCGCCCCATTTCTTGGGACTGGTGTTCCCCGTCTTGGCGTGCGCTTTACCCGCAGCCGTCGTCGGCGGCCGTGTTGCCGCGGAACGTGGGCGCCGGTTCGGGGGTTTCCACGGGGCTGTCGGGCCTTCCGCCACCGGACTTCCCGTCGCCGCCCGGCTCCGCCGCGGAGCCGCGCGACGCACTCGGGTCCGGGTCGTGGGAGGAGTCGTACGGCCCTTCGTCACCCCGCCCGTACGGGTCCTCCCCGGGCCGCGGGGCCGCACCCCGGCTCCGCTCGGCGGAGTCCTCCGGAAGTTCTTTCGAGACCTCCACCGGCGCGTCCGCACGCAGCCGCGCGAAGAGCAGGTCCGCCGCGGGCTCCACGAGCTGGTCCCGGTTCGCGTTGTAGGCGTACGACGTCCGGGGGACCGTCAGGAACCGCACCCGTTCCGTAGGGATGTCGCGCATGCCGCGCACCAGTTGGTACAGCCCGCGCAGGCTCGCCAGCGCCGGATCGGTGGTGAGCGACGAGGTCGCCGCGTCGAGCAGCGGATACAGCTTCGTGGGGTTGAGCAGGACGTCGTTGCTCTGCACCTTCTTGACGAGCGCGCCGAGGAACCGCTGCTGGCGGTCCATCCGGTCGGTGTCGCTGCCGTCGCCGATGCTCTTGCGGGCGCGTACGTAGCCGAGCGCCTGCTCGCCGTTGAGGGTCACCTTGCCCGCGGGCAGCCGCAGCTTGGCGGCCTTGTCGTCGATGGGTTCCTTCAGGCACACCCGGACGCCGTCGATCGCGTCGACCATCTCCTTGAAGCCGCTGAAGTCCACGACGACGTGGTGGTCGACCCGGACGTCGGTCAGCTTCTCGACGGTCCGGATCGTGCAGGCCGAACCACCGGCCTGGAAGGCGTAGTTGAACATCGCGAAGACCGCTTCGGTGCGGGTGCCGTCAGGGCGCCGGCAGCCGGGCACGTCCACCATCAGGTCCCGTGGCAGCGAGACGGCCGTCGCGCTGTGCCGGTCGGCGGCCAGGTGGAGCAGGATGGTGGTGTCGGAGCGCTCGGTGCCCGAGTCCCGCCCGTACTTGCGGTTGCCGTCGCCGGAGCGTGAGTCCGACCCGATCAGCAGGATGTTCTGTGCCTCGCGCACGAGTGAGGTGGGCCGCTCCTTCTCGTACCGGGCGAGCTCGGCGGCGGCGTCGTCGTCCGAGGTGATGTTCGAGTTCAGCTTCTCGTACACCGCCCAGCCGGTCGCCGCGGCGCAGGCCGTCACCGCGGCGACCCCGATCGCGGTGTGGCGCAGCCAGCGCCTGCGGCGCCGTACGAGACCCGCACCGGTGGGCGACGCCCCCGCGCCCGGCCCCAGCGTGTCCGCCCGCCCGGGCGCGTCGTCGCCCGGACGTCCGGAGGGCGGGCCCGCGGTGTCCGTCACGTCGGCATCCACCCCACCTCCTGGCGTACGAGCGTCCCGTGCTCCTACGACCATGGCCCGAACGGGGGCGTGGGGCCCACGGACGGTGAGCCGAACGGGGGAGGGCCGGCGACGGCCGCGGGCATCCGTCGCCAGGACGAGCCCAGCCCTGGGTCATACCGTCGTGCCGCTTATAGGAGTGACGCACTTCCGGTAGTCACACACTCCCGGGGGCTACCGTGCCGTCGCCGTCACCTGTTCGCTCTCGATCCGCCGGCCCAGGGCGTCCTCGCCCAGCCGGTCGAGGTTGCGGCACAGCACCACGGACCCGCCGACCGCCAGCGGCGCGTACAGCCCGGCGCAGACCCCCTCCCAGGTGTCGTACGGCAGCGCCGACAGCAGCCGGGAGCCGGGCCCCGTCAGGCCGAACCCGGGAGCTGCGGCACGGGCCCGCTCGACGACCTCCGCACCGGTGTACTCGGACCCGGCGACGATCAGCGCCGGCTCCTCGGGGTCCACCGGGGCGTACGGCTGGAAGCGGTCGCCCTGGCTCGGCACCTCGACGGCGTAGTCGGCGTACCCGGCGGGCGGGGTGGGGAAGCGGCGGCCCAGCGGGGCGAGCGAGAGGGCGATGCGCTCACCCCGGCAGGCGAGCCCCTCCTCGAAGCGGCCGGGCCCCGCGACGACGTGGTCCGCCGCGGCCGGGTCGCCCCCGACGTCCGCGAGCACGCCCGCGGAGGAGCACGCGAGGAGCCACGCCGCCGTCTGCCAGTGCGCGGGCAGCAGCAGGGCGACCCGGTCGCCCGGCTCGGCGGCGAGCTCGCCCTGGAGCAGGTTGGCGGTCTTGGCCACCCAATTGGCGAAGGTGGCCACGGACAGTTCCACGCGTTCGCCCGTGGCGTCGTCGTAGAAGGTCACCAGGGGGCGTGCGGGGTCCGCGGCGAGCGCGGATCGCAGCAGGTCGGCAGGGGTGCGGTCGGTGGCGGTCACGCGGGTCAGGGTACGCGGGGGCGGCGGGCGGGACGGAGCCGGCGGGTCGCCGGTTCGGACGAATGGGCCGGACGGGTCGTCAATTCCGCGATGGACAGATATGTATGACTATGTCCACGATCATTCGCATGAGTGGATTTCTTGCTTCCTCGATCGGTGTCACGTGCGCGGCGGCCCTCACCCTTCCGGGGGCCCTGCCCGCCTCGGCCTCGACTGCTCCGGAACAGGCCCCCGCGGCCTCCCGTGCGGCCCTGCCGGGCAGCACCCAATCCCTCCCTCTCGCCCCGCTCCCCGCCGACCGCTCCGCCGGAGCCGCCACGCCCCAACAGGGGTTCCAGCGCCGGGACGTACGGCCCTTCTCGCTGGTCGGCGTCATCTGGGACGACCCGGACACCGAACTGTTCGGCCGGGTCCAGGTCCGTACCCGGGCCGTCGGCAGCGGCCGCTGGTCCGGCTGGCAGGACGTCGAGACGCACAACCACGAGCACGCGGCCGACCCGGACACCGCCGAGCGCGCCTCGGGCCGGGTGCGCGGGGCGACGGCACCCCTGTGGGTGGGCAACTCCAACGGCGTCGAGGTGCGGGTGCAGGCCGAGGCGGACGAGCGCGCCGGCGCCTTCGACGACTCGCCCTTCCCCCGTGGCCTGCACCTCGAACTCGTCGACCCCGGCGCGGAGCCCCCGACCCGTGGACCCGTGGACGCCCCGCGCGCCGGTGCCACCGAGTTCCCGGCGCTGTCCCACAAGCGGACGGTCGCGGAGTTCCTGAGCGGGCGGGCGGAGCGGGAGAGCTTCCGGGCGATGCCGGCGGGCCGGCGGAGCGGACAGCGCGCCGCCGGGAACGAGCGGCGCGTCCAGCCGTACATCGGCCCGCGTCCGCGCATCGTCACGCGCCGGGGCTGGGGCGCCGACGAGGGGCTGCGCGAGCGCGGCTTCGTGTACACCAACAAGGTCAAGGCGGCCTTCGTGCACCACACGGCGTCGGGCAACAACTACCGCTGCGCACAGGCACCTTCGGTCATCCGCAGTATCTACCGCTACCACGTCAGGAGCAGCGGCTGGCGGGACATCGGCTACAACTTCCTCGTCGACAAGTGCGGAAACATCTACGAGGGCCGCGCCGGGGGCGTGGCGAAGCCCGTCATGGGCGCCCACACACTCGGGTTCAACAGCAACAGCATGGGGATCGCCGTCCTCGGCAGCTTCGGCTCCGCCAAGCCCTCCGCGGCCTCGGTCAAGGCCGTCGCCAGGCTCACCGCATGGAAGCTGGGCCTGTTCGGGGCCAATCCGCGCGGCAAGACATACCTGAAGTCCGGCGGTGGCAATCTCTACCGAAAAGGAAAGAACGTACGACTGAACGTGATCTCGGGCCATCGGGACGGTTTCGCCACCGAGTGTCCGGGACGCCGTCTCTACACCAAGCTCGGCACGGCCCGCTCCACGGCGGCCCGCTACCAGGGCCGATGAGGGCCGGCGCCCCGGTACGGCGAGGGGTGCCGCCGTCGGATCGGCCGTCCAACGGTCTGCATACACTGGCCGGCCGCAACACAGTTCGGCCGGCCCCAGCAGGAAGCGAAGACGACAGGTGACAGAAGCGATCCTCCTGGTCGGCGGCAGAGGCACCCGGCTGCGTCCGCTCACGGTGCACACCCCCAAGCCGATGGTCCCGGCGGCCGGGGTCCCTTTCCTCACGCACCAGCTGGCGCGGGCGAGGGCGGCGGGCGTGGAGCACGTCGTCCTGGCGACCTCGTACCTGGCCGAGGTCTTCGAGCCCTACTTCGGAGACGGCTCGGCGCTCGGCCTCCACCTCGAGTACGTCACCGAGGCGGAGCCCCTCGGCACCGGCGGCGCCCTGCGCAACGTCGCCTCGCGGCTGCACTCGGGCCCGGACGACCCGGTCCTGATCTTCAACGGCGACATCCTCACCGGCCTGGACATCCCGGCCCTGGTCCGCACGCACGAGACCTCGGGTGCGGACGTCTCCCTGCATCTCACCCGCGTCGAGGACCCACGGGCGTACGGCCTGGTGCCGACGGACGCGACCGGCCGGGTGACGGCCTTCCTGGAGAAGCCGCAGAGCCCCGAGGAGATCGTCACCGACCAGATCAACGCGGGGGCGTACGTCTTCCGCCGCTCGGTCATCGACACCATCCCGGCGGGCCGCCCCGTCTCGGTGGAGCGCGAGACGTTCCCGGACCTGCTCGCCACCGGCGTTCATCTGCAGGGCATGGTGGACTCGACCTACTGGCTGGACCTCGGCACCCCGCAGGCGTTCGTACGCGGCTCCGCCGACCTCGTCCTCGGCCGCGCCCCCTCCCCGGCGGTCCCCGGCCGCTGCGGCGACCGCCTGGTCCTGCCCACCGCGTCCGTCGCCCCGGACGCCAAGCTGACCGGCGGCACGGTCGTCGGCGAGGGCGCGGTGGTCGGCGAGGGCGCCCGCATCACGGGCAGCACCGTCCTGGACGGCGCCGTGGTGGAGCCGGGCGCCGTCATCACGGACTCCCTGATCGGCGCGCGGTCCCGTATCGGCCGGCGCTCGATCCTGACCGGCACGGTCGTCGGCGACGGCGCGACGGTCGGCGCCGACAACGAACTCCGCGACGGCGTGCGCGTGTGGTGCGACGCCCGCATCCCGGCGGGCGCGGTCCGCTTCTCGTCGGACCAGTAGCCCTGCCTACAGCCGGCCGATGTCCCACACGGGCATCTTCGGCACCCGTCGCGGCGGCGTGCGGCCCGCCAGCAGGATGAACCGGGCCGCACGATGCCGCTGGCCCGCGTACGGCTCCAGCAGCGACAGCATCACGGAGTCGTCCGCGTCACGGTCGCCCGCCAGCGCGTACCCCACGATCCGGGGCAGGTGAAGGTCCCCGACCGTCACCGAGTCCGCCGCCCCGTGGCTGCGCTGCACCACCTCCGCGGAGGTCCACGGCCCGATCCCGGACACCAGCTCCAGCCGGGCCTGCGCCCGCACCGGGTCCAGCCGCACGGCCTCCTCCAGCCGCGCGGCCACGCGTACCGCGCGCAGGATCGTCGACGCCCGCTTGTTGTCGACGCCGGCCCGGTGCCACTCCCAGGACGGGATCAGCGCCCAGGTCCGGGGGTCCGGCATGACGTGCATCCGCCCGGCCGCGGGGCCCGGCGCGGGCTCCCCGAACTGCCGCACGAGCAGCCGCCACGCCCGGTAGGCCTCGTCCGCGGTGACCTTCTGCTCCAGGATCGAGGGGATCAGGGACTCCAGCACCAGCCCGGTGCGGGTCAGCCGCAGGCCCGGCCGCCGGTGCCGCGCCGCCGCCACCAGCCGGTGGCGCGGTGCGAAGGCGTCCGGGTCGTCCGCGGCGCCGAGCAGCTCGGGCAGCTGCTCCAGCAGCCACTGCGCCCCCGGCCCCCACGCCTCGGCCTCGGCGGCCCCGCCCCGCAACGCGACCCGCAGGGTCCCGGGACCGGCGGGCGTACGGGTGGCACGCCACACGGACCCGTCCGGTGTCGTACGGAAGGTCGGGTCACCCGGTCCCCGGCGCAGGGGGCCGAGCACCAGACCGAGGTCGAGCGGCCCCGGCGGCGTCCAGGTCCGCGCGCGGCCGGGCTCGGGCGCGGGCCGCGGCACACCGCCGGGCACGACGACATGCCCGCCGCGCACGGTGGTACGCGTCGGCCCGGGAGAGAAACGTCCGGCCACGGGTGAGGTCCTAGGGGTTCGGGATGCCCTACGAGAGTAGGCGGTCCGGACGGCTTGGGGACACCGTCCGCGGTGGCCACGGCCCGGCAGCAGCCGTACCGGGGTCAGCGCACCTCGATGAACGCCGCGGCGTCCCGCTCCGGGCGGGCCCTCGGCTCCTCGGCGGCGTGTCCGACGGCCACGGCGCCCATCGGGTCCCACCCCTCGGGCAGCTCCAGCACCTCGCGCACGACGTCGCGGCAGAACATGGTCGAGGACACCCATGCGGAGCCGAGCCGCTCCCCGGCCAGCGCGACCAGGAAGTTCTGCACGCCGGCGCCCGCGGCGACGACGAACATCTCCCGCTCGGCGCCGTCCCGCCGCGGATCGCCGTACGTGTGGGAACCGTCCGTGACCAGACACGGCACGACCAGGTACGGCGCCCGTCGCAGCACGTCCCCGCGCCGCACCCGCCGGGCGATGGACTCCGCCGTCTTCCCGTCCCGCCGCAGATCCGCGATCCACGCGTCCCGCATCGCGTCGAGCAGCCGCGTCCTGGCCCCCTCGGACTCCAGCAGCACGAACCGCCAGGGAGTGGTGTGATGCGGCGCCGGAGCGGTCACCGCCGCGGCCACCGCACGCCGTACCGCGCCCGGGTCCACGGGCTCGTCGGTGAAGGCCCGCACGGTACGCCGCTGGGTCACCGCCTCCCGTACGGCCTCGGAGGTGCCGAGCCGGAACATGTCGTCGCGCGCGCCCCGCACCAGGGCCCGGGCCCCCTCGCCGTCGTCCTCGGCCACCGTGTGCGCCAGCCCGCGCACGACGGCGACGGGCAGCCCGGCGGCCTTGCCCTTGACCAGGTCGCCCGCGGCGGCCAGTTCGTCGGCGGTGGCGACGACGGTCGCGCTCAGCGGATTGCCGTGGGCGTCCGTGCCCCCGCGCAGATCGTCGAGCACCCGTACGCCCGCGGCCCCGATGGCGACGTCGGTGAGCCCGGTGCGCCACGGCCGCCCGAAGGTGTCGGTGACGACCACGCCGACGTCGACGCCGAGCGCGTCCCGCAGCCCGTCGCGCAGGGCGCGGGCGGACGCGTCGGCGTCCTCGGGCAGCAGCAGCACGGTCCCGGCGGGCGTGTTCGACGCGTCGACCCCGGCGGCGGCCATCACGAGCCCCTGCCGGTTCTCGACGATGCGCAGGGTCCCGCGCCGGGCCACCACGCGGACGGTCTCGGCGTCGATGGCCGCCTCGCGGTCGGCCGCCTCGACCATCCGCCCCTCGGCCTTGGAGACGATCTTCGAGGTGACGAGGAGCACGTCGCCGTCGAGGAGGGACGGCTCGGCAGCGGCGATGAGCTTGGCGAGGTCGTCGCCCTGCTGGACCTCGGGCAGCCCGGCCACGGCCCACACCCGGTAACCGGGTGCCGTGGCGGGCGCGGTCCCGTCGGCGGACAGCCCCCCGCTCAAGCGCCCCGCACCTCCTCCGCCAGCGTCAGCGCCTCGCGTGCCATCCGCGCCGCGGCTTCGAGGTCGGACATCAGCAGCGGTACGGCACGGCAGCGGATGCCCGCGGCCTCGACGCGCTCCACGGCGGAGGCGTCCACGGTGTCGACGAGCCAGCCGTCCAGGAGACCCGATCCGTAGTGCTCGGCGACCGCCGCGGCCGTCGACTCGACGCCCACCGCGGCCAGCACCTTGTCGGCCATGCCCCGCACGGGCGCGTCCCCGACGATGGGGGACAGGCCGACCACGGGGACGCCCGCGTCGGCGATCGCCTCGCGGATACCGGGCACGGCGAGGATCGTGCCGACGGACACCACGGGGTTGGAGGGCGGGAAGAGCACGACGTCGGCCTCGGCGACGGCTTCGAGGACCCCGGGCGCGGGCTTCGCCTGCTCCGCCCCGACCGGCACCACGGCCAGCGCCTCGACGGAGGCCCGCAGCCGCACCCAGTACTCCTGGAAGTGGATCGCCTTGCGCTCGCCGTCGACCTCGACGGCGACATGCGTCTCCACCCGGTCGTCGGACATGGGGATCAGGCGGACGCCCGGCTGCCACCGGTCGCACAGCGCCTCGGTGACGGCGCTGAGCGAATAGCCCGCTCCCATCATCTGGGTCCGCACGATGTGCGTGGCGAAGTCACGGTCACCGAGCCCGAACCACTCGGGCCCGACCCCGTACGCGGCGAGTTCCTCCTTGAGGTGGAAGGTCTCGTCGGCACGCCCCCAGCCCTGCTCCTCGTTGATGCCGCCCCCGAGCGTGTACATCACCGTGTCGAGGTCCGGGCAGACCTTCAGCCCGAAGAGGTGGATGTCGTCCCCGGTGTTGCCGATGACCGTGATGTCCGCGTCCGGCGCGGCCTGCTTCAGACCGCGCAGGAACCGGGCACCACCGATGCCGCCTGCCAGAACCACAATGCGCATGAGGTTCAGTCTTGCAGGCGGATGCGACAACGTGTCAGGCGGTTACGGCATCCTCCGCGTCGTGCGCGGCCCGCCCGGCGCACTGAACGGCGTGCATCGGCATCTCGGTCAGGCCCGGGTAGTAGATGTGCAGGCTGACGGCGGGTTCGAGCGTGGCGTTGACGACCTCGTGGACGTAGCCGGGAGCGAAGACCCGCTGCGCGCCCGCGCCCAGGGCGCGCACGCCCCGCTCGGTGCGCTCGGTCAGTGCGCCCTCCAGGACCGTCAGGACGCCCGACGAAGGGCCGTGGTCGTGCAGCCCGCTGCCCTGGCCCGGCACCCAGGACAGGAGCCACACCTCGTAACCGGGGCCCGTCCGCAGCCGGGAGTACCAGCGGGTCGTGGTGTCGTACCGGACGAGGTGCGCCCACTGGGAGCGGTCCCCGGCGATGGTCCGGGCGAGGCCGGCGAACTCGGCCACGGTGGCGGGGTGCTCGCGAGGCGGCTGGAGCAGGTGCGGGACTTCGAGGATGTCGCCGGCGATCTGGAGGTCGCTGTCACTGTTCATGGGTGCGGTGGTTCCTCGGCGGGAGAGTGCTGGGGTGTCGCAGACGGTTTCCGTCCGGATCACGGACGGGAGGGGGTGCCCCTGTGGAGGCGGACAGTCGCCTCGGTGCGGCGAGGCAGCCGGAGCGCGGTAGGGCTCAACAGCTGGGACAGCAACAGCTGCAGCGAGCGCGGGCAGCACCGTGGGACCCGGCGGTGCGGGTCGAGGTGAGTGCCGAGTTCGCGAGCATGCCCACTAGGACATCGGCTCACACCAGGACTGTCAACTTCGTGTCCGCCATGTGGGAGATGTTTCACCTCATCCGGTCCATCCGAAAGGTGAAAGGTTTGTTCACCCGCATCCCCGGACACATGGCGCACAGCCGGAAGCACAAACCTCGCCGCGGACCCGTGATCCAACTGTGATCAAGTTCGCTTCGGCGTTCGTGTCGGAACGGGATCGAACTCCTGGACGTCATCCCCCGTGGGGGCCGAGGTCGGGTGCGGGTCCGCGCCGCGTGTCACGTTTATGCCGATTTGAACACTTTCCGCATAGCCTTGGTTCCGCAGAGTGAATAAGGGGCCCAATAGCAGATCTCGGCTTGACTGGCCCGGATCGGCACACTTGTAATTTCACTCGTGTCGTTCAGCCGAAATCGGTAACGACAGCAGCACGGGGACGCGAAAGACGGACGAGGGGCGCACATGACCGAGCTGGTGGAGCAACTGCTGGTCGACGACGCGGAAGAGGAACTCGGCTGGCAGGAGCGGGCGCTGTGCGCCCAGACCGACCCCGAGTCCTTCTTTCCCGAGAAGGGCGGCTCCACCCGTGAGGCCAAGAAGGTCTGCCTCGCCTGCGAGGTCCGCTCCGAATGCCTCGAGTACGCGCTCGCCAACGACGAGCGATTCGGCATCTGGGGCGGCCTGTCCGAACGGGAGCGCAGACGGCTGAAGAAGGCCGCGGTCTGACCGAACCCCGCCGAGTCCTCCGTACGCATACGTCACGACCGGCCCGTCGCACGTGGGTTGTCCACAGGCGGCGGGCCGCTGTGCTGCTCAGCCGTTAGTGTGGGCCCTCGTCCGAGACGTCCCGCTGTCCCCGCCGGACACAGACGTCCACCGCAGTCCAGCGAACCGGGGCCCGTACCTCGATGTCCGTGCACAGTCACCCCGCAGGCCAGTACGGCGCTGCCACCGCGCCGTCCGACCCGGCCCGCCCGCCCGAGTTCCCGCGTCACGTGGTGACCGCGGTGCTCGTCTCCCACGACGGCGCCCGCTGGCTGCCCGAGGCGCTCGCCGGGCTGCTCGGCCAGGAGCGCCCCGTGCAGAACGCGGTCGCGGCCGACACCGGCAGCGGGGACGACTCCGCCCAGCTCCTCACCGACGCGCTCGGCGCCGACCGGGTGCTGCACCTCGCCCGGCGCACCGGCTTCGGCCAGGCCGTCGAGGAGGTCTCCAGGACCGCGGGCGTGCTCACCCCGGACGACCTTCCCTACCTGAAGCGCCCCAGCGGCTGGGACCCCGTCAGCCGCACCTGGCGCGACGACGCGTACGACCTGCCCGAGTTCCCGCACGGCGAACCCCGTCAGTGGCTGTGGCTGCTGCACGACGACAGCGCCCCCGAGCCGGACGCCCTCGCCCAGCTCCTGCGCGTCGTGGAGAACGAGCTGGAGCTCGGCAGGGACGTGGCCGTCGTCGGCCCCAAGCTCCGCGGCTGGTACGACCGCAGGCAGCTCCTGGAGGTCGGCGTCACCATCGCCCACTCGGGCCGCCGCTGGACCGGCCTGGACCGCCGCGAGCAGGACCAGGGCCAGCACGACCACGTACGGCAGGTCCTTTCCGTGTCCACCGCCGGCATGCTGATCCGGCGTGACGTCTTCGAGGAGCTCGGCGGATTCGACCGCCGGCTGCCCCTCATGCGCGACGACGTCGACTTGTGCTGGCGCGCCCAGGCCGCCGGACACCGCGTCCTCGTCGCCCCCGATGCCGTCGTCCGGCACGCGGAGGCCGCCTCCCGCGAGCGCCGCACCGTCGACTGCGTGGGCCGCACCTCCGCGTCCCCGCACAAGGTCGACAAGGCGGGCGCCGCCTACACCCTCCTCGTCAACGCCCGTACCGCACAGCTGCCCTGGATCCTCTTCCGGCTCGTGTTCGGCACCCTGGTGCGCACCGTCGCGTATCTGGTCGGCAAGGTCCCCGGCCAGGCCGTCGACGAGATCCGCGGTCTCCTGGGCACCCTGCTGCGGCCGGAGCGGATCGTCGCGGGCCGACGCAGACGCGGCACCGCGCAGGCCGACAAGGGCGAACTGCGGGCGCTGTTCCCGCCGCCCGGCGCCACCGTGCGCGCCACCGTCGAGCAGGCCGCCGGCAGTCTCGTCAACCGCTCCGACGCCGAGGCGGCCACCGGCGCCGGACGGCACGGCGGCGCGGTCGAGTCGGGACCGGGCGGTGACGACGCCGACTTCCTGGAGGTCGAGCAGTTCGCCCGGCTCAAGCGCGCAGCGCGCAAGCCCGGCCCGATGCTCTTCGTGGTCCTGCTGTTCGTCTCGCTCATCGCCTGCCGCGAGCTGTTCGGCGGTGGCGCGCTCGCGGGCGGCGCACTGCTGCCCGCGCCCGCCGACTCCTCCGCGCTGTGGTCGCGCTATCTCGACGGCTGGCACACCGTGGGCACCGGCGGCACACAGTCCGCGCCGCCCTATCTCGCCCTCGTCGCCATGCTCGCCAGTGTGCTGCTCGGCTCCACCGGGCTCGCGGTCACCGTGCTCCTCGTCGGCTCCGTGCCCCTGGCCGGCTTCGCGGCGTACTTCGCCTCGCGGCCCCTGGTCGCCTCGCGGCTGCTGCGCGCCTGGGCGTCCGTCGCCTACGCCTTCCTGCCCGCCGCCACCGGCGCGCTCGCCGGCGGCCGCATCGGCACCGCCGTCCTCGCGGTCCTGCTGCCGCTCATCGCGCGCGCGGGCATCGCGGCGAGCGGCCTCGCCCACCCCTCCGGCGGGCGCGGCGGCTGGCGCGCCACCTGGGCGTACGCCCTGCTGCTGACCCTCACCACCGCCTTCACGCCGATCGTGTGGCCCATCGCGCTGGTCCTCGGCCTCGCCCTCCTCGTGGTGCGCCGCGGGGAGATCGCCGCCTACGGACCGCGTTTCCTGGCCCAGCTCGGCACGCCCCTGCTGGTGCTCGCCCCCTGGTCGCTGTCGCTGTTCCCGTCCGGCTTCTTCCGGGAGGCCGGCCTGGAGTACGGCGGGAGCGCCGCCTCCCCGCTCGATCTGCTCGGCGCGAGCCCGGGCGGCCCCGGCACGGTCAGCGGACTCATGCTGACCGGCATCGTGCTGGCCGCGCTGGCCGCCCTGCTGCGCTCCGAGCGGCAGCGGGCGGCCCGGTCGGCCTGGGCCGTCGCCCTGGTCGCCCTCGTCTTCGCCGTGCTGTCGAACGGCTCGGCCTGGGCCGGACCCGCCACCCTCGTGTACGGCATCGCCCTCCTCGGCGCCGCCGCGATCGGCGCCGACGGGGCACGCGCGCGGGTGGCCGAGCAGAGCTTCGGCTGGCGTCAGCCGGTGGCCGCACTCATCGCCTTCACCGCGGCGGCCGGTCCGCTGCTCGTCGCCGCGGGCTGGATGATCCGCGGCGCCGACGGACCGGTGGAGCGCCGCGACCCGGTGCAGGTGCCGGCGTTCGTCGCGGAGGAGAGCGGCACCCGCGACCAGGCCCGCACCCTCGTGCTCGACAGCGACAGCGCCGCCCGCGTGGGCTACACCCTGGTCCGTGGCTCCGGTGCCCGCCTGGGCGACGGTGAACTCGCCGCCGCGGACGGTGAGAACGGCAAGCTCGGCAAGGTCGTCGCCAACCTGGTGGCCGGTTCCGGCGCCGACCAGGCCGACGAACTCGGCGGCTTCGCCGTGCGCTACGTGCTCGTCCGCAAGGGCGCGCCCCGCGAGGTCAGCCGCGTCCTTGACGCGACGCCCGGCCTCAGCAGGCTCAGCCAGCGGGACGGCAGCGCGCTGTGGCGGGTGGACCGTCAGGTCTCCCGCGTGGCCGTCGTGCCGAGGTCCGGCGAACCGCAGGCCGTCGCCGCCGGCCCCGTCGACGTGCACGCGACCCTCCCCGCGGGTGCGGCGGGCCGCGTCCTGCGCCTCGCGGACACGGCCGACGCGGGCTGGACGGCCACCCTGGACGGGAAGCCGCTCACCCCCACCACGGTCGACGGCTGGGCCCAGGGCTTCGAACTGCCCGCCACCGGCGGCAGGCTGGACGTCACCTTCGACGCGCCCGTGGGGCACACCGCGTGGCTGTGGACGCAGGGCGCGCTCGCCGTCGTCCTCGTGGTCCTCGCCCTGCCCGGCCGGCGCCGGGACGTCGACGACGACCTCCCCGAGGAGGAACTCGTCGTGCCCGCCCAGGAGATCACCGGCGAGGGCCGCCGCGCCCGCCGGCTGCGCGCCCAGGCCGAGGCCGGTGCGGAGCAGTCCGGCCAGGACGACTCCGCCGTCCCGGCCCAGGCGCAGGCCCCGGAGGAGATCCCGGCCGCCGTCCCGCAGCAGCAGACGTACGGCGAGTGGGACGACGCGGGCTACGCGGGCGCGGAGTACGGCGGTTACGGCGGTGAGCAGTACCAGGGCACCCCGCAGCAGTACCCGGCGGACGCGTACGAGCAGCCGTACCAGGCCGACCCCTACCAGAGCGGCCAGTACGACCCGTACGCGTACGACGGCTCGGCGGGCTACGACCCGGCGTACCACCAGGGCTACGACCCCGGCTACGACCCGGCGCAACAGCCCCCGATGCCGCAGCAGCCGCCCCACGGCACCGACAGTGAGCGCCCCGACGGGAGCCAGCAGTGAAGCGCACCACCCTGTCCCTGATCGCGGGCACCACCGCCCTCGCCGCCGTCACCGGTTTCGCCGCGCTCACCGCGCCCGACGCCTCGGGCGGTGACACCGCGAAGTCGGCCGCCCGGCTGCCCGTCGAGCGCACCAGCCTGCTCTGCCCGCAGCCCAGCACCTCCGACCTCGCCGAGACCGCGTACACGTCCTTCACGCCCGTGTCCAAGGGCACCGGCAGCGGCGGCCGGGCCGAACTCCGCCCGGCGGCCGGGAAGTCCGGGGAAAACGCCAAGGGCGACGAGAAGAAGGAGAAGCGGGAGGCCGAGCCCGTCCTGTCGCCGAAGGAGCCCGGCAAGCCGGTCACCGCCGACGCCTCCGGTGCCGACGGGTCCGCCCTCGTCGGCACCGCGGAGGGCGCGTTCGCGCCGGGGTGGGCCGTCCAGCAGACCACCGAGGTCGCCGCGGGCATCGGCCGCGGTCTGCTCGGTGCCGACTGCACCGCCCCGGACACCGAGTTCTGGTTCCCGGGTGCCGGTACCGGCGACGACCGCACCGACTACGTGCACCTGACCAACCCGGACGACTCGGCAGCGGTCGCCGACATCGAGCTGTACGGCAAGGACGGCGCCCTCAAGTCCACGGTGGGGGAGGGCATCACGGTCCAGCCGCACTCCGGCGAGGCGATCCTGCTGTCCACCCTCACCGACGCGCCGCAGACCGATCTGACCGTGCACGTGACGGTCCGCAGCGGCCGCGTCGCCGCGGCCGTCCAGGCCCTGGACGACAAGCTCGGCGGGGACTGGCTCCCGGCCGCCGCGGACCCGGCGGCCGGTCTCGTCCTGCCGGGCATCCCCAAGGACGCCACGTCCGTGCGGCTCATCGCCTTCACCCCCGGCGACACCGACGCCGATCTGAAGGTGCGGCTGGCCTCGCCGTCCGGTTCGATCACCCCCGCCGGGCACGAGACGCTGCACGTCAAGGCGGGCATGACAGCCGCCGTCGACCTCGGCGACGTCACGCGCGGGGAAGCGGGCTCCCTGGTGCTGACGGCCGGCGGCGACCCGGTGCCGGTGGTCGCCGCCCTGCGGGTGGTGCGCGGCAGGGGCGACAAGCGGGAGACCGCGTTCATCCCCGCCACCGCCCCGGTCGCCGCGCGCGCGACGGTCGCCGACAACCGGGCCAAGGGCACCACGCTCGCCCTGGCCGCCCCGGGCCGCACGGCCGAGGTCAGGGTCACCGCGTCCGCGGGCAGCGAGGGCGGCAAGGCGGTGACGAAGACGTTCACGGTCAAGGGCGGCACCACGCAGAACGTGGCCGCGCCCGTCCCGAGCGGCCTCAGGGGCAGGTACGCGCTGACGGTGGAGCCGCTCTCCGGCGGCTCGGTCTACGCCTCCCGGACGCTGGAGGCCCCGGTCGAGGGGGTGCCGGCGTTCACCGTGCAGACCCTTCCGGACGACCGCGGGACGGTCGCGGTGCCCCGGGCCGAGCAGGATCTGTCGGTGTTGCAGAAGCAGTGAGCGTCCCGGTCGGCGGCGGAGGGCGGTCAGTCCTCGCCGTACCGGGGATCCACGGTCTCCGGCGTCAGCCCGAGGATCTCCGCCACCTGCTCCACGACGATCTCGTGGACCAGGGCGGCGCGCTCGTCGCGGCTCTTGGAGCGGATCTCGACCGGCCGCCGGTAGACGACCACGCGCGCGTGACGGCCCTCGTGCGCCGGGATCGTCCCGCCGAGGGGGACCGCTTCCTCGTTCCAGCTCTCGCCCGGCGCGTCGAGGCGCGGCACCTCCAGGACCATGAAGTCGATCTCGGCGAGCTGCGGCCAGCGTCGCTCCAGGCGCTCCACGGAGTCCTGCACCAGATCCGCGAACACCTCGGCGCGGCTCGCGGCGAGGGGCACCTGGGGCGGCGCGACGGGGCCGCGCATGCCCCGGCCGTGACGGTCGCGGCGGCGGGGCCCGGGCGCGGAGGCGCGGGGCGGTACGGGGTTGTCCATCACTGACGAAGCGTAGTCCCCGCCGGGGCCGCGCGCCGGGCTCCACGCGCTGTCCGGAGACGGCGCGGCATGTCGCGGGATGACCATTCCAGCCAAGCTTGGGCTCGATTCCGTATCGTTCCGTGACCGTCGGCCTCGTGGCAATTGGCGTGGTTTGCACCGGGTGATGACCGGATCCTCTTCGGGCCCGCCGCGCGCCGGACGGTGTACTCCCAGGTCAGACAGGGGTGTTCAGAGATCGAAGTGAGCCGCCTCACAGCACGACACGGTGGGTCGACCCGGGGGAGAGTCGTCGCGGCCCGCTCAAGAGTGCGGTACCGTCCAACGTCGTGAGCCCTGTACGTCGCTGTTCGCGCACCGCTTGCGGCCGTCCCGCCGTCGCGACGCTGACGTACGTCTACGCCGACTCGACCGCGGTCCTCGGCCCGCTCGCCACCTACGCCGAACCCCACTGCTACGACCTGTGCGCGGAGCACTCCGCACGCCTCACCGCGCCCCGCGGCTGGGAGGTCGTCCGGCTGTCCGACGGGTCGGCCCCCTCCCGCCCCAGCGGCGACGACCTCGAGGCGCTCGCCAACGCGGTCCGCGAGGCGGCCCGCCCGCAGCAGCGCACGGCGGAGGCCGGCGGCGGCCCGCGCACCGCGGACCCGATGGAGGTCGCGCGCCGCGGCCACCTGCGGGTGCTGCGCTCACCCGACAACTGAGGCCGCGCCGCCCGCTCTTCACGGTCCGCGCACCCGTCCCGGGACCCTTCCGCCGGCACGTCCGGCCATCCGTCCGGTCATGCGGGGCGGAGCACGGCGACTGCCCCGAGCCTTGAGGTCAGTGGGCATGCGCCCGCTCGGCCCCTTCCCAGCGGATGATCGGTTCGGGCGGGTAGTTTGAGGGCACTGCTCGAATTCCAGGAGGGTTGCCCGTGGCTGCTGATCTGTCGCAGGTCGTGAAGGCGTACGACATCCGCGGAGTCGTCCCCGACCAGTGGGACGAGCCGCTGGCCGAGCTGTTCGGGGCGGCCTTCGCCCGGGTGACCGGCGCGGACGCGATCGTGATCGGTCACGACATGAGGCCCTCGTCGCCCGGTCTCTCGCGCGCCTTCGCGCGCGGTGCCGCGGCGCTCGGCGTCGACGTCACCGAGATCGGCCTGTGCTCGACCGACCAGCTCTACTACGCGTCGGGCGCCCTCGACCTGCCCGGCGCCATGTTCACGGCCTCGCACAATCCCGCCCGGTACAACGGCATCAAGATGTGCCGGGCGGGCGCGGCCCCCGTCGGCCAGGACACGGGCCTCGGCGAGATCCGCGCTCTCGTCGAGTCCTGGACCGACTCCGGCGCACCCACCTCGGACGCCGCACCGGGGACGATCACCCGGCGCGACACCCTGGAGGACTACGCGGCGCACCTCCGCGGCCTCGTCGACCTGACCACCGTCCGCCCGCTGAAGGTCGTCGTCGACGCGGGCAACGGCATGGGCGGGCACACCGTTCCCACCGTGTTCGCAGGCCTCCCGCTGGAACTCGTCCCGATGTACTTCGAGCTGGACGGCACGTTCCCGAACCACGAGGCCAACCCGCTCGACGCGAAGAACCTCGTCGACCTCCAGAAGCGCGTCCGCGAGGAGGGCGCCGACCTCGGGCTCGCCTTCGACGGTGACGCCGACCGCTGCTTCGTGGTCGACGAGCACGGCGACCCCGTCCCGCCGTCCGCGATCACCGCCCTGGTCGCCTCCCGCG
Organism: Streptomyces sp. GLSS-08; assembly: GCF_056387915.1. NCBI lineage: Bacteria > Bacillati > Actinomycetota > Actinomycetes > Kitasatosporales > Streptomycetaceae > Streptomyces > Streptomyces sp. GLSS-08. The sequence continues at coordinate 89,460 of NZ_JBWJAQ010000025.1, forward strand.
AGCTGGCCAAGCACCCAGGCGGCACGGTCATTCACAACCTGATCACCTCCTGGTCGGTGCCCGAGGTCGTCCGGGAGAACGGCGGCAAGCCGGTCCGCACCCGCGTCGGCCACTCCTTCATCAAGGAGCAGATGGCGAAGACCGGCGCGATCTTCGGCGGCGAGCACTCCGCGCACTACTACTTCCGCGACTTCTGGAACGCGGACACCGGCATGCTGGCCGCGCTGCACGTCCTCGCCGCGCTCGGCGGCCAGGACGGCCCGCTCTCCGGCCTCGTCGCCCAGTACGACCGCTACGCCGGGTCCGGCGAGATCAACTCCACCGTCGACGACCAGACGGCCCGGCTCACCGCGATCAGGACCGCGTACGAGGGCCGCGAGGGCGTCACCCTCGACGAACTCGACGGCCTCACGGTCACGGCCGCCGACTGGTGGTTCAACGTCCGCCCGTCCAACACGGAGCCGCTCCTGCGCCTGAACGCGGAGGCACGCGACGAGCCGACCATGGCGCAGGTGCGGGACGAGGTCCTGGAGATCATCAGGGGCTGACCCGCCGGCCCGGCGCCCCTCGGTCCTCCCCGGGGCCGGTGCGGCCGACGGGTTCCGTCGCCGGGTCCAACCGCCCGGCTGACGGCATCCGGTACTGGCAGTCGGCACCGGCATCCGGTACTGGCAGTCGGCGCCGGCATCCGGTACTGGCAGTCGGCGCCGGCATCCGGCACCGGTATCCGGCACCGGCAGTCGGCAGCCGGATACCGTTCCGGCCACGCGACGGGGTTCGGATCCACGCCCCCGCCCCGTCGCCCGCGGCGGTACCCTGACCAGGCCGCATCCACCTGTTCGGAAGGACACCCCATGCCGCTCGAAGCCGGCCTCCTGGAGATCCTCGCCTGCCCGGCCTGCCACGCCCCGCTCACGGAGCAGGAGAGCGAGCTGGTCTGCACCGGCCAGGACTGCGGCCTCGCCTACCCCGTCCGGGACGGCATCCCCGTACTCCTCGTCGACGAGGCCCGCCGCCCCGCGTAAACGACGGACCGGTGACACACCGGTGATCGGAGCTGCCGTCCCATGTTCGACGAATCGCTGCTCGACGACCCCGAAACGCTGACCCGCGTCGACCGGCGCGAACTGCTCCGCGGCGCGGCCGACGCCGGTGCCCGCGTCCGCACCGCCGTCCGGCACGCCACCGAGGCGGGGATCCCGGACCTGAAACCGGAGGGCCGCCCACGGGGCGTCCTGATCGCGGGCCCCGGCATGGCCGCCACCGGTGTCGCCGAGCTGCTCGGTACCCTCGCCGGCGCGAGCTGCCCCGTCACCCGGCTCACACCCGTCGGCGTCGCCCCCGCCGCGGGCGCTCTGCGCTGGGAGCTCCCCGGCTGGGCAGGCTCCGTCGACCTGCTCCTGATCGCCACGCCCGACGGCTCGGAGCCCGGCCTGTCGCTCCTGGCCGAACAGGCCTACCGCCGGGGCTGCACCGTCGCCGCCGTCGCCCCGCCCAGATCGGCGCTGACCGAGTCGGTGGACGGCACACACGGCCTGTTCGTACCGATGGCGACCGCCCCGTACGAACCGAACGAACCGCTGACGGCCTCCGCCCCCGGCGTCCTGTGGGCGCTGCTCACTCCGCTTCTCGCCCTCCTGGACCGCACCGGCCTGCTCTCCGCCCCGCCCGAGGCGCTGCACAAGGTCGCCGACCGGCTCGACCGCGTGGCCGAGCGCTGCGGCCCGGCCACCGCGACGTACAGCAACCCCGCCAAGACGCTCGCCAGCGAGCTGTCCGACGCGCTCCCGGTGATCTGGACGGAAGGCATCTCCGCGGGCCCCGCTGGCCGCCGGTTCACGGCCGCGCTCGCCGAACTGGCGGGCCGCCCCGCGCTCACCGCCGAACTGCCCGAGGCTCTCGCCTCCCACAGCGTCCTGCTCGCCGGGGCGCTCGCCGCCGGTGCCGACCCCGAGGACTTCTTCCGTGACCGGGTCGAGGAGCAACAGGCCCTGCACGCCCGCGTGGTGCTGCTCCGCGACCGGCCCACCGGCGGCCTCAGCGCGGCCCCGGCCGCCCGCGAACTGGCCCTCGGCCACGACACCGCGATCAGCGAGCTCGAACCGGAGGAGGGAAGCGAGCTGGAGACCCTCGCCGAACTGATCGCCATCACGGATTTCGCCGCCGTTTACCTCGCGCTCGCTTCGAGGGCCTGATCTTGACCACGCCGCGGTGCCCGGGTGACCGGGCGTGCCCCGACGGCACGGGTCCGGCCGTCCGCCCCCGGCGACCCGCCCGCACATGAAGACCCGCGCCTGACGGCCGGCGCCCGCTGAGCAGCGTACGTACGGAGAAGACACGCGATGGACCGCCTCGACAACACCGTCCGCCCCTACGCCTGGGGTTCGACCACCGCCATCCCGCGGCTGCTCGGCGCGGAGCCGACCGGGGAACCGCAGGCGGAGATGTGGATGGGAGCCCACCCGGGCGCTCCCTCCCGCACTCCGCGCGGCCCCCTCGACAAGGTCGTCGAGGCGGCTCCCGAGCAGGAACTGGGCCCGGCGGCCGTCGCCAAGTTCGGTCCCCGTCTGCCGTTCCTGCTGAAGATCCTCGCCGCCGGCGCCCCCCTGTCCCTCCAGGTGCACCCCGACCTCGCGCAGGCGAAGGCCGGTTACCAGGACGAGCAGACCCGCGGCATCCCGATCGACGCGGGCCACCGCAACTACAAGGACGCCAACCACAAGCCCGAACTGATCTGCGCCCTCACGGAGTTCGACGGGCTGTGCGGCTTCCGTGCCCCCGGCGCGGCCGCCCGACTGCTCGCCGCCCTGGAAGTGGACTCGCTCAAGCCGTACGTCGACCTCCTGCACGCCCACCCCGAGGAGGCCGCCCTGCGCGAGGTGCTGACGGCTCTCCTCACCGCCGACCGCGAGGAGATGGCCCACACCGTCACCGAGGCCGCGGCCGCCTGCGCCCGCCTCGGCGGCGACCACGCCCCGTACGCGGACATCGCCCACCACTACCCGGGCGACCCCGGCGTCATCGCCGCGATGCTTCTCAACCACGTCCGGCTGCAGCCCGGCGAGGCCCTGTTCCTCGGCGCCGGCGTCCCGCACGCCTACCTCGACGGACTCGGCGTCGAGATCATGGCCAACTCGGACAACGTGCTGCGCTGCGGCCTCACCCCCAAGCACGTCGACGTCCCGGAACTCCTGCGCATCGTCCGCTTCGAGGCGAGCGAGCCCGGCGTACTGCGCCCGGAGGCCTCCCCGGACGGCGAGGAGGTCTACGCGACCCCCATCGACGAGTTCCGCCTCTCGCGGTACGTGCTGCCCGAGAACACCGCCCCGCACGACCTCACCCGCGCGACCCCGCAGATCCTGCTGTGCACGGCCGGTTCCGTGCGGGCCGGCGGGTTCACGCTGTCACCGGGCGAGTCCGTGTTCGTACCGGCCGGCGAAGCGGCCGAAGTGTCCGGGCCGGGCACGGTCTTCCGGGCGACCGTCGTCGCCTGATCGCGTTCGGGCGACGGTCTGACGGGCACTAGTCGGAGCGGGCTGCAACAATGGCCCATCGCAAAGGGCGGGCAAAGGCCCGGTGACTGGCAGAGGGCGAAGGGACACCCCGGACACATGAGCGCGTCAGGCGGCAACAAGGCGATCGTGGCGGCACTCGGCGCCAACCTCGCGATCGCGGCATCGAAGTTCGTGGCGTTCCTCTTCAGCGGGTCGTCCTCGATGCTCGCCGAGTCCGTGCACTCGCTCGCCGACTCCGGCAACCAGGCCCTGCTCCTGGTCGGCGGCAAGAAGGCCCAGCGCGAAGCGACCCCCCAGCACCCCTTCGGCTACGGGCGCGAGCGCTACATCTACGCCTTCCTCGTCTCCATCGTCCTCTTCTCGGTCGGCGGCATGTTCGCGCTCTACGAGGGCTACGAGAAGATCAGGCACCCGCACGAGCTGGAGAACTGGTACTGGCCCGTGGGCGTCCTGGTCTTCGCGATCATCGCCGAGGGCTTCTCCTTCCGCACCGCCATCAAGGAGTCCAACCCGCACCGCGGAAACGACTCGTGGAAGCAGTTCATCCGCCACGCCAAGGCGCCCGAGCTGCCGGTCGTCCTGCTGGAGGACTTCGGCGCGCTGGTCGGCCTGGTCCTGGCGCTCGGCGGTGTCGGCCTCGCCCTCGCCACCGGCAACGGCGTCTGGGACGGCGTCGGCACCCTCTGCATCGGCATCCTGCTCATCCTGATCGCGCTCGTGCTCGCGGCCGAGACCAAGTCCCTGCTGCTCGGCGAGGCCGCCGGTCTGGACACGGTCAAGAAGATCGAGACGGCCCTCGTCGACAGCAGCACGGTCACCGGCATCATCCACATGCGCACGCTCCACCTGGGCCCCGAGGAACTCCTGGTCGCCGCGAAGATCGCCGTCGAGCACGACGAGACGGCCGGAGAGGTGGCCTCCGCCATCAACGCCGCCGAGGCCCGCATCCGCGAGGCGGTCCCGATCGCCCGCGTCATCTACCTGGAGCCGGACATCTACAGCGAGGCCGAGGCCGTCAAGGGCCCGGACCGCGAGGCGACGCCCGGCGGACCGGCCCAGGTCACCGAGCACTGACACCGCGACGGACGGCGCCCGCCCCGAATAATTCGGGGCGGGCGCCGTCCGTTTTGCTTCCCGCCGGGACCGACGCCCTCCGCTCCTGTTCGCCGTGGCCGGGCGGCCGGAACCACGGCCGGGACGGGCGCTGCCCGCCGCCGCTCCGCCGGGTGCGGACCGGCCGCGGACGGAGGCGGACTGGGGCCGCCGGGCCCACCGGTGTAGCTTGGTGACCGAGCCAGACGTCGCTGCTGATGGCGGTCGGGCGGCCCCACGAGGGCCGGCCGAGGGAGAGAGGGCCTCCGACGGACTGCGCTGCGCGCACCGCGGCATGCCCGTGACCCCCTCGGGCAGGCGTGTGCCCGACGCCGCGCAGACCAGCCGTACCCACCTCGCCCCAACCTCCGAGGAGCAGCTCCTTATGACCACTGTCGACAACCGACAGGACTTCAAGGTCGCCGATCTCTCCCTGGCCGCTTTCGGCCGCAAGGAGATCACCCTCGCCGAGCACGAGATGCCCGGCCTGATGTCGATCCGCAAGGAGTACGCCGAGACGCAGCCCCTGGCGGGCGCCCGTGTCACCGGCTCCCTGCACATGACGGTGCAGACCGCCGTCCTCATCGAGACGCTGGTCGCCCTGGGCGCCGAGGTCCGCTGGGCCTCCTGCAACATCTTCTCCACCCAGGACCACGCCGCCGCCGCCATCGCGGTCGGCCCGAACGGCACGCCCGAGAACCCGCAGGGCGTCCCGGTCTTCGCCTGGAAGGGCGAGACCCTCGAGGAGTACTGGTGGTGCACGGAGCAGGCCCTGACCTGGCCGAACACCACCAGCGGCGGCCCGAACATGATCCTGGACGACGGCGGTGACGCCACCCTCCTCGTCCACAAGGGCGTCGAGTACGAGAAGGCCGGCAAGGTCCCCTCGCTCGACACCGCCGAGTCCGAGGAGCACCACGCCGTCCTCGAGCTGCTGCACCGCACCATCACCGACGGCTCGCAGAAGTGGACCCAGCTCGCCTCGGAGATCCGCGGCGTGACCGAGGAGACCACGACCGGCGTCCACCGCCTGTACGAGATGCACCGCGACGGCACCCTGCTGTTCCCGGCGATCAACGTGAACGACGCCGTGACCAAGTCGAAGTTCGACAACAAGTACGGCTGCCGGCACTCCCTGATCGACGGCATCAACCGCGCCACCGACGTCCTCATCGGCGGCAAGACCGCCGTCGTCTGCGGCTACGGCGACGTGGGCAAGGGCTGCGCGGAGTCCCTGCGCGGCCAGGGCGCCCGCGTGATCATCACCGAGATCGACCCGATCTGCGCCCTGCAGGCGGCGATGGACGGCTACCAGGTCACCACCCTCGACGACGTCGTCGAGCAGGCCGACATCTTCGTCACCACGACGGGCAACAAGGACATCATCATGGCCGCCGACATGGCCAAGATGAAGCACCAGGCGATCGTGGGCAACATCGGCCACTTCGACAACGAGATCGACATGGCCGGCCTCGCCCGCATCCCCGGCATCGTCAAGGACGAGGTCAAGCCGCAGGTCCACACCTGGACCTTCCCCGACGGCAAGGTGCTCATCGTCCTGTCCGAGGGCCGCCTGCTGAACCTGGGCAACGCGACCGGTCACCCGTCGTTCGTCATGTCCAACTCCTTCGCGGACCAGACGCTGGCCCAGATCGAGCTGTTCACCAAGCCCGACGAGTACCCGACCGACGTCTACGTGCTCCCCAAGCACCTCGACGAGAAGGTCGCCCGTCTCCACCTCGACGCGCTCGGCGTGAAGCTCACCAAGCTCCGCCCCGAGCAGGCCGCGTACATCGGTGTCGAGGTCGACGGCCCGTTCAAGTCGGACCACTACCGCTACTGAGCCCACGCCTCAGTACCTGGTGAGCGCGCCCGCGCACTGACGCGCCGACCAGCAACAGGTCCCAGGCAGGCCCCCGCACCCCGGTGCCGGGGGCCTGTCCGTTGCCGGACCGATCCCGGAGGATCCAGGACCCCCATGCCCCGCGGCCGCTATTCGCTCCACGACCCGCACGATCACACCCCCCTCGCCGAAGAACACTTCCACTGCGCGCCCGGCCCCTCCGGCTGGCGCTACGTCTCCCAGCTCACCACCCCCTCCGGCGACCACGCCGGCTCCGTCGACCTCACCCTCGACGACCTCGGCCGCCCCATTCGGCTCGAACTGCACGCCGCGAGCTGGCAGGTCCGCGGCGCCGCGCTCGACGGCGTCACCTGGGTCCGCACCGACCCCGCCGGCACGGAGGCCACCGAAGGCAATGTCCCCGCCCACGCCTTCGCCGGGACCTCCCCGGCGTTCCTCGTCGCCACCGCTCGTCTGCTGCGCCTCACCCCCGGTGCCTCCGCGACGCGCGTACGCCTCGTCGCCTTCACCGACCCGGTCCTGGCCCCCCGCACCCTCGACCAGTCCTGGGCCTTGATTTCGAGAGAAGCACACGCCACTGACAACGGCCCGCTGACGGTGGACAACTACCAGGTCACAGCCCTGGACACCGGCGAGCAGAGCGCCGTTCACCTCGCCGGCGACGTGGTCCTGGCCGCGCCCGGCATCGAGCTGGAACACCTGGAGACACCGCCGTCGTCGTTCGCCTGACGCGGCGGGGACGGAGTGCGGGACGGGCCTCGGGCCCGGGGGAGGGCCCGAGGCCGCCGGGCTGCGACGGGACGGTCAGGCGGGCGGAGCGAAGCCGGTGGCGGGTTGCTCGGATCCGGTGCCGGTCCGGCCGGATTCCCTGCCATGACGCTCGGAGGGGCCTTGGTGCCCGTTCGGCTGTTCGGCACCGGCCCAGGGCTGTCCCGGCCGGCCGGCGTGCGGTACGGGCCGCCCCGGCTGTTCGACGGGCGGTACGGGCTGTCCCGGCCGGTCGGCGGGCCACACGGGCCGGCCCGGCTGTTCGACAGGGGGGAAGGCCGGGCCCGGCCCGCTCGTCATCACCGGACCGGCCGCTGCCGGATAGGCCCCCGGCACGGCCGCACCGGTGCTCACACCCGGCCTCCCGCCCATGGCGCCGCCCCCGCCGAACACCCGGCGGACCTCCCGCGCCTGCCGCTCGTGCACCACCGCCGCCAGATAGGCGGCCGGGGGAACCCCCTGCGGCACCGCGGTACCCGTGCACGACGCGAGATCCCCGGCGAGCCGCTGCGCCATCACCCAGCCGACCTGCGGGTCCAGCTGCCGCATCCGCGTCAGGTACTGACGGACGGCGAGCCACAACCCGTCGGGGACGGCGGAGAGGTCCAGCTCGGAGAAGCGGCCCACCAGCCAGGGCGGCGGCGGGGGCACGAAGGCCGCCCGCCCGGCAGGCACCCGCTCCCGCACGACCAGCGTCCCGGCGAACACGTCACCGAGCCGCCGCCCCCGCGCCGAGACGAGCGAGGCGATGCACGCGACGACCCCGAACGTCAGCAGGATCTCGACGACACCTACCGCACCCCGCACCAGCGCGTGCCGGAACCGGATCGGGCCCCCGTCGTCGCGCACCACCCGCAGCCCGCACGCCAGTTTCCCGAGCGAGCGCCCGTGGCTGAGCGTCTCCACCGCGATGGGCCCGCCGACCAGCACAAGAAGGAAGGAGCCGATCGAGACAGCCATCTGCGCCGCCTCGTCCAGGCTCGCGGTGGAGATCACCAGGACGACGGTCACCAGGACGTAGACGACCATGGCCGCGATCAGGTCGAGCAACACCGCCAGGCCTCGGCTCGGGAGTTTCGCGGGGCGCAACTCCAGCGCCACCGCCTCGCCCGTCACCAGCTCACTCACACGCGCCGCCCTTCCCTGACCTGCCCCGAGAACCGCCAGTCTGCCAAGCTGAGGGCGCATCGCGCCGCGGTACGACAAGCTGACACGCAGTACGAGAGGACGAGGAGCAGCAGAACCGATGGACCTCGACGTCTTCGTGTCCGCCCACCGCGCCGAGTGGGACCGCCTCGAAGCCCTGCTCGGCCGTCAGCGCCGCCTGAACGGCGCCGAGGCCGACGAGCTGGTCACCCTCTACCAACGCACCGCCACCCACCTCTCCCTGATCCAGTCCAGCGCACCGGACCCTCAGCTGACCGGACGACTGAGCCAGCTGGTGGCACGCGCGCGCAGTGCGGTGACCGGCACCCGCCGCGCCTCCTGGCGCGACGTCACCCGCTTCCTGACCCACGGCTTTCCCGCCGCCGTCTACCGCTGTCGGCACTGGTGGGTCCCCACGGCGCTGCTCTCCACGGTGGTCGCAGCCCTCCTAGGGTGGTGGATCGGTACGCACCCCGAGGTCCAGTCCTCGATCGCGGCCCCCGGCGAGCTGCGCGAACTCACCCGTCCCGGTGGAGAGTACGAGACCTACTACTCCAGTCACCCGGCGGCATCCTTCGCAGCCCAGGTCTGGACGAACAACGCCCAGGCCGCCGCGATGTGCCTGGTCCTCGGCGTCTTCCTGGGACTTCCCGTCCTGTGGATCCTCTTCCAGAACATGCTCAACCTGGGGGTCGGCATCGGTCTGATGTCGTCGGCCGGGCGCTTCGACACGTTCCTCGGCCTGATCCTTCCGCACGGCCTGCTGGAGCTGACCGCCGTCTTCGTCGCGGCCGGCACGGGTCTGCGCCTCGGCTGGACCCTGATCGACCCGGGCCCGCGGTCCCGCCGTATCGCCCTGGCCGAGGAGGGCCGGGCGGCCCTGGGCATGGCCATCGGCCTCGCCCTGGTGCTCTTCGTCTCCGGGGCCATCGAAGGCTTCGTCACCCCCTCCGGCCTGCCGACCTGGGCCCGAATAAGCATCGGCGTCGTCGCTGAGCTGGCGTTCCTCGCGTACGTCTACGTCCTGGGCGGCCGTGCGGCACGCTCCGGTGAGACCGGTGACGTCGAGGCCGCCGAACGCAGCGCCACTGTCCCGACCGCCGCCTGATGTGCGTTCGCCGTCGCTGAGCTGCTAGTCTCCTCTTCGCCCCAGGGGACCTGTTGACACGGGACCTGTGGGGAGGTAGATTTGAACAGTTGCCTAGAACTGGACACGTCCGGTGGCAGCGGTTAGTTTCTATCTGCTTCCGGAGACAATCGATTTCCGGGAAGCCACTCCCGATGATTCAGAAATGACGCCGGTAAGTCCGGCCCAAAACTTCTGATAAAGTCGGAACCGCCGGAAAGGGAAACGCGAAAGCGGAAACCTGGAAAGCACCGAGGAAATCGGAGCCGGAAACGGTCTGATAGAGTCGGAAACGCAAGACCGAAGGGAAGCGCCCGGAGGAAAGCCCG
>NZ_JBWJAQ010000026.1:0-88931 GCF_056387915.1 Streptomyces sp. GLSS-08
GGGTCTGGCGCGTGCAGCTGCAAGGCGGAGGAGGGAGTCGACGCGGAGCGTCGGCGACCGACGACAACGCCGCAGATGTGCGCGCCAGACCCCGCGACGCCGGCCTGATCCAAACGACAGGCCCTAGTCGCCCACCATGACGTGACCCTCGCCGTCGGGCAGCGCGGGCGCGTCCGCGCCGGGCCGGACCGGGGGCGGCATCCGGTCCCGGTCCTCGGTCGGAACGAGGCCGCGCACCACGTACGCGGCCCCCACCCCGAGGGCCGCGCCGACGAGCACGTCGCTCGGGAAGTGGACACCTGTGTACACGCGGGAGAGGGCCACCGCGGTCGCCAGAGGTGCCACCGCGGCTCCCCAGCCGCGGGACTCCATGGCCACGCCCGTCGCGAAGGCCGCGGCCGACGCGGAGTGCCCGGAGGGGAACGACGTCGTGATGGGCTGCCGTTTCAGCCGCCGGACCAGCGGGACGGGGTCCAGCGCGGGCCGGGTGCGGCGCACCGAGCGCTTGCCGACGGTGTTGATGGTGGCGGACGCCAGGGTGAGTGAGGCGAGACCGCGGGCGGCGGCGCGGCGGGCCCGGGGGCCGCGGGTCGCGGCGAGCGCCGCCGCCGTCGCGAACCAGAGCACGCCGTGGTTCGCGCTCCGGCTCAGCCGCGGCAGCAGGCGGTCGCAGCCCGGCCAGTGCCGTGCCGCGACCTCCTCGAAGAGGCGGCAGTCGGCCGCCAGGAGCCGGTCTCGGAGCACGTGGTGGCCAGGAGGGCGGACGGTGAGGTCGACGTCTGGGGTCGCAGTCATGGGGATTCTCGTACCCAGGGGCGGACGATTCCTGCCCGGGCGCCGGCACCGGGTGCAGGGGTGCAGGAGACCCGGGACCGGGTCACGCCGGCACCCTGCGGATATGCGTTTGCCCGGCGGGCCCGGCGCCCCGGACAATGCATGACCATGGGACACCTCGAAGCCGCACATCTTGAGTACTACCTCCCCGACGGGAGGCCGCTGCTCGGCGATGTGTCGTTCCGGGTGGGGGAAGGGTCCGTCGTGGCCCTCGTCGGCCCGAACGGAGCGGGGAAGACGACCCTGCTGCGCCTGATCTCCGGAGAGCTGAAGCCGCACGGCGGCACGGTCACCGTGACCGGCGGCCTCGGCGTGATGCGCCAGTTCGTCGGCTCGGTGCGGGACGAGACGACCGTCCGTGAACTGCTGGTGTCCGTGGCGCCGCCGCGCATCCGCGAGGCCGCCCGGGCGGTCGACGTCGCCGAGCACGGGATCATGACCGTCGACGACGAGGCCGCCCAGCTGAGGTACGCGCAGGCACTCTCCGACTGGGCCGAGGTCCGCGGGTACGAGTCCGAGACGCTCTGGGACATCTGCACCATGGCGGCGCTCGGCGTGCCCTACGAGAAAGCGCAGTGGCGTCAGGTGCGGACGCTGTCCGGAGGCGAGCAGAAACGGCTCGTGCTGGAGGCGCTGCTGCGCGGCACCGACGAGGTGCTGCTGCTCGACGAGCCGGACAACTACCTCGACGTCCCCGGCAAGCGCTGGCTGGAGGAGCGGCTCAAGGAGACCCGCAAGACGGTCCTCTTCGTCTCCCACGACCGTGAACTGCTCGCCCGCGCCGCCGAGAAGATCGTGAGCGTCGAGCCCAGCCCCACCGGCGCGGACGCCTGGGTGCACGGCGGCGGTTTCGCGACGTACCACGAGGCACGCAGGGAGCGCTTCGCCCGCTTCGAGGAACTGCGCCGCCGCTGGGACGAGAAGCACGCCCAGCTGAAGAAGCTCGTGCTGAACCTGCGTCAGGCGGCCTCCATAAGCCACGAGTTGGCGTCCCGGTACGCGGCGGCGCAGACCCGGCTGCGGAAGTTCGAGGAGGCCGGCCCGCCGCCGGAGCCGCCGCGCGAGCAGGACATCAGGATGCGGCTGCACGGCGGCCGCACCGGCGTGCGTGCCGTCACCTGCAAGGGACTCGAACTCACCGGCCTGATGAAGCCCTTCGACCTGGAGATCTTCTACGGGGAACGCGTCGCGGTGCTCGGTTCCAACGGCTCGGGCAAGTCGCACTTCCTGCGCCTGCTGGCCGGCGGGGACGTGGCGCACACGGGCGAGTGGAAGCTCGGCGCCCGTGTCGTGCCAGGCCACTTCGCGCAGACGCACGCCCACCCCGAGCTGGCGGGCCGCCCCCTGCTCGACATCCTGTGGACCGAGCACGCGCAGGACCGGGGTGCCGCCATGTCCAGGCTGCGCCGCTACGAGCTGACCGCCCAGGCCGAGCAGCGCTTCGAGAAGCTGTCCGGCGGGCAGCAGGCCCGTTTCCAGATCCTGCTCCTGGAGCTGGAGGGCTCCACGGCGCTGCTTCTCGACGAGCCCACCGACAACCTCGACCTGGAGTCGGCGGAGGCCCTCCAGGAGGGTCTTGAGGCGTACGACGGGACGGTGCTGTCAGTCACCCACGACCGCTGGTTCGCCCGGTCCTTCGACCGCTATCTCGTCTTCGGGTCGGACGGCCGGGTACGGGAGACGGCCGAGCCGGTGTGGGACGAGCGCCGGGTGGAGCGGGCCCGGTAGCTCCACGGAGGCCGTGGGCCCCGGATCTTCGTAGAGTGGAGAGGACAGGCGAGTTCCACGGCTCCCTCCCGGAGGCCGCTCGGGGTGGTGCCGGCCGGGCGGGCACCCGGACCGCACCGAAGGATCACGACGACGATCGGGGTACCGCGATGACCGGAGTCGACCCGGGCCGGCTGGACGACCAGCAGCTGATGAGAGAGCTGGAGACGATCCACCGCACGCGCCACGACACGCTCCTGCACGGTTCCAACGACGCACTGCGGATCCACAACGAGCGCATGGCGCAACTCGAGGGCGAGTACCTGCGCCGCCACCCGCGTCGCCCGATCACGCCTGGCCGCACCCGGGAGGGCGCCCGGGAGCGCTGAACCGCCCCGACGTGCTGAAACGCTTGGCGCCCCTGAAACGCATGGGCGCGCCTGACCGGCACGCCGGGGTACCGGCCTCGTGACCGTGCCGACACGCAGGACGACGCGCTGACACGTGCGCCGCGACCCGTGGCCGGGCTCTTCTCGGGCCCGGCCACGGGTCGCGGCACGTCGGGGGAGTCTCAGCCGGTCTTCCGCGTCCCCTTCGCGAACTCGGCGAGGAACGCCTCGTCGAACGCCTTGAGATCGTCCGGCTTGCGGCTGGTCACCAGCGTGTTCGGCCCGTGGTCGCAGGTCTGCACCTGCTCGTCGACCCAGGTGCCGCCCGCGTTGGTGATGTCCGTGCGCAGGCTCGGCCACGAGGTCAGGACACGTCCGGAGACGACGTCCGCCTCGACCAGGGTCCACGGCGCGTGGCAGATCGCGGCGACCGGGCGGCCCGAGTCGAAGGAGTCGCGTACGAAGGACACCGCCCGCTCCTCCATCCGCAGGGCGTCCGGGTTGGCCACGCCGCCCGGCAGGACCAGCCCGTCGAAGGAGTCGGCGGACACGTCGCCGACGACCTCGTCCACGGGGAAGGTGTCCGCCTTGTCGAGGTGGTTGAAGGCCTGGATCTCGCCCCGCTCCGTCGAGACCAGGACGGGCTCGTGGCCCGCGTCGGTCACCGCCTGCCAGGGGTCGGTCAGTTCGATCTGCTCGACGCCCTCCGGCGCCACCAGGAACGCGATGCGCATGGTGTTCGGTCTCCTTTCCCGGCCCGGGGGCGGACCGCGTGCGCGGCCGCTCCGTCAGCCGGCGTCCGCCGCCCGCGGGCGGCGCGGTGGTTCCTCGTCGGTCCCGGACCGCCGCGGCGGTCCGGTGTGCACGACCGCCTCGTCGCGTACCCGTCCGTCCGGGGACGACACATGCGCCGGCGGCGGCCGGGATGATCACTTCCCGCGCTTGTCGTGGCCCGGCAGGAATTCCTGGACCTTGGCCTTGAGGCCCTGGCGGATCATGGCGCCGCGGTCGGCGTCGCCCTTCAGGACGGCGGCCGCGGTGGACTCCATCTGCTCCCAGGTGGCGTGCGGCGGAATGGGCGGCACCGCGGGGTCGGTGAGGAACTCGATCACCGCCGGGCCGTCCGCCTCAAGTCCCGCGCGCCAGGCCGCCTCGACGTCCTCCGGCTTCTCCACCCGGATACCGGTCAGCCCCAGGGAGCGGGCGAAGGCGGCGTACTGCACGTCGGGCAGCTCCTGCGAGGGCAGGAACGAGGGGGCGCCGCCCATGGCCCGCAGCTCCCAGGTGACCTGGTTCAGGTCGCGGTTGTTCCATACGCCCACGACCAGCCGGGGGTCCTCCCAGCGGTCCCGGTACTTCGCCGCCGTGATCAGCTCGGCCAGCCCGTTCATCTGCATCGCCCCGTCCCCGACGAGCGCGATCACGGGCCGGTCCGGGTGGGCGAACTTCGCGCCGATCGCGTAAGGCACCGCGCAGCCCATCGTCGCCAGGGTGCCGGAGAGGGACGACCGCATGCCGGACCGCATCGTGAGATGGCGGGCGTACCAGTTGGACGTCGACCCGGAGTCGGACGTGACGATCGCGTTGTCGGGCAGCAGCGGGTCCAGGGACCGCGCGACGTACTCCGGGTTGATCGGGTCGGCCGACTGCTCGGCCCGGCGCCGCATCACCTCGCGCCAGCGCGTGACGTTCGCGCAGACCGTGTCGTACCACGCGCGGCCCCGGTCCCCGTCCAGCAGCGGGATGAGCCGCTCCAGTGTCGCCTTCGCGTCGCCGACCAGATTCACCTCGTACGGATAACGCATCCCGATCATGTGCGGGTCGAGGTCGATCTGCACGGCCCGCGCCTTGCCGAACTCCGGCAGGAACTGCGAGTACGGGAAGGAGGACCCGATGGTCAGCAGGGTGTCGCAGTCGCGCATCAACTCGTACGAGGGACGCGTGCCGAGCAGGCCGATCGACCCGGTGACATAGGGGAGTTCGTCGCTCAGCGCGTCCTTGCCGAGCAGGGCCTTGGCGACTCCGGCGCCGAGCAGCTCGGCGACCCGCTCCACCTCCGCGCGGGCCCCCGCCGCGCCCTGGCCGATCAGGATCGCCGTCCTTTCACCGGAGTTGAGGACCTCGGCGGCCCGCTCCAGGGACTCCTGCGAGGGGGCCGTGGACCACGAGCCGAAGTCCAGGCTGGAGGGGACCATCTTGAACTCGTGCGTGGGCGGCGCGTAGTCGAGCTCCTGCACGTCACCGGGGATGATCACAGCGGTGGGGGCGCGGCGCGCGTACGCGGTGCGGATCGCGCGGTCCAGGACGTTCGGCAGCTGCTCGGGGACGGTCACCGTCTCCACGAAGTCCGACGCGACGTCCTTGAAGAGCGTGTGGAGGTCGACCTCCTGCTGGTACGAGCCGCCCATCGCGCTGCGGTGGGTCTGGCCGACGATCGCCAGCACCGGGACATGGTCGAGCTTGGCGTCGTACAGCCCGTTCAGCAGGTGGATCGCGCCGGGCCCCGACGTGGCCGCGCACACGCCGAGCCGGCCGCTGAACTTGGCGTATCCCACCGCCTGGAACGCGGACATCTCCTCGTGCCGCGACTGGACGAACCGCGGCTGGTCCTGCGCCCTGCCCCAGGCCGCCAGCAGGCCGTTGATGCCGTCCCCGGGATAGCCGAAGACCTGCTCCACGCCCCACTCGCGCAAGCGCTCAAGGACGTGATCGGCGACCTTTGTGCTCATAACGGGACCTCCCGAAGAAAAGGGGTACAGACGTACCGCTTACCGAGTCACCACCCCTCACCCGCGAAAACCTGTGGAGTTTGCCGCGCATGACCCGGGGCAGGCGCGTCTCAGTGCTTCGGACAGGAGGCACGTCCGTGGGAGCGAACGAACCGCGCCCCGGGTGTTTCCGTCCGCGCGCGGGCGCGCTCCCACGGTGACTGTCCATCTCAGGCACCCCTCAAGGGAGTTGCGACACACCATGCGAAGCCAAGCGAGCGTGAAGCACCACCCGCACGACGACGCCCCCGACACCGCCGAAGCATTCCGCAGGCTCGCCGCGCTCCCCGCGGGCCGGCAGCGTGACGCACTCCGGGACCGGATCGTGGAAGCCTGGCTGCCGATGGCCGAACGGCTCGCCGGGCGGTTCCGCAGCCGCGGCGAGAGCTACGAGGACCTGCGCCAGGTCGCGGCACTCGGGCTCGTCAAGGCCGTCGACCGGTACGACCCCGAGCTCGGCAACGCCTTCGAGAGCTACGCCGTTCCCACCATCACCGGCGAGATCAAGCGGCACTTCCGCGATCACATGTGGACCCTGCACGTGCCGCGCCGCGTCCAGGATCTGCGCAACCGCGTGCGGTTCGCCAGCCAGGACCTGTCGCAGACCATCGCCGGCCGCAGGCCCACCGTCGCCGAGATCGCCGAGCACGCCCGGATGAGCGAGGAGGAGGCGCTGACCGGCCTCGAGGCGCTGGAGAGCTTCACGGCGCTCTCGCTCGACGCCGAACTGTCGGACAGCGGGGACGGCTACTCGCTCAGCGACGCCCTCGGCTCGCACGACCCGGCCCTGGACACCGTCATCGACCGGGAGGCCGTCAAGCCCCGCCTTCAGGCGCTGCCGGAGCGGGAGCGCGCCATCCTCTACATGCGGTTCTTCAACGACATGACGCAGAGCCGCATCGCCGACGAGCTCGGCATCTCGCAGATGCACGTCTCACGGCTGATCAGCCGCTGCTGCAGCCGGCTGCGTGAACAGATCATGCGCGACGCCGCGTAGCGCTCCGCCGGGTTGACCTGGTGGCGAGGCGCGGCTGGGCCGCGCCTCGCTTTCGCGTGTGCGGCCGGAGCCTGACGCCGGCGCGCGGGCGGACGCCGACGGTGCCGGCCGGAAGGCGGGGCGCGGGTCCCGTCCGCGGGGGTCACGGGTGCGGGCTTGCTTGCCCTTGCGGGGTCACCGCGGTTGCCGCCTTCGGGTGGGTGCGGCCCGGCTTCAGGTCGGTCCGTGCCCGCGTGGGTCAAGCCGCCTTCGAGTGTCTCTCAGGGTGCCGTCGCCCGGTGCGCGGGTCGGCGCCGCCGGGGCGCCCGCCTTCCGGCGTACCGGCTGCTGCCGTATCCCTGTCGGTGCGGCGGGTTCCGGACTGCCTCCGCGGCCTCGGCGAGGGCCCCGTGTCCCCCGTCCGGTGGCTCGGGTAGTGCGAATGGGCCCGGTGGCGAGCGGGGCGGCGCCGGCGGGGCTGTCATGGGGTCTGGGGGCACGACGGCCGTGCCCTCACCGGAGACCGGCTGAAGGAGCCCATCCCATGCGCCGTACCGCCCGTGTCCTGTCCGCCACCGCCCTGACCAGTGCCGCCCTGGGTGCATTCGCCTCGGCCGCGTTCGCGGGCCCGGCCGCGGAGGACGGTCCCCGTACCGTCGCCCCGGGCGCGGTCACCGCCCCCGTGGCCCGCGACGAAACCGGCGCGAGCGCGCCCCCACACGCCGATGCGGGCCCGGAGGGCGACGAGGACCGCCGCGCCGGGGCGTACCCGGTCGCCGCCGAAGAGGGGACACCGGCCCCCGCTTCCGGCCCGGCCGCGCCCCTGCCCGTCACGGAAGCGGATCCGCGGGCCGTGGGCCCGGACGCCGTCAGGCCCGAGGACGCGGGCCCGGACGCCACGGAAGCGGGAACCGCGAGCGGCCGCGCGGACGACGTGCGCCCCGGCGACGTCGGGCCGGACGCCGTGGGGCCGGACGCCGTGCGGCCCGAGGACGTCGGCCCCGGCGTCGGTGACCTCGGCGGTGTGGAACCGGACGCCGTCGGGCCGGACTCCGTCCCCGAAGGGGTGGGGCCCGGCGCCCGGAGTCCCGCGCCCGACGAGCACCAGGCATCCCGCGACGGCGCCACCCGCGACGGCGCCACCCGCGAGGGCACCGCCTCCCGCGAGGGCACCGCCTCCCGCGACCCCGGCGAAGACCCCGCCGTCGGCTCCCGGCACGGCGTGCGCGCCGGAGAGGGCGGTGCCTTCACCGACTCGCTCCCGGCGCTGATCGCCGGCGGCGTCCTGATCGCCGCCGCGGTCGGCGCCGCCGCCTACCGGCTGCGGAGCGGGGGCCCCACCGGCCGCCGCCGCTGAATCCGTGACGGGCGCAACCGGACGGTCACCCATGGCTCCTGGGGTCCCGGGGTAGGGAGATGCCCAGGGCGACGAACGGTACGGGACCGGCTCACCGGCCCCGGGCGAGGACAGGGCACGGCACCACGGACTGCGCGGAGGCACGTATGCGGCGGACGTACCCGGAGGGGCACGGTCCCGTTCGCTACGGCCCACCCCTGCCCGATCAGGGCCTGCCCCTGCTGCCCGGACTCTCCGACGTGCTCGCCGCGTCCGCCGGCCGGGCAGGCGCCGAACCCGCGGGCGGCGGTCCCGCGCTGCTCGACGCCGCCTGCGGCTACTGGGCCCGTCGCGGACTGCCCGCCGGTCCCGACCGGGTGGCCGCCTCGCCCGGCGCCCCCTCCCTGCTGCTCGCGCTGACCGCGGCGGTCGGCGGCGACGTCCTGCTGCCGCGGCCGTGCGCCGCCTGGTGGGCCCCGCAGACCCGGTTGCTGGGGAGATCCGCGTTCCATGTGGCGACCCCCGCCGAGTGCGGTGGCGTCCCGGACCCGTACGCGCTCCTGGAGACCGTGCGCAGAGTCCGCGCCGAGGGCGGCGACCCGCGGCTGCTCGTACTCTCCGTCGCCGACGACCCCACGGCCACGGTCGCGCCGCCCGAGACCGTCCACGAGGCCGTGGAGGCCGCCGTCGGCGAGGGCCTGCACGTGATCAGCGACGAGACCTGGCGCGACACCCTGCACCAGCCCCTCGACACCGTGTTCCTCAGCCCCGCCGAGATGCTGCCGGACGACGTCACCGTCCTCACCGACCTCTCCGGGCCCTTCCTGCCGCTCGGCTGGCCCGCCGCCGTCGCCCGCCTCCCCGGCACCCCGTACGGCTCCGCGCTGCGCGCCCGCGTCCTCGACGTGCTGACCGCGCTCGGCGCCCGGCTCGCCGACCCGGTCGCCGCGGCGGCCGCGTACGCGCTCGAGGAACCCGGCGAGGTCACCGAACGGCTCACCGCGGCGGCCCGCCTGCACGCGGCCGTGGCGCGCGCCGTGCACCGGGCCGTGGTCGACGCGGGCGCCCTCGCCAGGCCGCCGCGGGCCGGCCGGCACACCTACGTGGACCTCGGCCCGCTGCGCGATGCGCTCGCCGACCGGGGTGTCGGCGACTCCCAGGAGCTGGAGGACCATCTCACCGCCCGCCTCGGCCACCCCGCACCGGGCGGCCACCGCTTCGGCGACGACCTGGCGGCGCTCCGGGTGCGACTGTCCACCGGTCCGCTGCTCGGTACGACGGCACAGGAGCGCGAGGAATGCCTCACGTCACCCTCGCCGTTGGAACTGCCGCACGTGCAACGCGCGTTGACCCACCTGGGTTCGGCCTTCGACGAACTACGCGACGACGCTCAGCGATGGGAGCCTCCTCGATGACGCAGCAGTCCGAATCGACCGCGACGACTCCGCAGGACACCGAAGGCCCGGCGTCCGCGCCGCGCCCGGAGGCCGGGCCGCCGCCCGCGCTCACCCCCCACGAAGCTCTCGAATCCCTCGCCCCCCACGAAGCCCTCGTCCTGCACGAGAGGCGCGACGCACCCGCACCGCCCGCCGAGCCGCGTCCGCTCGGCGAACGGCGGTCCTGGCCGCGGTCCTTCGCCGACCGGCTCACCGCGCCGCTGCCCGGACTGCGCGCCTTCGCGCGCTTCGCCCGCGAGGGCGCGCTGCGGCCCGACGCCGACGGCCTCGCCGACGTCCCCCGGCTGCCGTACGCACCGGGCCCGCTGCCCCGGGTGGACGCCCGCACGGTCGCCGTCTCCTGGGCGGGGCACGCGAGTTGGGTGATCCGGATAGGCGGGCTCACCATCCTCACCGACCCCGTCTGGTCCCGCAGGATCCTCGGAACCCCGGCCCGCGTCACACCCGTCGGAGTGCCCTGGAGCGCGCTGCCCCGCGTCGACGCGGTCGTCATCAGCCACAACCACTACGACCACCTGGACGCCCCGACGCTGCGCCGACTGCCGCGCGACACACCCGTGTTCGTGCCGGCCGGACTCGCCCGCTGGTTCAGGGGCCGCCGGTTCACCGCGGTCACCGAGCTCGACTGGTGGGAGGCGGCCGAACTGCACGGCGTCCGCCTCGACTTCGTCCCCTCCCACCACTGGTCCAAGCGCAGCCTGACCGACACCTGCCGCACCCTGTGGGGCGGCTGGGTCCTGACGGACGGCGACGGACAGCGCGTGTACTTCGCGGGCGACACCGGCTACGGCCACTGGTTCTCCCGCATCGGCCGGCGTCACCCCGGCATCGACCTCGCCCTGCTGCCCATCGGCGCGTACGAGCCCCGCTGGTGGCTCCGCGACGTCCACTGCGACCCGGAGGAGGCGGTGCGGGCCGCCGTCGACCTCGGCGCGCGCCGCATGGCGCCCATGCACTGGGGCACCTTCATCCTCTCGGCGGAACCCGTGCTCGAACCGCTCACCCGGGTGCGGGCGGCCTGGGAGAAGGCGGGCCTGGACCGGGACGACCTGTGGGACCTGCCGGTGGGCGGCTCACGCGTACTGACGGAACCGGCCCCGGCCGCGCCGCGGACCGGCCCGACCGCACGGGAGGCGCGGCACACTAGGCCACGCCGCGGACCCGGCGCCACAGTGCGGGTGCCGCGCCGACCAGCAGCGTCAGGACGACGGCCGCCACCACGCCCTCCCAGGGCTCCTCGAAGAGGGAGCCGCCCAGGATGCCGATGAGCTGGTAGGTGAGCGTCCAGGCGAGACAGGCCGGGATGTCGCCGCGGGCGAAGGTGCGCAGGGGCATCCTCGCCATCAGGCAGGCGAGCATCACCGGGATACGGCCGGCCGGGACCAGCCGGGACAGCACCAGGACGGCGACGCCGTGGTCGTCCAGCTTCCGCTGGGCCTGCGCGAGGCGCTCCTCGGGGGCGCGGTCGCGAAGAGCCGCCAGCCAGCGCGAGCCGTTCTTCGAGTACGTGCCCCGCCTGCCGAGCCAGTACAGCGAGATGTCGCCGAGGAACGCCGCGAGCGACGCCACTCCGAAGACCAGGGCCAGCGAGAACGGCGACGTCTGATGGAAGGCCACCACCGCCGCGGAGCTGACCAGCGCCCCCGTCGGCACGACCGGCACCAGCGCGCCGATCAGCACCAGCAGGAACAGCGACGGACAGCCGAGCGCCTGCTGCGTGGACTCGGGCGGGACCGTCGCACCGGCCGTGCCCGCCGCGGACAGGACGACCGCGGACCCGAGGATCACCGGGCGACCTCCGGCCGTATGCTCTCGCCGTGCCCGAGCCGGTGCACCGCGACCTCCGGCGCGCACTCGGCCGCCCGGCGCACGAACTCCTCACCCGGCGTGTGGAATTCATGGGGGCGCACAGCGTCCATCCCGATCGGCCAGTACGTGCCGTGGTGCACCGGTACCGCGGTGCGCGGCGCCAGCTCGGCCAGCGCCCGGGCGGCGCGCCCGGGGTCCATGTGCCCCTCGCCGAGGAACGGCCCCCAGCCGCCGACCGGCAGCAACGCCACGTCGACCTCGCCGACCTCCGCGGCCATCGAGTCGAACAAATCGGTGTCCCCCGCGAAGTACGTCCGCGCCTCGCCCTCGATCACGAAACCGAGCGCGGGCGCCCGGTGCGGCCCGACCGGCAGCCGCCGCCCGTCGTGCGCCGCGTGCACCACCCGGACGTGCAGTGCGTCCAGCCGGACCCGGTCTCCCGGAACGACCTCGGTGAGGCGGAGGTGACGGAGCCCGCGCAGTCCCGGAACCGCCCGCGGCGCACCGCGCGGAACCAGCACCCGCGTCCCCGGCTCCAGGCGTGCCAGCGAGGGAACGTGCAGGTGGTCGGCGTGCAGGTGCGAGATCAGGACGGCGTCCGCGACCGCGGCCGCCGCCGGGGGCGGCGCTCCGGCGCGGCGCCGCAGATGCGCGAGCCTGCGCGCGAACAGCGGGTCCGTGAGCACTCGTGTTCCCGAGTCCTCCACCGTGCAGGTGGCGTGACCCCACCAGGTGATCTCCACCGGCACTCCCTTTGCCTCCTTCGCGCGACTCCCCCCGAGCCTACGGGCAGGAGTAGGGTCGGCGGCGAAACCCGGAGGTGAGGGGAGACGCGACCGCGTGCCCCGGCCCACATCCTCCGCTTCGTTCGAGCAGGGGGGAGCCCCTTGGTGCGTGTCACGGCGATCGCCAGTCTGACGCCGCTGGAGGAGCTGGACGCGGATCCGTTCCTCGTCGACTCCCGCAGCCAGCACGCGATGTGCGCCCGCTGGGCCGCGGAGCGCGGCTACGTCGTCACCCGCGAACTCCTCGTCGGCGGACTGCGCTCCGACCACTGCGCGCTGTGGGACGACGTCGAGGCGGGCCTCGTCGACCTGTTCGTCGCGCCCAGCCGCCGCGTCCTGGAGCGTGCCCTCGCCTCCGTCGACGAGTTCGCCGCCGAGTGCGCGAGGCGCGGGGTGCGGGTCGAGACGGTCGGCCGCGCCGAACCCTCCTACGACGCCCGGATGAAGGCCAGCGTGCACCGCCGCCTGTCGATGCCGACGGCGGGCTACGACGGCCGCTGAGCCGCGCCACCGGTACCGGGACCCCCGCGCGGGACAGCTCCACGGGTGACATCCGGGCCGCTCCGGGCGTTGTGACAGGCTGGGAGGCGGCCCGCGCACGGGGCGGGCCGTGAGGGCTCGCGTTCCGGCGGGTCGGGACGCAAAGGTGGCTGGGCGTGGGCGGCGGGCGTTGGCGGAGCGTGCTGAGCGGGGTGTGGCGGAGCGTCACCGTCTGGGCCGCGTCCACGGTCACGATGCTCGTGCTCGCCGGGGCGCTGCCCGACTTCCAGATCCAGTCGGACACCGGGGACAGCGCGACCCGGATCGCGCTCACCGCGGCGGCCGGCGCCGGGGTCTTCGGACTGCTGTCGTCGCTGGTCTGGCCGCTGCTCGTCCGGGCGCTGCTCCTCGTGCCCGCCCTCGTGCTCGGACTGCTGGTCTTCTTCCTCAACGGTTCCCTGCTGCTGATCGCCCTGCGGATCAACCCCTCGGGACGGGGCGAGGCCGCCCCCGAGACCGCCGTGGTGGTCGCCGCCGTGATGTCGGCCGTCGCCTCGGCCACCGGCGCCGCCCTCGTCGTACGGGACGACGACGCGTACCGGCGCAGGCTCTACCGCCTGGCGGACCGGCGGCGGCGGGCGTCCGGCCGGACGGGCCCGTCCACTCCCGGCACCGTCCTCCTCCAGCTCGACGGCGTCGGCCACGACGTGCTGGAGGAGGCGGTGCGCAAGGGCGTCATGCCGGCCGTGGCCGAGTGGCTCGGCGCGCGCCCGGCCGCCGGGCGCAGGATCCCGCCGCGAGCCGGCCGCGGACCCACCCACCGGCTCACCGCCTGGCGCACCGACTGGTCCAGCCAGACCGGCGCCAGCCAGCTCGGCATCCTGCACGGCACCAACCACGACGTCCCCGCCTTCCGCTGGTACGAGAAGGACCGCGGCGAGGTGATGGTGTGCAACCGCCCCTCGAGCGCCGCCGAACTGCAGCGCCGGGCGGTCGAGCACACCGGTGACGGGGGCCTGCTCGCCTTCGACGGCGCCAGCCGGGGCAACCTCTTCAGCGGCGGCGCCGAACAGCTCGCGCTGGTGCTGTCCATGGCGGCCAGGCGCGGCCGCGGCAACCGCTCCCGGGCGGGCTACTTCGCGTACTTCAGCGACCCGGCCAACGCCGTGCGGACCGCCATGTCGTTCGTCGCGGAGGTCTTCAGGGAGGTCGGCCAGTCCACGCGGGCCCGCGTCCGCAAGCGCAGGCCCCGCGTCAAGCGCGGCGGGCTGTACCCGTTCATCCGGGCCTTCGCGACCGTCGTCGAGCGGGACGTCGTGGTCGCGGCCGTCATCGGCGACATGCTCGCCGGCCGTGCCGCGGTCTACGCGGAC
This sequence comes from Streptomyces sp. GLSS-08, assembly GCF_056387915.1. Lineage (NCBI taxonomy): Bacteria > Bacillati > Actinomycetota > Actinomycetes > Kitasatosporales > Streptomycetaceae > Streptomyces > Streptomyces sp. GLSS-08. The sequence continues at coordinate 13,915 of NZ_JBWJAQ010000026.1, forward strand.
CTGGTGGCGTACGACGAGGTGGCGCACCACTCCGGGCCGCGCAGCCGTGACGCCGAGCGGGTCCTGGAGCGGCTCGACCGTTCCCTCGCGCTGATCGCCAAGGTGGCCGAGCACGCACCGCGGCCGTACCGGATCGTGCTGCTCTCCGACCACGGCCAGAGCCCGGGGGAGACCTTCCTGACCCGGTACGGGCTGACCCTGGGCAGTCTGGTGCGGGCCGGCTGCGGTCTGCCCGTGCCGCGCCGGGCACGGCGCACCCACAGTGGCGCCGAGGCGCGGTCCGCCGTACGGGCCGCGCTGCGCAGGCCGGTCGAGGAGGACGCGGAGCAGTACCGTCCCTCGCACCGCCGCGCGGAGCCCCTCGTGCTGGCGTCCGGGAACCTCGGGCTCGTCTCCTTCCCGGACGTGCCGCACCGGATGAGCCGGGAGGAGATCGACCGCCGTCACCCGGCGCTGCTGTCCACGCTCGCCAACCATCCCGGCATCGGCTTCGTGCTCGTCCGGAGCGAGGAGCACGGCGGCCTCGTCCTCGGGGCGCACGGCGCCGAAGTGCCCGTGGACGAGCTGAGCGACGCACACCCCGGTCCGCTCGCCGACTTCGGGCCGGGCGCCGCCGCAGCGGTGCGGCGCACGCACGCGTTCCCGCACACCGCCGACATCATGGTCAACTCCTGGTACGACCCGCAGGAGGGCGAAGTCCTCGCCTTCGAGGAGCAGATCGGTTCGCACGGCGGGCTCGGCGGGGACCAGGGGCGTCCCTTCCTGATGGCGCCGGTGACGCTGTCCCCGCCGGCCGAGGACGGCGGCGAGCTGGTCGGCGCCGAGCAGGTCCACCGCGTACTGCGGCGGTGGCTGCGGGAGTCCGACGGTCCCAGGGTGCCGCAGGCGGCCCGGCACAAGGACCGGCGGGCCGTGTGACGGCGCGCTGCCGGGCCACTCCTCCGGGGGGCGCGTGCGGGGGCGTCAGGCCGTGCCTCCCCAGGAGCCCTGCGTGCAGGCCGGCGTTCACCGCCATTCCCGCCCGGAGACCGGAGTTGCTGCCCGGGTCTCGCGACCGTGCGGCCGGTCTTTCGCGTCACCCGAGCCGGAGTGTGATCGGATAGGGGGCACGAAAGCCCGGGAACGGGACCCCACCCGAAAGGACTCACCGTGGCAACCACGCGCTCCGCACACACCGTGTGGGAAGGCAGCCTGTTCAAGGGCAACGGCGTCGTCACCTTCGACTCCTCCGGCAGCATCGGAGAGCAGCCGGTGTCCTGGGCGTCGCGCGCCGAGGAGGCGAACGGCAGGACCAGCCCCGAGGAGCTGATCGCGGCCGCCCACTCCAGCTGCTTCTCCATGGCCTTCTCGAACATCCTCGACAAGGCAGGCACGCCCCCGACCAAGCTGGTCACCTCCGCCGACGTGTCCTTCCAGCCCGGCGAGGGCATCACCGGCATCCACCTCACGGTCGAGGGCACCGTGCCGGGGATCGACGAGGAGGCCTTCGTCGCCGCCGCCGAGGACGCCAAGGTCAACTGCCCGGTCAGCCAGGCGCTCACCGGCACGACGATCACGGTGTCCGCCAAGCTCGCCTGACCCCTGTACGCACGAGATGCCGCGCTCCTCGCACGGGGCGCGGCATCGTCGTGTCTGGTGCGCGGCATTGACAGATCCGTACCCGAGTTCTGAGCTGGAGAGGGGAAGGGCCGGGTCGGAGGGGGACGGACATGGCACGTGCGGTCGGGATCGACTTGGGTACCACGAACTCGGTGGTGGCCGTCCTGGAGGGCGCTGATGCCAACGCCGAGGGCGCGCGCACCACTGCCTCCGTGGTCTGCTGGACGGTTCGGCCGACACGAACGCGCTGCGGGCCGGCGTGGAGAAGCTGGCCTCGGTCAGCCGGCAGATGGGCCAGGCCATGTACGCGCACGCCCAGCAGCAGTCACCGTGTCAGCGGTCACCGTGCGAGCAGCCGCGGGAGCGGGCCGGTGAGCCCGCGCCCGTGGACGAGGACGGCGTGGTGGACGCCGAGATCGTCGACGACGACAGCAGGAACGGAGCCGACGGGAACGGCGGCGAAGACACGCGCGGCGGCGACGGCAGGGGCAGCGGGGAAGGCAGGGGCGGCGGGGGAGGCAGGGGCGGAGCGGAAGACACGGCCCGGGGCTGAACGGGCGTGATCCGGGCGGCGTTCGGTGGGACCCGGCACATCGCCGGACATCGCCGGACGGGACCCGGCACACCGCCGGACATCGCCGGACGGCTCAGTAGCGCTCGCGGTACGTCCGCAGCAGCGCCTTGGTCCGCTCGGCGGAGGCCGCCCGCGCCGACATGTGGTCCAGCACCTCCAGATGATGGGCCACCTCCTGGCGCGAGTCGAGATAGAGGGCGCCGGTCAGGTACTCGCTGTAGACCATGTCGGGCAGCTCGGGCTCCGCGAAACGGAACAGCGTGAAGGACGTGTACGTCCCTGGATGCGGGCCGGCCGCGTACTCGGCGATCTGGAGCGTGATCTCGTCGTTCTCGGTCGCCTCGAGAAGCCGGTCGATCTGGTCGCGCATGACCTCACCGCGGGTGCTCACGGGACGCCGCAGCACCGTCTCGTCCATGATCACCCAGAAGCGGGGCGGCTGTTCGCGCGTGAGCAGCTTCTGGCGGGTCATGCGCAGGGTGACATACCGCTCGACGGCGGCGGGGTCACTCTGTCCGACGGTCCCGGCCTCCATGACGGCGCGCGCGTATTCCTCGGTCTGGAGCAGCCCGGGCACGAAGTGCGGCTCGTACGACCGGATCATCCGGGCGGCGCCCTCCAGGCTGATGTGCATGCTGAACCAGTCCGGCAGCACGTCGTGGAACCGCTGCCACCACCCCGCCCGGTTCGCCTCCTCGGCCAGCGCGACGAAGCCCGCCACCTCGGCGTCCGGCACGCCGTACGTCGCCAACAGCACCTGGAGATACGGGATTTTGAGCGCGACCTCGGCCGTCTCCATGCGCCGTACGGTCGCCGGGGCCACGCGCAGCACGCGCGCCGCCTCCTCGCGCCTCAGACCGGCCGCCTCCCGCAGTTCCTGGAGCCGCCTGCCGAGCACCACTTGCCCCACGGTGGGCGCAGGACGCCGCTCACTCAACGCCACGCCTCCCCTACGCGTCGAAGTCCGGATGCAGTGTGCCATGTTCCGCTGCTTCTCTCAGCGCCCACGGCGACTTCCCTGTCACACCCCCACCGCACCCGCTGTCGCATGACCTGCCGGGTGATCGACCCGTGTCCGTGCGGACGGGAGCGCGGCGGCGCTCTCGCCCACCTCACCCCGGGCCGGTTTCGCGCTGTTCCAGCCCACCGCCCTCAAGACACGTCAGGGCGTGAGCGTGTGCAGGTACTTGACCGTCGCCGGGTCGGCCGGGAGCAGCGTCTCGATGGCCAGCTCGGAGACGGTCACGTCCATGGGGGTGTTGAAGGTGGAGATGGAGGAGATGAAGGACAGCGTCCGGCCCTCGTGCTCGATCCGCATCGGCAGCGCGAAGTACGGCACCGGCTCGGCCGGTCCGACCACGTCGGTGTCCTCGGACGCGGGCACCGGGTAGGCGGCGACCTCCTCGTACAGCTCCCGCAGCGGCCGCGAGCGGTGCAGGGCGATCTGCCGTCCCGCCTGGGCGAGCAGGTGCCCGCGCCACTCACGGAGATTGCGGATGCGCGGGGCCAGACCCTCCGGGTGCAGGGTAAGCCGCAGCGCGTTCAGCGGCTGCGTCAGCAGTGACTCGGGGATGTCGCCGAGCAGCATCATGACGCCCCGGTTCGCCGCGACCACGTTGTACATCGCGTCCACGACGAGCGCCGGGTAGGGCTCGTAGCCCCGGATGAGGCGCTCCATGCCCTCGCGCAGCGCGTCCAGCGCCGGGTCGTCCAGCGGCGTCTGCGGGTAGCGGGGCGCGTAACCGGCCGCCAGCAGCAGCGCGTTGCGCTCCCGCACGGGCACGTCCAGGTGCTCGGCCAGCCGGAGCACCAGCTCCTCGCTGGGCTTGGAACGCCCCGTCTCGACGAAGCTGATGTGCCGGGCCGAGGACCCCGCCCGGAGAGCCAGCTCCAACTGGCTCACCCGCCGCTGCTCCCGCCAGCCCCGCAGCAGCGGGCCGACGCCTCTGTGCGGTGCGGTGGTCGGGGGCACGGCGGCATCGGACGTGACTCTGGTCATGGGAGGACCGTAGTCGAGGGGATGCGCGCGAACGAGTCGTGTGCCGCGCGCGATCCCGCGGCCGGCCGCACTCCTGTGGCAGGCTCGGGGAAACACCACTGCGGGTGCCCGCCGTACGGAAGGACCGAGGTCATGGCCGTCGAGCCGTTGTCGCCGAAAGAGATCGAGGACCGTCTGGCGGAGCTGCCGGGCTGGTCCCTGGAGGGAGACCGGATCGCCCGCTCCTACCGGCTCGGCTCGCACTTCGCGGCGACGGCGATGGTCGTGCACATCGCCCAGGTGCAGGAGGAACTCGACCACCACTCCGATCTCACGCTCGGCTACGACACCGTCTCCCTGACCGTGAACACGCACAGCGCCGGCGGCGCGGTCACCGCCCTCGACTTCGGACTCGCCCGCCGGGTGGAGGAACTGGCCGCGGCGCACGGTGCGAGCTGAGACCGTGCTCGACTACGACAAGGAAGCCGACGCCTACGACGCGACGCGGGGCGGTGAGCCACGGGCGGCTGCCGCCGCCGACGCGGTCCTCGGGCTGGTGCCCGAGGACGCCCGCACGCTGCTCGACGTCGCCTGCGGCACCGGGATCGTGACGCGTCGTCTCGCGGCCGGGCGGCCCGGGCTGAGCGTGGCGGGGGTGGACGCGGCACCCGGCATGACGCGGATGGCGGCACGACGCACACCCGGGGCCGTGGTCCTCGCCGACAGCCGTGAACTCCCCTTCCCGGAACGCTCGTTCGACGCCGTCACCTCCTTGTGGCTGCTGCACCTCGTGGACGGGCCGAAGGACGTCCGCGCGGTCGTCGCCGAGTGCGCGAGGGTGCTGCGGCCCGGCGGCGTCTACGTCACCACCGTCGACAAGGCCGCCGCCCACGACGTGGGCAGCGACATCGACGCCGTACTGGCCGCGCGCCCGACCCGTCCCGCACAGGACGCGGCCGAGCGCGTCGAGACGTACGCCCTCGCGCACGGCCTCGCTCCCGCCGGACAGGCGCGTTTCACGGGGCGCGGCCAGGGGCGCAGTCCCCGCGGCACGGTGGCGGACCTGCGGCGCGGCTGGTTCACGCAACTCCCGCCGGACGGGCCGCCCACCGAGCGGCTGATCGAGCGGCTCGAAGCTCTGCCCGGGCAGCAAGTCCCGCGTGCGGAACCGCAGTTCACCCTGCGGGCTTTCCGCAGGACCTGAGCCCCGGCACGCGCCGCCCACCGCTCAGGAAGCGGCGCGGCACGCGCCCGGTCCAGCCCTGGCCGGGCGCCGGCGTCTCGTCGGGTGGCCCGGGGAGCGAGTCGGCGACGCAGGCGTCCTGGCCGGGCGAGGTACTGGGACCCGCGGAACTGCGTGATCCGCATCGTTCACACCGCTGGACCTTCGGCCGCCCGGTACGGCAACTCCTGTGCGTGCGGCGGCGACTGAGAGGCACAGAGCTCGTCTGTTCCTCCCAGGAGGTGTCCACCGTGCAGTACCCGCACTCGCACAGTCACCGCAGACGCAAGGTCTCCCGCCCCCGCCTTCTCCTGTCCACCGTCGTCTGCGGCGCGCTCGCCGCCGCCGGACTCACCGCACTGACCGCCGGCACGGCGTCCGCCGCGACCGCCCGCCAGGTGGAGAAGCTCGACCGCGGTGTGGTCAGCGTCCACACCGACAACGGCAACCTGGTCGGCTGGCGCTGGCTCGGCACCGACCCGGACAACGTGTCCTTCAACGTCTACCGCGGCGGTACGAAGGTCAACTCCACCCCCGTCACCGGCTCCACGAACTACTTCCACTCCGGGGCGCCGGACTCCGCCGACTACACCGTCCGCGCGATCGTGAACGGCGTGGAGCAGGCCGACTCGGTGCACGCGATCCAGTTCCGCACGGGATACAAGGACGTGCCCCTGACCCCGCCCGCCGGCGGCACGACCCCCGACGGAGTCGCGTACACCTATGAGGCCAACGACGCCTCCGTCGGCGACCTGGACGGTGACGGCGCGCTCGACTTCGTCCTCAAGTGGCAGCCGACCAACGCCAAGGACAACTCCCAGTCCGGGTACACCGGCAACACGATCGTCGACGGCATCGAGCTCGACGGCACCCGGCTCTGGCGCGTCGACCTCGGCAGGAACATCCGCTCGGGCGCGCACTACACGCAGTTCCAGGTGTACGACTACGACGGCGACGGCAGGGCAGAGGTCGCCATGAAGACGGCCGACGCGACCACCGACGGCCAGGGCAGGGTCATCGGCAGCGCCTCCGCCGACCACCGCAACTCCAGCGGGTACGTGCTCTCCGGGCCCGAGTACCTGACCATGTTCAACGGCCAGACCGGCGCGGCCATGGGCACCGTCGACTACGTCCCGGCCCGCGGCACGGTCTCCTCCTGGGGCGACTCGTACGGCAACCGTGTGGACCGGTTCCTCGCCGGTACCGCGTACCTGGACGGGGTCCGGCCCTCACTGATCATGGCGCGCGGCTACTACACCCGCAGCGTCGTCGCCGCCTGGGACTGGCGCAACGGGGCGTTCACCCGGCGCTGGACCTTCGACTCCAGCTCCTCGACCAACAGCGGCAAGGGGTACGACGGCCAGGGCTCGCACAGCCTGTCCGTCGGGGACGTCGACAACGACGGCAAGGACGAGATCGTCTACGGGGCGATGGCCGTCGACGACAACGGCAACGGCCTGTGGACCACGAGGACCGGGCACGGCGACGCCCAGCACCTGGGCGACCTCGATCCCTCGCACCCCGGCCTGGAGTACTTCAAGGTCTCGGAGTCCACGTCCCAGCCCGCCGAGCTGTACATCGACCCCGCCAACGGGCACGTCGACTGGAGCCTCGCGGCCTGCTGCGACAACGGACGCGGCGTCGCGGCCGACATCTGGGCGGGGAACGACGGAGCCGAGATGTGGTCCGCCGCGGACACGTCGGTCCGTGACGAGTCCGGCGCCGTCAAGGGCCGCGAGCCGTCCTCCGTCAACTTCCTCTCCTGGTGGGACGGCGACACCAGCCGCGAACTGCTGGACGGCACCCACATCGACAAGTACGGCACGTCGTCCGACACCCGCCTCCTGACGGGCACCTCGGTCCACTCCAACAACGGCACCAAGGCGACCCCGTCCCTGTCCGGGGACCTCTTCGGCGACTGGCGCGAGGAGGTCGTCTGGCCCACGTCGGACAACAGGGCCCTGCGCATCTACTCGACCCCGACGCAGACCACCACGAGGATCACGACACTCCTCCACGACACCATGTACCGCACGGGCCTGGCCTGGCAGAACACCGCCTACAACCAGCCCCCGCACCCGAGCTACCACCTGGGCGGCGGAATGCGGACAGCACCCCGGCCGACCGTCTACACGCCCTAGGAAAGAAGGAGGGGGGCGGCCCGGCCCCGGCCGGGGGCCCCGAACGCGAGGCCTCCGCCCGCCCGGCGCGGACGGGGGCCCGCGTGCCCCGCCGGGCGACCACGTGGTACTCGGCGAGGCAGATCGCGGACACGGCCAGGCACCCAGACGCGGCAAGAGCCCCGCCCGTCACGGGCGAGGCTCTCGAGCAGACGTGTGACTGCGAGCCGGGATCTTGGCCGCGCTCGATCCCCGCCGCGTCAGGTCACCGTGCAGGTCCGGTCCCCCACTCTGAACGACGTCGGTTTGCCGTTCGAGCCCGTCCAGTTCCCCGTGAAGCCGAAGCTCACGGTGGAGCCGGCCGCCACCCGGGCGTTCCAGCCGAGGTTCTTCGCGGTGACCGCCGGACCGGACTGCGTGGGGTCGGCGTTCCACATCTGGGTGACCTTCTGGCCGTCCGGGAAGGTCCAGTCGAGCGACCAGCCGGTCCACGCGGCGGAGCCCGTGTTGACGAGGGACACGTCCGCCTGGAAGCCGCCCGCCCACTGGTTGGTGACCTTGTACGTCACCGCGCAGGCGCCCGTCGGCACCGGATCGGTACCGCCCCCGCCGTCCCCGGTGCCGGCGGTGTCCCCGTAGACGATCCCGCGCCCGTTCGTCGACACGTACACGCGCCCGTACACCCGCGGGTCACCGGTGATGGCCGCGCCGGTCCAGCCCCACTGGTGGGCGTCGTCGTTGATGCGCGTCCAGGTGGCACCCTTGTCCGCGGAGCGGAAGATGCCGCGTACGCCGCCGATCTTCGCGCTCGTGTACAGCGTCTGGTACGAGGCGCCGGGTGCCGCCCTGCCGAAGCCGACGGTGTCGGCCTGGTCGACGCCCGGCACCTTCGTGAAGGTCGCGCCGCCGTCCGTGGAGTGCCACAGCCCGTACGCGCCGTCACTCGCGCCACCCGCCAGCCAGACGTCCCCCTTCGTGCCGGGCAGCGCCTTGAAGCGCACGCTGTCCCCGCTCGGCAGGCCTGCCGCCTGCGAGGCCGTGAACGTGGCGCCGCCGTCGGAACTGACGTAGAACTTGCCGGACTTGAATCCGTAGAAGGTCTTGGGGTCCACCCGGTCGGACTCGACGACCGCCCCGGCCGGGATGCCGCTCGACGCGGACCACGAGGTGCCGAACCCGCTCGCGTGCTTCACCCCGGTGCCCTCCGGACTCCACACGAAGCGGCTGCCGTCGGCGGCGGCGGCCACCGTGCCGCCGCCGCTCACCCCCGCCGGGTCGGTGCCCGCGAACCAGTTGGCCCCGTTGTCGGTGGAGAAGGCCACGTGCGGGCCGGAGTCGAGATTGCCGACGCGCACCACCGTCCCCGGGTCGCTCTCGGCGAAGTCGAGGCTCGTGGTCGAGGTGAAGTTCGGCGAGGTGTACATCATCGGCGGCACCTTGCCGAGGTCCGTGTGCCGGAACCCGCCGATGTCACCGAGCGCGCTGAGGAGTTGGGCGCCACCGGAGGGGGGAGCGGCGAGGTCGTTGACGGCCGTCTCCTCCAGCCCCCGCACCATCGGCGTGATGGTGAACTTGCTTCCGCCGTCCCAGTTCGTCAGGTTCTCCGTGCCGTGGACCGTCGCGCCCGTCCCGTACATCATCCGGTCGGAGTCGAACGGGTCGATCTCCAGCGCCTCGGTCATCCACCCCAGTTTCGGCGCTTGTTCGGGCGGCGAGGGATTGGCTCCCCAGGACAGCCAGGGCACGGACGAGACGTCCATCGTGTAGCGGTTCGACCGGTCCGGGTACGAGGTGTAGTCCCAGGCCTTCGTCCAGGTGCCCCCGCGGTCGGTCGAGCGGAAGATCTGCGTGTCCGGCCACCAGGAGCTGTACGCCGTGGCCATCACGGTGCCGGGGTGCTGCCGGTCGAGGGTCAGCCCGCTGAACCCGTAGTACGTGTCGGCCTCCGCGACCGGGCTGATGTCCGTCCAGGTCCCCGTCCCGGTCGCGTACCGCCACAGCCGGCCCCTGCCGCCGTCGTACGGGCCGCCGGTGTCGCTGTAGGCGAGGTAGAGGTAGCCGTTCACGGCGTCGAGAACACCCTTGTGCGCGAGGTACCCGGTGGGCTGGCCGGGCAGGCGGGACCAGCTGGCGCCGGCGTCCGTCGAGCGGTAGACGGCGTTGTCCTTGTCGGCGACCCCGACGTACACGGTCTGCGTGGCGCGCCCGGACGATCCCGTGGACTCGTCGAAGGTGACCCAGACGATGCCCTGGTTGTCACTGGCGTAACCGCTCGTGTCGGTCGGGTCCTGGGCGTAGGTGCCGGCGTTCGGGAAGTTCGTGACCTGCGACCAGCTCGCACCCGAGTCCGTCGAGCGCCACAGGCCCTTGCCGCTGGGCGCCCCCAGGTACAGCACGCTGTTCCTGTTCGGGTCGACGGCGAGGCGCTCGCCCATCCCGCGGCCGGGCATGTTGCCGCCGAGCTTGAACGGCAGATCGGCCTTCTGCCAGCTCGCGCCGCGGTCGGCGGAGCGCAGCACGGCGCCGTTCGTCGGGTCCCAGCTGTTGGTGTACGTGCCGACGGCCGCGTACACCTTGTCCGGGTCGGCGGAGTCGGAGGCGAGGCTGACGACCCCGGTGTGTCCCCAGTCGGCCCAGCCGACCGAGTCGAGCAGCGGCGTCCAGGTCTTCGACGACTGCACCCACCGGTAGGCGCCGCCGATGTCGGTGCGGGCGTAGGCGAGGTTCTTCTCGGAACGGTTGAAGACGATGCCGGGCACGAAGCCGCCACCGTCGACGCGCGCGTTCCTCCAGGTGTAGGTGTCGGCGGCGACGGCCGCCTTCCCTGCCGCCGCCGCCGGGGCTTCGGCGGCCAGTGCGGGCGGGGTGCCGGCCAGCAGACCGGCCGCCAGTGCCAGCACGGCCGTGAGGATGCGGGTTCTTCGCACGGTGGGGTCCTCTCCGGGGGGACGAGGGGCGTGGAAAGACGCGAAGACCGGGCGGTCCCCCGGTGCGGCGAGGGACCGCCCGGCCACGGCCCCGCCGTCCGTGGGACGGGCGGCGGGGCCTCGGTACGCGGAGCGAGCGGGGACTATTCGAGGAGCTCCGCGTACGAGCCCATGGCGAGGGCTATGTCCGCCTGGGCCCAGAACCGGTGGTACGTGAACGTGGGCGCGGCGCCGCCCGCGAGATAGCTCTCGATCTTCGACCACGCCGGGTCGTTCTTGTAGAAGGACCGCATCGAGGCGAACGTCGACGAGGAGTTGATCGTGTCGCCGTTCGGCATCTTGCCGGTCCAGCCGCTCGGGACGTACACACCGTCGTCGAAGCGGTTGTAGTCGGCGCGGGTCTCCGGGACGGCGACGCCGAGCGCGTCCTGGTTGTGCTCCCACATGCCGTCGAGCAGCGCCTTCGCCGTCGTCTTCGCCTCCGTGTCACCGGACCGGTCGGCGTAGTACGTCAGGGTCTTGGCGTACGCGGCCGCCACGCCGACGTCGTTCGTGTAGTCGGCGACGGTGACGTGCAGGGTGCTGTTGGCGCCCGGACTCGACGCGTTCCAGGTGTCGGGCTTGCCGGACCACTTGAGCGTGGACGGGACCTGGAAGGTGCCGTCCGGGTTGACGGTCGTCTTGGACAGGGCCCAGTCGACCCACTTGTCGAGCACGGCCTTGGCGTCCGCGTTCCCCGTCTGCTGGTAGTACTCGGCGACCCGTTCCATGGACCACGCCTGGAAGCCGAACCACTGGTTGGACGGCGGGTCGTGGTACACGGGCTTCTCGTCGTAGTACATGCCGTAGAAGGTGGGCGTCCCGGCCGGCGGGGTCGCGTAGCGGCCTCCCCAGCTGTTGGTCGCGCCGCCCGCGATGGCGCCCTCGTCCGACTGGAGCCAGCGGTAGAACTCCAGCTGCCGGCCGAGCGACTTGGCCCAGTCCGCCTGCCCCGTCGTCGACTTGGGCTTCAGGTCGGCGTTCTGGCTGAGGGCGTAGGCGGCCAGGGGGTTCTGGTAGCCGCCGTGCGTGTGGCTGGAACCGATGCGCCAGGCCCAGCCCGCCGAGGCGTCGGTGGCGCCGCCCCAGGCGTAGTACCAGGACATCAGGTAGTGCGAGGCGTCCTTGCCGGTGCCGGCCGGGCACGCCGACGGCCCCACGCAGTTGCCGATCTTCTTGAAGTACTTGTCGTACATGGAGTAGCGCAGGTAGTCGCCCATCTTCGCGGCCTTGCCGAGGGTCGTCGACACGTCCGCGCTCTTGCCCTGCTCCTTGGCCCAGACGTCGGCCCAGTAGGCGGCCTGCACGGCGCGGGCGTCGGCGTCGGGGGCGTTGGTGAACTTCCACTGCTTGGCGTAGGAGGCGTCGCCGGTGAACAGATCCAGATAGCCGTTGGGACCGCCGTACTTGAAGGCGTCACAGGTCGGCTGGGGGATCGTCTCGAAGACGGACTCCTGCGGGCCGCGCTGGAAGGTGTTGATGTACGAGGGACCGGTGGCCGTCGGCCCCGCCTCGCACTTGCCGGGCTCGTTGCCGTAGCCGTAGACGTTGTCCACGTCCTGCAGCCAGTGCATTCCGTAGATGTCGTCCGTGCCGTACGCGCTCTTCAGCTCGGCGGCGATCGGGTCGGGACCGACCGACACCCCGCCGTCGAGCTTGGCCGGGTACTCGTTCGGAGTGTCGTACTCGGGCGCGTACGTGGCCGGCTTGGCGGCGTTGTAGAAGGAGTTCGTCGGCTGGTCGGCGTGCGTGGGGATCATGTACGTTTCCATGGTCTTCCACGCGGCGTTGAACCTGGACCAGTCGCCGGTGACCTTCCCGTACATGGCCTGCAGCCAGATCAGATAGCTGTACGCCTCCGACGTCGTCTCGTGCCCGTGGTCCGGAGCCTCGACGATCAGCGTCTCCACCGAGTGGTAGGGGATGCCCTCGGGGGAGAAGTAGCCGTTCGCCGGGTTGGTGATCTTTCCGTACAGCTCCAGGAACCGGGCGTCGTAGGCCTTCGACGCGGCCAGTTGCGTCACGGTGACGGTCGCCTTCGTGTGACCGGTCGCCGAGGCCGTGAAGGTGGCCGCACCGGTGCCCGACGCGTCGGCCGTGACGGTCACCTTCTGCGCCGTGTTCCAGTTGGACGGCGTGAAGGTGAGCGAGGAGCCGCCGGTCACGGACAGGCCCGTGTTGCCGCCGGTGCGTGCCACGGAGACCGTGACGTTCGCGCTCGGCTTCGTCGACAGCTTGACCTCGAACGTTCCCGACTTGCTCTGCTGGACCCCGAGTTGGGACGGAGAGGCGACCACGGCCGGTCCCGACGCGACCGTGATCCCGACCGGGGTGGAGTCGGCCGAGGCCCCGAGGCTGTCGTACGCCTTCGCGACCAGCGAGTGGCCTCCGGCCGCGAGCGAACTCGTGGAGAGCGTGTACGGCGCGCTGGTGTCCGTGCCCAGCAGGGTCGTGTCGTCGTAGAACTCGACCTTGCTGATGGTCGCGTTGTCGGCCGCCGCGGCGGTGGCGGCCAGCGGGACCGGATCGCCCTGCGTGTACACGGCGCCCGCGGTGGGCGACGTCAGCACGGTGACCGGCGGCTGGTGCGCGCCGGCGCAGGTCGTGCCGTTGACGGCGAAGGAGGTGGGAGCGGCGTTGGTGCCGCTGTAGGTGAACTGCGCGCCGGTGGTGACGGCGGCCCCGGCGGCGATCGTCCCGTTCCACGACGCGTTCTTCGCGGTGACCGTCTTGCCGGCCTGGGACCAGGTGCCGTTCCACCCGTTGGTGAGGGACTGGTTTCCGGTGTAGGCGTACGTGAGGGTCCATCCGCTGATGGCTTCCAAGCCGCGGTTGGTGATCGTCAGATCCGCCGTGAACCCGGAGCCCCAGTCGTTGGCCTTGTAGTCGACGCTGCATTGAACTGCTGCCGCCTGAGCGGGAGTTGAGCTGGTGCCCAACATGGTGAGCGGCAGCGCCAGGGCCGCCGCGACGGCGGTCCACATCCGTCGCGCGGTACGGCGTCTGCGTCTGGAGTGCATGTGCTGGTTCCTCCTTGCGGCTCGGAGAAAGGGGGGAGGAGCAACAAGCCTTGAACCAGTGGGAGCGCTCCCATGATGGGGAGAGGGCTGTGAGGGGTCAAGGTGCTTGAAGAGTCGAAATGATTCGATTGATCGACAGTGCATCTCCTCTGTTCTTTGGCGGCACTTGGCGCTAGCTTCATCGGCACCAGTGGGAGCGGTTCCATCAGTCGACGTGTCGGACACGACACGCCTGAACTGCAAGGAGTCGCTCATGCAACACCCCCAGCGTCCGGCATTTCCCGTGGTCGGCGCCGAGGTCTGCCTCGACGCCGACGGCACAGCCGGAAGGCTGCTCGGCGTCAACCGCGCCGTCGGCACCCGAGCCAGGAATCTGATTCCGGCCGGCGGCCCCGCGTACCCGCACGATCTCGGCCAGTGGCCGGCAAACCCACCCGGCGATCCGGCGGGCAGGGTCGCCGCCGCCTGGCATGTCAACGGCCCCTCCCTGATCGGCGAGCACGACGGAACCCCCATGTCCTACGGCACCGGGCCGCGCTACCACCCGCGCTCCCTCAACGGATAGGAACCCCGCACATGAGCCGTACAAGAACAGCCCTACTGGCGGCACTCGCCCTGCTCGCCGGCGGTACGGGCACCGCATTCGCGGCCGTCGCAGGGGACGTCGGCCCCACGGCCGTCCCCTGCACCGTCGACTACAAAGTGCAGAACCAGTGGGACACCGGCTTCACCACCGCCGTGACCATCACCAACCACAGCGCCGCCAAGTCCTCGTGGTCACTGAAGTGGTCGTACGCCGGGAACCAGAAGGTCACCTCCGGCTGGAACGCGAAGCTCAGCCAGAGCGGCGCCGCCGTCACCGCCGCCAACGAGAGCTACAACGGCTCACTGGCGAACGGCGGTTCGGTCAGCTTCGGCTTCAACGGCACGTACAGCGGGACGAACGCGCTGCCCGCCACCTTCACCCTCGACGGTGTGACCTGCAACGTCGACGGCGGCGGAGGCACCGACCCGACGGATCCCCCGACCACCCCGCCGCCGACCACCCCGCCGCCGTCCGGCGGCAAGGCGGACAACCCGTACGCCGGTGCCAAGGTGTACGTGAACCCCGAATGGTCCGCGAAGGCCGCGGCCGAACCGGGCGGCACGAAGATCTCCAACCAGCCCACCGCCGTCTGGCTCGACCGCATCGCCGCCATCAAGGGCGCGAACGGCGGCATGGGCCTGCGCGCCCACCTGGACGCGGCGCTCAAGCAGAAGGGCTCGGGCGAGCTGGTCGTCCAGCTGGTCATCTACGATCTGCCGGGACGGGACTGCGCGGCCCTTGCCTCCAACGGAGAACTGGGCCCCACGGACATCGGCAGGTACAAGACCGAGTACATCGACCCGATCGCGGCGATCCTGGCCGACCCGGCCTACGCCGGTCTGAGGATCAGCACCGTCATCGAGCCCGACTCCCTGCCCAACCTGATCACCAACGCGGGCGGCACCAACACCACCACCGACGCCTGCGTCACGATGAAGAGCAACGGGAACTACGAGAAGGGTGTGAGCTACGCCCTGGACAAACTGGGCGCCATCCCGAACGTCTACAACTACATCGACGCCGCTCATCACGGCTGGCTGGGCTGGGACACCAACCTCGCTCCCTCCGTCCAGCAGTTCTACAGGGTCGCCACGACCAACGGCGCGAGCGTGAGCGACGTGGCCGGCTTCATCGTCAACACCGCCAACTACAGCCCGACCACGGAGCCGAACTTCAAGGTCACCGACAGCGTCAACGGGCAGACGGTACGTCAGTCGAAGTGGGTGGACTGGAACCAGTACGTGGACGAGCAGTCCTACGCCCAGGCACTGCGTGACAAGCTCGTCGCGGCCGGATTCAACTCCGGGATCGGCATGCTGGTCGACACCTCCCGGAACGGCTGGGGCGGCTCCGCCCGGCCCACCGGCGCCGGTCCGCTGACCTCGGTGGACGCCTATGTGAACGGTGGTCGCGTCGACCGCCGCATCCACGCCGGCAACTGGTGCAACCAGAGCGGTGCGGGCCTCGGTGCGCGGCCGACCGCGGCCCCGGCCGCCGGTGTCGACGCCTACGTGTGGGTGAAGCCTCCGGGTGAGTCCGACGGCGCCAGCTCCGTCGTCGACAACGACGAGGGCAAGGGCTTCGACCGGATGTGCGACCCGACGTACACCGGCAACGCCCGCAACGGGAACAGCATGTCGGGGGCGCTGCCCAACGCGCCGCTGGCCGGGCACTGGTTCTCGGCACAGTTCCAGGAGCTCCTGAAGAACGCGTACCCGGCGCTGTGACGACCGGATGAGCGAGCCCGTCAGGGGCCGGCGGCGCTTCTCGCGCCGCCGGTCCCCGGCGGCCCGCCCGTCCCGGCCCCCACGGACCTGGCTCCTCGACGCCGACGCGTTTTGCCGTTCGCGCAACACGACTGGCCGTTTCCGGGAGTGGCGGAGCACGCTGACCGCATCCCGAACGAGAGGTCCGGAACCATGGCACACGCTCACGACCACGGCGGCCCCGCCCACGCGGGCCCCGCCCCCGGGGGTCACGCCCACGCGGGTCACGATCACACCCACATGGACTTCGCCGAGATGCTCCCCGTGCTGGAGCAGGAGGCCGAGCTGTTCACACCCCTCTACACGAGCGCGGCGGCCTGGCTGCGGGAGCTGCAGCCCGCACCCGGTCTGATCGTGGACGCGGGCAGCGGCCCCGGCGTCATCTCCTGTCTGCTCGCCGACACCTTCCCGCAGGCGCGTGTCGTGGCCGTCGACGGTGCGGAGCCGCTCCTCGAGCGGGCCCGCGCCCGCGCCGGGAGCCACGGCGTCGCCGACCGCTTCAGCACCCTGTGCGCCGAACTCGGCGACGGTCTGGGCGAGTTGGAGTACCCGGCCGACCTGCTGTGGGCCAGCAGGTCCCTGCACCACGTCGGCGACCAGCGGGCCGCGCTCGCCGGTTTCGCACGCAGCCTCGCGCCCGGCGGTACGCTCGCGCTCCTGGAGGGCGGCCTGTCCCCGCGCTTCCTGCCGCGCGACGTCGGCATCGGCCGCCCCGGCCTGGAGTCCCGGATCGACGCGGTCCACGAGCACTGGTTCACGGAGATGCGCGCGGGACTGCCCGGCGCGGTGGCCGAGACGGAGGACTGGCCCGCCCTGCTGACCGCGGTGGGTCTGCGGCACGTCGCCACCCGCACGTTCCTGCTCGACCTGCCCGCCCCGCTGTCCGAGAAGGCCCGCGCCTTCGTCGTCACGATCCTGAACCGGCGCCGCGAGGGCCTCGCGCACAGCCTCGACGCCGACGACCTGGCCACCCTCGACCGGCTCCTCGACCCGGACGACGAGGCGAGCGTCCACCACCGCCCGGACACGTTCGTCCTGCTGGCCCACACGGTGTACGCCGGGGTGAAGGGGGAGTAGCCGACACCGAGCGCGCGGGCGGGCGCCCCGGCGGTGAAGCTCTGGCCGGGGCGCCCGCCCGAAATGTCCCGCGCCGCTGGCGCCGGGAGGAGAAGCTGACCTCCGTCAGGGAGGTGCCGTCCCTCAGACCACGTCGAAGGTGGCCGGGTCGGGACCCAGCCGGCGGTTCTCGTCGAGCGCGCTGATCGCCGCCATGTCCTCGGCGTCCAGTTCGAAGTCGAAGACCTCGATGTTCTCCTTGATCCGCGACGGCGTCACGGACTTGGGGATCACGACGTTGCCCAGCTGGATGTGCCAGCGCAGCACGACCTGGGCCGCCGTGCGCCCGTGCTTGCGGGCGATGGCCACGATCGCCGGGACCTCCAGCAGGCCCTTGCCCTGGCCGAGCGGGGACCAGGCCTCCGTGGCGATGGCGTGCTTCGCGTGGTACTCCCGCGACCCGCCCTGCTGGAGGTGCGGGTGCAGCTCGATCTGGTTGACGGCCGGGACGACCGACGTCGCCTCGAGCAGCTTCTCCAGGTGCTCCGGGAGGAAGTTGGAAACACCGATGGCCTTGGCGCGGCCGTCCGCGTGGATCTTCTCGAAGGCCTTGTACGTGTCCGTGGACGTGCCCCGGGACGGCAGCGGCCAGTGGATCAGGTACAGGTCCACGTAGTCCAGGCCGAGCTTCTCCAGCGACGTGTCGAAGGCACGAAGGGTGGAGTCGTACCCCTGGTCACTGTTCCAGAGCTTGGTGGTGACGAAGAGGTCCGAACGCGGGACGCCGGAGGAGGCGATGGCCTTGCCCGTGCCCTCCTCGTTGCCGTAGATCGCCGCGGTGTCGATGCTGCGGTACCCGGCCTCCAGTGCCGTGGCGACGGCCTGCTCCGCCTCGTCGTCCGGGACCTGCCAGACGCCGAAACCCAGCTGCGGCATCTCGACGCCGTTGTTCAGGATGATCGGGGGGACCTTGCTCACTAGCTCTCGATCCTTCAGTTCGTCGGGTGGTACTCCATCGTCAACGATCACAGCGCGTGATGCATTCCTGAGTGCCCAATTAGCTCGGGGATGGGCGAGGGGAACCGGATATTGGCCGAAAATGGCCCTGAAGCACGAGGATGGTTGACGGGACCCGCGATGATCTCCGCGACGGCCTCGATGTCCCCCTCGGCGGGGCCGGCCGGAAGCCCGTCCGGATCATGGGCCGGTCGACAGCCCTCAGGCGCGGTACAGGGCCTCGACCTCGGCGACGTACGCCTTCTCGATCGCCTTGCGCTTCAGCTTCAGCGACGGCGTGAGCAGTCCGTGTTCCTCGGTGAACTGATGGGCCAGGATCCGGAACGTGCGGATCGACTCCGCCTGCGAGACCAGCGTGTTAGCGGCGACCACCGCGCGCCGCACCTCGGTCTCCAGGTCGGCGTCGCGGACCAGTTCGGACGGGGTCATCCGCTGTTTTCCGCGCATCTGGAGCCAGTGGTCGACGGCCTCCGAGTCGAGGGTGACGAGGGCGGCGATGTACGGCCGGTCGTTGCCGACGACGATGCACTGCGCGACCAGCGGATGGTCGCGCACCCGCTCCTCCAGGACGCCCGGCGAGACGCTCTTGCCGCCGGAGGTCACCAGGATCTCCTTCTTGCGGCCGGTGATCGTGAGGTAGCCGTCCTCGTCGAGGGAGCCGAGGTCGCCGGTGGCCAGCCAGCCGTCGTGCAGCGCGGCGTCCGTGGCCTTGGTGTCGTTCAGGTAGCCCTGGAAGACGTTGCCGCCGTGCAGCCAGATCTCCCCGTCGTCCGCGATGTGCACGGTGGTGCCCGGGATGGCCTGGCCGACGGTGCCGAACCGGGTGCGCTCGGGCGGGTTCGCGGTCGCCGCGGCCGTTGACTCGGTGAGGCCGTACCCCTCGTAGATGGTGACCCCGGCGCCCGCGAAGAACAGGCCGAGCCGGCGGTCCATGCCCGAGCCGCCCGACATCGCGTGCTTCACCCGGCCGCCCATCGCCGCGCGCACCTTGGCGTAGACGAGCTTGTCGAAGACCTGGTGCTGCATCCGCAGGGCGGCCGACGGGCCGGGGCCGATGCCCCAGGCCTTGTCCTCGATCGCGTCGGCGTAGCGCACGGCGACTTCGACGGCCTTCTCGAAGGCCCCGGCTCTGCCTTCCTTCTCCGCCTTGCGGCGGGCCGCGTTGAAGACCTTCTCGAAGATGTACGGCACGGCCAGGAAGAAGGTCGGCTGGAAGGCGGCCAGGTCGGGCAGCAGGGCCGCCGCGTTGAGCTGCGGCTGGTGGCCGAACCGGACCCGGCCGCGGATCGCGGCGACCTGCACCATCCGCCCGAAGACGTGCGCGAGCGGCAGGAAGAGCAGCGTGGCCGCCTCGTCCCCGCGTCGGGAGTGGAAGACCGGCTCCCAGCGCTCGATGACGGTGTCGGTCTCGAACATGAAGTTGGCGTGCGTGAGCACACAGCCCTTGGGGCGGCCGGTGGTGCCGGAGGTGTAGATGATCGTGGCGACCGAATCGGGGGTGACGGCGCGCCGGTGCCGGTGCACCACCTCGTCGTCGAGGTGCGCCCCCGCCTCGTACAGCTCCTGCACCGCGCCCGCGTCGAGCTGCCACAGCTTGTGCAGTTGCGGCAGCCGGTCGACGACGGTGGCGACCGTCATCGCGTGGTCCTCGTGCTCGACCATCACGGCCGCGACCTGCGCGTCGTGCAGCATCCAGAAGACCTGCTCGGCGGACGACGTCGGGTAGACGGGCACCACTTGGGCGCCGATCGTCCACAGCGCGTAGTCGAAGAGGGTCCACTCGTACCGGGTGCGGCACATGATCGCGACCCGGTCGCCGAACCGGACGCCCTGGGCGAGGAGCCCCTTGGACAGGGCGAGCACCTCGTCGCGGAACTCGGCGGCGGTCACGTCACGCCACTGCCCCTGGTCGTCCTTGCGGCCGAGGGCGACGCGCAGCGGGTCCTCCAGGGCATGGTCGAACACAACGTCGGCCAGACCGCCCACCGGCGGCGGCGACGCCGGCGGAGGGTTGGTGAACTCGCGCAAACCCGCTCCTTGTGGCGCTCGGCACAGCGCCGTGAAAGCTACCTCACGGACGGATCGGACGGGAGGGGGCGAAGACACCGGGCGGCCCGGTGTCCGCCCTGGCCGGTCGAGGAAATGCGCGCACATGGGGAAGGGCCGGACAGATTACTTACGGTTCGGTAAGTTTCGGTGCCGTAATCTCCACGGAATCTGTACGACCCCCCTCCGCGGGCCCCCGGGCACCCGGTGTCACCGAAGCGGAATCACCGGCTCCTGCCCCTGGATGCCGACGGCCGCCGCGGCGCCACCGTGACCGGCGCGGGGCGCCGGTGCTACCCGCGTCCCCGGTGCAGCCGGTCGCCGCCCCCCAGGATCGCCGCCGCCAGTGCGTCCGCCGCGTCCTGGGCCGCGGGGCGGCGCCGCCCGTGGACGACGACGAAGTCGACCTCGCCCAGCTCCGGAAGTCCCGCCCGCTCGGGCATCGGGACCAGGCCGGGCGGGACCAGCCCCCGGGAGTGGGCCATCACGCCGAGGCCCGCGCGGGCCGCCGCGATGAGGCCGCTCAGGCTGCCGCTCGTGCAGACGACGCGCCAGGGGCGGCCCTCGCGTTCCAGCGCCTCCAGGGCGAGGGCGCGCGTGATGCCGGGCGGCGGGTACACGATGAGCGGGACCGGCCGGTCGGGTTCCAGCCGCAGCCGCTCCGCGCCGATCCAGACCAGCTCGTCGTGCCAGACCAGCTCGCCGCGCGGGTCCTCGGGCCGGCACTTCGCCAGCACCAGGTCCAGCTTCCCCGCCGCCAGCCGCTCGTGCAGCGTCCCCGACAGCTCCACCGTCAGTTCCAGGTCGACCTCGGGATGGTCGTGCCGGAAGCCCTCGAGGATCTCCGGCAGCCGGGTCAGCACGAAGTCCTCCGAGGCGCCGAACCGCAGCCGCCCGCGCAGCCGCGTCCCCGTGAAGAACGCAGACGCCTGGTCGTGCACCTCCAGGATCCGCCGCGCGAAGCCCAGCATCGCCTCGCCGTCCTCCGTGAGCTCCACGGAGTGGGTGTCCCGCGAGAAGAGACGGCGTCCCGCGGCGTCCTCCAGACGGCGCACGTGCTGGCTCACGGTCGACTGCCGCAGCCCGAGCCGCCGGGCGGCCCGGGTGAAACTCAGCGTCTGCGCCACGGCCAGGAAGGTACGCAGCTGGGAGGGGTCGTACACGGCGCCACGTTATCGCGGGAGGCGATCACAGTCAGAGTGGTATGACGGATTCCCGATCATGCCGCGGGGGAGGACGATGAAGTCAGGGCACGCCCCGACCAAGACGGACGACGCACCGAACGAAGCAGTGGAGCACCGTGAAACGCCTGCAGTGGCCGAGCTGGATGCCGATCGACCCGTACCTCCTCATGCTGCTCGGGACGGTGGGGCTCGCGGCCCTGTTCCCGGCGCGGGGGACGGCGGCCGATGTGGCGTCGGGTGCGTCCACCGCCGCGATCGCCTTCCTGTTCTTCCTCTACGGGGCGCGGCTGTCCACCCGCGAGGCGATGGACGGCCTGCGCCACTGGCGCCTGCACGTCACCGTGCTGGTCTGCACCTTCGTGGTGTTCCCGCTGTTCGGCACGGCCGCCCGCGGCCTCGTCCCGGTCCTGCTGACCGACCCCCTGTACCAGGGCCTCCTCTTCCTCACCCTCGTCCCGTCGACCGTCCAGTCGTCGATCGCCTTCACGTCCATGGCGCGCGGCAACGTGCCCGCCGCCATCTGCGCGGGATCCTTCTCCTCGCTCGCGGGCATCGTCCTCACCCCGCTGCTCGCGGCGGCGCTGCTCGGCAGCGGCGGCGGCGGGTTCTCCGCGGACTCCCTCGTCGCGATCGTGCTCCAGCTGCTCGTCCCGTTCCTCGCCGGACAGCTGCTGCGCCGCTGGATCGGCGGGTTCGTCACGCGTCACAAGAAGGTCCTCGGGTACGTCGACCGCGGCTCGATCCTCCTCGTCGTCTACACCGCGTTCAGCGAGGGCATGGTCCAGGGCATCTGGCACCGGGTCAGCGCCGTCCGGCTCGCCGGACTCCTGGTCGTCGAGGCCGTCCTGCTCGCCCTGATGCTGGCGCTCACCTGGTACGGATCGAAGGCGCTGCGCTTCAGCCGCGAGGACCGGATCGCGATCCAGTTCGCCGGTTCCAAGAAGTCCCTCGCCTCGGGGCTGCCCATGGCGAGCGTCCTCTTCGGGGCGCACGCCTCCCTCGCCGTGCTGCCGCTGATGCTCTTCCACCAGATGCAGCTCATGGTCTGCGCGGTGATCGCCAAGCGCCGCTCCCGCGACCCCGAGGCGGTCACGGAGGCGGTCCCAGCCGCAGCGTCACGAACCGCGGTCGGTACAGGGACACGTTCCGGCTCAGGTTCGCCTGCGCCGAAGCCCCCGTCGCGTCCAGCCAGTTGACGTCGTAGCTGAGGACCAGCCGGCCGCCGCCGCTCAGTGCCGGATGCGCCTGCGGGTTGTACGCGGCCACGTCGCCCGCGGGCAGCGACGGGCTGAGACCGCGCAGGGGCCCGTGCCAGGGCCCCGCCGGCGAGCACGCCCAGTACGACGTGAGAGTCGTCAGGCCCCGCGTGCCGGCGGCCATCGTGAACAGGACGTACGTGCCGCCGTCGCGCACCACCGTGAACGCGCTGCCCACACCCCTGCGCGTCCCGTCCCCGAGCACCGGCGCCGGGCGGGCCCGCGCCGCCCACCGCGAGCCGTCCCAGTACTCCCAGGCACCCGGCTCGCCCAGCCCGCCGCGCGGTACGCGGGCGACGTACGCCGTCGAGACCCGGCGCCCCGCGGCCTGCGCGTCGTTGCCGCCGAAGACGTACGTCCGGTTACCGGCGTCCAGCGCCGAGGTCCCGAACAGGACGCGCCGGGAGGCGTCCGCGAGGCCACGCTGGTCCAGGACCGTCCGGACGCCCTCGAGCCGCAGGCCGGGCAGCGAGAGCGTGGCGACCTCGGTGGCGGTGGGCACCCCGTAGATCCACGGGGCCCCGCCCGCCGTACGGGTCCACAGCAGGACCCGCACGACGCGCTCCGCCGAGCCGGGGGAGCGGGGCTCGACCCGGGCCGCCACCGGCCAGCGCCACTGTCCCGCCCCGGGGTCCGGGAACAGCGGGGCGGGCAGCGTGCGCTGCAACCGGCCCGACGCGGACATCACCACGGCCGAGTTGCGCACCATCGGCGCCGAGGTGTCGCGCCAGCTGGAGGACTCGCCGACGGGATTGGGCGGCCCGTGCACCTGGCCGAGATAGGTGTCCGAGAACAGCCACAGCACCCGGCCGTCCGGCAGCCGCAGCGAGTGGGTTCCGTCGCCGCCCGTCCAGTCGTCGGTGCGCACCGGATCGTTCCCGTACCGGGCGAACTCGCCCGTCAGTCCCCGGTCGGCCTTCCAGGACGTGACCGTACGTGCCGTGCACGCCCCGCCGCCCTCCCGGTCGCGGTCCGGGAGGGCGGTCAGCAGCACGGCCGCGCAGACGAGGGCCAGCAGGACACCGACGCCGGTTCCCGTACGCCGTCGTGCTCGTGCGTCGTCGGACACGGACGGGACGTTAGTGGCCGCCGCTCACCCGGTCCATGGGCAACCGTACGACGGTGTCCCGGGTCACAGCCGGCTCGCCCGCGCGCACGGCGGTCAGCTCCTCGTCGCTCAACGCCCGGTCGTAGACCCTCACATCGTCGATCGCGCCGGTGAAGTGGGCGCGTCCGTCCATCCGTTGACCGAGGTGGACCCCGAACGGCGAGTTGCGGCTCACCGATCCCGGGACGTCCGCCGTGCCGAGCGACGCGCCGTCCACGGTGAGCGTGAGCCGCCCGCCGCCCCGGCGCAGCGCGACGTGGTGCCACCCGCCGTCGTTGTACGCGTCCGTGGTCCGCACCGAGGCGGAGGCCGGCGGTGCCGCGCCGTTCCGGGCGGTCATCAGGCCGGTGATCCGGTGGGACGCGGGTTCGCCGCGCAGCCACACCTGCGGCTGCGAGGTGCCGATCCCGCCCATCCACAGCAGCGGCTGCTCACCGGTCGTGGCCGTGTAACGGAACCACAGGGACGCCGTGAAGTCCTTCGTCCCGAGGGGCAGCCGGTCCTGGTGGGGCAGGCGTACGGCGTCGTCGGTGCCGTCGAACGCGAGCGCCCCGCCGAACGCGCCGGTCGTCGTCCGCGCGCCGCCGAGGACCAGGGCCCGCCTCGCGTGCGGGGCGCGGTCGGCCGTCGTTGGGTCGGGGCCGCGGCGCGGCGTCAGCCAGTCCGTGGTGAAACGCGCGAAGCGGATCTCGTCGCGGGCGTCGACCGCCCCGCCCTCGTACAGCAGCCCCACACCGTCGCCGCCGACACGTACCAGGTCGGAGTACCCGGACCAGTCGGTGGTGACGACCGTGCCGCGGTCCACGCTCTCCCAGGTGCGTCCGCCGTCGTACGAAGAGCGGATCATCATCGTGCGCCGGCGGTCCGGGTCGCCGGGGCAGGCCAGCAGGAGCCGGTCGCCGACGCGCAGCACGGAGCCCTGGACCTGCGGGGTGTAGAGGTCCGGGAGGTCGCGGAAGGGCGTCACGAAGCTGTCGCCGCCGTCCCGGCTGACGGTCTGGGTGCGGTGGCCGAGGTCGGTGCCGTCCTGTTCGCGTCCGCTGACGAGGAGGGATCCGTCGGCCCGCTCCGTGAGCGTCATCTCCGAGGGCTTCTGGCGGAAGGTGCCGTCGCCGGCGACCGGCCACGAGTCCCTCGCGCCGATGTCCCAGTGGTCGCCGCCGTCGTCGCTGGTGATCAGCGCGGCGTGGTTGGCGGTGACCCGGCCGCCGTTCCACGTCTCGGTGTTGACGGTGAACACCAGGCGTCCGGCGTGCCTGCCGCGGGTGAGCTGGATGCCGTGCACGGGCCCGGTGGCGTACCAGGAGTTCCAGTCGGCGGGCAGGATCTCGTCGCTCAGGTCACGCGGCCGCGACCAGGTGAGGCCGTCGTCGTCGCTGTACTGGAGGTGCGGGGTCCGGTCGCAGGGCACCGAGCAGCTCCCGCTGTCGGTGCGGCCCGTGTTGTACGTCTCCGCCAGGAGGATGCGTCCGCTCTCGCGGTCCACGACGGGGGCCGGGTTGCCGTGCGTGTCGCCGCCGCCGTCGTTGACCACCCGCAGCGGGCCCCAGGTGCGTCCGCCGTCCGTGGAGCGCTTGACCACGATGTCTATGTCGGCCGAGTCCCCGCAGTTGAGGACACGCCCCTCGGCGAAGGCCAGCAGGGTGCCCTCGGTCGTCCGCACGACGGCCGGGATGCGGAAGCAGGCGTAGCCGGGATCCTGGGAGGCCCTGAAGAGGACCTGCTGCTCGAACTCAGCCGCCGGGGGCGCCGGTTCGGCCCCGGCGGGCGCCGGTAACGCCAGCAGTGCGGCGGCTGTGAGGACGGCTGTCAGGGTGGATCTCAGACGTGCGCGGAGACTTGACGGCATGGTGCGGCCCTGCCCTTCAGGCGTCTGGACAATCTGGACATCCCACGTCCAACGTTCGCGGCACCGACGCTACTTGGGCGCTCGTACGCCCCACAAGGACCGTGCGGCAGGGGATCGGCGCGGCGTGGGGCCAGGCCGCGACCGCCCGCGGGCCCCTGGGCCTGGCGGCGGTCCCGGCACCGTGGAGCGGGAGCGCGGTGGGGCAGATCCCGCGGTCCGGCGGGGCGGCGAACGCGGTGTCGCGGATCGGGGGTCCGCGGGCGGGGGGTGTGGCGGATCGTCGTCCCGCGGACGGCGCGGTGGGCCGCACCCGGACGGCCGCCGCCGAACGTGATCAGTTCACGCACCCGTCGATCCGGATTTCCGGTACGGACCGCGGGAGCGGGCTAACGTTCCGTCATGACCGCACCTGAAGCCGAGCCCCGGCTCGCCCTCGACCCCGCCCGCACCGCGCTGGTGCTCGTCGACCTGATGGACCGGATCGTCGGCCTGCCCCTGGAGCCCCGCAAGGGCCCCGAAGTCCTCTCCGCGGCCCAGCGGGTGGCCGACGCCTTCCGGACCGTCGGCGCGCCGGTCGTACTCGTCCGGGTCGAACGGCCGGGTGTTCCCGAGCAGCCGCCCGGCAGCGGTCTGGTCGCCGGGCTCGCCGCCGACGGAGACATCGAGATCGTGAAGCGGACGATCGGCGGATTCCAGGGCACGGGACTGGACGAGCGGCTGCGCGAGCGCGGCGTCACCACCGTGGTGCTCGGCGGCGTCGCCACCAACCTCGGGGTCGAGTCCACGGCCCGCGCGGCCGGTGACCTCGGCTACGACCTGGTCTTCGTCGAGGACGCCATGGCCGCTCTCACGGGCCCCGAGCACGCGGCCTCCGTCACCTTGGACTTCCCGCGCCTGGGCACGGTCGTGCACTCCTCCGAGGTGCACTTCACCGCACGCTGAGCGCGCGTTCCCTCCAAGGGCCGGCGGACGGGCAGAGGCGGGGCCCCCTTGCGGCGCAGGGGGCGCTTCCCGCCGGTCGGGGCCCCGCCGCCGTGTCGCGGGGAGCCGGTCAGTCCTGGGCGGCCGCGGCCCGCAGGGCGATACGGTGCTCGCCCGCGTACACGTTCATGGAGGCGCCGCGCAGGAACCCCACCAGCGTCAGTCCCGTCTCGGCCGCGAGGTCCACCGCCAGGGACGAGGGAGCCGAGACCGCCGCCAGTACGGGGATGCCGGCCATCACCGCCTTCTGCGCCAGCTCGAAGGACGCCCGGCCGGAGACCAGCAGAACGGAGCGGGACAGCGGCAGCGAACCGCCCTGAAGGGCCCGGCCCACCAGCTTGTCGACGGCGTTGTGCCGGCCCACGTCCTCCCGGACGTCGAGGAGTCCGCCGCTCTCGTCGAACAGGGCCGCCGCGTGCAGGCCCCCGGTCCGGTCGAAGACCCGCTGCGCCTCGCGGAGCCGGTCGGGGAGGCTCGCGAGCAGCTCGGGCGTCAGCCGCACCGGGGGAGTGTCGTCGATCGTCCAGCGGGCCGTCGTACGCACCGCGTCCAGGCTCGCCTTGCCGCACAGACCGCACGAGGACGTGGTGTACACGTTGCGTTCCAGTGTGATGTCGGGGATCACCACGCCGGGAGCGGTCCGCACGTCGACGACGTTGTACGTGTTCGATCCGTCCACGGTCGCGCCGGCGCAGTACACGATGCTCTGGAGCTCGTCGGCGGCGCCCAGTACGCCCTCGCTGACGAGGAAACCCGCCGCCAGCGCGAAGTCGTCGCCGGGGGTGCGCATGGTGATGGCGAGCGGCCTGCCGTTGAGCCGGATCTCCAGGGGCTCCTCGGCGACGAGCGTGTCGGGGCGGGTGCTGACGGCCCCGTCCCGGATACGGATCACCCTGCGTCGTTCCGTGACTCGTCCCATGTCCTGATCAGCCCCGGTTCTGTACGTGCTGGCGGCCGGGAAACGGCCCTTGCTGCGGAGTGGCCGAGGGTCACCGGCCGTCGTGCGGAGAGGTGACCTTCACCGTCTCATTGTCGGGCACGGGGCGAACGCGTCGGCGGCCCGCTCCGCCGCGCTCGTGGGGCGGGCCGCCGTCACGCGGCGGTCCGCAGGGATGATCGGGGCACTTCGAGTTTTTTATGACCTTATGCCGGATAGGTAACCGGTAACCGCACAGCGAAGTGGAGGGCGGAGATGATCACACGAGAGCAGATCCCGACGGTGCTGGATCATCCGGTCTACGACGTCGAGGGCAACAAGATCGGCGACGCCAAGCACGTCTTCCTCGACGATGCGACCGGTCGGCCGGAGTGGGTGAGCGTCAAGACGGGCCTGTTCGGCACCAGCGAGTCCTTCGTGCCCGTCCAGGACGCCTCGATGGTCGCGGGCCACCTGGAAGTGCCCTACCCCAAGGACATGGTCAAGGACGCGCCCAATGTCGACGTCGACGCAGGCGGCCACCTGTCCGTACCGGAGGAACACCACCTGTACGAGTACTACGGCATTGCCTGGGACGCCGCCTGGCAGCAAACCGGCCAGGCAGGTGAAGGGGGCGGGGCTCGCGCCGGAGCCACCGCGTCTCCCGACACCGCCGCGGCAGGCGCCCCGGAGAGCCGCTACGAGGACACGACCGCCTCCGGCATCGCCCGGAGCGGCGAAGAGCGCCCAGACCCCGCCACCTCGCAGAGCGACTACGACAACACCACCGCGTCGGGCATCGCCCGCAGCGGCAATGAGCACGAGGAGGACACCGTCTCCGCCGGCTCCGACAGCCCCGGGGAGGCATCGACGAGCGTCGACGAGCCGGTGCGCGGCACCCGACGCGGAGAATCCGAACGAGCCAGGCTGCGCCAGTACACCGTCGCCGACGAACAGCAACGCCGTCCCGATACGCCGTGAAGTTGCCGACCGGGCCCGTCGCAGGTGCGGCTGCGCCCGGCTGGGATCGGAGACCTCGCAGATCAGATCCGTTGCACGGGTGTGCCGGGAGGGAGGGAGGGACAGGGGCTCGCCGAGCAACGCGCTCCCGGTCCACCGTCCCCAGGTCGGCGAAGGGCGGGTACGCGTGCGTAAGGTGTCCGGCCGTCCGGCGGCCTGACAGAAGCCGACAAGCCTGGCGCCCCATTCCTGTGGCATCACCTGCCGTCGTACCCGTGAGTCACTGATCAGACTGGTGGATCCCGCTACCCAAGGCAACGAGGGGGACCACCCATGAACGGCTCACGGATCACCGCCGTCGGTCACTACCAGCCCGCCCGGGTTCTCACCAACGAGGACCTGGCAGGCCTGGTCGAGACGAGCGACGAGTGGATCAGGAGCCGCGTCGGCATCCGCACCCGGCACATCGCCGGGCCCGACGAGCCGGTCGACGAGCTGGCCGGCCACGCCGCCGCCAAGGCGCTCGCCGCGGCGGGCCTCGTCCCCGCGGACATCGACCTGGTGCTCGTCGCCACCTCCACGGCGATCGACCGCTCCCCGAACATGGCCGCGCGGGTCGCCGCGCGCCTCGGCATCCCGTCCCCGGCCGTGCTGGACCTCAACGTCGTCTGCGCCGGGTTCACGCACGCCCTGGCCACCGCAGACCACTCGCTGCGGGCCGGGGCGGCCACCCGGGCCCTGGTCATCGGCGCCGACAAGATGTCCGAGGTGACGGACTGGACCGACCGCACGACGTCCGTCCTGGTCGGCGACGGGGCGGGGGCCGTCGTGCTCGAAGCGTCCGACGACCCCGGTATCGGCCCGGTGCTGTGGGGGTCGGTCCCGGAGATGGGGCACGCCGTCCGCATCGAGGGCACGCCCGCGCGGTTCGCGCAGGAGGGGCAGAGCGTGTACCGGTGGGCGACCACCAAGCTCCCGGCGATCGCCCGCCGGGCCGTCGAGCGCGCCGGGCTCACCCCGGAGGACCTCGCCGCGGTCGTCCTGCACCAGGCGAACCTGCGGATCATCGAGCCGCTGGCCGAGAAGATCGGTGCGGTGAACGCGGTGGTCGCCCGTGACGTCGTCCACTCCGGGAACACCTCGGCGGCCAGCATCCCGCTCGCCTTCTCCAAGCTCGTGGAGCGCGGGGAGATCTCCACGGGCGACCCCGTGCTGCTGTTCGGCTTCGGCGGGAACCTCTCCTACGCGGGGCAGGTCGTCCGCTGCCCGTGAGTGCCCCGGGGACGCCCTCGTCGGAGCTGGTGTGACGAGCGCGCGCTCCGGCTCCTCCGCGATGGTGCGCCGTGGACTGTAGACGAAAGGCAATTCATACTGCCACCACGGATGCCGTGCTCCCGCAGTCGCCAGGCTGGTGCCGTCGCCGCCCAGGAGGGAGACCGCGATGTCGTCCACCGGACTGCCGCATGGGGCGGTACCCAGGCTCGAACGACCCGGTCCGCTGCGTGACCGTGTCTACGAGGCGCTGCTCGAACTCATCACCACGCGAGTGCTGGTGCCGGGGCAGCACCTGGTGGAGAGCGAGCTCGCCGGGCATCTGGGAGTCTCCCGGCAGCCGGTCCGCGAGGCCCTCCAGCGGCTGAACACCGAGGGCTGGGTCGATCTGCGGCCCGCCCAGGGCGCGTTCGTGCACGAGCCGACCGAGCGGGAGGCCGACCAGCTCCTCACCGTGCGTACGCTTCTGGAGGCCGAGGCGGCCCGGCTCGCCGCCTCGACGGCGGGCGCCGCGGGCGTCGCCGCGCTCGAGGAGCTGTGCGCGGAGGGCGAGCGGGCGGTCGCCGCCGACGACGTGGACGCCGCCGTCGCCCTGAACGCCCGCTTCCACACCACGGTGACGGAACTCGCCGGCAACACGGTCCTCGCGGAACTCGCCGCGCAGGTCGAGCGGCGCGTCCGCTGGTACTACACCCCGGTCGCCCGGCAGCGCGGTCACCAGTCCTGGCGGGAGCACCGCGAGCTGATCGCGGCGATCGCGGACCGCGACGAACAGCGCGCCGCGACGGTGTCCCGCGCCCACACGGAACACACGCGCAAGACGTACCACGAGCGCGAGCGGTAGACCGCGGGGTCCGCGCTCCGGTCCGGGTGGCCGGGCGCCTGCACCTGCCCTGAACAGCCGATTCCACTTCAAGGAGAGCCAAAATGCTCGCGGCCCGCTCCGGGATCGGGGATAACTGTCAGTGCTCCCAACGGGGGGAGTCGCACATCGCACCGCCGAGGGAGCCGAGCATGTTTCGTGCACATCGACCGGGCCGACGGCCCGATCCGGCCGGCACGGCGTCCGAGCCGCCGCCGACGTCCACTCCGTGTCGCCCGCGCACGACTGCGGGGCAGCACGGACCGTGACCGGGGTCTGACGTTCGGCCGGACTGAACGGTCCCTGCGCGAGCGCGATACGCGCCCCTCGGACCGGAGTCGAACGACACGAGGGACCCAGGTGGGGAGCCGGCCCACCCGAGAGCAGCGGCACCCCGAGACACGTCGAGCGGATCCGCCGCCGCGCCACTTGGCTGCGGGCGAGCGCCGCCGGAACAGAAGACGTGCCGTCACCCACGGTGTTCCACGGGGTGCGAACGCGACGCTCCGGCAACACTGCCGCACAGACGTGCTGTCAGCCACGTCCCTGTCGCCCCGACGGCACCCCGCGACCCGCGGGTCCGGACACGGCTGACGCATCGCGGGGCCCTTCGCCCGCAACGCGCGTGGTCCTTGGCCCCGGTCCGCGCACCGGCCCCGGCACGCGCTCGGCCTCGCCGGCCGGCCTGCGGGGCCGTCCGTCTCACCGGGTGCCGGCCCGCTTCCGTCTCACCGACCGAGGAGTACGAGTGGAGAACGTCCCGGAGTCCGTCCTGTACGAGGGGCGTGACCTGGCGCGCATGCACAGCGTCGTGGCCGCCCAGTTCGCCCCGCACCGGCTGAGAATGCTAGGGAAGCAGACCGGGCCGGCTCGCTTCCGGATGAGCAGCTCAGCGGGTGACATGTCCGTCTACCACTTGGCCCACGGGGCCGACGTGGAGATACGCCCCGCCGTGCAACACGGCCTGTACCTGATCCACATTCCCCGGGCCGGTCACAGCGGTCTGGTCGTCGACGGTGAGCCCGTGGCCACCGCGCAGGACGTGGTCAGCCCCGGACAGCGGCTGGAGATCCGCCGTTCCCACGACAGCGACATGATGATCCTGCGTATCCCACGCCCGGTCGTCGACCGGGCGATCGAGTCGCGCGGCATCCCCGTCGACCGGGGTGAGCCGGTCCGGTTCACGCCCGCCATCGACATCCGGTGTCCCGGCTCACGGGCCTGGCTGCGCACGTTGCACGCCTACGCCGAGGCCTTGCGGAGCGGGCTCCTCGCCGGCTCGCCGCTCGGGACGCGTCACTTCGAACAGCTGCTGGTGCACGGGCTGCTGGACAGCCAGCCCAGCGGCCTCAGCGAATCCCTGCGCCGCTCCTCCCGGCACGCCACGCTGCCGAGCGCACTGCGCCGGGCGATGACGTACTGCGAGGAGCACGCCCGTGAACCGCTGTCCACCGCCGACATGGCGCTGGCCTCGCGGCTGAGCGTCCCGGCGCTGAGAGCCGCCTTCCGCGCCCACCTCGGCACCACCCCCCTGATGTACCTGCGCAGGGTCAGACTCGCCGGCGCGCACCGGGACCTGCTCGCGATCGCCGAGGGCCGGGACGACGGCACGGTCACCGACGTGGCGCTGCGCTGGGGCTTCGTCCATCTCGGACGATTCGCCGCCTTCTACAAGGCCGTCTACGGCACCGCGCCGTCGAGGACGGCCGGCCTCCGTGGCTATCCGGAAACCACTCGGATCCGATCCTCCTGTGGATAGTTCACCAACTGCCGCACGCCTAGCGTTGCTTGTGCAGGAACGGGTCCACCCGGACCCGACCGGCCGGGGATCCGGCCGATGGACACAGATGCAGAAAGGGAGACCATGCGCACACTTACCGCTGTTGCCGACAAGCTGCTGAGCCACGTCGTTCCGAGTCAGGCGGCGCACGCCACGTCGTCCGGAGCCAATGGCTGCTGGATCGAGCAGAGGGTCTGCAACCCGCACTGCCCCTTCTGGTACTACAAGGAGGACCTCTACTGGAAGTGCAGCGACGGCACGTCCTTCTGGTCGCAGACGGGCTGCACGGAATCCGACAACTGCTGAACGGTGCCCGCATGTCGGCACAGTGACGTGACATGAACGAGGCGTCGCGCCCCGGTGATAGCGGGGCGCGACGCCGTCATCCAGAGGTGAACCCTCCATGGCCCATGTTCTCATCTCCTGCCGTGCCTTCATCTCCCTCGTGTTCGTGCTCTCCGTGGCGGGGAAGCTCAGAAACCGCCCCGCGTATCGCGGATTCACCGACTCGGTGCGGGCGTTGGCGCCCCGCCTCCCCGCCGGGCCCACCGCCGTGGCGGTGATCGTCACGGAGGCGGTGACCGTCGTCCTGCTCGCGCTGCCGATGACGTCCCTCGCCGGATTCGTGCTCGCCACCGCACTGCTGAGTGCCTTCTCCGTGGCGATCGGTGCGACGGTGCGGCGCGGTGAGCAGGTCGCATGCCGCTGCTTCGGCGCGGCCTCCTCGGCCCCCGTGGGCACCGCGCATCTGGTCAGGAACGCGTTCCTGCTGGCCGGTTCGCTGACCGGTGTGCTCTGCGCGCTGACGCCGGGCGGGGACGCCGGTGGCTTCGCGGGCGTGACCACCTCGCTCGTGTTCGGCGCCGTGGCCGCCGGCATGACGCTGCTCACCGACGACATCTCCCGGCTGTTCCGGCCGCTCAGGCAAGAAGGGTAAGAACCATGCCGTACGTCATCGCACTGACCGTCCTGTTCGGAGCACTCTGCGTGGTGAACATCGCGCTCACCGTGGGGGTTCTGCGGCGGCTGCGCGAGATCGAGGAACGGACCGCGTACAGCGGACTGGATCTGACCCCGGGCACTCCCGACGTGATGCTGGCGGTCGGTGAGCGGGTGGGCACGTTCACCACCGTCACAGCCGAGGGCGAGCACCTGTCCGACGACTTCCTGACGGACGGGCACACGGTGGTCGGCGTCTTCGCGCACGGCTGCGGCAAGTGCGACGAGCGGCTGCCGGAGTTCGTCTCGTTCCTGCGCAAACGCGGAATCTCCCGCGAGCGCGCACTCGCCCTGCTGGTGGGAACGCCCGAGCAGGTCCGGGAGAAGCGCGCGCTGGCCCAGCCCGTGGCCACCGTGGTGATCGAGGAACTGGACGGTCCGGTGTCCCTGGCCCTGGCCGCACGGGTGTACCCGGCGCTCGCGGTGATCGGCCCGGACAAGGTGGTCCGGGCGGCGGGTTCACTGATCGGGAACGTGTCGGCCTTGGTGGACGCGTGACGACGACGCGGGCGATCATCAAGGCCCTGCGGCTGACCTGGCGTGCCTCGCGCGGGGGAATCTGCGTCCTCGCGCTGCTCACACTCGCGAGCGCCGTGACCCCCGTGGCCGCCGCCTGGCTGACCAAGTCGCTCCTCGACCTCCTCACTCAGGGAGGTGGAGCGGAACGCGGTCAGGTCGTCCTCCTGGCGGTGGGCCTGGGCACCGCGGGACTGCTCACCGGCTGCCTGCCGCATGTGCTCATGTACGCCAACAAGGAGTTCGAGCGTGCCGTGGGCCTGCTGGCACAGCAGCAGCTCTACGAGGCGACCGGCCGACTCGTGGGGCTGGCCCGGTTCGAGGACCCGGCGTTCGTGGACCGCCTCCGCCTCGCGCAGCAGCACGGCGGCGCCACTCCGGGCGTGCTGGTGGCCACGGTGCTGTCCGTGGTGCGTGCGGTGGCCATGGCCGGCGGATTCCTGGGCTCGCTGCTGGTGCTCGCCCGGTGGCTGCCGGCGGTCGTCGTCGTGTCCGTCGTGCCGGTGCTGGCGACGGAGATGTGGCTCGCCAGGCGCAGGGTGAACGCCTACTGGCAGATCGGCCCGACGGAACGGCGCGAGATCTTCTACCGGGAACTGCTGACGAACCTCCAGGCCGCCAAGGAGATACGGCTGTTCGACATCGGCGGACAGCTCTCGGCGCGGATGACACGGGAGAAGGTCAAGGCCGACTCCGTCAGGGCGAGGCTCGACCGACAGGAGCTGGCGGCCCAGACACTGGCGGGTCTCGTCACCGCGAGCAGCGCGGGCGCGGCGGTCATCTGGGCGGTGCTCGCGGCGCTGGGCGGGCGGATCTCCCTCGGTGACGTGTCGCTGATGATCACGTCCGTGGCCGGAGTCCAGTCCGCGGGCTCCGGGCTCATGCGGGACATCGCCAAGTCCCATCAGCAACTGCTCATGTTCCGGCACTACCTGTCCATCGTCGACGGTGGAGTGGACCTTCCGGTGCCGGAGAAGCCGTCGCCGGTCCCGGAGCTGTCCTCGGGCATCGAGTTCCGGGATGTGTGGTTCCGTTACTCACCCGGCCATCCGTGGGCGCTGCGAGGCGTCAGTTTCCGTGTCGCTCACGGCCGTTCCCTCGGGCTGGTCGGGCGCAACGGCGCGGGCAAGAGCACGATCGTGAAGCTGCTCTGCCGGATGTACGACCCCGAACGGGGTGCGGTCCTGTGGGACGGTGTGGACCTGCGCGACCTGGATCCGGCGGAGCTGCGGCGCCGGATCGGCGCGGTGTTCCAGGACTACATGACGTACGACCTGAGCGCCTACGAGAACGTCGCGCTGGGCGACCTGCCGAACGCCTCGCCCGAGCGGGTGACGGAAGCGGCACAGCGGTCGGGCGCGGACGCCTTCGTCCGGGAACTGCCCCACGGATACGACACCTTGCTGTCCCGGATCTTCTTCCAGGGCGACGAGGAGGGCGGTGACAGCGACCGGGGCGTGACGCTGTCGGGCGGGCAGTGGCAGCGGCTGGCCATCGCGCGGGCGTACCTGCGCGGGCGCCAGGACCTGCTGATCCTGGACGAACCCAGCTCGGGTCTGGACGCCGAGACCGAGGCCAGGATCCATCGCCAGTTGCGTGCGTACCGCGGAAGCCGCACGAGCGTGCTGATCTCGCACCGGCTGGGATCGGTACGGGAGGCCGACGAGCTGCTGGTCGTCGACGCCGGTGAGGTGGCCGAGCGCGGGACGCACGACGAGCTGATCGCCTACGGAGGGCTGTACGCGGGCATGTTCGCGGCGCAGGCCGAGGGCTATCGGTCCAGGGGCGCCGGCCCGGTGGCGAACGCCGCGGGACATCCCGTGGAGGCGGCAAGGTGACCTGGCTCCTCGCTGCCGGGGCGGTGGCCGCTGTGATCCTCGCCGCCGTCCGGGCGACGCTGGCCTGGGTGCGGCGGGCCGTCGTGCTGGTGCTGGTGCACGGCCGGAGCATGAGTCCGGCCTACCTGCCGGGCGACTGGGTGGTGGGCCGGCGCGTGGCGGCGACGCGACTGCGCCGTGGCGATGTGGTGATTGTGGACATGCCGCCGACCGGGCGGGCACCCGAAGGCCGCGCGCTGCTGGGCCGGCTGACGATCAAGCGGATCGCCGCCCTGCCGGGCGATGCGCTGCCCCCGGACGTGCCGGGCGGGGAGCCGGGCGCACCGGTGCCTGCCGGTCACGTGGTGGTCCTGGGCGACAACCAGTCCCTGAGCACGGACTCCCGGCATCACGGCCCGGTGCCCTCGGCATGGATCGTCGGCAGGGCCGTGCGCAAGGCGGGCCTGCCCGGAATGAGGACGGTCCAGCCCCGGGACGCGCCTCTCGCGCACCGCTCCGGCGCCGGGACCGATCCTGTGCCGCACCGCTCCGGCGCCGGGACCGATCCTGTGCCGCACCGCTCCGGCGCCGGGACCGATCCTGCCCCGCGGCGCTCCGGCGCCGGGACCGATCCTGCGCCGCACCGCTCCCATGCCGGGACCGATCCTGCGCCGCCGCCGGACTGAGCGAGGCCCCATCCGCAGCGCCCCGCACGCCTTTGTCCTGTGAGTGGCGAAAGTCTGCGGCAATTCGTGCGCCACTTCTTCCCACCCCCGGCGCCCGCTGCTACGTTCACCTCGAAAGCCCGACGGACAGGGCCGGTTGAGGCGGGGAGGGGCATGTGAGACGCATGACGGCTCGACCCGCGAACGCGCACCAGGCGCGGCTGCTGCGTCTGCTGCGGGACGGCGGCCCCAACTCCCGTGCCCAGCTGGGCGACCAGATCGAACTCTCGCGGTCGAAGCTGGCCGTCGAGGTGGAACGGCTCCTGGAGACCGGCCTGGTGGTCGCCGACGGACTCGCCGCGTCCCGCGGCGGCCGCCGCTCCCACAACATCCGGCTCGCACCCGCACTGCGCTTCCTCGGTGTCGACATCGGGGCGACCTCGATCGACGTGGCCGTCACCAACGCCGAGCTGGAGGTCCTCGGGCACATCAACCAGCCCATGGACGTACGCGAGGGCCCCGTCGCGGTCTTCGAGCAAGTCCTCGCCATGGCAGCCAAGTTGCGGACGTCCGGCCTCGCGGAGGGCTTCGACGGCGCCGGCGTCGGCGTGCCGGGGCCGGTCCGTTTCCCCGAGGGCGTCCCCGTCGCCCCGCCGATCATGCCCGGCTGGGACGGCTTCCCGGTCCGTGAGGCACTCAGCCAGGACCTCGGCTGCCCGGTCATGGTCGACAACGACGTCAACCTGATGGCCATGGGGGAACAGCACGCGGGCGTCGCACGCTCCGTGGGCGACTTCCTCTGCGTCAAGATCGGTACCGGCATCGGCTGCGGGATCGTCGTCGGCGGCGAGGTGTACCGCGGTACGACGGGCAGCGCGGGCGACATCGGGCACATCCAGGCCGTGCCCGACGGCCGCCCGTGCGCGTGCGGGAACCGCGGCTGCCTGGAGGCCCACTTCAGCGGTGCCGCACTCGCCCGCGACGCGACGGAGGCGGCGCAGCAGGGACTCTCGCACGAGCTCGCGGCGCGACTGGACGCGGCGGGCGCGCTGAGCGCCGTCGACGTCGCCGCCGCGGCCGCCGCGGGCGACGCGACGTCCCTCGACCTCATCCGTGAGGGCGGCAACCGGACCGGCCAGGTCCTCGCCACCCTGGTCAGCTTCTTCAACCCGGGTCTGGTGGTGATCGGCGGCGGGGTGACGGGCCTCGGCCACACCCTGCTCGCCGCGATCCGCACCCAGGTCTACCGCCAGTCGCTGCCCCTGGCGACCCGCAACCTACCCATCGTGCTGGGGGAGTTGGGCCCCACCGCCGGAGTGATCGGCGCGGCCCGGCTCATCAGCGACCACCTCTTCTCACCCGCGTAAGGCCCAAGGCCGCACAGGCCCGCACGTCGCCTCACCCGCACGTCGCTCCGCCCTGCCCCGAACCCCACCTGCCCCGACCTCGCCCGCGCCCGCAAACGCCCCGCCCCGCGAACGCCCCGCCCTGCAACCGGCCCGCACCCGCCGAGGGGAACCGTCATGGCACCAGAACCACCGCTGCTCACCATGTCCGGCATCACCAAGTCGTTCCCCGGAGTCCGGGCCCTGGACGGCGTCGACCTCGAGGTCCAGGCCGGCGAAGTGCACTGCCTGCTCGGCCAGAACGGGGCCGGCAAGTCCACCCTCATCAAGGTCCTGGCCGGCGCGCACCAGCCCGACGGCGGCACGATCGGCTGGCGTGGCGAAACGGTCACGCTCCGGTCGCCGATCGCCGCCATGCGTCTGGGCATCGCCACCATCTACCAGGAACTCGACCTGGTGGAAGGCCTGTCGGTGGCCGAGAAC
This sequence comes from Streptomyces sp. GLSS-08, assembly GCF_056387915.1. NCBI lineage: Bacteria > Bacillati > Actinomycetota > Actinomycetes > Kitasatosporales > Streptomycetaceae > Streptomyces > Streptomyces sp. GLSS-08. The sequence goes on from NZ_JBWJAQ010000026.1 coordinate 51,859, forward strand.
GTCCACCTCGGGCACGAACCCACGGCCGCCGGATTCGTCGTACGGGGCAAGGCGGCCCGGGACTCGACCGCCGCGCTGCTGCGCCGGCTCGGGCATCCGGAGATCGACCCCGCCCGGCTGGTCGGCGACCTGTCGGCGGCCCAGCAGCAGATCGTCTCCATGGCCCGGGCACTCTCCCACGACGTACACCTCATCGTCATGGACGAACCGTCCGCCGCCCTCGACCCCGACGAGGTGGACAACCTCTTCCGCATCGTCGGCGACCTCACCGCGGAAGGAGTCGCCGTCGTCCACATCTCCCACCGCCTGGAGGAGATCCGCCGCGTCGGGGACCGCGTGACCGTGCTCAAGGACGGACGCGCGGTCGCGGTCGGACTCCCCGCGAAGTCCACGCCGACGCGCGAGGTGGTGGCGCTGATGACGGGACGCGACGTCGAGTACGTCTTCCCGGACCGGCCCGCGCGGCAACCGTCCGGAGAGCCGGTGCTGACCGTCCAGGGCCTCGCCAGGGAGCGCGAGTTCGCGCCACTCGACCTGGAGCTGCGCCCCGGCGAGATCGTCGGCATCGCGGGACTCGTCGGGTCCGGCCGCTCCGAGATCCTGGAGACGGTCTACGGAGCGCGGAAGCCGAGCGCCGGCCGCGTCCTCGTGGACGGACGCCCCTTGCGGCCCGGCAGCGTACGCGCCGCCGTCCGCGCCGGACTCGGGCTCGCTCCCGAGGAACGCAAGGCCCAGGCCCTGCTGATGCTGGAGTCCGTCACCCGCAACGTGTCCGTCTCCTCCATGTCCCGCTTCTCCCGTGGGGGCTGGGTCGACCGGCGGGCGGAACTCGGCGCGGCTCGCGCCGCCACCCGGGAGTTGTCGCTGCGCCCCGACAACCCCTCCGTGCCGGTGCGGACCCTCTCCGGCGGCAACCAGCAGAAGGCCGTCCTCGCCCGCTGGCTGCTGCGCGGCTGCCGGGTGCTGCTGCTCGACGAGCCGACCCGCGGCGTCGATGTCGGAGCGCGCGCCGAGCTGTACGCGGTCATCCGCCGGCTGGCCGACGAGGGACTCGCCGTCCTGCTGGTCTCCAGCGAAGTGCCCGAGGTGCTCGGGCTCGCCGACCGCGTACTCGTACTGCGCGAAGGCCGGGTCGTCCACACGGCACCCGCCCGCGAACTCGACGAACACCGCGTCCTCGACCTCGTCATGGCAGGCGGGCCGGAGGCCGGCGAAAGGAGCCCGGTGTCATGACGCAGCCCGTGTCCCCGCCCAGGGGAGACACCCGCACAGCGGCGCCGGCCAAGGAACACCCGCCGTGGCGGACGTTCACGGCCCGGGCCGACATCCGCACCCTCTCGCTCCTCGGGGTCCTCGCCGCGCTGACCGTCGTCGGAGGCATCACCAGGCCCGACGAGTTCCTCGACACCCGCAACCTCCAACTCGTGCTCACCCAGGCCTCGGTGATCGGTGTCGTCACGGTCGGCATGACCTTCGTCATCACCTCCGGCGGCATCGACCTGTCGGTCGGCGCGGTCGTCGCGCTCGCCTCGGTATGGGCGACGACGGTCGCCACCCAGGAGTACGGCTTCACCGGCGTCCTCTTCACCGCGGTGATCGTCGGAGCCGGCTGCGGCCTGGTCAACGGCCTCCTCATCGCCTACGGGGCGATGGTCCCGTTCATCGCCACGCTCGCCATGCTGGCCTCCGCCCGCGGTCTCGCCCTCCAGCTCACCGACGGCAGGACGCAGATCGTCACCGTGGACGGCGTGCTGAGACTCGGCGAACGCGACGCGTACGTGCTGGGCGTTCCCCCGCTCGTCCTCGTCTTCGCCGTCGTCACCGTCGTCGGCTGGCTGATCCTGAACCGCACCACGTTCGGGCGCCGCACGCTCGCCGTCGGCGGCAACGCCGAGGCGGCACGGCTCGCGGGCATCGACGTACGGCGGCAGCGTCTGTACCTGTACCTGCTCTCCGGACTGTGCTGCGGAATCGCCGCGTTCCTGCTGATCGTCCTGTCCGGCTCGGGCCAGAACACCAACGGCAACCTGTACGAACTCGACGCCATCGCAGCCGCGATCATCGGCGGCACGCTGCTCAGCGGCGGCCGCGGCACCGTCACCGGCTCGGTGCTCGGCGTCCTGATCTTCACGACGATCACCAACATCTTCGCGCTCAACAACCTGCAGACCGACGTCCAGCAGATCGCCAAGGGCGCGATCATCGTCGCCGCCGTGCTCGTCCAGCGCCGCACCGCGTACACCACCTGAGCCGCACCGTACGGAAGGGCCCACCGCCATGCCAGAACCCACGAGCCGCACGAGTCGCACGAGCCGCAGAGGACTGCTCTTCGGGACCGCCGCCGTCTCGGTCGGAGCCTTCCTCACCGGCTGCACCAGCAACGAGTCCAAGGACGAGAAGCCGGCCGCGAACGACCAGCCGGCCGCCGACGACAAGCCCGGCAAGCAGGTCACCATCGGCTTCGCGGGACCGCAGGCCGACCACGGCTGGCTCAACGCGATCAACGACAACGCGAAGAACCGCGCGAAGAAGTACCAGGACGTCACGCTGGAGATCACCGAGGGCTCCAACGACACGGCCGCGCAGATCGGCCAGATCGAGACGCTGATCAACAAGAAGGTCGACGTCCTGGTGGTGCTGCCGGCCGACGGCAAGGCCCTCACGCAGGTCGGCCTGAAGGCCATGCGCGCGGGCATCCCGGTCGTCAACCTGGACCGGATCTTCAACTCCCCGCAGGCGTACCGCTGCTGGATCGGCGGCGACAACTACGGCATGGGTCTCAGCGCCGGCCACTACATAGGCGAGAAGCTCAAGGACACGCGGAACGCCCGCGTCATCGAACTCGCCGGCCTGGACAACCTGGAACTCACCAGGCAGCGCACCGACGGCTTCGACGCCGCCCTCGAGAACTACCCGAACATCCGGAAGGTGGCCCGCCAGGCCGCCGAGTTCACCGTCGAGTCCGGCCAGTCCAGGATGGCCCAACTCCTCCAGGCGCAACCCAAGTTCGATGCCCTGTGGAATCACGACGACGACCAGGGTGTGGGCGCGCTGCGGGCCATCGAGCAGGCCGGACGCGACGACTTCCTGATGGTCGGCGGCGCCGGCGCGCTCTCCGCCTTCCGGGCCATCGAGGCCGGCGACAGCGTCCTCAAGGCCACCGTCCTCTACCCGCCGACCATGGCCGCGTCCGCGATCGACCTCGCCCGCGCCCTCGGCCAGGGCAAGGGGGTGAGCGGTCTCGCCGAGTTCGAGATCCCGGCCTCGCTCACGCTCCATTCGGCCGTCGTCGACAAGGAGAACGTCGACCGCTACATGCCCACCGGCTTCAAGTGACGGGAGCCCGCCCGGCGCCGGTCCGCCGCGCCGGGCCCGACCCCGACCGCGCCACGACGAAGAGGAGGACATCGGCATGGGACAGCCGCACCAGCGCGAGGAAGCCGGGGCCGAGGCGGGGAAGCCGCCCCTCGGCGTGGGCCTGATCGGCTACGCGTTCATGGGCGCCGCCCACTCCCAGGGCTGGCGCACCGTCGGCCACGTCTTCGACCTGCCGCTGCGCCCGGTGCTCGCCGCCGTCTGCGGCCGGGACGGGCAGGCCGTGCGGGCGATGGCCGACCGGCACGGCTGGGCGGCGGCCGAGACCGACTGGCGAGCCCTCATCGCCCGTGACGACGTCGACCTCGTCGACATCTGCACACCCGGCGACAGCCACGCCGAGATCGCCCTCGCCGCGCTGGCCGCGGGCAAGCACGTGCTGTGCGAGAAACCTCTCGCGAACTCGGTCGCGGAGGCGGAGGCGATGACCCGGGCCGCCGAGGACGCCGCCCGGCGCGGCCAGGTGTCGATGGTCGGCTTCAACTACCGGCGGGTGCCCGCCACCTCGCTCGCCCGGTCCATGGTCGCCGAAGGACGCCTCGGAGCCCTGCGGCACGTGCGGGTGACCTACCTTCAGGACTGGCTGGTGGACCGGCAGTTCCCCCTGACCTGGCGACTGCGCAAGGAGCTGGCCGGTTCGGGCGCCCTCGGCGACCTCGGCGCGCACATCGTCGACCTCGCGCAGTATCTGGCGGGGGAGCCCGTCATAGGGGTGTCCGCCCTCACCGAGACGTTCGTACGGGAGCGGCCGCTGCCCTTCGGCGCGTCCAGCGGTCTGTCGGCGGCCGGAGTGCCGGGTGACGGCGCCGGCGACCCGCCGGCCGCGCTCGCAACGGTCACCGTCGACGACGCCGCCCTCTTCACCGGCCGCTTCGCCTCCGGCGCCCTGGCCTCCTTCGAGGCCACCCGGTTCGCGACCGGACGCAAGAACGCGCTGCGGATCGAACTCAACGGCGAGCGCGGGTCACTGGCCTTCGACCTGGAACGCCTCAACGAGCTCTCCTACCACGACCACACCGAACCGGGCGCCTACGCGGGCTTCCGCCGCATCCTCGTCACCGAACCCGGCCACCCCTACCTGGACGCCTGGTGGCCGCCCGGTCACGGCCTCGGCTACGAACACACCTTCACCCACCAGGCCCGCGACCTCGTGCGGGCGATCGCCGCCGACCGGCCGCCCCTGCCGTCCTTCGCCGACGGGCTCCAGGTGCAGCGCGTGCTGGCCGCCGTCGAGGAGAGCGCCGCGAAGAACTCCGTCTACACGCCCGTCCCGGCCTGAGGCCCCACCCGGCCCGAGGAGGCACCAGAGCATGCCCCGCACCTTCACACTCTTCACCGGCCAGTGGGCCGACCTGCCGCTCGAAGAGGTCTGCGGCCTCGCCCGCGACTTCGGCTACGACGGACTCGAACTCGCCTGCTGGGGGGACCACTTCGAGGTCGACAAGGCGCTCGCCGACCCCGCGTACGTCGAGTCGCGTCACCGGCTTCTCGACAAGTACGGTCTCAGGTGCTGGGCGATCTCCAACCACCTGGTCGGCCAGGCCGTCTGCGACGCCATCATCGACGAACGCCACCGGGCCATCCTGCCCGCCCGTATCTGGGGCGACGGTGAAGCCGAGGGCGTACGCCGCCGGGCCGCCGCCGAGATGGCCGACACCGCGCGCGCCGCGGCCGCCCTCGGCGTCGACACCGTCATCGGCTTCACCGGCTCGGCGATCTGCCACCTGGTCGCCATGTTCCCGCCCGCCCCCGAGACGATGATCGAACGCGGCTACGAGGACTTCGCCACCCGCTGGAACCCGGTCCTGGACGTCTTCGACGCCCAGGGAGTGCGGTTCGCGCACGAGGTCCACCCCGGCGAGATCGCCTACGACTACTGGACCACGCAGCGTGCCCTGGAAGCCGTCGGCCGCCGTCCCGCCTTCGGCCTGAACTTCGACCCGAGCCACTTCGTGTGGCAGGACCTCGACCCCGTCGGCTTCCTCTACGACTTCCGCGACCGCATCTACCACGTCGACTGCAAAGAAGCCCGCAAGCGGCTCGACGGCCGCAACGGCCGCCTCGGCTCGCACCTGCCCTGGGGCGACCCGCGGCGCGGCTGGGACTTCGTCTCCGCGGGCCACGGCGACGTCCCCTGGGAGGACGTCTTCCGGATGCTGCGCTCCATCGGCTACAGGGGGCCCGTCTCGGTCGAGTGGGAGGACGCCGGCATGGACCGGCTCCAGGGCGCACCCGAAGCGCTGGCCCGCCTCAAGGCGTACGACTTCGAGCCGCCGTCGGCCTCCTTCGACGCGGCGTTCGGCGGCAACGACCGGGGAACTCCGGCGGACCTGCCCGGCCCGCGGGACACCCCTGGCCCGCCCACGACACCTCCGGGGTGACGGCACCCCGGCGAAACGCGGGTCCAGGTGCGGCGGTGGCGCCCGGCTGCGAACCGGCCGCCGTCGCCCCGGCGTCGGGGAACTTCCCCGCGCACCACCTGATGCCGTGAGGTGGCGGCGGGCTGATGCCGTTTGGTGACGGTGGGCGCCGCCCGCCGCGCTCGCCGCTATCCGATGCCCTGCCGGTCGGGCGCGAGCGCGAAAGCCCGGTCGGCAGCCTCGGGAACCGCCCGCTCCACGGCCCGCTCCAGCAGCGCACGGTGCCGCTGCAGGGGCTCGCGCCGCTCCGGGGGCGTGATCCGCAGCAGATCGTCCAGTCCGGCCACCAGCCGCCGCGTCACCTGGGGGGTGTCGACGGCGCACCCCCGGATCTCGGCGAACCCGAGATCCACCAGCTCCGGCCAGCCCGGCACGGGCTGCACCAGCCGCACGTCCCCCTGCCGGTCGCGGTGCAGTGCGGCGCCGAGCGGCAGGCCGGACACGGCGGTCAGGAACTGCACGATGCGGTCCAGCGCCTGCACAGCGGTGGTCGGGTCGTTCACGGCGGAGGACAGCGCGCGCAACGCGATGTCGGACAGCTGCCGCAGCCCGAACCCGAGATCCTGGTGGAACGTGCGCTCGACCCCGACGGAGACGGTGTGGCGCAGGAACCGCCGGGCGGGCGCGGGTCCGCCGTGCACGGCCAGTACCGGGGTGCCCGGCACGACGAAATCGCCGATCCGCGGGATGAGCCGCAGTACGACGCCATGCTGACGCGCGGCCCGGACCAGCTGGGCGACGTGCACGTCCCGCAGCACTCCGGCGCGCCCCTGGTGGGTGATCAGCGCGGTCTCGGGTGCCAGCTCCGCCTGGTCGTCCGCCGCCGTGCCCTCGCGCCCGGCCGCGGGGACGGTCGTGCGCGCGATCACCGCGAACGACTCCCGGGTGATCCGGTCGATGACATGGCCGACCCGCATGAGCCGCAGCATCGCGTTCACGTACATCACGAAGAGCAGCAGACTCAGCCCGACCATGAGCAGGGTCAGGGCGGACTGCACCAGCGGCACGGACACGACGAGCCGGGGATCGCGCTCGCCGTCGAAGCCGGTCAGCACGAGGAGCGACAGCACGAACGTCGCGAGGAAGACGGCGAACGTGGCTTTGGTGATCCGGCTCCGTACGAAGATCCGCACGACCCGGGGGCTGAACTGGCCGCTCGCCATCTGCAGCGCGACGAGCGAGATGCTGAACACCACACCGATGAAGGTCATCATCGCCGAGCTGACCGTGGTCACCACGACCCGCGCGTCGTCGGCGATCTTGAGAAGCTTCTCCAGCGCGTCATAGTCGTGCGACTCCTGCAGCGACTCGACGATCCTGGAGTCGAGTTCCGACGCCGCCGCCCACACGAAGAGGACGAGCAGCATCGCCGCTGTCGGCGCGAACCAGAACGTGTCGCGTACGTGCTCCCGCAGCGGCGACAGCGCCAGGGGGCGGCGCCCCTTCCGGCCGTCCCCCGTAGTCGTCCAGTGACCCATGGTGAGACTGTAGGCACACCCGCGCCCGGCCTCCCGGCACCGCTCCGAGGGCACGGATACGCAGGTGAAACGCACCTTGAAAGCTTGGTATTGTTGTCCATGTCGCCGAGCGGGGAACACCCTCGCCCAGGCGGCAGACACCTGGTCCGGGTGGCGGAATGGCAGACGCGCTAGCTTGAGGTGCTAGTGCCCTTTATCGGGCGTGGGGGTTCAAGTCCCCCCTCGGACACCAGTGAAATCCCCACGGTTGTGAACCGTGGGGATTTGACGTTTTCGTGCGGGTCGAGATTGATCTCGGCCCGCACTGCCATGTCTGGCCGGGGCGGGGGATGTGCCCGCTTCCAGGGTGGGCCCTTGGTCCGGCCCGCCGTGTGCGAACATCGGCCGCATGGTTCTTCCGGTGGGCGTGCACGCCTTGCGTAGGCGGCGCGCGGAGCTGAGGGCGAGCGCGGACGCGGTGTCGGGGCGAGGGGACGGCGCGTCCTGCGGACTGCTCCTGTTCTACGCCGCCGAATGCGGGCTGAAGGAGCGGCTGTTGGTCCGACGCGGGCAGCGGGACACCACCGCACTCGAGCCCACGCACGACCTCCGGGCGCTGGCCAAGGAACTGAACTTGCCCCGGGCGATCGACGCCGTCCTGAACCGCATGCAGAGCTGTCGACTGGGCGGCCCCGACGCGGGCACCCTCGCACTCTCCGACCTCCATCAGGCGTGGCGTTATGGTGCGAGACTCCATGCGGAAGACGAGAAGAAGGCGCAGGAACTGCTGCGTGGTCTCATCGACTGGTGCGAGAACGACGCGCGAAGCTGACCGGCCGGTCATGGGGCAGGAGCCCCGACGAGACGCGTGGTGCGGACACGGTGGGCGTGCAGGACAGAGAATCGAAGAGGACCGAGAGGACACCGCAGCACGATGGCCGGACCGAACAGCCTGGACGGACTCGACAGCCTGGGCGGACTGACGGCGCCCGAGCATCTCTTCACCTGGGTCGACGTGGACGAGCACCTGACCAGACTCGCCATGCGCGGAGAGTGGCCGGCCTGGCTGATCGCTGCTGACGGCTGGTGGGAGAGTCTGGAGCTGATCACCGAACCGGGTGTTCGACCCGAAACCGTACGGGACTGGCTGAACGAGACGTTCGGAGGCGGATCCGCGGTCGAGATCGACGGCTCCCTGCTGCTGAGGCTCGACGATCCGCGTGCGAGGGAACTGGTCGGTCTGCAGGTGCACATCGAACCTTCGACGGAAGGCGTCACAGGGCGGAGGCTGCCTCTGTTGCGGGAGAAGCACATCACCCGGGGCCTCGCCGACCGGCTCCGCCGACCGGACGACGACCGGTTCGCGGGGGACGTACAGCTCATGGCTTTCCACTCCTTCAAAGGAGGGGTCGGCCGCACCGTGCACGCCGTGGCGGCTGCTGATGCCATGGCCCGGGAAGGGCGGCATGTGCTTCTGATCGACGCCGACCTGGAAGCCCCTGGCATCACCTGGATGCATCGTGCACAGGGCGGCCAGTGCGACTTCGCCTACGAGGACTTCCTGGCCCTGTTGCAGGGATCGCGGGACGACCACTGGACGGCGGCCGTCGACATCGCAGCTCGTTACCTCCCCAATCAGCAGGCGGGCCGCTACCCAGGAGGCGGCCGGCTCACGCTCGTGCCCACCAGCCGCCGGGACACCTTGTGGCCGGCCCGGATCGAACCCGCTGATCTGCTGACGCCCAGCCGTTCCCCCTACTTCCTGACCGAGGCGCTCGCGGCGCTGGGCGAGCGACTCGGTGCCGACGTCGTCGTGATCGATCTGCGGGCCGGTGCGTCCGAACTCGCCGCGCCGGTGCTGCTCGACCCCCGAGTGCAGCGGATCTTCGTCACGACCATCAGCCACCAGTCGCTCGCTGGTACGGAGCAGCTGATCCGCCAGCTCGGACAGAAGGCACCCACGGTGCAGGGTGTGGATCCGGCCGGGGCCGTGATCGTCACGCAATACCGGGAGGATTCCCACACCGCTCTGGCAGAGCAGGCCCGGGAGCGGCTCACCGCAGCTCTGACCGCTGCCCTCGGCAGAGCTGCGCACCATGATGACGGTCAAACCAATGACGGGGCCGGCGAGGTCGTCGTCGAAGCAGACATCGACGTGCTGGTCCGGCCCGTGCTCAGTCGGTTCCGAGAGGAGCTGCTCGGGCTGCCCTCGCAGTGGGACAGCGTCCTGGAGGTGATCAACGGTTGCGGGATCAGCGATGTGCTCCGTCCGTTGCTTCCGGTACGCGGGCCGAGTGGGCACGAGGCTGGGGCGGCGCGCGAGGCGGACATCCAGCGACTCCGGGACGGCCTGGCCAGGACGGCCAAGGGCTTGGTGTACGCCGAGGGCGAGGGCCTCGCGTCCGTGGACGGTTTCCTGGTCACCGACCCACTGCGCAAACTCCTCAGTGATCACCGTACGGAACCGCCGATCGCCCTCGTGGTCGGAGCCAAGGGAGCGGGCAAGACCTTCCTCTTCGCCAAGGCGTGCGCGGCCGGACGGTGGGAGCGATTCGCCGAGACCGCGGGCGTCGACGGCGTCCAGCTGACGCTGCCAGTGGTGCCCGTACTCGAATCGGCGAACCTTGAACCCGGACTGGCCGACCCGCAGACGCTGCGGGACAACTTCGCGGAGGAGCACACCAGGGCCGGCTCCACCATCAGGCCCAGCAGCGGCCAGGCGGTACGCGACCGTCTGCGGAGTGGTCTCGCCGACCTGCGTGGCGACGATGACCTTGCCTGGCGCAGGCTCTGGCTGGAATGCCTCGCCCTGGCCGCCGGGATGTGGGACGAGAACAGTCGTGAGAGCGCCGAGGACGCACTCGTGTTCTGGAGTCCCAGGGCCCCCGCGCTCTTTGTGATCGACGGGCTCGAGGACCTGCTGCAGAATCTCGACACCGAGACCAAGAAGACGGCATTGCGCGTCCTGCTCGTCGACGTCCTGGGATGGCTGCGTGCATTGCGGGGAAGGCCGTACGGGCTGGTCGTCTTCGTCCGCAAGGACTTGGTCACACGGGCCGTACGACAGAACAGCGGCCAACTGCTCGCACGGTACGACCGCTACGCCCTGAGCTGGGACGACGAAGAGGCACTCCGTCTCGCCCTCTGGGTGTGCGGGCAAGCCGGGGCGCTGCCGGAGCCGGTGCCCGCCCACGCGATCAGGGACATGGGGTACGACGACCTGGTACAGAATCTGATCCAGGTGTGGGGTTGGAAGGTCGGTTCGGAGAAGTCGCGGGAAGCACGCTCGCACCTGTGGGTGCCTGCTGCGCTCGGCGACTACCAGGGTCAGGTCCAGGCTCGCGACGTAGTCGTCTTCCTCGCGGAGGCGGCCAAACTGTCGCTGGGGCAGGACGGTTGGGAGGACCGGGTGCTCGCACCCGTCGCCATGCGCAAAGCGCTCCTGGCCTGCAGCAACAACAAAATCGAAGCTACCGCTGCCGAGAACCAGGAGGTAGGGGAACTGCTTGAGAAGCTGGCGCAGGCGAAAGGTGTCTCAGTGCCCTTCAACCTGGACGATGTGGGCCTGGACAGCGAGGAAGCCGACACCCTGATCGCCTTCGGCGTGCTTGGCAGGGGGTCCGACGGGCGCTACTCAGTTCCTGAGATCTACCGGCACGGTCTCGGCTACACGACGGAGCGAAGGGCCAAGGTGCTGGGAAACTGACGGTTCCGCGAGGCTCCCGCGCTCCAGCCGAGATCCGCCCTTTCCGAAGTCCGACGCGATGGCCGGGCCGGGCGATGGCGATCGAGGACGGTCAGCCGTCGGGCAAGCCCGAGTGCGCCGGGCCCCGGCCCGGGCTCACGCGCCGCGGCGGATCCGGGCTGCCTTGCGGGCCTCGGCGGTCAGGCGTGCCTCCGTGGCCCGGCGGGACTCGCCGCCGGTGCGACCGGGACGGGTGCCCATGCCGCGGAACGGGGCGCCGCCGCGCTTGGGGCGCTCCGTGACCGGCGTGCTGCCCGCGACGGGAACACCGGACGGGGCCTGCGCGCCGGTGATGCGGCTCAACTCGGCTTCACCGGAACGGACTTGTGTGATCCGGGGCCTGATGCCCGCCACCGACATCAGGCGCGTCATGTCACGGCGCTGGTTGGGCAGGACGAGGGTGACGACGCTGCCGGACTCGCCGGCGCGGGCGGTACGGCCCCCGCGGTGCAGGTAGTCCTTGTGGTCGGCCGGCGGGTCGACGTTGACGACGAGGTCGAGGTCGTCGATGTGGATGCCGCGCGCCGCGACGTTGGTCGCCACCAGCACCGAGACGCCGCCGGACTTGAACTGGGCGAGCGTGCGGGTGCGTTGGGGCTGCGACTTGCCGCCGTGCAGCGCCGCGGCCTTCACCCCGCTGCCCCGCAGGTGCTTGGTGAACTGGTCGACCGCGTGCTTGGTGTCCAGGAACATCAGCACGCGTCCGTCGCGGGCCGCGATCTCGGTGGCGGCGGCGTACTTGTCGGCGCCGTGCACGTGCAGCACGTGGTGTTCCATGGTGGTGACCGAGCCCGCGGACGGGTCGACGGAGTGGACCACCGGGTCGTGGAGGTAGCGGCGGACCAGCAGGTCGATGTTGCGGTCCAGCGTGGCCGAGAACAGCATCCGCTGGCCGTCCGGGCGTACCTGGTCGAGCAGTTCGGTGACCTGGGGCATGAAGCCCATGTCGGCCATCTGGTCCGCCTCGTCGAGGACGGTGATGTTCACCCGGTCCAGACGGCAGTCCTTGCGCTCGATGAGGTCCGAGAGCCGGCCGGGCGTCGCGACGACGACCTCGGCCCCGGAGCGCAGCGCGCTCGCCTGCCGCCCGATCGACATGCCGCCGACCACGGTGGCCAGCCGCAGCTTCAGCAGCCGGGCGAACGGGGTGAGCGCGTCGGTGACCTGCTGGGCCAGCTCGCGCGTGGGGACGAGCACCAGGGCCAGCGGCTTGCGCGCCTCGGCGCGCTGTCCGGCGGTGCGTGCGAGGAGCGCCAGCCCGAAGGCGAGCGTCTTGCCGGATCCGGTACGCCCGCGGCCGAGGACGTCACGGCCCGCGAGGGAGTTCGGCAGGGTGGCGGCCTGGATCGGGAACGGCTCGTGCATGCCGAGACCGGTGAGTGTCTCCAGCAGCTCGGCGGGGAGGTCCAGCTCCGCGAAGGCCGTCACGGCGGGGAGGGCCGGGGTGACCGTGACAGGCAGGGCGAATTCACCCTGCGGCGCGGACGGCCGTCGCCCGGGGCCGTCCGAACGGGTGACGGGGCGCCCCTGGCCCTGCGAGCGGAAGCGGGCACCCCGGTCGGTGCCGGAGCCGTCGTTGCGCTTCCCGGAGTAACGGTCGTTCGTGCGAGCTGAACGGTTCATGGAGAACCTTCCTCGATATGGCACCGATATGGCACGTATCGAGGAATTCCCGGCAACGGTGGGCCGAACGAATTGCAAGAACGAGCCGAATGCGAGACAAAGTCCGGCCGGTCGCCCGGCGCGGCTGTCAGGGGCCCCGGGCCGCGAGGGCCGGAAATCCACTGGAATGGGTGACGGGTCCCGGGTCACCGGCCCCGTCGGGGACGGGGAAGGACCCGGTCCGGTCGTAGGCGGGCGTCGGACGGACCGCCCGCGGAACGCAACAAGCTGGGGCCCCACCGCGAGGTGTGGGCCCCAGCTGTCTCAGGCGCTGTCAGCGTCAGGCGGGAGTGATGTTCTCCGCCTGGGGGCCCTTCTGGCCCTGCGTGACGTCGAAGTTCACCTTCTGGCCTTCCTGGAGCTCGCGGAAGCCCTGGGCGGCGATGTTCGAGTAGTGGGCGAAGACGTCCGGGCCGCCACCCTCCTGCTCGATGAAGCCGAAGCCCTTTTCCGCGTTGAACCACTTAACGGTGCCAGTAGCCATGTCTAATTCTCCTTCGGGGCTGTGCCCTGGGGCCCGCACTGTGTGGACCCCGGCGTCGCCGTGAGGAACCCCGTCCGGAAAACAGCACCGGAAATACAAAAGTGCCCGACGACGATAGGTCGTCCAAGGCACTTGAAGTTTACGGGAACCACAACTGCAACTGAGATTGAGCCTAGCACGGTGTCCGCCCGAAGGCGCGGCAAGTACGATTTCCAGCGCGATGTCGTGTCTCCGCGGCCGCAATTCTCACTTCGCTGACGCATCTTTTCTACGGCTGGCGGCCAGGACTCCCGGGTCGGCCCGGTCACCGGGGGCTCGCCCTCGTCGACCGGTTGCCCGCCATGGCCGACGCAGTCACGGCGACCGCCGACACCGTCTTCAACGCCGTGGACGCGGATGGCGACGGCCGTATCTCCCCGGCGGAACACCGCACGCTCGTCGAGCCTGCCGTGCGGCGTCCCTACGCCTTCCGCGCGTCGGCGAGCCGGTCCAGTTCGCGCATCGCCTCGGCGTGCGCGCTCATCCGGCGGCTCAGCGAGCCGGTCGTGAACAGCGCGACGCCGGCGACCGACACCGGGACGGAGAGGCCGAGGACGGCGAGCGCCTCGGGCCAGTCGCGTTCGTTCTGGCAGTAGTCGTAGCGCTGGAGACCGTCGTTGGCCGTGCCGCGATCCGTGAACAGGCGCGACTCGCACTCCGCGGGGTACTGGTCGTCGGGCTTCCTGTCGACCTCGTACGGCGTGAGCACCAGCACGGCGCACCAGGCCCACAGGAGCCCCGCCAAGGCGAGCAGGCCGATGCCCCAGGCGCGTATCCGCCCGGACCGGTCGCGGAAGTCGAGGTCGTACTCACGTGATCGCACGGCGGACGAATGTAGCGGCCGTGACACGGACTCGCCGACAGGGTGACGTCCGTGGCCGCTCAGGACAGCGCGTTGCGCACCCACGCCTTAGAGGTCGCCTTCGACCTCGGTCGTGACGGCATGCCGACGGGCGTCGTCCACACCACCTGCGGCTGGGCACGGACCCGGCCGCCTCGACGACCCTCGCGCTGCCCGTCGCCGCGTTCCGCGCCGCGCACCCGCCGGCCAGGGTGCAAATCCGCTCCCGGCTGTCGGCCAAGGAGCAGCACCGCCGGACTGCGCGCCCACGAACTGGACGTGGCAAGGGCTACCGCCCACAACTCCCGCCGAGGTCACCGCGGCCCTCACCGAGGCGCCGGCTTCCGGCGGCCCCGCGCTCGATCGCGTGATCGACCCCTCGGCGGGCACCGAGAGCGAACCCAGCGCACACCTCGGCCCGAAGGGCATCACCGTCGGCACCATCACCCCGGCGGCCGGGTGAGCGACTCGCCGCCGTGAGCGCGCAGCCGCTTCCCGGAAGCCGAGGCGGTCGGCTTCACCGGGGTCCGGGCAGGCGCTCCGGCGCCGTGCAGTACGGCAGGCCGTCGAGCGGGCGGTCCGTCAGGAAGCGCAGCAGCAGGTCGGCGTACTCCGCCTCCCGTTCGAGGTGCACCATGTGGTCGGCGTCCCGCACGAGGAGGAAGACCGAGTCGGCGATGGCGGCCGCGACGGCACGGTTCTCCTCGGGCGTACTGGTGTGGTCGTGCTCGCCGGTGAACACCAGCGCGGGCACGGAGTCGATGCCCTCGGGCGGGATGGGGTCGGCGGCGAGCAGCCGCTCGTGGCAGACGGCGTGACGGCGCGCCTCGGCCGGGGTGATGGCGGTGAACTGGCGCCGCAGCAGCCGGGCCACGGCCGGCGCCTGGACCACCCGCTCCGTGCGGGCCGTGTTCAGCAGCCCTGCGACGGCACGGTCGGCGGCCGCCTGAACGGCGGTCTGTGCGCGGGCTCCCTCCTGCCCCAGGGTGGCCCCCACGCCCCTCATGTCCTCGCACAGTGACCTGAGGCGTGGGTTCATGCCGCGTGCCGCGCCGACCAGCACCAGCCGGGCGACGCGGTCCGGACGGCGCAGTGCCGCGCGGTAGGCGATCGGTGCGCCGTAGGAGGCGCCGAGGAGATTCACCCGGTCGTGGCCGAGCCGGTCCGCGACGTGCAGGGCGGCGTCGGCGAGGACGTCGAAGCCCTCCTCGGCGGGCAGGTCGTCCGCGGTGCCGGTGCCGGGCAGGTCGACCAGCACCAGCGGCATGTGTCCGGTGAGCCGGCGCTCCAGCCGGGGCCAGGCGTACATGTCCTGCAGCGCGCCGCCCAGCAGGACCAGGGGTTCGGTGGCCGGCGCCTCGTCCGAGATGATGACGCGGCAGGTGTAGCGCAGGCCGCGCCAGTCGAGCCGTACGACGTCCTCGTGGGTGCGGTCCGGCGGGAGCCAGGGCGGTGCCGTCCACGCGGCGGTGGCGGCGGGCAGCATCAGGAACCCCCGGCGGCCCGCCCGGCGATGAGATCCGCCAGGGCGTTGACCGTGGGGACGGCGGCGAGCTCCTTCTCCGGAATGACCAGTCCCATCCGGTCCTCCAGGTGCATGGACAGCACGGTCACCGCCATCGAGTCGATGCCCGCGCCGGCCAGCGTCGCGTCCGGGGTGATCGGGGCGGCGGGCAGGCCGGCCTGCGTCGTCAGGATCCCCTTGAGTTCTTCCAGCAACGTGTGCGTCTCCTTGCGTACTCATCCTTGCGTGCCGGGCGGCGGACCTCAGAGCTCCGCGGTGATCCCCGGCGGCCAGACGAGGGTCGTGGCGGCCCACGCCAGTCCGCTGCCGAAGGCGACGACGAGCACGCGGTGCCCCGGCTTCAGCTGCCCCTCGTCCGCGGCATGGGCCAGCAGCAGGGGTACGGAGGCGGCGGCGGTGTTGCCGACCCGGTCGATGTTGGAGGGGGTGCGCTCGGCGGGGATGCCGAGGGCGTCGGCGACACTGGCGCCGATGCGGCCGTTGGCCTGGTGAACGATCAGGCGGTCGACCTCGTCGAGGGTCCAGCCGGCGGCCGCCACCGCGTCCCGGGCCGCCCGGCTCATCCGGCGCACGGCATGCCGGAAGACCTCGTTCCCGCGCATGTGAACGAAGAAGTCACCGGCGGGCGCGGAGTGACGTCCGTCGCGCTGACGGGCACCGCCGGCCGGGATGGCGATGGCGTCGGCGAGCCCGCCGTCGCTGCCCCAGGCGAAAGGCCCCAGGGCGCCGTCCTCGCCGGGGGTGCCGGCCTCCAGGACCACGGCCCCCGCCCCGTCGCCGAACAGGGGCGCGGTGGCGCGGTCGTCGGGGTCGATGACGGCCGACATCGTCTCGGCGCCGACGACGAGGACCCGGCGGGCGGTGCCGGCGCCGATCAGCCCGGCGGCGACGGCCGCCGCGTGCACGAATCCCGCGCAGCCCGCGGTGATGTCGAAGGCGACCGCCTCCCGCAGCCCGAGCCGGTGCGCGACGGCGGGCGCGGTGGCGGGGCAGTGGTGATCGGGGGTGGTGGTGGCCAGCACCACGGCGTCGACGGTGTCCGCCCCCGCCGACCGCATCGCCCGGCGTCCGGCGTCCACGGCCATGTCGCCCGTGGACACGTCCGGGTCCGCGCGACGGCGTTCCCGGATTCCGATGCGTTCCCGGATCCACTGGTCGCTGCTGTCCAGCCGGGCGCACAGTTCCTCGTTGGTCACCCGGCGGGACGGGAGCCAGGAGCCCACGCCGGTCAGCACCGCGACGGTGCCAGGACCGGGAGGAGCCGCTGTAGTTGGGGCATTCATGTACGCAACGTACATGACCTACAACAGAAAGTTATCGTGGTGCGGGCCGGGGTCGTGTACCTCGTACGGGGGAGAGCGCAGCCGGAGGCCCTGCGGGGCCGGCGGGCTTGTCCGGCCCGCCCCTTTCGACACGGTGGCCTGCGGGGCGCCCGCGCTGACGGCGGGCGTACGGGCGGGCGGCGGGCGCGGGCGTGCGGGGTCATCCTCCGGGCGCGGGACCGGCGGGCGGCGGCGCGTTCGCCGTCCTGATCCAGCTGTCGTTGTGCGGGTCGTGCCGTACGAGGCCGAGGCGTGCGAAGTCCTCCAGCCAGCCCCGCATGGGCCAGTGGCCCCAGCGCCGGTTGAAGAGGGCTCCGTTGCGCAGGATGTCGTCCAGGTGCTCGACGGGGGGCCGGCTCACCGCGTGGTGCTGGTGGTAGGCCGGGGCGCCGCCGAGCCAGGCGATGCCGACGCCCGCCTCCGCGGCCAGCAGCGCGAAGTCGGTGTCCTCGCCCCCGTAGCCGGTGTACGCCTCGCAGAAGCCGCCGATGCGTTCCCAGGCGGCCGCCGTCGTGGCGAAGGACAGCGACCAGAAGAGGGCCGGGTCCGCCTCGTCGACGATCTCGTCCGGTCCGGGCACCGGCCGGGCGGGGTGCGGCTCGGCCAGGGCGGGCAGGTCGTCGAGCCGGTACCCGCCGGGCGGCGGCGGGGGCAGGTAACCGACGGAGCCGCAGAGAATGCTGGTGTCGTCGGCCAGTGCGGCGTAGCGGGCGATCGTCCGCGGACCCGGCACGCAGTCCACGTCGAGGAAGACGAGGCAGTCGGCCCCCGCGGCGAGGGCGCGCCGCGCTCCGGCGTTGCGGGCCGCCGCCAGGGGCAGTCCGCGCGTACCGGGCGGCCGCTCCACGGCGACGGGGTCGCCGGCCGGATCGCCGCGGGCCACCAGCCGCCCCGCCTCGGCGTCGTCCATCGTCACCACCACGTAGTGGTCGGGGCGCAGGGTGCCGGCGGCCAGCGCCCGCTGCTGGAGGGCGAGGTGGTCGTGCCGTCCGGCGACCGGGGTGATCACTGCTACGCGACGCACGACGCCTCCTCGGCCGACGAGCCGGCGAGCCGGTCCAGGAAGGAGGCGGCCCGCCGGGCGCCGTCCCCGTACGACCACCGGGCCCAGCCGGCCCCGCCGAGCCGGACCGCGCCGGACAGGACGTCAGGCCACTCCCGGGCGGCGGGCCAGGACGCCCGGACGAGCGCGATACCGCCCTGTGCCAGGGCGCGGCCGGTGGCGCTCTGCTCACCGAACGGCCGGTCCTGCGGGATCACCACGGCCGGCCGGCGCGCCGCCGCGCACTCGGCCAGAGCGTTCTGGCCGCCGTGGGTGACCACGACGTCCGCTGCGCACAGCAGCGGCCAGGGGTCGGCGGCCCAGGTCCCGCCGCCGCCCAGGACCGTCCACTCCCAGTCCGGGGTGGCGCGGCGGGCCGGTGCGAGCAGGGCGTCGTCGACGTCACCGCCCCCGGCGCCCAGCATCACCAGGACGCGGCGCCTGCTGCCGGACGGCGCCGTCCCGGCCGGGCGCGGCCGGTCGTCGTGGCGGGAGAAGGCGCCCGCGTGCAGTGTCTTCGCGTACCAGCGCTCCGGCCAGCCCGGCTCCACAAGCTCCGCGGGCCACGGGGCGAGCAGGCCGCGCGCCAGGTCGTAGGCGAAGGTGTGGGCCGGATCCCGGCGCTCACCGCGCATGGCGGCGACGACGACGGGCACGCCGAGGAGCCGGCCGAGCCCGGCGATCTCCACGGACACGTCGCTGACCAGCAGCGAAGGGCGAGCACGCGTGATCCAGTCGGCGACCAGCCGCATGCGCTCGCGGTAGCCGCCGTGGCCCGCGGGTGCCCAGTGCAGCCGTCCGTTGGCCGTGACGTCCGTGAGCGGACCGCCGGTGTCCAGCGGCAGGCGCACCCAGGGGCCCCGCCAGTCCGCGGGGCGGGGCAGGCTCGACAGTCCGGTGACCGGGCGCTCGGTGTGCCGGGCGATGCAGACGGCCCGGTGCAGATGACCGCGCCCGTGGTGATGGACGTAGTAGCCGATCATGCCGCCATCAGCTCCTCGTAGAGCAGCTCGTACTGGTCGGCCATGGTGTCCAGCGAGCAGTGGCGCACCGCGCGCTCCCGGCAGGCGGTCCGGTCGAGCGCCATCGTCTCCCCGATCGCCCCGGCCAGCGCCGTCGTGTCCGGCCAGGGCGCCAGCCGGCCGCAGTCGGGGGTGAGGATCTCCCGCAGCGCGCCCCGGTCGAAGCCGGCGACCGGGGTGCCGCAGGCCAGCGCCTCCGCCACCACGAGTCCGTACGGTTCGTCCCAGCAGGGCGTGGCAAGGGCGGCCCCTGACCGGCCGACCAGGGCCACCAGCTCGTCCCGGGTCAGGTGCCCCTCGTAGGAGACGCCGTCGCCCAGTCCGGGGGCGATCCGGCGGTCGAAGTAGTCGCGGTCCGGTGTCGGCCCGGCCAGCCGCAGTGGCAGACCCGCCTTGCGTGCCGCCTCGATCGCCAGGTGCGGGCCCTTCTCCGGTACGAGCCGGCCGGACCACACCAGGTCCGTGCCGCCGGGTCCCGGACGCCAGCGCCGGGTGTCGACCCCGTTGAGGATGACGCGCGCCGAGGGGATCAGCGGCGACCAGGCCCGCGCCGTGTGATCACTGACCGCGGCGAAGTGTCCGCAGCGCCCCGGGCTGGTCTGGACGGCCGACTCCAGCCACGGCGTGGGCGGCGTGTGGAGCGTGGTCACCACCGGGATCCGCAGCGCCGGTGCCATAGCCACGGGCAGGTAGTGGAGGCTGTTGTTGTGGATGATGTCGTAGGGGCCGCCGTCCTGGGCCAGGTCGACCATCAGCCGCAGGTAGGCGTGGTGCTCGGCGAGTGACGAGGGGTCCGTCATGGACAGGTCCGCCCGCGCCGCCTCACTGAACTCGGCGCGGTGGACCGGTAGTTCGCGCACACCGAGGGCGGGATCCGAGCCCGCTCCGGCGAACAGCGTGATGTGGTGGCCCCGGCGGCCGAGTTCCCGGGCCAGGGACCACGTGTGGGCCTCGAGTCCGCCCGCGAAGGGCTCTTTGATGGGGTAGCGCGCGGAGGCGATCAGCGCGACCCGTAGGGGCCTGCTCATCGCAGCAGGTCCTCGTAGAGCGCCCGGTGCGCGGCGGCCACGGCACGCCGTTCCGCGGCTCGCTGTGCCGGGTCGGCCCGGGGCGCCGGACGCCCGGCGTGGGCGGCCTCGACCGCGGCGCGCAGGGAGGGGCGGTCGGGCCCGTCGTCGTTCATGCGGTAGACGTGGCAGGGGCGCTGCTCGGCGTAGTGGCCGCAGTCGGGGACGGCGACGGCCGTGCCCAGGTCGTAGCAGGCCTCCAGCCACCCCGAGTGCGTGCCGAAGGCGTACGGCAGCACCGAGAGGTCCAGGGAACGCAGGTAGCTCCACAGCTCCGCGTCGTCGAAGTAGTGGTGGACGTGCAGGTCGATACGGCCGGCGTCGGCCAGGGACCGCAGGGCGGCCAGCGTCCCGGGCGCGTGGGCGTGGGCGCGGGGGTCGGCGGTCTCCGTGTGGATGTCGACCCGCAGCCGCGCCCCGGGCAGGTCCGCCACCAGGTCGGCGAGCGCGCGGATCACCGGCAGGGGCCGCATGTTGGGGCGGATGCTCTTGGCGTGTACGCCGATCACGAAACCGGGGTGCGGCGGACGGGGCGCCGACAGTTCGGGTTCCTCGACGACATGGGGGTGGGGCAGCACCCGCGCGGTACGTCCCCACAGCAGTTCGATCCGGTCGGCCGCGCCCCGGGTGAGCGTGACCAGGCGGTCGGCGGCCGGGACGAGGACGTCGAGCGCGGCCCGGTGGGGGCGGGGATCGGGCTGGTGCGGATTGCGGAGGTCGTGCACCGTCTGGACGAGCGGCTTGCCGTGCCGGCGCAGTGCCGCCACCAGGGCGCTCAGCTCGGCCGGCGACTGCGCGTCGAAGCCGAAGTGCAGATGGAAGACGTCGAAGTCCCGATGGTGCGCCTCGACCCAGGCCGGGTCGAGCATGACCGGCGGCCACCAGCGCTGGGAGGTGCTCGGAGCGCCGGTCGGGCGCGGGTCCGGCAGCAGATCCACGGTGCCGTCCCCGTCCGGGGGCTGCAGATGCGCCACGTAGACGTGCCCGGCCGGCACGGACGCGACGCGGATGCGGCGCTGCCGGCGAGCGGCCCGCAGTGTCGTGGGCGTGGGGTCCACGAGGGTCTTCACTGGTTGCCTCCCTGCGGGACGGCCGCTCCGGTCGGTGCGGCCGAGTGGTCCCGGAGTACCCACGCCGACAAAAGGGATGTATACGGCGAGGGGGAAATATCGCAGCCAGTGAGGAACGCGTGACGGACCGGGCGGACGGCTTCACCGGGCGACCACCGGCGCCGAACCGCTGAGGACCCCGGAAGAAGCGGCCCGCCGCCGCGGCGGGACCGCGTACGCCGGGAAGAACGCGGCGCACGGTACGGCGAGGATCAGGACCGCGGCGAGAGGCGCCTCGGCGCACCCGGTGGTCGGGTGGTGCGTCTCTCCCCGCCGGCGGTCAGGGCCTTGCCCGCCCGGCACCGCCGACCGCGGCCGGGCGGACGCCCGACGGCACATCGGGTCCGTGTTCCGCCGGCCAGGCCGGCAGCGGCTCCGGGTCGGCCGTCCGCCACAGCCACGCGATGTCCCGCCCGAAGGACCAGCTCAGCAGCGCCAGCGCAAGCAGGACCAGCGCGAAGGCCAGCGGATGGGGCAGCACCCCCGCCCCGGCGACCAGCAGCACGATCCCCTGGAGCGCCGCCACCGTCTTGCGCGCCAGGCTCGGCGCCAGCGGCCCGTTCAGCCACGGCAGAGCCCGTGCCGCCGCCACGAACACGTACCGCATCGTGCCGATCAGCAGCACCCACGGTCCCAGCGACATGGCGACGTACACACTCAGCACCAGGATCAGGAACGCGTCGACCTCCATGTCGAAGCGGGCGCCCAGCGCCGACGACGTGCCCGTGCGGCGGGCGACCTTGCCGTCCACGCCGTCCAGGATCAGCGCCACCGCCGTCAGACCGACGAACAGCGTCAGCGGGGGCGAGCTCTCGAACGAGTCCGCGACCAGCGCCGTGACACCGCCGACGAGAATCGCCCGTCCGAGGGTGACGCGGTTCGCGGGTCCGAAGGGGAGGGGCTGCGAACGGCGCAGGGCCCGGTTGAGGACGGCCCAGGTGGCGATCCCGAAGGCCAGGCCCGTGAGCCAGCCCGCGGGTCCCATCCCGATCGCCGTCCCCAGGAGGGCGAGGAGCAGCAGCTGCGCGCCCGCTCCCACCGCCGTCTCCTGCTGCGCGAGCCTTGCGTCGTACGTGTGGTTCAGGGCCACCGTTCACCCTCCGGCCGAGTGACAGATTCGATCATCGCCGCGTACGTTGTGCGCGACTTCTCATCGCTGCGTACGTGGGGAGTCGGCCGATCGTTCAGGAGGACGCACATGCAACCCACAGCCCGCGCCTTCTGGTTGCGCTCCCCGGGGCACGGTGAGATCAGGGAGTCCGCCCTGCCCGCGCCCGCCGGGGACGAGGTCCTGGTGCGGTCGCTGTACTCCGGTGTGAGCCGCGGCACGGAGACCCTCGTCTTCCGTGGCGGTGTGCCGGAGAGCCAGTACCGCGCGATGCGGGCGCCGTTCCAGGAAGGCGACTTCCCCGGTCCGGTGAAGTACGGCTACCTCAGCGTCGGAGAGGTCGAGGAGGGCCCGGCCGCCCTGGTCGGCAGGACCGTCTTCTGTCTCGCGCCCCACCAGACCCGGTACGTCGTCCCCGTGAGCGCCGTCACCGTCGTCCCGGACGACGTCCCGGCGGGGCGGGCGATCCTCGCCGGGACCGTGGAGACCGCGGTGAACGCCCTCTGGGACGCCGCCCCTCTGATCGGCGACCGGATCGCCGTGGTCGGCGGCGGCATGGTCGGCTCGTCCGTCGCGGCACTGCTCGCCCGGTTCCCCGGAGTACGCCTCCAGTTGGTCGACGCCGATCCCGCACGCGCCGAGGTCGCACGGGCGGTCGGGGCCGCCTTCGCGCTGCCCGGGGAGGCCGCGGGCGACTGCGACCTCGTCGTCCATGCCAGCGCCACCGACGCCGGCCTGGCACGCTCACTGGAACTGGCCGCCACGGAGGGAACCGTGCTCGAACTGAGCTGGTACGGGGACCGGAAGGTCGCGGTGCCGCTCGGCGAGGCCTTCCACTCCCGGCGCCTCGTCCTGCGCAGCAGCCAGGTCGGCTCCGTCTCCCCGGCCCGGCGCGGCAGCCGCGACTACGGCGACCGGCTCGCCCTCGCCCTCGAACTCCTCGCCGATCCCGCCTTCGACGCGCTGATCACCGGCGAGTGCGCCTTCGAGGAACTGCCCGACGTCCTGCCCCGGCTCGCCTCCGGTGAGATCCCGGGGCTCTGCCACCGAGTCCGCTACCCAGCCGGCTGAACCCCCGGACAGCCGCCTGACCTCGCGGGGAACCCCGCAAGGGCCCCCGAAAGAAGGGGAACCGGCGGCTGAACAACGCGTACGGGGCAGCCGTACTACTCGGCATGGCCCCCGGCAAGGGGATCAGACGCACCGCACCTGGAGGGTCGTCCGTTGTTCAGTATCACCGTCCGCGATCACCTCATGATCGCCCACAGCTTCCGCGGCGAGGTCTTCGGACCCGCACAGCGCCTGCACGGAGCGACGTTCCTCGTGGACGCCACCTTCCGCCGCGCCGAGCTGGACGACGACAACATCGTCGTCGACATCGGACTGGCCACACAGGAGCTCGGCGCCGTGGTGAGCGACCTGAACTACCGCAACCTAGACAACGAGCCCGACTTCGCCGGCACCAACACCTCGACGGAGTTCCTCGCCAAGGTGATCGCCGACCGCCTCGCCGACCGGGTGCACGCCGGCGCGCTGGGCGAAGGGGCCCGCGGTCTCGCCGGCATCACCGTCACCCTGCACGAGTCCCACATCGCCTGGGCGAGTTACGAGCGTGCCCTGTGACCGACGTGACCCTGGAACAGGTGGCCGCCGGCCGGCCCGCCCTGGACTACGTGCCCGTGCAGCACGCGGCCCTCAAGAACGCCGAGATCATCCCCATGTCCCTCAGCTCCGTGCACTTCGTCATGCCCGGTGGGGTCGACGACCCGGCCGCACCGAGCGGCGGCAACGCCTACGACCGCCGGGTCTGTCTCGACCTGCCCGGCTTCGGCTGGCAGGTCCGCCGCCACACCGTCGCGGGTGACTGGCCCCGGCCCGAGCCGGCCGCGCGTGCCGAACTCGCCCGCACCCTGGCCGAGTTGCCCGACGGCACCGTCGTCCTGCTGGACGGACTCGTCGCCTGCGGCGTCCCCGAGGTCGTCGTCCCGGAGGCCAGGCGGCTGCGCCTGGCCGTGCTGGTGCACCTGCCCCTAGGCGACGAGCGGGGCCTCGACCCCGCCGTCGCGGCGGAGCTGGACGCACTGGAACGCACGACGCTGCGTGCCGTGCCGGCCGTGGTGGCCACCAGCGAATGGGCGGTCCGCCGGCTCGTGGCCCACCACGGACTCGCCCCCGAGCGCGTCCATGTCGCCGTCCCCGGCGCCGACATCGCCCCTCTCGCCCCCGGCACCGACGGCGTCTCGCGACTGCTCTGCGTCGCCGCCGTGACCCCCCGCAAGGGACAGCACCGGCTGGTCGAGGCCCTGGCGACCGTCACCGACCTGCCCTGGAGCTGCACCTTCGTCGGCGGGCTCGCACAGGAACCGGAGTACGTCGCCCGACTCCGCCGTTCCATCGACGAGTTCGGGCTCGGGGACCGGCTGCGTCTGACGGGTCCGCAGGCCGGCGCGGAACTCGACGCGAGCTATGCCGCCGCCGACCTCATGGTCCTCGCCTCGTACGCCGAGACGTACGGCATGGCGGTGACCGAGGCGCTCGCCCGCGGAATCCCCGTACTGGCCACCGACGTCGGCGGCGTGCCCGAGGCGGTGGGGCGCGCGCCGGACGGCGGGGTGCCCGGCATCCTCGTACCGCCGGAGGACCCGGCGGCCCTGGCCAGGGAGCTGCGCGCCTGGTTCGGGGAGGCCGACGTGCGGCGCAGGCTGAAGTCCGCCGCCCGCGGGCGCCGGGCCGCCCTCGGCGGCTGGGCGGCGACCGCCCGGAGCCTCGCGGGTGTCCTCGGGCGGCTCCGGCAGGAACCGGGGAGGGCCGCATGAACGCGACGACGACTCCGTCCGGAACACCGGAACACACGCGGACGTCCGGCGCACCGGCGAAGGACGAGGTCGTCGCGGGCGCGGGATCCGTCGAGGTGCCCCGATTCGCGCCCCGCTGGCTTCAGTTGCGCGAAGGCGCGGACGCCGACGCCCGCGCGCACGACCTGCTCGACCCGCTGCGCATCCGGCTCGCCAACCTGCCGCGGCGCGGCAACGGCACGGTCGTCCACGACCTCGGCTGCGGAACCGGATCCATGGGCCGCTGGCTCGCACCCCTCCTCGACGGCCCCCAGCACTGGGTCCTGCACGACCGCGACCCCTACCTGCTGCACTTCGCCACCGTGGGGGCGCCCCGCGCCTCCGCCGACGGCAGCCGGATCACGGTCACCACGCAGCGCGGCGACATCGGGCGGCTGACCGCGGACGGCCTGGCCGGCGCGTCCCTGGTGACGGCGTCCGCCCTGCTGGACGTACTCACCCGTGACGAGGTGGACGTGCTCGCCGCGGCCTGCGTCGGCGCCGGCTGTCCGGCGCTGCTCACGCTCTCCGTCGCCGGAAGCGTGCGGCTGACCCCGGCCGACCCGCTGGACGGCGAGATCGCCGACGCCTTCAACGCACACCAGCGCCGCGGGGAGCTGCTCGGCCCCGACGCCGTCACCGCGGCCCGCGAGGCCTTCACGCGGCAGGGCGCGACCGTACACGTGCGGTCCAGCCCTTGGCGGCTCGGTGCCGCGCACGCCGAGCTGACCGCGGAGTGGCTGCGCGGCTGGGTCGCGGCGGCCGTGGAACAGCGCCCCGGGCTGGCCACCCCGGCCGAAGCGTTTCTGCGCCGCCGGCTCGCCGAGTGCGAGGCGGGCGAACTTCGGGTGGTGGTCGAGCACAGCGACCTCCTGGCACTGCCGGGCCCGGCGGGCGGCTCGTCGTGAACGGGCGGGGGGCGGTGACGGGCGGCCGGGTCACCGGCGCGCGGGCCGTGGGGCGGTCCTCGGCCGCGGTGGCCGAGGCGGGGCCTGGCACCGGCGCGGACGCCCGCACCGGGGCGAGTCCGGCGCGAGGAGCCGCCCGGGGGCGCGACCGTGCCCGGGCCCTGCTGCCCCGTGTCGGCTCCCCGGCGGCGCGGACCCACGTCGGCACGGTCGCCGGATCCCTCATCCTCGGCGTGCTGCTGTGGCGGCTCGGCACCGGTGTCTTCCTGGACGGGCTGCGACGCATCGACGGGACGGCCCTGCTCCTGGGGCTCGGCCTGGGCCTGCTCACCACCGTCTTCAGCGCCTGGCGCTGGTGCCTGGTCGCCCGGGGCCTGGGCATCCGGCTGCCGCTCGGCGCGGCCGTCGCGGACTACTACCGCGCCCTGTTCCTGAACGCGGCGCTGCCCGGCGGCGTCCTCGGTGACGTGCACCGGGCGGTG
The DNA here is from genome assembly GCF_056387915.1 of Streptomyces sp. GLSS-08. NCBI lineage: Bacteria > Bacillati > Actinomycetota > Actinomycetes > Kitasatosporales > Streptomycetaceae > Streptomyces > Streptomyces sp. GLSS-08. The sequence continues at coordinate 78,301 of NZ_JBWJAQ010000026.1, forward strand.
CGGCACGGACAGAGCACCGGTGACCTCGGCCGCGGTGTCCGCGCGGTCGTCCTGGAACGGACGGCGGGGCAGGCGGTCCTGTTCGTCGCCGGCGCGGGGGTCCTGCTCACGCAGCCCTCGCCGGTCCTGACGCAGGCCCGTCACCTCACCGGACTGCTCGCGCTCGCCGCGCTGGGCGCCCTGGCGGTCGTGGCCGCGGTCCGGATGGGCCGGGCGCCGGGCTCCTCGTCCCGTCGTCGCGCCGTGCGCGCCGCTCTCGCCGAGGCACGTCAGGCGCTGCTCGCCCGTGGCAGCTGGCCCGGCCTGCTGGTCTCCTCGACCGCGGTGCTGGCCGGTCATCTCGCGATGTTCCTGCTCGCCGCCCGGGTCGCCGGATCGACCGCGTCCGCCGCCGAGCTGCTGCCCCTCGCTCTGCTGGCCCTGCTGGCCATGGGCCTGCCGCTGAACGTCGGCGGCTGGGGTCCCAGGGAGGGGGTCACGGCCTGGGCCTTCGGCGCGGCGGGGCTCGGCGCGAGCACGGGACTGGGCGTCGCCGTCGTGTACGGCGTGCTCAGCTTCGCGGCGGCGCTGCCGGGTGTCCTCGTGCTGATCGCCCGGTGGTACGGCGGGGCCCGGCGCTCCCGCGCGAATACGGTGCCTGCGGGGGCGGTTTCCCCGGTCACGTCACCGGCGTCGGTTCTCGCGGGGGCGGTTTTCCCGGTCACATCATCGGCGTCCGACCTTGCGGGGGCGGTTACCTCGGTGACGTCACCGGCGTCGGTTCTCGCGGGGGCGGCTCCCGCCGTCACGTCTCCCGCGTCCGCCCCCGCCGTCCCGCACCCCGCCGTCGAACCCGCCCGGGCCCCCGGCACAGCACACGCGCGCCTCGTCGTCGTACCGGCACCGGCGCGTGCCGTCCCGCACGGTGCCGTCCCGGTCCCCGCGCCCGGTACGGGCCCCCTCCGCAACCACCACGCCTCTTCGGCGCCCTTTCCGCGCTCACCTCCCGCGCGGCCGACGAGCGCGGCGCGTCATGGGAGGCGACGGCCGGCGGCCGCGTCTCCCGGGAGTTCCGCCGCCGAGGTGAGCAGGGAGAAATACGTGCCGAAGGATTCGACCAGCTCCGCCAGCAGGGCTTTCCCTTTCTCCGCGGAAGCCAGTGACGGCCGCCCGACGACCCCGGACCCGGTATAGGCGGACATGCCGACGGTGAGCAGATGCCTGCGGTCGTCGGCGAGGAAATCGGTGGTCTCGTAACCGGGTCGTACCGACTCCGGATGGGCGTGCAAAAGGATGGAGGTCTCTATTTCCCCGGCGTGCATGTCGCTGAGGAGGGAGGTCTGCACACCCGCCCCCACGCGCGCCGACTCCCAGTCCTCCGCCGCGGGGAAGAGCGCCATTCGTGTGCCGCTGCCGACGGATTCCTGAACGACGTTTCCCAGGACGTAATTCCCGCCGTGTCCGTTGACCAGGACCAGGGCGTCGACGCCCGAACGCCGCAGCGATTCGGCGATGTCCCGCACTACCGCGTGCAGGGTCACGGAGGAGATGCTGACGGTTCCCGGCCAGGCGGCGTGCTCGTGGGAGCAGGAGATGGTCACCGGAGGAAGGAGGTGCACGGGATGGGCCTCGGCTATCCCGCGCGCTATGGCGCAGGCCACCAACGTGTCCGTGGCCAGCGGAAGAAAGGCGCCGTGCTGCTCGAAGCTGCCGACCGGCAGGACGGCGACCTGGCGTGCGACACCGTCCATGCGGTCGCGTACGTCCTGCGACGTGTCCGCCGGAGCGAGGGAGTTGCGCACCCGCGCCGGGAACTCGCGGACCGGGGACGGCCGATTTCCGGGGGGCGTCGCGGAAATGTCCGTCGGCGCCGTCCCGGCCTCCGTCGGCTCGATGCCCGAAGTGCTCATGTCGTCCCGGCCTTTCGTCTCGTACCGCCAGCGCTGGCGCTTTAGCAGATAGGAACCAGATCATGACAGAGAACGTCGGCGTGCTCGGCGGACAGGCCCGGTCCACGGGTGTCACCCGGGTCGTGACGGCCCCGTTGCCCACCGTGTACGGCGATTTCCAGGCCGTCGGATACCTGGATCACCGCACCGGGGAGGAACAGATGGTCCTGGTGCACGGGGACATCGGGGAGGAGCAAGTACTCACCCGGCTGCATTCGGAGTGCCTGACGGGCGACGCCTTCGGGTCCACGCACTGCGAGTGCGGCCCCCAACTCGTCAGGGCACTGCGTGAGATCGTCGCCGAGGGGCGCGGTGTTCTCGTCTACCTCCGGGGGCACGAGGGCCGGGGGATAGGCCTGCTGGGCAAGCTGCGGGCGATGAAGCTCCAGGCGGAGGGGCTGGACACGGTCGAGGCGAACCTCGCCCTCGGTCTTCCGGTGGACGCCCGCGACTACCGGGTGGCGGCGGACATGCTGCACGACCTCGGTGTGCGCTCGGTGCGGCTCCTGTCGAACAACCCGCGCAAACGGGAGGCCCTGCTGCGCAACGGCATCAAGGTCGCCGAGCAGGTCCCGCTGCTGATCGAGCCCTGCGAGGAGAACCTCGGCTACCTGCTCACCAAGCGCGAGCGCCTCGACCACCACCTGCCGCACCTGGACGACGTCCCGGCGGAGGCGGTCTTCTGCGGCTCGGTGAAGGGCACCGGCGAGGAGTGAGACAGGACGACGGAGGCCCGCCGCCGGGCGGGCCTCGGCCGCCCCTCAGTCCACGACCGCCTCGTGCGCCAGCCGTCGTACGTCGGGGAAGACCGTGTGCGAGCCCGTCGGCCGCAGCTGGGTGAGGAACTGCACGGTGAGGTCCCGGCGCGGGTCGACCCAGAACGTCGTACTGGCCACTCCGCTCCAGCCGTACGAGCCGAGGACGGCCGGAGCCGCGGTCACGGCCGGGTCGATCACGACCGAGACGCCGAGGCCGAAACCGAGCCCCGCGTTGCCCGGTTCGTCGTGCCCGGGGCTGCCGTGGGTGCGGATGTCGACACCGCCGGGGAGCTGATTGGAGGCCATCAGGTCCACGGTCTCCGGGGCCAGCAGCCGGACGCCGTCCAGTTCGCCGCGGCGGCGCAGGAACTCCATGAAACGGTGGTAGTCGTGGGCGGTGGCCACCAGTCCGCCGCTGCCGGACAGCAGCCGCGGACGGCCGTGCAGGGGCAGCCCGGCGATCGGGGTGATGCCGCCCCCGCCGTCCTCCCCGTACAGCTCGGCGAGCCGGCCGGACTGCTCCCGCGTGACGTGGAACCCGGCGTCCGTCATCCCGAGCGGTCCGAAGATCCGCTCGGCGAAGAACACGTCGAGATCCCTGCCCGACACCACCTCGACGACCCGGCCGAGGACGTTCGTGGCGACCGAGTAGTTCCACCGTGCGCCCGGCTCGAACTGCAGGGGCAGACGCGCGTACACCTCGCAGGTCGTGGCGAGGTCGGCGCCCGCCGGCACGGACGACTCCAGGCCGGCCTGCCGGTACAGCGCGTCGACGGGATGCCGGTGGTAGAAGCCGAAGGTCAGACCCGCGGTGTGGGTCAACAGGTGCCGGATCAGCAGGGGTCGCGCGGCCGGCCGGGTCCTGACGTCGGGTCCCGACCCCGCCACGTAGACCTGCGGGTCGGCGAAGGCGGGGAGATGGCGGGCCACGGGGTCGTCGAGGCCGATGCGTCCCTCTTCGAGCAGCATCAGGGCGGCGACCGAGGTGACGGGCTTGGTCATCGAGTACATCCGCCACAACGTGTCGGCGGTGACCGGGAGATGCGCCGCCAGGTCACGGTGCCCGTACGCCGTCAGGTGGGCGACGCGGCCGTGGCGGGACACGGAGACGAGGTAGCCGGGGAGCCGGCCCGCGTCGACCAGGCGCGCGAAGTGCTCGTCCAGCCGGACGAGCGCCTTGGGATCGAGCCCGGCCTCGCCCGGCTCGACCTCTTGCTCCAGGGTTCCCATGACTCTCCTCCCGGCCGCGGCCCGAGGGACCGGCTCACCTCCATGGTCTCGTACCCGGCGGCCGGCGCGTCCTACGGGGCTTCCTTGGTGTGCGGTACTTCCCGGGACCCGGGCACGGGACGCGAAGGGGCAGCGGCGGCGGTCGCGTCCGGCCGTCCCGGCAGGGCGCGGCCGAGCAGCGTCCCGAGCGCCGAGACGCAGGCGAGGACGGTCAGGGCGGGGCCCGTCTCGACGCTCGTGTGCGTGATCATCGTGGTGGCGACGGCCACTCCGACGGCCGGTCCGACGTTCATCGCCGTCTGCTGGAGCCCGCCCGCCACACCGGCCGAGCCGGCGGGCGCCCGGCGGACGACGACAGCCGTCGCGGTGACCATCACCGCCCCGAACCCGGCGCCCAGCAGCAGGAAGCCGGCGCCGATGTGCGCCGCGGTCGCCCCCTGGCCGAGCCGGGACAGCACGAGGATGCCGAGGGTGAGCAGCGTCATGCCGGTGACCGCTGTCCGCCGGGATCCGAAGCGCCGCATCAGCATCGCGGAGAGGGGCGCGCCGAGGATCATCATCACGGGCCCGGGAAGCGCCCGCAGGCTGCTCTGCAGCGGGGTCAGGCCGAGGACGTCCTGAAGGAAGTACGTGCCGACGAACAGGGTTCCGAACATCGCCGCCGACGCGGTGACCAGCATGCCGAGCGCCGCGCCGATGGTCGCCGAGCAGCGGATCCCGGCCGGCAACAGCGGGCTTACGGTGCGCCGTTCGTGGCGCACGAAGACAGTTCCAAGGACCAGGACGGCCAGCAGCCCCAGGACGGTGCCCTGCGAGCCGTTCGCCGAGGACGTGCCGACGAGCGTGTGCACCAGGCAGGCGAGGGCGGCGGCGAGCAGACAGGCGCCTGGCACGTCGAGCGGAGTGCGTGTCGGGGCGGGGCCGAGGGCCGTGGCCGTCCCCTTCTCGCCCACGGATCCCCCGACCCCGGGTGCGGGAGCGAGTGCCCGGGCGGGGTCGCGGACGACGAGCGCCAGCGCGCCCAGCACCAGCGCGGGTACGACGTTGAGGAAGAACACGGCACGCCAGCCCAGTTGGGTGACCAGCACCCCGCCGACGACGGGGCCGGCCGCCGCCGCCACTCCGACGCCGCTGGTGCGCAGCGCGACCGGCATGCCGAGGCGGTCGGGCGGGAACGCTGCGCGCAGCATCCCCAGGGTGGCCGGCTGGAGCAGCGCACCGAAGACTCCCTGCGCCACCCGCAGCCCGATCACCCAGCCGATGCCCGAGGACAGGCCGATCCCCGCCGAGGCCGCACCGAAGCCCAGCACTCCGGTGGCGAAGACCCGCTGGTGGCCGTAGCGGTCGCCGAGCCGCCCCGAGAACACCAGCAGGGAGGCCACCGCGATGAGATAGCCCGTGCTCGTCCACTGGACCTGGGCGAAGGAGGCGTGCAACTCCCGGCGGAGCGTGGGCTGCGCGACGGACAGCACGGTGCCGTCCAGGGCGACGATCGCGGCGCCGGCGACGCTGCTCGTCAGGGTGAGCAGGCGATGCGGTGTCATCGGCCTGCCGTCCCGAGGTGCGCGTCAACCGCCGTACGCAACAGGGGTATGAAGTCGTCGGTGCCCGTGGCGAGTTGCAGGCTTCCCCAGCTCCACAGCGGGGCGATGCCGTGCAGGTTCGCCCACAGGGCGCCCGCGACGAGCGGCGCGTCGGCCTCCGGGCGCACCCGTCCGACCAGGTCCACCAGCACGCCGAAGAGCGGCAGGCTCGTCTCGCGAAGCCCCAACTCGTCGCTTCGTAGCAGATCGTGACGGAACATCAGCTCGTACATACCGGGGTTGGCGAGGGCGAAGTCCAGATAGACGCGGCCCAGCGTCAGGAGGCTGTCGCGCGGGTCGGCCGCTTCGTCGAGCGCCTCCGCGGCCCGCGCTCCGAGGTCGGTGAAGCCGCGCCGCGCGATCGCGGACAGCAGGGTGAGGTGCGTCGGGAAATGGCGGCGTGGGGCGCCGTGGGAGACCCCCGCGCGCCGGGCGATCTCGCGCAGGGACAGCGCCTGTGCCCCTTCGGCGGTGACCAGGTCGACGCCGACCTGGATCAGACGGGCGCGCAGCCCTGGTTCCGGCTCATGCATGGACACTGTCTACCAGGCGTAGTAGACAGTGTCTACGCCGACCGCTCCCGGATCGCGGAAGGGGCCACGCGTGGAATGCCTCCGGCGGGCCGGAGCGTTGACGAAGGCATGACTCACGAGGCGAACGACGGGATCGGCGCGGATGGCGCGCACCAGGCCGAGCGGAGCGGGCGGGCCCGGGAGGCGCAGGACGCCCTGCTCACCCTGTTCTCGGAGTGCGACGGGGGAGTGCTGGTCACCCTCAAGCGCGATGGCCGGCCCCAGCTGTCGAACGTGAACCACGCCTACTACGCCGAGGAGCGGACCGTCCGCGTCTCGCTCACCGATGACCGCGCCAAGACCCGCAACCTGCGCCGGGATCCCCGCGCGTCGTACCACGTGACCAGCGACGACCGGTGGGCGTACACGGTCGCCGAGGGCACCGCGGATCTCACGCCGGTCGCCCGCGACCCGCACGACGAGACCGTCGAGGAGCTGGTCCGGCTCTACCGCGACGTCCAGGGCGAACACCCGGACTGGGACGACTACCGCGCCGCCATGGTCCGCGACCGCCGCCTCGTCCTACGGCTCCGGGTGGAGCGCGCGTACGGCATCCCGCGCGGGCGCTGACCCGTCGGCGAGGGGGCTCGGCCGGCCGTTCGCGGACGTCTCGTGGCCGTCGCCGGTCCTGGCCTCGATGGCGCGCAGGACGGCGACCATGTCCGATCCGCCGTGCCCGAGCGACACGGTCTCGTCGAAGAGGGCGTGGCAGACGTCCAGAAGGGGCGACGCGAGGCCCGCCCGCCGCGCGGCCCCGGCGATCAGCCGGTTGTTCTTCAGGACGTCCAGAGCCGCCGCCTGCACCGTGAAGTCCTCGGTCAGCAGCTTGGGCGCCTTCATGCGGGAGACCCCGCTGGCCATCGGTCCTGCGTCCAGCACGTCGAGGAACAGCCGGCGGTCGAGGCCGTGCCGGTCCGCGAAGTGGAAGGCCTCTCCGAGACCGGTCACGAGTGTGATCAGGAACAGGTTCACCGAGAGCTTCATCAGCAGCGCGTTCGGGACCGGACCGCAGTCGAACGTCTCGTGGCACATCGGGGCGATGAGGGGGCGTACGGCCGCCACGACCGCGTCGTCCCCGGCCAGCATCGCCACGAGCCGTCCGTCCTGCGCCGGCACCCGGGAGCCCGACACCGGCGCCTCCGCGTAGCGGCCGCCCGCCGCCCGGACGTCGGCCCCGAGGTCCCGTGAGTACTCGGGCGACGTAGTGCCCATGTGCACGACGGTGCGCCCCGCGACCCGGACCGCGAAGTCGGGGGTGCCGCGGCCCAGGACCGCGTCGGTGGCCGCCTCGTCGGCCAGCATCAGGAACGTCACCCGGGCGCGGGCGAGGACCTCGGCGGCGGTTGCGGCGATGTCGGCGCCGGCGGCCCGCAGGGGTTCGGCCCGGGCGGCGGTGCGGTTCCAGACGATCAGGGGAGTGCCGGCCCGGGCCAGATTCAGCGCCATCGGCTGCCCCATGACTCCGAGGCCGAGGAAACCCACGTACACGACGCACCGCCGTCCCTGGCCCGCGCACCGGTGGGCCCCGCCGCTCACTGACTATGACGGCTGTCATAGTACTCCGCTCCATGACGGCTGTCATAGTGGAGGGGCGGGCCCTCCCCGCGACCGCGCGGTGCAGTGCGGTCCGCGGTGGGTGCGTGCATGAGCCGCCCGGCCATTCCGGGCGGGCGCGAGGCGGGCAGGACGGGAGTCGGACATGGCAGATCCCGGGCGGACGGCGGCTTCCGGGCGGAGCGCGGAACCGGGGAGAGGGGCGGATGCGGGGCGGGGGCCGCGCGAGCGGATGGTCTTCAGCGCCGCGCAGCTGATCCGGCGCCAGGGAGTCGCCGCGACGGGGATGCGCGACGTCGCCGTGCACGCGGGGGCGCCCCGTGGTTCGCTCCAGCACTACTTCCCCGGCGGCAAGGAGCAGTTGGTAAACGAGGCGGTGGACTGGGCCGGCCGTTACGCGGGCAAGCGCGTGGCCCGCTTCCTCGCCGAACTGGACGAGCCGAGGCCGAGCGGGCTGTTCGCCGCGATGGTGCGGCAGTGGACCGACGAGTACGGCTCGCTCGGGTTCGCGGCCGGCTGCCCGGTCGCCGCCGCGACGGTGGACTGCGCGGAGTCCACCGAGTCCACCCGGGCCGCTGCCGCCGCCGCGTTCGCCTCCTGGAACCGGCCGGTGGCACAGGCGTTGACGGACATGGGCGTGCCGCCCGAACGTGCCGAACCGCTCGCGACACTCATGATCAGTGCCCTGGAGGGCGCGCTCCTGATCGCCAGGACCGAGCGGGACGTACGCGCTCTGACGACCGTGGCCCGTGAGCTGGGCCCGCTCCTGGACGCCGCCGCCGACCGCGCCGGCTGACCTCGAAGCCACCACGCCAGGCGGGAGTTCAGCGCGCCAGTACGCCGGCCCGGGCGCGCGCCGGCCGGGGAGGACCCCCGGCCGGTGCGCGCCCGGTGCGCGCCGGGCTCCGCGCACACCGGCCGTCCCTGAACCCGGCCGGTGTGCGTGAAAATCGAACTCTACGGTGCCGGGCGCACGATGTCCGCCCGGCACCGTCCCTCGACCGGCCCCGGGGCTCCGCTCCGCGGCGCGAACGGTCCGCCCGGTCGGCCGGTCGGACCCGTTCCGGCGGACCGGGTCGGCGGTCGGCCCCTGAAGTGGCCGCGGTCGTCCGCGGCGCGTGCGGGTGCCGACGGCTGGGGGCGCCGCAGGACGGCGGCCGACTCCGTACGCCGAGAGGTTCCGGTCCGCCTGGGCGGGCGGACCGGAACCTCTCCGGGGGTGCGGCGACTTCTGCCGCAACGTCTGCGCAACTTCCGCAGCGACTTCCGCGGCGGTGCGGAAGCTAGTGGACCGGCACAGCGGTTCCCGGGCTGTTCCATTCGGCGATCACCGGACGCTCGTGCTCGGTGGAGAGCCGGCCGACCGTCCCGGTCGCGAGCTGGAACAGCCGGCCATCCGCCGCGGAGAGACCCAGGTAGCGGGCGGTCAGCGCGCGCAGGAAGTGCCCGTGCGCGACCAGGACCACGTCCCCGTCGTCGAGCGCCGGCGCCACCCGGGACAGCACACGGTCGGCGCGCCGTCCCACCTCGTCCGGGGACTCGCCCGGATGACCGTCCGGTCCGGCGGGCACCCCGTCGTCCCACAGGAACCAGTCGGGCCGGGTCCGGTGGATGTCGACGGTCGTGACGCCCTCGTACGCGCCGTAGTCCCACTCGCGCAGATCGGGCTCCCGTACGGCACCGGCCAGGCCGGCGATCTCCGCGGTGCGGACCGCGCGGGCCAGGGGACTGGTGAGCACCAGGGCGAAGGTCCGGCCGGCGAGCAGCGGGGCGAGCGACCTGGCCTGCTCCTCACCCCGCCGGGTCAGGGGCAGGTCGGTCCAGCTGGTGTGCTGTCCCGAGGCGCTCCACTCGGTCTCGCCGTGACGGACCAGCAGGAGGTCGCCCATGACGCCTACTTCGCCGATTCGACGGCGTGGCCGCCGAACTGGTTGCGCAGTGCCGCGATCATCTTCATCTGCGGGGAGTCGTCCTGCCGGGACGCGAAGCGGGCGAAGAGCGACGCGGTGATCGCCGGCAGCGGTACCGCGTTGTCGATGGCCGCCTCGACGGTCCAGCGGCCCTCGCCGGAGTCCTCGGCGTAGCCGCGCAGCTTGCCGAGGTGCTCGTCGTCGTCCAGGGCGTTGACGGCGAGGTCGAGCAGCCAGGAACGGATGACCGTGCCCTCCTGCCAGGACCGGAAGACCTCGCGCACGTCGGTGACGGAGTCGACCTTCTCCAGCAGTTCCCAGCCCTCGGCGTAGGCCTGCATCATCGCGTACTCGATGCCGTTGTGGACCATCTTGGAGAAGTGGCCGGCGCCGACCTTGCCCGCGTGCACGAAGCCGAAGTCTCCCTCCGGCTTGAGGGCGTCGAAGACCGGCTGCACCTTCGCGACGTTCTCCGCGTCGCCGCCGACCATCAGGGCGTAGCCGTTCTCCAGGCCCCAGACGCCGCCCGAGACACCCGCGTCGACGAAGCCGATGCCCTTGGCCGCCAGCTCGGCGGCGTGCTTCTCGTCGTCGGTCCAGCGGGAGTTGCCGCCGTCCACGATGGTGTCGCCGGGCTCCAGCAGGTCGCCGAGCTCGTCGATGACCGACTGGGTCGGGCCGCCCGCGGGGACCATCACCCACACCACGCGGGGACCTTCGAGCTTCTCGACGAGTTCGCCGAGGCTGCTCACGTCCGAGACGTCGGGGTTGCGGTCGTAGCCGATGACGGTGTGGCCCGCGCGGCGTATCCGCTCGCGCATGTTGCCGCCCATCCTGCCGAGGCCTATGAGACCGAGCTGCATCGTGGTCATGTCAGTTCACTTCTTCCGGAGAGTGCGGTAAGCGGCCACGAGGGCAGCGGTGGAGGGGTCGAGACCGGGCACCTCGGTGCCGTCGGTGAGGGCGGGCTCGACGCGCTTGGCGAGGACCTTGCCGAGCTCGACGCCCCACTGGTCGAAGGAGTCGATGTTCCAGACCGCGCCCTGGACGAACACCTTGTGCTCGTAGAGGGCGATCAGCTGGCCGAGGACGGAGG
>NZ_JBWJAQ010000027.1:0-78638 GCF_056387915.1 Streptomyces sp. GLSS-08
CACGAACCGCTCATGCAGAGCGTCCAGCTCACCCGCCCACAACCTGACACCAGCAAGGTCCCCACCCATAACCACCCCAACGAGCGAGATGGCCAGCAGTCACGGCAAGCACCGTTGCAGTACTAGGGCCTGTCGTTTGGATCAGGCCGGCGTCGCGGGGTCTGGCGCGCACATCTGCGGCGTTGTCGTCGGTCGCCGACGCTCCGCGTCGACTCCCTCCTGCGCCTTGCAGCTGCACGCGCCAGACCCCGCTCGGGTCGATCAGGACGAACCGTCGGTCACAGCCGGCCTGATCCAAACGACAGGCCCTAGGAGCCGGCGTGCCGGGCCTTCGCGTCCGCGGCGGAGCCCTCGTCGTAGGAGGAGGTGCCGGAGTCGAGCAGCGGCTCCTGGGTCTTGAGGTGGGCCGGTGCCATGGCCCGCAGGGCGTGGTAGCCGGTGATCACGACGAGGGTGCCGAGCGCGATGCCGCTCAGCGAGAAGGTGTCGGTGAACGTCAGGGTGACGTTGCCGACGCCGATGATGATGCCCGCGGCGGCCGGCACCAGATTGAGCGGATTGCGCAGGTCCACGCCCGCGTTGAGCCAGATCTGGGCACCGAGCAGGCCGATCATGCCGTACAGGATGACCGTGATGCCGCCGAGGACGCCGCCGGGGATGGCGGCGACGACCGCGCCGAACTTGGGGCAGAGGCCGAACAGGAGCGCGAAACCGGCGGCGGCCCAGTAGGCGGCCGTCGAGTAGACACGGGTCGCGGCCATCACGCCGATGTTCTCCGAGTAGGTGGTGTTCGGCGGGCCGCCGACCGCCGTGGAGAGCATCGAGGCGACACCGTCCGCGGAGATCGCGGTGCCCAGCCTGTCGTCCAGCGTCTCGCCGGTCATCTCGCCGACCGCCTTCACATGGCCGGCGTTCTCGGCGACCAGCGCGATCACCACCGGCAGCGCGACCAGGATCGCCGACCACTGGAAACTCGGGCCGTGGAAGGACGGCAGACCGACCCAGTCCGCCCGGCCGACCCCGGAGAGGTCCAGGCGCCAGTGGTCGGTGATCTTGCCGCTCGCGTCCGCCGAGTGGATCCGCCCGAAGACGCGGTCGAAGACCCACGAGACCGCGTAGCCGAAGACCAGGCCGAGGAAGATCGCCACGCGGGACCAGAAGCCGCGCAGGCACACCACGGCCAGTCCGGTGAACAGCATGACCATAAGCGCCGTCCACTGGTCCTGCGGCCAGTACGTGGTCGCCGTCACGGGTGCCAGGTTGAAGCCGATCAGCATGACGACCGCGCCGGTGACGATCGGCGGCATGGCCGCGTGGATGATCCGGGCCCCGAACCGCTGCACCGCGAGACCGACCAGGAACAGCGCGGCGCCGACCACGAACACCGCGCCGGTCACCGTGGCGCTGGTGCCGCCCTGCGCGCGGATCACCGCGGCGACGCCCACGAAGGACAGGGAACAGCCGAGGTAACTGGGCACCCGGCCACGGGTCGCGAGCAGGAAGATCACCGTCGCGACGCCGGACATCATGATCGCGAGATTGGGGTCGAGCCCCATCAGCACCGGTGCGACGAAGGACGCTCCGAACATGGCGACCACGTGCTGGGCGCCGAGCCCGGCCGTGCGGGGCCACGACAGCCGTTCGTCGGGGCGGACCACCGCTCCGGGTGCGGGCGTGCGCCCGTCACCGTGCAGTTTCCAGCGCACGCCGAGATCCATGGTGAGGCTTCGCTTTCTTCGTCCGTGAACGTGTCCGGACCATTGTCACGGCTGTCCGGCGGTACACGGTCACGCGGTCCCACGGCCCGCCGCGGACCCGCGGCGACGAGCAGCCGGACTCGGCAGCGGGCTGACCTGCACCGCACCGGAGGACAGCCCTGAGCGGTTGCTTAGTATGGAACGGTCCCACCGCCCCGTCCGGCACTCTCAGGAGCCCCGCCCGTGACCGTCGAAGCACCACCCGCCACGCCCGCACCCATCGACGGCCGGCTCGTCCCCGTCACCGTCCACTTCGACGACCTGGACGCGCTCGGACTGCTCCACAACGCCCGTTACCCGGTCATGGTCGAGCGCGCCTGGACCGCGCTGTGGCAGGAGCGCGGCTTCGGCTTCGACGGCGACTGGGAGGCGGCGGGCGACTTCTGCAACGCGGTCAGGGAACTGCGCATCAGCTACGACGCCCCGGTGAACCGGCCCGGCGCGTACGCCGTCCACCTCTGGCTCGAACGGCTGGGCACCACCGGCCTCACGTACGGCTTCCGCTTCTGCTCGGCCGACGGTGCCGTGACCTACGCGCACGGCAGCCGGGTCCTCGTCCGGCTCGACGCCGGCACGCTGCGCCCCACCCCGTGGAGCGAGCGGTTCAGGGCCGTGGGCCGGGAACTGCTTCGCTCGCGGGACTGACCTGCGCCGTCCTGCGGTCGCCGGCGCGCAGCACGCCCGCGAACACGACGAGCGCCAGAGCCAGCACCGTGACCAGACCGAAGGACACCATCAGGCTGGTCGCCTGGGCCAGCGTGCCGATGGCGCTCGGCGCGACCAGCCCCGAGGTGTACGTGATGGTGGCGACACCCGCGATGGCCAGGCTGGGGTTGGGGCCGCTGCGCCCCGCCGCCGCGAACGCCAGCGGCACGACGACCGCGATCCCGAGGCCCATCAGGGCGAACCCGCCCATCGCCGCGGCCGGGTTCCCCGCGAAGACCACCAGCAGCCCGCCGAGCGTGGCGAGGACGCCCCCCACGCGCACGGTGCGCACGGCGCCGAAGCGGTCCACGACCGCGTCGCCCGCGAGTCGCGCGATCGCCATGGTGAGCGTGAAGCCGGTGGTGGACGCGGCCGCGAGTCCCGCCGAGGTGCCCAGCTGGTCACGCAGGTAGACCGCCGACCAGTCCAGACTCGCGCCCTCGGCGAACACCGCGCAGAACCCGACCGCGCCGATGAGCAGCGCCGACCTGGGCGGCAGCGCGAACCGCGGCGGCGGTTCCTCGTCCTCCGTGGGCTTCAGGTCGAGCACCCACTGGCAGGCGACGAGGCCCAGCACGGTCAGCACCGCCGACGCCAGCACGTGGTGCGCACGCGCGTCCGAACCCAGGTGCGCGGCGAGCGTGCCGGCCGCCGATCCGATCAGGGCACCGGCGCTCCACATGCCGTGCAGCCCCGACATGATCGACCGGTCCATGCGGTTCTCGACCTCGACCCCGAGGGCGTTCATGGCGACGTCCGCCATGCCGGCCGTGGCGCCGTACGTGAAGAGGGCCAGGCACAGGGTGAGCAGGTTCGGCGCGAGGGCGGGCAGGACCAGGGACAGCGTCCACAGGGCGAGCAGGCCGCGCAGCGCCGTACGGGCACCGAAGGTGTGGCTGATCCGGCCGGCGAGCGGCATCGCGACGGACGCGCCGACGGCCGGGAAGGCGAGCGCGATGCCGAGCTGGCCCGCGCCGATCGAGGCGTGGTCCTGGATCCACGGCACCCGTGTCGCGAAGGAGCCGACGACCGCGCCGTGCACCGCGAAGACGGCGGCCACGGCATACCGTGCCCGCTTCAACTCGCGCTTGCTGTAGACCACTTCACTCATTCTGCCGCCGTCCCTCCCGGACGTCCTCCCGCGCTGTCGCCGTAAACTATCAGGAAGCCTGCCTGATAAATAGTCGATTCAGGGCCCGGTGGCCCGGGGCCGTGTGCCCTCCCTATCTGGAAGGATCCCGGCATGCCCGCATCTCCGAGCACCGCCCGGGCCATGAACGACCGGCTCGCCCTGCGCCTCCTCCAGCAGGAGGGCCCCCTGACGGCGAACCGGCTGAAGCAGCTCACGGGACTGTCCCGGCCCACCGTCGCCGACCTGGTCGAACGTCTCACCGCCGCCGGACTGGTCGCGGTCGTGGGGGAGTCCGGGGAGCAGCGGCGCGGCCCGAACGCGCGGGTGTACGGGATCGTCGCCGACCGGGCCCACCTTGCGGCGCTCGACGTGCGCACCGAGGGGGTGACGGTCGTGGTCGCCGACCTGCTCGGCGTGGAACTCGGCCGGGCGTCGGTCCCTATCGCCGGTGACGCGGGCACGGGGGCCGCCGTGGAGCAGGCGGTCGCGCTGGTCGAGCGGACGGCCAAGGAGGCGGGCGCGGAACGGCTGCACACGGTCGGCATCGGCGCGCCCGGCCTGATCGACCCGGCCACCGGTGAACTGCGCGACTCCTCCGGGCTGCCCGAGTGGCACCGCCGCCTGGTCGCGGCCCTCCAGGAACGACTGCCGGCCCGCGTCCTGGTGGAGAACGAGACCAACCTCGCGGCCCTGGCGGAACAGCGCGACGGCGCGGCCCGCGACCGGCGGACCTTCGTCCTGCTCTGGCTCGGCCTCGGCACCGGCGCCGCCGTCGTCCTCGACGGGGCCCTGCGCCGCGGCGCCTCCGGCGGCACCGGTGAGATCGGCTTCCTCCCGGTCCCCGGCACCGGGATCCTCCCCTCGGCGACGGACTGCGAGGGCGGATTCCACTCCCTGGCGGGGTCCGCGGCCATCGCGGCGCTCGCGGCCGGGCACGGCATCACGGCGGACGCCGCCGCGCACGAGCCGCACGCGGCGGCGCTCGTCAGCCGGGCCGTGGCCACCTCACAGGCTGCGGAGTCCGCGCGCTTCCTGGACGTCCTCGCCGACCGGATCGCCATCGGCGCCGCGTCCGTCATCGCGGTGCTGGACCCCGGCTGCGTGGTCCTCGGCGGTGAGACCGGGCAGGCGGGCGGGGACGCGCTGGCCTCCCGGGTCGCGCGGCGGCTCGTCCGGATGTCGCCGCTGCCGACCGAGGTGCGGGCCGGGGCGCTGGGCGGCGGAGCGGTTCTGCGCGGGGCGCTCCTGACGGCCCGCGACGGCGCGCAGGACGAGGTGTTCGCCCCGGGGGCCCGCCCGCGGACCCCCCTGCCGCACTGACGCGCCCGCTCCGGCCCGCCGACGCCGCGGCGGGCCGGAGCGGCCCGGGTGGGGAGACCCGGCGGCGGGGCAAGGGCCTCCGTCACCGCCGCCGGGTCGCTGTGGGGGCGGGCTCGACGAGGTCGTGATCGCCGACCCTAAGAGGACTAGACCAAAGCGTCAATAGGTATGGACCAATGCGGGCCGACCTCGCCGTACAGCCGTTCACCTGCCCGGGTACACGCAGACAAGTCCAGGGAAACCTCCTGTGAGCCAGCCCACAGGGACTCACCCGTCTGGACGTCGATCAGGCGTGGCACACTGGCCCTGTACCAGAAGCAGCGCACTCCGGGGTCGGTGTAATTCCGAACCGGCGGTTACAGTCCGCGACCCGGCCGCATCCAGTGGCCGGTTGACCAGGTGAAATTCCTGGACCGACGGTGAAAGTCCGGATGGGAGGCAGTGCGCGGCGGGCGGGCATCATGCACGCCGCCGTAGTAGGTCTGTGCCGTTTCCGAGCGGCCGGGCCTCCGTCCGGCGTCGCCCCTGATGTCGTCGTCCGTTGATTCTGTCGTCATCGACAGGCCCCGGAGTCCGTGCCCCAAGAGGCAGGGAGGACCCGGGAAGTGTTCACCGGAATCGTCGAAGAGCTGGGTGAGATCACCGCCGTCGAGAACCTCGGCGACGCCTCCCGCTTCAGGCTCCGCGGACCAGTAGTCACCCAGGACGCCAAGCACGGCGACTCCATCGCGGTCAACGGCGTCTGTCTGACGGTCGTGGACCACGAGGGCGACGAGTTCACCGCCGACGTCATGGCGGAGACCCTCGACCGCTCCAGTCTCGGCGCCCTGTCCGTCGGCTCCCGCGTCAACCTCGAACGCCCCACCGCCGTGGGCGCGCGTCTCGGCGGGCACATCGTGCAGGGCCATGTCGACGGCACCGGCGTCGTCCTGGAGCGCAGTCCCTCCGAGAACTGGGAGATCGTCAGGATCTCCCTCCCCGCGGACCTCTCCCGCTACGTGGTCGAGAAGGGCTCCATCACGGTCGACGGCATCAGCCTCACCGTGGTCGACGCCGCCCCCGACCACTTCACCGTCAGTCTCATCCCCACCACCCTCGCGCTGACCACGCTCGGCCTCAAGCAGGCCGGCGACCCGGTCAACCTGGAGGTGGACGTCATCGCCAAGTACGTCGAGCGGCTGCTCGGCGCGCGGGCGGACCAGCCGGCCGCACGGCCCGGCGTCCAGGGGGCGGCATCGTGAACTGGCTCAACTCCGAGGCATTCACGCTCCTCGGCCAGCACATCAGGTGGTCCGACATGATCGGCAACACGATCGGTCTGATCGCCCTCGCGCTCGGCTGGCGCCGCTCGATATGGACCTGGCCCGTCCAGTTCCTGTCCGGCGTCATCCTCCTCGCCGCCTTCGCCACGGCCCACCTCTCCGGCAGCGCCGGGAAGCAGCTCGTGGTGATGGCCGTCGCCCTGTGGGGCTGGTGGCAGTGGAACCGCGGCCGGGGACAGGCACAGGACGGCTCCGTCGCCGTACGCTTCGCCACCTGGCGCGAGCGCGCGTACCTGGCGGGCGGCGCCGCGGTCGGCACCCTCGCGGTCGGCGGCCTCTTCACCGCCTACCCGACGCTGTCGTGGGACCCGTGGCCCGACGCGTACATCTTCGTCGGCACCATCATCGCCATGTACGCCCAGGCGCGCGGCATGGTCGAGTTCTGGTTCGCCTGGCTGCTGGTCGACCTGGTGGGCGTCCCGCTCAACTTCGCCAACGGCTTCGCCTTCTCCGGTTTCGTCTACGTCGTCTACGGCGCGCTCGTCCTGTGGGGCCTGCGCGACTGGTGGCTGCGCTCCCGTCGGAGCCCGCAGCCCACTCTCGAAGGAGCCCCGGCATGACCACGGCGCCCGTCTGGTACAGCACCGACAACATCGAGGACTTCGCGCTCGACCCCGTCGAGCGGGCCATCGCCGACATCGCGGCCGGCCGCCCGGTCGTCGTCGTCGACGACGAGGACCGCGAGAACGAGGGCGACCTCGTCATCGCGGCCGAGAAGGCGACCCCCGAGATCATCGCCTTCATGATGAGCGAATGCCGCGGACTGATCTGCGCGCCCATGGAGGGCGAGGAACTGGACCGCCTCCGGCTCCCGCAGATGGTCGACGACAACACCGAGTCGATGAAGACGGCCTTCACGGTCTCCGTCGACGCGAGCGGCGCCCACGGCGTGACCACCGGCATCTCCGCGGCCGACCGCGCCACCACCCTCCGGCTGCTCGCGGACGGCCGTTCCGAGGCCGGCGACTTCGTGCGCCCCGGCCACATCTTCCCGCTGCGGGCCCGGTCCGGCGGCGTCCTGGTCCGCAACGGCCACACCGAGGCCGCCGTCGACCTCGCCCGCCTCGCCGGCCTGCGCCCCGCCGGCGCGATCGTCGAGATCGCCGGCGAGGACGGCCACATGCTGCGCCTGCCCGAGCTGATCCCCTTCGCCCGCAAGCACGGCCTGACGATCATCTCCATCGAGGACCTGATCGCCTACCGCCGCACCGCCGAGCCGACCGTGCGCCGCGAGGCCGAGGTCCAGCTGCCCACCGCCTTCGGCGAGTTCACCGCGTACGGCTACCGCTCCACCGTGGACGGCGTCGAGCACGTCGCCCTCGTCCACGGGGAGATCGGCGAGGGCGAGGACGTCCTCGTCCGCATCCACTCCGAGTGCCTCACCGGCGACGTCTTCCACTCGCTGCGCTGCGACTGCGGCCCGCAGCTGGAGGCGTCCCTGCGCGCCATCCGGACCGAGGGCCGCGGAGTCGTCGTCTACCTGCGCGGGCACGAGGGCCGCGGCATCGGCCTGCTGTCCAAGCTGCGCGCCTACGAACTCCAGGAGCGCGGCCGGGACACCCTCGACGCCAACCTGGAACTGGGCCTGCCCGCGGACGCCCGGGACTACGCCGCCGGCGCGCAGATCCTCCAGGACCTCGGCGTCCGCAGCCTGCGCCTGATGACCAACAACCCCGAGAAGAGCGAGGCACTCGTCCGGCACGGCCTCGACGTCGTCCGCCGGGAGCCGATGCCCGTACAGGCGGGCGAGCACAACCTCCGCTACCTGCGCACCAAGCGGGACCGGATGGGGCACGACCTGCCCTGGCTGGACACGGCCGCCGTGTCCGCCTGCAACAGCCAGTAACAGCACGAGAAGCACAAGAGCACGAACAGAACGCTGAGGAGAGACGTGAGCGGCAAGGGTGCACCCGAACTGTCCGTACGCAACTGCGGGGACCTGCGCGTCGCGGTCATCGCGGCACAGTGGCACGAAAAGGTGATGGACGGCCTCGTGGACGGCGCGCTGCGCGCCCTGCACGAGCTGGGGATCGACGAGCCGACCCTCCTGCGGGTCCCCGGCAGCTTCGAGCTCCCGGTCGTCGCGAAGGTCCTCGCGGGCCGCGGCTACGACGCGATCGTCGCGCTCGGAGTCGTCATCCGCGGCGGCACCCCGCACTTCGAGTACGTGTGCCAGGGCGTCACCCAGGGACTGACCCAGGTCTCCATCGAGACCGGCGTCCCAGTCGGCTTCGGCGTGCTGACCTGTGACACCGAGGAGCAGGCGCTCGACCGCGCGGGCATCGAGGGCTCCCGCGAGGACAAGGGGCACGAGGCCGTCACCGCCGCCGTGGCCACAGCGGCCACGCTGCGCTCGGTGTCCGAACCCTGGCGCTGAGGCACGGACGCTTGCGCGTAGGGTAGGCAGCACCATGTCCAAGAAGACTTTCGAGGAGCTCTTCACCGAGCTCCAGCACAAGGCCGCCAGCGGCGACCCCGCCACTTCCCGCACCGCCGAACTGGTCGGGAAGGGGGTTCATGCCATCGGCAAGAAGGTCGTCGAAGAGGCCGCCGAAGTGTGGATGGCCGCCGAGTACGAGGGCAAGGAAGCAGCCGCCGAGGAGATCTCGCAGCTGCTCTACCACGTCCAGGTGATGATGGTCGCCCGCGGCATCACCCTCGACGACGTCTACGCCCACCTCTGAGCCGTACCCCGCTCCCGCTCCGTACGCACGAACGAACGAAGGAAGCCGACCTCATGCTGCGCATCGCCGTCCCCAACAAGGGTTCCCTGTCAGGCCCTGCGGCGGAGATGCTGCATGAGGCCGGCTACCAGCAGCGCCGGGAGTCCAAGGAACTGCGCATCGTCGACCCGGTCAACGAGGTCGAGTTCTTCTACCTCCGCCCCCGCGACATCGCGATCTACGTCTCCTCCGGGCGCCTCGACATCGGCATCACCGGCCGCGACCTGCTCATCGACTCCGGGGCCAACGCGGAGGAGATCCTCCCGCTCGGTTTCGCCCGCTCCACCTTCCGCTTCGCCACCAAGCCCGGCACGGCCGCCACGGTCGAGGACCTGACCGGCATGACCGTCGCCACCTCGTACGAGGGCATCGTCGACAAGTACCTCGCCGACAAGGGCGTCGACGCCTCCGTGGTCCACCTCGACGGAGCCGTCGAGACCGCCATCGAACTCGGCGTCGCCGAGGTCATCGCGGACGTCGTGGAGACCGGCACCTCGCTGCGCAACGCGGGCCTCGAGGTCTTCGGCGAGCCGATCATGAAGTCGGAGGCCGTCGTCGTCCGCCGCGTCGGCGGCGACGTGGACGAGAACGCCGAACCGAAGGTCCAGCAGTTCCTGCGCCGCCTGCAGGGCGTCCTGGTCGCCCGGACCTACGTGATGATGGACTACGACTGCCGCGCGGAGCACCTGGAGCGGGCCGTCGCGCTCACCCCGGGTCTGGAGTCGCCCACCATCTCGCCGCTCCACAACGAGGGCTGGGTCGCCGTCCGCGCCATGGTTCCCGCAAAGGAGGCCCAGCGGATCATGGACGACCTGTACGAGCTCGGCGCGCGGGCCATCCTGACCACCGCCATCCACGCCTGCCGGCTCTGACCGGAGGACGGACCACACCCATGACGGACCTGCCCGTCCTCCCCGTCACCTTCCGGCCGTCCCGCACCCGGGCCGTGCTGCTCACCGCGGGCGTCGCGATCCTCGTGGTGATCACCACCGTCGCGATGCTCCTGGAGCAGCTCAGCCCGGGCGAGCGCCTCAGCTTCGTCCTCACCGGGGCGCTGCTGTGTGCCGTGCTCGTCCTGCTCGCCCGGCCCAAGGTGGTCGCCGACGAGAGCGGGGTCACCGTCGTCAACATCGTCAGCAGGCGGCGCCTGTCCTGGCCGGAGATCATCCAGGTAAATCTCCGTCCCGGCGACCCCTGGGTGTTCCTCGACCTCAGCGACGGCACCAGCCTGCCCGCCCTCGGCATCCAGCCCGGCATCGCCAGGCAGCGGGCAGT
This sequence comes from Streptomyces sp. GLSS-08, assembly GCF_056387915.1. Taxonomy (NCBI): domain Bacteria; kingdom Bacillati; phylum Actinomycetota; class Actinomycetes; order Kitasatosporales; family Streptomycetaceae; genus Streptomyces; species Streptomyces sp. GLSS-08. The sequence continues at coordinate 10,235 of NZ_JBWJAQ010000027.1, forward strand.
CGAGGACGCCCGCGCCCTGCGCGCGCTCGCCGAGACCCGCTCGGTCCACGACCCCGGGCAGCCGGAGGGGTAGACCGAGAGCCGTTTCACAGGCAATCGGGGCCGACTCGGGGATCCTCCCCTGACGTACCGGCCCGTGTCTTGATTAATCTGGTGACGGAGGCGTTTTCGTTGCGCCTCCGCCCCTGTGGTGCCGACCGGCTCCCAGGGGCTCCTGCTACCCGAGGAGTGATTCCCTCCAGCGATGGACGGATCGTCCTGTAGTACCTGCGCCGCCCCCTCCCGACCCAGCGAGGCGGCGGCATCATGACCATCCCCCTGCTGCTCCTCGGGGCGGCGTTCCTGCTCATTCTCGCCAACGGCTTCTTCGTCGCGGCCGAGTTCGGGCTCGTCACCGTGGACCGCCCCGACGCCGAGCGCGCCGCGGCCGCCGGCGACCGCCGGGCCCGTACGGTCGTGGACTCGCTCAAGGAGCTGTCCTTCCAGCTCTCCGGCACCCAGCTCGGCATCACCATCACCTCGCTCGTCGTCGGCATGCTCGCCGAACCGGCGCTCGCCGAGCTGCTGCACGGGCCGTTCACCGCGATCGGCGTCCCCGAAGGCGCCGTCCCCGGCGTCGCGGTGGTCGTCGGCATGCTGTTCGCCTCGGCGGTGCAGATGGTCATCGGCGAACTCGTGCCCAAGAACTGGGCGGTGTCCCGTCCGCTGCAGGTCGCACGTTTCGTCGCGCGCCCGCAGCACGTCTTCTCCGGCCTGTTCCGTCCGGTGATCGCCGCGCTGAACACGGTGGCCAACCGGCTGGTGCGCGCCCTCGGCGTCGAACCCGCCGACGAACTGGCCTCCGCCCGCACCCCCGGCGAGCTCGTCTCGCTGGCCCGGCACTCGGCCCGGGCGGGCGCCCTGGAGCAGAACACCGCCGACCTCTTCGTGCGCACCCTGTCGCTGGGCGAGCTGACAGCGCAGCACGTCATGACCCCGCGCGTGAAGGTCAGCGCGCTCCAGTCCTCGGCGACCGCCGAGGACGTCGTCAACCTCACCCGGGCCACCGGCCTGTCCCGCTTCCCCGTCTACCGGGAGCGGATCGACGAGATCGTCGGCATGGTGCACCTCAAGGACGCCCTCGCGGTGCCCGCGCACGACCGGCTGCGCACCCCCGTCGGCCGGATCGCCCAGGCCCCGCTGCTCGTCCCGGAGACCCTGCCCGTGCAACCCCTCCTCAAGCAGCTCCGCAGTCAGCAGCCGATCGCCGTCGTCGTCGACGAGTACGGCGGTACGGCCGGCGTGGTCACTCTGGAGGACATCGTCGAGGAACTCGTCGGCGAGGTCCGTGACGAGCACGACGCCAAGGACCTGCCGGAACTCGCGGTGGCGCCGTCGGAGGACGGACGGCCCGCGTGGGACGTCGACGGCAGCTGCCGGGTCGACGTCCTCCAGCGCATAGGCCTCGTCGTGCCCGAGGGCCCCTACGAGACCGTGGCCGGACTGGTCGCCGACCTGCTCGGCCGTATCCCGGCCCCCGGCGACAAGGCGGAACTCGACGGCTGGCGTCTGTCGGTCCGTCAGGTCGGCCATTACCGCGCCGAGCGCGTCCGGCTGGTGAGGACCGCGGACGCCGCGGTCGCCGCGGAGGGCGTCCGATGATCCTGCTCCAACTCCTGTTCGCCGTTCTGCTCGTCCTCGCCAACGGCTTCTTCGTCGGCGCCGAGTTCGCGCTCGTCTCCGTGCGGCGCAGCCAGATCGAGCCACTGGGCACCGCTCGCGCCCGCCAGGTGCTGTACGGCCTGGAGCGCCTGCCGCAGATGATGGCGGCCGCCCAGTTCGGCATCACTGTCTGCTCGCTGACCCTCGGCGCGGTCGCCGAGCCGACCGTCGCCCATCTGCTGGAGCCCGCCTTCGAGGCGGCCCGGCTGCCCGAGGGAATGATCCACCCCCTCGGTTACGTCATCGCGCTCGCCCTCGTCGTCTTCTTCCACCTCGTCATCGGCGAGATGGTCCCGAAGAACCTGGCGATGGCGGCGCCCGAGAAGACCGCGCTGTGGCTGAGCCCGGGACTGGTCGCCTTCGCGCGCCTGTGCCGGCCGGTCACCGTGGCCCTCGGCGCCTGCGCGCGCGTGATCCTCCGGCTGTTCCGGGTCGAGCCCAAGGACGAGGTCGAGGCGGTCTTCACGAGCGAACAGCTCAACCGCCTGGTCGAGGACTCGGGCCAGGCCGGACTGCTGGAACCCGAGGAGCAGGAGCGCCTGGAGGACGCGCTGGAGCTGGGCTCCCGCCCGGTCACGGACGTCCTGCTGGACGCCGGCTCCCTGGTGACGGTGGGCCCCTCGGTCACCCCCGGCCAGGTCGTCGCGCTCACCGCCCGCACGGGCTACTCCCGTTTCCCGGTGGCCGCGGAGAACGGCGCCTTCATGGGCTATCTGCACGTGAAGGACGTGCTCGACCTCGAGGAGTCCCAGCGGGCGGTGCCGCAGCACGTCTGGCGTCCCATGACGACGCTCCGGGCGGAACTCCCGCTGGACGACGCCCTGACGGTGATGCGCCGCGCCGCGACGCACCTCGCCCAGGTCGCCGACGCCTCCGGCAAGGTGCTCGGCCTGGTCGCCCTTGAGGACGTCCTGGAGCTCCTGGTGGGCGAGGTCCGCGACCCTGCCCACCGCGACGCTCCGCAGGCCGCCCGCGTCACGGACCCGCGGCTGAGCGCGCCCCAGGAGGAGGCCCTGGCGAGCTGACACACGCGAAGACCGGAGGGGCTGGATTCTCACGAGAGAACCCAGCCCCTCCGGCGTTCGACGGGTGTGAGTAGTCGAGGTACAGGAAATCCTGGTGGGACGGATCTTGCTGGAGTTCCCCAGCGGTGCGGTGGGGCGGCATCAAGGCGTTCGCAGAACTCTCGCACCTGGTCATTCGTGAGAACGGGCACGGTGCGGCGGAGCGGGATCAGTCGGTGTCCAGGCCGTCGACCAGGCGGTTGAGGAACCGGGTGAAGGTGGCTTCGGGGGTGAGGGGGCGTCCGGGGGCGGCGAGGGCTTCGGCGAGTTCCGGGTGACGGCCGTCCGCGGCGACAGCGGCGAGGTAGCGGGCTTCGGCTGCGACTCGGTCGGGGGACTGCAAGGCCGCGGTCCCCGCAATCTCATGGGTGACGTGCCCCGCCACGAATGCGGTGAGTTGGGCGAAGACCTCCAGCTTCGCCGCACCGTCCAGCCCGGTGGGCCGCAGGGCGGCAAGCGCGCGTTCCAGGAAGGCCAGGGTGTTGGGGCCGGGGGTGCGGCGGCCGGCCAGAGCGGCGGGCAGCCAGGGGTGTCGCAGCATGTGGGCGCGCTGGAGGTGAGCGATGGCTTTCAGCTCGGCACGCCAGTCGCCGGTGGGCGTGTTCTCGGCCGGCAGTTCGCCGCTGACGTGGTCGACCATCAGTTCCAGCAGCGTCTCCTTGTCGGGGGCGTAGCTGTACAGCGACATGGCGCCGGCTCCGACCTCCGCGGCGACTCTCCGCATGGTGACCGCTTCGAGCCCCTCCGCGTCCGCCAAGGCAACCGCTACCGCCGTGATTGCCTCTCGGCTGTACGAGGGCTTGCGGCCCCTGCGGGGCTGGGCGGAACTCAGCCAGAGCTGCTCGGGGTCGACGCCTGGGGTGCCGGCCTTGCGTGAACGCGGCATGGCCCACCCTCCCTCCGTTGATCGAGGCGGCCCTTGCGGGTCGCATCCAACCATGGTTTATTCTCGTACATCGTACGGATAAACAGGAGGGGAACGATGGCAGCACGCACGCACGGTCCTGGGGCGAGGCCGACCTGGGCACCGCCTTCCGGTAGGCCGCCACTGGCCGCACGGATCATGAGGGCGACCTGGCGCGGCCTCCCGGTCAAGCGGCACGATGTCGGGTGGGAGCCGGGGCTGCCGGTGCTGGCGGCCGACGGTAGCCCGCTGATCACGGACCACTACTTCCCACGCGCCGAGGGTGACTTCCCCACCCTCTTGGTGCGCTCGCCCTACGGCAGGGGCCTGCCGTGGTCCCCCATGTACGGCGTGCTCTTCGCCGAACAGGGCTTCCACGTGGTGCTGCAGAGCTGCCGCGGCACCGGTGGTTCCGGCGGCGAGTTCGACCTGTGGCGCAACGAGGCCGCCGACGGCCGGGCCACCGTGTCCTGGCTACGCGAGCAACCCTGGTTCAACGGAACACTGGGGACCGTCGGCCCCAGCTACCTGGGATACGTGCAGTGGGCCCTCGCCGTGGACCCGCCACCGGAGCTGAAGGCGATGGTGGTGCAGGTGGGGCTGCATGATCCTCACGCACTGTTCCACGCACATGGCGCGCTCCGCCTGGAGAACGCTCTCGCCGTCGGCGTCGGTATGACGTACCAGCACCAGGGGATGGCACCGTTCGTGAGGGCGACCCTGCGTCTGCAGCGACGCCTGCGTGATGTCACCACCGCGCAGCCGCTGCGCGGGGCCTACGTGTCCGCCCTCGGGGGCCATGTGCCCTGGCTGGACGGCGTGATGTCGCACCCGGATGCCGAGGACGCGTACTGGCGCGGTGCGTCGTTGGCAGCGGCGGCGGAGCGGCTGACGGTGCCGACCAGTTTGATCACCGGGTGGCACGATGTGCTGGGCGACCAGACCTTCGAGCAGTACCGCCGACTACGTGAGGCCGGGTGCGAGACCGCCTTGCTCGTCGGCCCCTGGACCCACACGTCCGCGCTGCAGCAGGGGTGGCCCGAGGTGTTCGCCGAGAGCCTCGCCTGGCTCCGCGCGCACCTGTACGCCGATCCCTGCGACCTCCGTCCCACAAGGGTGCGCGTACACGTCGGCGGCGAAAACGACTGGCGGGACATCGACGACTGGCCGCCGGCCACGGTCGTCAGCCCGTGGTTTCCCACCGCACAGGGGTACCTCACCCAGCAGGCTCCCACGGAATCCGCACCACTCATGTCGTTCCGCTACGATCCGAGCGACCCCACCCCCTCTCTCGGCGGACCGCTGCTCTCCCGTACGGCCGGTCCTCGCGACAACAGCACCCTGGAGACGCGGGACGACGTACTGACCTTCACCGGCCCGCCGCTGACCGAGCCCCTGGACATCCTCGGCCCGGTCTCCGCACGGCTGAGCATCTCCACGGACACCGGCCACGCCGACGTCTTCACCCGCTTGTGCGACGTGGACACCCAAGGCCGCTCCGTCAACATCTGCGACGGGCTGGGCCGCCTGCGGACGGCCGGGCAGGATCCGTCGCAGATCACTGTGCCGATGAGTCACACCGCCCACCGCTTCGCCGTGGGTCACCGCATACGCTGGCAGATCAGCGGAGGCGCCCATCCGCGCTACGCCCGCAATCCCGGCACCGGGGAGTCGCCGGTGGACGCCACCACCTTCACACCGGTGCGCATCACGCTCCATGCGGAATCAGCACTGATGCTTGCGGCACTTGCCCACAGTTCCGGGCCCAGCCGCACGGGGAACAGCTGACAGGCCAAGCCTCGACGGGTGTTGGAGAACACCGCCCGCTTCCACGTCGCAGGCACCGGCTCGGCATCGACTTCGCCCGGCAGCAGCGGCCGGTCCTGACCCGGCGGCGCGACAGTGGGGGCAGGAGGCGTACCGCCTTCAACGGGCGCCGCCCGGCCGGGGACGCGTCCAGTGCGTCCGACTCAGCACGAGAGGGGCGGAGGGCCGAAGGCACGCGAGCGCAAGCCGGGCCCCCGGGGCGTCACAGGGCTGAAGGATCCTGCGGCCCCCGCCCGGACAGCACCTCCCCGTACGCCTGCATCAGATCCGGCAGCCGCAGGGTCGACAGGTCGTCGCGCGACAGGCTCCCGGGGTACCCCGTGAGCCGCAGATCGCGGTACGCGCAGCTCTTCTCGTACAGCGTGCGCAGGAACCGCCCGTTGCCCAGCTCGTCGATCCAGCCCTGGTCGACCACGTGCCCGCTGATGGAGCGCAGTTCGTCCAGCGCCTCCTCGTCCCAGACGTCACCGTTGTCGGCGGCCAGCACCTCACCGATGGCGGTCAGTTCGAGGGGACGGTACGAAGGGAAGTCGACGCGGGTCGTGAAACGGGAGGACAGGCCCGGGTTGGCGGCGAGCAGGCGGTCCATGCCCTCCGGATAGCCCGCCAGGATGACGACGAGGTGGTCGCGGTTGTCCTCGGCACGCTTCAGCAGCACCTGAAGGGCCTCGTCGCCGTACGCGTCGCCCTTGCCGTAGCCCGAGTTGGAGAGCGAGTACGCCTCGTCCACGAACAGGACGCCGCCGATCGCCGAGTCGATCAGTTCGTTGGCCTTGACGGCCGTCTGGCCGAGGTACTCGCCCACCAGGTCGGCGCGCTGGGCCTCCACCAGATGGTCACCGCCGAGCAGTCCGAGGGCGTAGAAGACCCGGCCCAGGATGCGGGCCACCGTGGTCTTGCCGGTGCCCGACGGGCCGGAGAAGACGAAGTGGCGCTTGGGCGGCTGCACGGGTAAGCCCTGACCGGCCCTGAGCCGGGCCATGTTCAGCTGCGCGGACAGTGCCTTCACCTGGCGCTTGACCGGTTCGAGGCCGACCATTCCCTCGAGCTCGGCGAGCGCCTCCTCCAGGAGTGCCGGATCGGTCGGTCCGGTCGGCGGCGGCTGCACCGGGATCACGGCCTTCTCCCGCACCGCGTCCCGCTCGGGAGGCAGCACCCCCGAGGGCGGCGGATCCGGCTCCGAGAGCTTCAGCTCCCGTCCCTCCGCACCGAAGAGTGGGTCCACACCGTCCGGCCCCTCCAGCACGTCCTGTCCGGCCCCGGCGAGGGTGACCGCCGCGAAGTCGGCCGCGTCGTCGTACCCGTCGCCCTCGGAGATCGCCGCCAGCCGTGCCGAGGTGTCCATGAAGGCGGGGTCCACCCGGTGCACCGCCCGGTACAGCGGCAGGGCCGCGGCCGACCGCCCGGTGCCCTCGTGCGCCCGGGCCAGCCAGTAACGCAGTTCCTTGCGCTGCGGCTGCTCGCTGCGGCAGCGCATCAGCGCGGACGACAGGAGCGGCTCCGCGTGCCCGTACATCTCCAGCCGGACCCGGGCCATCCCGCCGAACAGGCCCGCCTCGATGCCCAGCATGGGGTCGTCGATCAGCGGATCCGTGTGCCGGACCAACTGCTCCCAGTCCTTGACCAGATAGGCGCGGCAGGCGTGCAGGAAGCGCACCTGCGGGTCGGCGTCGACGGGCGGCAGGCTCGCCAGCGCCCGGTCCAGCTCCGGGACATGGCGGCCGTCGAGCCAGTGCGAGGCGTGCGCCAGCAGCAGATCGCGCGGGCTCTCCAGCACCGGCTGCACCCACCAGCCCAGCCAGTACCAGGAGTTGAGGGTGCGCCGGTGACGGGAGCGCTGTTCGCCGAAGCGGTCCCGGTGGCGGAACATGCGCAGCAGCGCGGTGGTCGTGTCCACCCGCAGCGCGTGCAGTCCGAGCCAGCCGTCGGCCATCCCGGGATCGATCCGGACCGCGGCGCGGAACTCCTCCTCCGCCTGCGGGTAGGCGCCCATCGTGTAGGCGTCGACGCCTCGCAGCCAGGCGAGGTCGGCCGGGGCCGGTGGGCCCTGCGTGCCGAAGTCCATCACGTCCCCCACAAACCGTGCCCCCGATGGGTGTGCCGACGGGCCGGTGCCCGCCGACAGCCTTCGTCGAACCGCTGTGCTGCGGACGGGAGTTGACCCGGTGCGCAGAGCAGCCGTCCGATGGTCGCACCGAAAGGCATCGTACCTGCGGGGCAGTGGTGGGCCGTAGGGTGCCGCACGCTCCGTTCTGCGAGGCGGGAGCGGACGGGGCGCACTCGCTCTCGGTGACCCAGGGTGAGCAAACAAGGGTTCGCAGCGGGTGGAAACCCGGTCCGGGGCAGAACGAAGCCCCCGATCACGGGGGAACAATCGGGGGCTTCGCGTCTGAGGGCAACCTCGAAAGGCCGCACATTCAGAACGTAAGACCTGTACGGCCCCTGGGTCAAGCCGAGTTGGGGCACTCGGACAGGTTCGCCCGTAAGGGTCTTCACAAGTTCAGCACACAGCGGACGGTCCGTCACCGTGAGTGAGGATCCGGGCGGGTCCGTCGGTCCCGGCAGGCCCCGGGAGCACCTCGTATCCCCGCGGGCACTGTCGTACCAGGAGATCTGCGAACGGCCGTGCGGGGTCCTCGGTGAAGTGCCGGCGTTCCGCCTGGACCCATCCGTCCCAGAACGCCTCCTGTGCCTCCCCGTCCCGTACTCGCCCACGGGCCCAGGCCTCCTCGCGGGGCAGCTCCATCCACAGCAGCCCCGCCAGACGGGAGCGCAGCGCCCGGCGCCCGGCGCCGACCCCCTCCAGCAGGACGACGGGCGCGGGCGGGAGCGTCCGGGCGGGTCCGAAGTGCCGCGCGTGCCAGTCGTAGGGGCGGTAGTGCGCCGTCTCGCCGCGGCTCAGGGGGCCGAGCACCTCGCGATCAAGTCGCCCGGTCCAGGCGAAGAGCTCCTCGTGGGTGGCGATGTCGTCGAGGTGCAGGACGGGTGCGTCGCCGAGCGCCGCCGCCAGCCGCCCGGCGAAGGTCGTCTTCCCGGAGCCCGCGTGTCCGTCGACGCCGAGCAGGCGCACGGGACCGCAGGAGGGCGGCAGCAGGCGGATGCGGGACGCGAGGTCGTCGATGGTGGTTCCCGGGGCGGATCGAGGGAGTGGCATATTCCAGTCGCACATTCTACAGCCGTCGATACCGGTTGAATCCGGAGGAATGCGGATGGTGTCGAATTGAACGAATCGGCGTCCGTCCATTCCCGTGGGCCTTCGCGACAGGACGGGTACAACCTGCCTTTTCGGAAGTGGCGTTCCTGTCCTGCTTGATGCTGAGTAGTGTTCGGTTTGCTGTCCGTGCGGGGCCGGCCGGGCCCTTGACCGAAATTCAGCACGGGCGGCACAGGAGCACCGCTGTGGTGTAGTACGGGGACGGACAGGGGAACATGACCACGGGGTTATTCGAGGGGCAGTACGTGTGGCACCCGGCGGCCGACGACCGCAGGCTCGCGAGTGTGTGCACGGACGTGCGGGCCGGCCGCTATCTGAGTGCGCACGAGGCACTGGCCGAGTCGCGCCGGGACTTCGGACTGCGCGCCCATCGCTCTCTGGTGCTGGCGTCGGAGGCCGCCGACTCCGATCTCGCGGAGCGCTGGCTGGCCGAGGAGCCGACCCCGGAAGCCGGCCTGCTGTGGGCGCGGGTCGCCGTCCTGCGGGCACTGCGCGCCGCCGACGCCCGGGACGAGCGGGCCGAGGCGCTGGAGCGCATCGCCGTGACCGCCTGCGACCGGGCCTCCGCGATGGCGCCGTACGACCCGACGCCTGCGGTGGCGAAACTGGCCATGGCCCGGCTGCACGAGATCCGCGAACCCGCCCCGCAGGGACTGCTGACCGCGCCGCCCGGCCCCTGGCAGCTCTTCTCGCACATCCTGCGGCTCGACCCGTGGAACCGTGAGGGCCACCACCGCTTCCTGGCGTTCTTCTTCACCCGCCACGGCGGCTCGGTGAACGCGGCCTGGGACGTCGCGGCCTTCCTGAGCCAGCGGGCGCCCGCCTCCTCCCCGCTGCGACTGCTGCCGCTGGTCGCCCTGGTCGAGAGCTACGACCCCTCCCAGCTCCTGGCCGACCGGGTCTGGGAGCAGCCCCAGTGGCGGTCCACGGCGCTCGGCATCTACCAGAACTGGCTTCCGCACGTGACGGGCTACCAGTTCACGCCGGTGATCGACCTGGCGTACCTGGCGCACGCGCTCTTCATGGCGCAGCGAGAGTTCGAGGCCCGTGCCGTCTTCACGGCCATGGGCCCTTACGCGTCAAGGATGCCCTGGTGCGTGTTCGGCGACCCCGAGGAGCAGTTGTCCCGCGCCCGGCGGTCCTGTGGGCTGCCCGTGCCCGGAGCCGCCTGACCCGCCCTTCCCCGTCCACCCGGCAGATCTCTCTTCCCCCAGGAAAGGTCCGGTTGTGTCAGAACGGATAACGGCCCCTCGCACGAGAGCACGCGGCCGTGAGGTCCCCGCGGAGCTCGACGACGACGCGACGCTGCATGCGATGGGTTATCCGAGAAAGCTCACGCGTCGATTCAAGGCGTTCGACAATTTCGCGATCTCGTTCACCATCATCAACATCATCTCGGGTATCTTCTCGGCTTTCGGATTCGGAATGAACGCGGGCGGACCGCGCATTCTCGTATTCGGCTGGATCGGGGTGTCCGTCATGGTGCTCTTCATCGGCGCCGCCATGGCAGAGGTCGCTTCCGCCTATCCCACGAGCGGCGCCCTCTATTTCTCCGCGGGCAAACTCGCCAAACGGCACAAGGGCGCCTGGTCCTGGTACACGGGCTGGCTGAACTTCGTCGGCCAGGTCGGCGGAACGGCCGCCACCGGATACGCGGCCGCCACCTTCATCCAGGCCTTCATCGCGCTGCAGTGGTCCTCGTACGAGCCGACAGCCCACCAGACGGTCCTGATCACGGCGCTGATCATCGTGCTCCAGGGGCTCGCCAACACCTACACGGTCCAGGTCGTCGCGCTGCTCAACCGCATCTCGGTGTGGTGGCTGCTGATCGGACTCGTCGTGATCGTGAGCACACTCGTCGTGATGCCCGACGATCACCAATCGGCGTCTTTCGTCACTCATTTCGCGAACAACACCGGTTTCACCAACGGGCTTTACGGGGGCATGCTCGGTCTGCTGGTCACCAGTTGGACCTTCACCGGCTTCGACGGCAGCTTCCACATGTCCGAGGAAACGGTCCGGGCCACCGTCAACGCGCCGAAGGGGATCATGCGGGCGATCGGCTATTCGGCGATCACCGGACTCGTCCTCATGCTCGCGCTCGTGTACAGCGTCCAGGATTACGACCGGGTCGCCGGCTCCTCGGCGCCGCCCGTGCAGATCCTCCTGGACGGACTCGGTGAGGGTACCGCGAAGGTGATCCTGCTGATCGTGATCGGCGCCATGCTCTTCTGCGGTCTGGCCAATCTGACCAGCAACACCCGGCAGATCTTCGCCTTCTCCCGGGACGGCGCGATGCCGGGCTCGCGCTGGTGGCACTCGGTCTCGCCGCGCACCCGTACCCCCGTGAAGGCCGTCTGGCTGGCGGTCGGCTGCTCGCTCGCCCTGGTGCTGCCCGGCTGGTGGTCCCACACCGCGTTCACCGCGATCGTCAGTGTCAACGTGGTGGGGCTGTACCTCGCCTACGCCGTGCCGATCTTCCTGAGGCTGCGGCTCGGCGACGAGTTCCGGCCCGGCCCCTGGAACCTCGGCCGCTGGAGCAGGCCCGTCGGCATCCTCGCCGTGGTCTGGATCCTGCTCAGCAGCGTGCTGTTCATGCTGCCCCAGGCCTCCCCGATCACCGTCGACACCTTCAACTACGCCTCCATCGCCCTGGCCGTGGTGCTGGTGATCGCCACGGTGTGGTGGTTCGCCACCGCGCGCCGCCGCTTCCAGGGGCCGGTCAGCTACGGCCGCCCCGACGAGGTCGCCGCCATGGACCTCATCTGACCCCCCGTCGGGGGCCCCGGCGCACGGCACTCCTGTGCGCCGGGGCCCCGGCGCGTCCGGCACGCCCAGGGCGGCCGGCTCGGGGACGCGCAGGTCGTGCCAGTGGTCCCGACCAATATTGGTGGGCGCGGCGAGGCCCGAAGTGCTGGCAGAAGCCGGCCTCCGGCATCCATAGTTGGGCCACAGCCGTGCTGTTGAACCGCCCCTTCCGGACAACTGGGGGTCACCACCCATGACCAGAGCTTCCGAACCGTCCCGCAGAACCGTCCTCGCCGCAGCCGTCGCGGCGGCGGCCGCCGGGGCAGCGGGACCGGCTGCCGCCGCCACTCCGACGCGCTCGGCGAAAGCCCCGAACAGCCTCGTGGACCTCCACGCCTGGACCTCGTACCCCGACTGGCGCTCGGGCGCCGCCCGGGGCACCCGCGCGGTCGCCGGCGCCCGTCCGGGGCTGGAGATCGCCACCCCGGCCGGCACCACCGACTACACCGACCCGCACACCCAGAGGACCGCCGCCTGGGAGTACGCGACCTGGACCTCCCCGGTCCACCGGCTCACCGTCCCGGCCACCGAGGTCATCGCGTCCTGGAACGCGCACACCCCGGCCGGCACCTGGCTCCAGGTCGAGCTGACGGGGACGTACTCCGACGGCGCGGACACCCCCTGGTACGTGATGGGCCGCTGGGCCGCCGGCGACCAGGACATCAGGCGGACCTCGGTCGACGGCCAGAGCGACGGCAGGAGCAGCATCTGGACGGACACGTTCGCCGTCGACGACACCGCCTCCGGCCTGCGCCTGGTCTCCTACCGGCTGCGGCTGACGCTGTACCGGACCCCGGGCACGCAGCACACGCCCACCGTCTGGCGGGCCGGGGCGATGGGCTCCGACGTCCCCGACCGCTTCACCGTCCCGGCCTCCACGCCCGGCCTCGCCCGGGAGCTGCGGGTCCCGCGGTACTCGCAGGAGATCCACGCGGGCCAGTACCCGCAGTACGACAACGGCGGCGAGGCCTGGTGCAGCCCCACGTCCTCGCAGATGATCATCGAGTACTGGGGACGCAGGCCCACGGCGGAGCAGCTCGCCTGGGTGGACCCGTCCTACGCGGACCCGCAGGTGTGCCACGCGGCCCGCTACACGTTCGACTACCAGTACGACGGCTGCGGCAACTGGCCCTTCAACGCAGCCTACGCGGCGACGTACAAGGACCTCCAGGGTGTGGTGACCCGCCTCGGCTCGCTCACCGACCTGGAGACGCTGATCGCCGCCGGCATCCCGGCCATGACGTCCCAGTCGTTCCTCAGGACGGAGCTGACCGGCGCGGGGTACGGGACCTCGGGCCATCTGATGACGGTCATCGGCTTCACCGCCGACGGCGACGTGATCGCCCATGACCCCGCCTCCCCGAGCGACGACGCGGTGCGCCGCGTTTATGCCCGGAGGGAGTTCGAGAACATCTGGCTCCGTACGAAGCGCTACAACGCGTCCGGGAAGGTCGTCTCCGGCACCGGTGGCGTCTGCTACCTGTACTTCCCGGCGCACCCCACCGCGCGTCAGCGCAAGGCGCTGACGGCGGTGGGCGTCCGCTAGAGCCCCGGGGCGGCCCTCTTCACCACGCGAGGGGGCCACCCGCTCGACGGCGGCCGGCCACCGCGGTGGCTGCCCGGACGGGCCGGTCATGGCCGTGTGAGGAGACGCACAGCCCCGCGCGCCGTGGTGGAGTCCCGGGCCTTTGGCACCTCGCCGGTGCGTTCGCGTGACCAAGCTCTCTACCGCGAGGGGCCGGTCCGGTGGCAAGGTGGTCGGGTCGGCGGGGAGCCGGCGGGGCGGGGATCCACTGCAGCACTACGTGAGCGAGAAGCCATGACCGCGACCTCCGCCACCACGGCCCCTGTCCGCGCCCGCACCGGCGGCCCCGGGGAAGACGGGCCGAAGATCCTCGAGCACGCCCTCGGGTGGACCCTCGTCGTGGTCCTGGCCATGCTGGTCGCCCAGCTCGGCCTGCTGTGACCCGAGCCGGCCGGCGGTGAGCCGAGCCGGACCGCGCCTGTCGTGCAGCCCCTCGGCCCAACGCCCGCGCAGGGCGACGGAGTTGTCGATCCGAGTCGAACAGGCAGGTGACGGGGGTCTGCCATACTGCCGATGTCCCGCCGGCAGTTGGAGACCAGGGCCGACATTGAACAGCAGCCGACAGCGCGGCCTCGACCGCCCACGCACGCGCGGCACCGACCGCTCGGTGGCACGCCGCGCCGAACTCATCGCTGTCGGAAGGAAGTTGTTCGCCGACCGGTCCTACGACGCGCTGTCGATGGACGACATCGCCAAGCAGGCGCAGGTGGCGAAAGGGCTGATCTACTACTACTTCCAGTCCAAGCGCGGCTACTACCTGGCCATCGTCGAGGACGCGGTGGCCGACCTGACAGCACGCGCGGCCGACGGCCTCGGCCTGCCCCCCGAGCAGCGCGTGCACCGCACCGTCGACGGTTACCTCCGTTTCGCCGAGCACCACCAGGCCGCGTACCGCACGATCATCAGCGGCGGGGTCGGTTTCGACGCCGAGGTGCAGGCCATCCGGGACGGCGTCCGCGAGGCGATCATCACGACGATCGCCGAGGGAGCCTGGGGCCCCGCCCGCACGGACCGGGCCGGGAGCGGAGGAGGCCGGCAGCGGGTCCGGCCCCTGCCCCGGGCGGCACTGCTCGCCTGGCTGTGCAGCGTCGAGGGGGCCACCCTGGACTGGATCGACCGGCAGGACCTGACCCGCGACACCATGCGCGAACTGCTGGTGAAGATGCTGGGCGGCGCACTGCGGGCCGTCGAGGAACTGGACCCCTCGTACGTGGCACCCGCGCCCGCCCGCCGGGACGGCTGACCAAGGGGCGGGAGCCGCCGGACCCCCGCCCCAAGTTCTGTGCCCGATCGATCAGTTGATCGCCTTGATCAGCTCACCGTTCGAGGTGTCTCCGCTCAGCTCCCAGAAGAAGGTGCCTCCGAGACCCTGCGCGTTCTTGTAGTTCATCTTCCCGGCGATGGTCGACGGGGTGTCGTAACTCCACCAGTTGCTTCCGCACTTCGCGTACGCCGTGCCGCCGACCGTGCCGGTCGCCGGGCACTTCGCCTTGAGCACCTTGTAGTCGTCGATGCCCTGCTCGTACGTTCCCGCCGCCGGGCCGGTGGCCGAGCCGCCGGGGGCCGACTGGGTGACTCCGGCCCAGCCGCGTCCGTAGAAGCCGATGCCGAGCAGCAGCTTGGCGGCCGGGACACCGAGGCCCTTGAGCTTCGCGATCGTCGCGGAGGTGTGATAGCCCGCCTTGGGGATCCCCGTGTAGGAGGTGAGCGGGGAGTGCGGAGCCGTGGGACCGGTCGCGTCCCAGGCGCCGAAGAAGTCGTACGTCATCGGGTTGTACCAGTCGACGTACTGGGCGGCGCCCGCGTAGTCGGCCGCGTCGATCTTGCCGCCGCTGGTGGCGTCGGCCGGGATAGCCGAGGTGAGGAGACTGCCGCCGCCGAACTTCGCGCGCAGCGCCGCCATCAGGTTCTTGTAGGCCGCCCTGCCGCTGGTGTCGCAGCTGAGGCCGCAGGTGTTGGGGTACTCCCAGTCGATGTCGATGCCGTCGAAGACATCGGCCCACTTGGAGTTCTCGACCAGGTCGTAGCAGGACTGCGCGAAGGCGGCCGGGTTCTTGGCGGCCTCCGTGAAGCCGCCCGACCAGGTCCAGCCGCCGAAGGACCACAGGACCTTGAGATTCGGGTGCAGCTTCTTGAGCTTGCGCAGCTGGTTGAAGTTGCCGCGCAGCGGCTGGTCCCAGGTGTCGGCGACGCCGTCGACGGACTGGGCGGCGGTGTACGCCTTGTCCGTCGCCGCGTACGCGTCGCCCATGGCGCACTTGCCGCCGGTGACGTTGCCGAACGCGTAGTTGATGTGGGTCAGTTTGGCGGCCGAGCCGGACGTCTCGATGTTCTTGACGTGGTAGTTCCGGTCGTACACGCCCCATTCGGTGAAGTAGCCGACGACCTTGGAGCCGGCCGCCGCGGCGGTGGTCTCCCCGGCGGTGGTGGCGGTACCGGACTCGCCGGCCGCCGCGGCGCCCGCGCCGGCGAGCAGTCCGGCGCCGAGGGCGGCGCAACACGCGGCGGACAGGAGCGCCCGGAAGCGGGCGCGGGTGCGGTGCGGTCTGAACATCGTTGCTCCTCGTGGGGGAGGGGAACGTGTGGGGGCCGTGCTGCCGGGTCTGCGGGCGGGCCTGGGCCGCCGCGGGGACGTCCGGTCGCCGACCTCCTCGTACCGTTTGGCATGAACGCGGTGAGGCGTTGCGGGAACAGTAGGAGGACTAGACCAGTGCGTCAATGGTTCGGACCAATTTCCCCATCTTTTAGTAAGCGGTCGTTAACTGGTGACTCGGTGCCTCCGATCGGGCATACTCACAGCGCCACAGCCGCTGATCAGCACCTTCCGCGACCCGGACGGGCAGCATCGGCTGGGCACTGTGAGACCCGGTGGACCCGCCCCATCCCAGGCGTGCGTCCGCCGCTGTGCCCGACAGGGAGGAGAGCGTCGACATGCCCGACCGCGCCCCGCAGCCGGTGGACCGGCAACTGCCCACGGACGAGGCCCGGGATCTGATCTCGCTCGTCCGCGACATCGCCCAGCGTGAGATCGCGCCCGGGGCGGCCGAGGAGGAGGACGCCGGGCGGTTCCCGCGTGACGTGTTCGGACTGCTCTCGGAATCGGGCCTGCTCGGACTGCCCTACGACGCCGAGCACGGCGGGGGCGACCAGCCGTACGAGGTCTACCTCCAGGTCCTCGAAGAGCTCGCCGCGGCCCGCCTCACGGTCGGCCTCGGCGTCAGCGTCCACTCCCTCGCCTGCCACGCGCTCGCGAACTACGGCACCAAGGAGCAGCGGACCGAGCATCTGCCCGCCATGCTCGGCGGCGGTCTCCTCGGCGCCTACTGCCTCTCCGAGCCCTCCTCCGGGTCCGACGCGGCTTCCCTGCGGACCAAGGCCGTCCGGGACGGCGACGACTGGGTGATCACGGGCACCAAGGCCTGGATCACGCACGGCGGGATCGCCGACTTCTACACCGTGCTGGCGCGCACCGGTGGTGAGGGCGCCCGGGGCATCTCCGCTTTCCTCGTGCCCGGCGTCGCCGAGGGGCTGAGTGCCGCGCTGCCCGAGAAGAAGATGGGCATGAAGGGCTCGCCCACCGCCCAGGTCCACTTCGACGGCGTCCGGGTCGGCGACGACCGGCGCATCGGCGACGAGGGACAGGGCTTCGCGATCGCCCTCTCCGCGCTCGACTCCGGCCGGCTCGGCATCGCGGCCTGCGCCGTCGGCGTGGCCCAGGCGGCACTGGACGAGGCCGTCGCGTACGCCACCGGGCGGCAGCAGTTCGGGCGGCCGGTCTCGGACTTCCAGGGGCTGCGCTTCATGCTCGCCGACATGGCGACCCAGATCGAGGCGGGCCGGGCGCTCTACCTGGCCGCCGCCCGCCTGCGCGACGCCGGGCGGCCGTTCGCCAAGCAGGCGGCCATGGCCAAACTGCTCTGCACGGACACCGCGATGAAGGTCACCACGGACGCCGTGCAGGTCCTCGGCGGGTACGGCTACACCGCCGACTTCCCGGCCGAGCGCTACATGCGCGAGGCCAAGGTGCTCCAGATCGTCGAGGGCACCAATCAGATCCAGCGCATGGTCATCGCCCGTCACCTCGCGGGTCCGGAGTCACGCTGAACGGATCCCGCCCCGTACCGAACTGGCTCAGGCCGGCCGGGGGCGCCGCCAGCCGCGCCCACTCCGGGTCGTGCTGCCCCGGAAGGGTACGGCCGCGGTCGGCCCAGGTCCGGATCAGCGCACGGTAGATGGGCGGGTCCTGGTACTGGGAAGGCCCCGGGGGAACCGGTGCTGCCGGGGGCGGGACGTAGATGCGGCGCCGACGCCCGGTGGCCGGGAAGGTAGGGGTCATACCAGGGCAACGCGCGCACGGGCGCACAGGTAACCGGCGCGGGCATTCGGGCTTGAGTTCGCGCTCAGCCCGTACGGGGGTGTCGGCGGGTGCCGCCCCAGGCGGCACCGGGCACCCCGATCCCTCACCACGGCACCTGACACGCAAGTCCCTCACCGCGACGCCGGACACGCAGGTCCCGCACCACGGCCCGACCCGCGGGCCATGGTGCAGGACGGCTACGAGAACCGGCTCAGGCGGCGTGACGCCGCATGCCGGGGACCCTCATGGGGCGCGAGCCCGGTCCGCCGACGTGCGAGAACGGCTGCTTGCGCCAGTCGAGTCCCTGGGGGAGCGTCAGCAGCAAGGCGGTGTCCTGCTCCTGAGGCTCCGTCGACTCGTCGGCGGGACGCGCGTCGGCCGCCGCCCGGCCCGTACCGGCACAGGCCGTGAGCCCGAAGGGATTCCACGGAGAGGCGCACAGCGCGTGCTCCGGCAGGGTCTCCTCGTCCGCCAGGAGCGCGATGGGCTGTGCGCAGTCCGGGCAGATCACCCGGTACATCTCGAAAGTGTCGTACGCGTCGAACTCCTCGCCGTCCAGGACGTCCGGTTCGACGCCCTCCGGCTCGGGTTCCAGGACCGGCTGCTGCCTCTTGGGCGTGGTACGACCAGGGCGCTTGAGACTCTGCATGGGTTTCTCCCCCTCGGGTGGGCCGACAAGGCGCTGCGACCTCGACCACAGCAAGCACTTCCCACCAGGCCTGCGAGGTAATCACGAGAACATCACGGACCCTGACGCGGGTCTGTGGTGTTCGTCACACGTCCTTCACGGGTGCCGGGCCCGGCGGGTTCCTCCCCGGGCGGCGCACCGGCCGCACCGGTCACATCACGAACCGGGTATGACCTGGGCCGCCGAGGTATCCGCCGGGATCAAGGGCCCTGTAGGTTCTGCGCCATGGAGGACCTGGATCGACGGATCGTGCAGTTGCTCGTCGAGGACGGGCGGATGAGCTACACCGACCTGGGCAAGGCCACGGGCCTGTCCACGTCGGCCGTGCACCAGAGGGTGCGCCGGCTGGAGCAGCGCGGTGTCATCCGCGGCTACGCGGCCGTCGTCGACCCCGAAGCCGTCGGGCTGCCCATCACCGCCTTCATCTCGGTGAAACCGTTCGACCCGAGCGCCCCGGACGACATCGCGGAACGGCTGGCCGGCGTCCCCGAGATCGAGGCCTGCCACAGCGTCGCCGGCGACGAGAACTACATCCTCAAGGTGCGCGTCCCTACCCCGCACGAGCTGGAGGAGCTGCTCGCCCGCGTGCGCTCCCTCGCGGGCGTCTCGACCCGCACCACGGTGGTGCTCTCGACGCCGTACGAGGCACGGCCGCCCCGGATCTGACGACGCCCGCTCCTTTCCCCGCCCCCGCGCGCGAACTGGCTGCCCGAAGCAGCGAGACTGTCCCTCATGAGTGAGAGCACCGCCCCGACGGACACCGTGCTGCTGCGCGGTGGCGAAGTCCACAGCCCCGCCGACCCCTTCGCCACCGCGATGGTCGTCGAACGCGGGCAGATCGCCTGGGTCGGCTCCGAGGGCGCGGCCGACGCCTTCGCGAGCGGGGTCGACGAGGTCGTGGACCTCCAAGGTGCCCTCGTGACGCCCGCGTTCACCGACGCACACGTCCACACCACCGCCACCGGGCTCGCCCTCACCGGCCTCGATCTGTCCGGCGCCCCCTCCCTGGACGCGGCCCTCGCCCTCGTCCAAGAGTTCGCCGCCGCCCGCCCCGCCGACCGGGTCCTGCTCGGCCACGGCTGGGACGCGGCCCGCTGGCCCGACGGACGGCCGCCGGCCCGCGCCGAGCTCGACGAGGCGACCGGCGGACGCCCGCTCTACCTCTCCCGCATCGACGTCCACTCCGCCGTCGTCACCACCGCCCTCCTCGACCTCGTGCCGGGCATCACCGGACGCGCCGGGTACGCGGACGGCCCGCTCACCCGCGACGCCCATCACGCCGTGCGCGCCGCCGCGTTCGCTGCCGTGACCGCCGCCCAGCGCACCGAGGCGCAGCGCGCCGCACTCGCCCACGCCGCTTCCCTCGGCATCGGCTCCGTGCACGAGTGCGCGGGACCCGAGATCTCCTCCGAGGAAGACCTCACCGGGCTGCTGCGCCTCGCAGGCGCGGAGGCGGGCCCGCGCGTCGTGGGCTACTGGGCCGAGGCGGGCGAGGAGGGCATCGCCCGGGCGCGTGCCCTGGGCGCGGTCGGCGCCGCCGGTGACCTCTTCGTCGACGGGGCGCTCGGCTCGCACACCGCCTGTCTGCACCGGCCGTACGCCGACGCCGGGCACACCGGTACGGCCTACCTCGATGCCGACGCCGTCGCCGCCCATGTGATCGCCTGCACCGAGGCGGGCCTCCAGGCCGGTTTCCACGCCATCGGGGACGCCGCCGTGACCGCCGTCGTCGACGGGGTGCGCGCCGCCGCCGAGAAGGTCGGCCCCACCCGCGTGCGCGCCGCCCGCCACCGCGTCGAACACGCCGAGATGCTGACCCCGCACACCATCGCCGCCTTCGCCGAACTCGGGCTCACCGCCTCGGTGCAGCCGGCCTTCGACGCGCTGTGGGGCGGCGAGGACGGCATGTACGCCCAGCGCCTCGGCGCCGAGCGGGCCCGCACGCTCAATCCGTACGCGGCCCTGCTGCGGGCCGGCGTCCCGCTCGCCTTCGGCTCCGACAGCCCGGTGACCCCCCTCGACCCGTGGGGCACCGTCCGGGCCGCCGCCTTCCACCGGACCCCCGCGCACCGGATCTCGGTACGGGCCGCGTTCACGGCGCACACGCGCGGCGGGTGGCGGGCCGTCGGACGGGACGACGCGGGTGTTCTGGTCCCCGGGGCTCCCGCGGACTACGCCGTGTGGCGCACCGAGGACCTGATCGTCCAGGCCCCCGACGACCGCGTCGCGCGCTGGTCCACCGACCCCCGCTCCGGCACGCCCGGGCTGCCCGACCTGACCCCCGGCGCGGACCTCCCGGTCTGCCTGCGCACGGTCGTCGGCGGCCGGACGGTATTCGTACGGCCGGAGGAGTGATGTCCCGGGACGGCGCGGCCCCGGCCGATGCGGGCCGCCGCGCGGCGCGACCTGCGCATCCTGGGCACTGACCAGGCGGTTGGTCGAATAGTCGCAGGTCAGAGGGGTGTTGACAGTCGACAGTGAAGGGCGGGTAGGTTCGGCCGGGTCCACCACCGGACGTCCGACCGGGGAACTTCACTCAGTCCGCCGCAGCGCCGCTGGGTCAGGGATGGTGTGCCGCACCGGCACACCACCACCGGGTGCCAGGCCCAGCGCCCGCGCCACGGGGCGGGGGAACGTTCCGGCCGGATGGGTCCCTCCCCGCTCCGCAGGAGCGCGGAGGAAGGTGCGACCCGGGTGGGGCCCGGACGTCCAGTAGACAACGGCTTTCGGTCGACCCGCAGCCAGCGGGTCCCTGGTCGGCCCGAAGGGCGCCGGGCCCCGATCCGCAGGGTTCGTCCGGCAGGGGGGCGGCGCCTCGCCCGCACGGCTCCGGCGGGAACGGACACCCCGTACGCGTACGTGCGACACGGCAGCGCAGGCCGCGGCCACTATGGTGGTCCCCTGCGTACGGACATGAAGGGGCAGTGGTGAACGACGGCGACGGGACCCTCGCGGCAGGAGCCCAGGGGAGACAGTTCGGCCCCCTCGGGAAGGCCTTGGTGATCATTCCGACCTACAACGAGGCGGAGAACATCAAGAAGATCGTCGCCCGGGTGCGGGCCGCCGTGCCCGATGCGCACGTTCTCGTGGCCGACGACAACAGCCCCGACGGCACGGGCAAACTCGCCGACGAGCTGGCCGTGGGCGACGAGCACGTCCAGGTGCTGCACCGCAAGGGCAAGGAAGGCCTCGGCGCCGCCTACCTCGCGGGCTTTCGCTGGGGCATGGAGCACGGCTACGACGTACTCATCGAGATGGACGCCGACGGCTCCCACCAGCCCGAGGAACTGCCCCGGCTGCTGACCGCCCTCAAGGGGGCCGACCTCGTTCTCGGCTCCCGCTGGGTGCCGGGCGGCCGGGTCGTGAACTGGCCCAAGTCCCGGGAGTTCATCTCGCGCGGCGGCAGCCTCTACTCGCGGGTCCTGCTCGACGTACCGATCCGGGACGTCACCGGCGGCTACCGCGCCTTCCGGGCCGGGACCCTGAAGGGCCTCGGTCTTGGCGAAGTGGCCTCGCAGGGTTACTGCTTCCAGGTCGACCTGGCCCGTCGCGCCGTGAAGGCCGGCTATCACGTCGTCGAGGTGCCCATCACCTTCGTCGAGCGGGAACTGGGCGACTCCAAGATGAGCCGCGACATCCTCGTGGAGGCCCTGTGGCGGGTCACCAGCTGGGGCGTGCGGGAGCGGGCCGGCAAGGTCCTGGGCCGCAAGACCCTCTGAGCGGCACCGACGCACAGTCCGGCTGATCCTCCCCTTATCCCGTGCTGAGCCGGGCCCGGGCACACTGGGTGCATGACGACTGGCGTTCCGACCCCCGCGCACCCCGTCCGGCCCCGGCGCTCCCGGCTGCGTACGTTCCTGCCGCTCGGCATCGCCGCCTGGCTGGTGCTGGAGATCTGGCTGCTGACCGTGGTCGCGGGCGTGGCGGGCGGCGGCGCGGTCCTGCTGCTGGTCGTCGCCGGGTTCGTGCTCGGCGGTGTGGTGGTCAAGCGGGCCGGGCGCCGGGCCTTCAGCAATCTGAGCGAGACGCTGCAACAGCAGCAGAGCGGTGTGCCGCCCACCGGCGGCAGCACCCGGGGCAACGGCCCGATGATGCTCGGCGGTCTCCTGCTGATGCTCCCGGGCCTGATCTCCGACGTCCTGGGACTCCTCCTGCTGGTCCCCCCGGTCCAGAAGGCCGTGAGCGCCTACACCGAGAGCGCCGTCGAGCGCAGGATCCGCGCGACCGTCCCGGGCAATTTCCAGGACGCCTTCCAGCAGTCCCGGATGCACCGCCCCGACGGAAAGGTCGTCCCGGGCGAGGTCATCAGGGACGAGGGCCCGCGGGATCAGGGACCGACGCCGCCGCTCGGCCGCTGAGCTTAGCCCCGCACGCTCCGGCCGGGCCTCGCCGCCCGGCCGGAGCGTGCGGGCACCGTACAGAACGCACGACGACCGCGGGCACCGTACAGAACGTACGGTGCCCGCGGTCGTGGTGCGTGTGTCGGTATGCCGCCCAACCCCCGGAGGGATTACGCGGACTTGCGGCTGTCCCGCGGATGTACCGCGATGTTCATCGCGCCTGAGCGCAGAACGGCCAGGCGCTCCTCGAGGACCTCTTCGAGTTCCTCTCGGGTACGCCGCTCCATCAGCATGTCCCAGTGCGTACGCGCGGGCTTGGCCTTCTTTTCCTCAGGGCCGTCGCCGTCCACCAGGAGTGCCTGGGCCCCGCAGACCTTGCACTCCCACTCGGGCGGGATCTCCGCCTCGACCGAGAAGGGCATCTCAAACCGGTGCCCCTTCTCGCATGCGTACTCCACGGCCTGGCGCGGGGCCAGGTCGATGCCGCGGTCCGTCTCGTAGCTGGTCACCACGAGGCGCGTGCCGCGAAGAGCTCGCTCACTCATGAATCGTGCCTCCCGGGCTTGTCGCCCACAGGACAGGTGTCGCTGTCGTCGTCATCCGGTCAACGTCCGGTCGGCGGTAAAGATTCCCGTTGGGGGTCATGCGTCGCCGTCGTAGCCGCCCCTTGTTGTACCCACCAGCACCCGGTTTGTCACATCTATCAACAGATGTGACCCCGCGTTTCGTCGTCTTTGACGCGCAGTAACGGTACGCCAGGCAGGCCAAAGGCGTACACTACCGGCCTTTGGCGTTGCGCGCTAAATCCTGGCGGGTTCGGGGGCGAGCCGGCTCGTGCCGCGGTCGCTCATCCCGTACTCCAGGTGCACGTGCGGACCGTGAACGAACCAGAGCGTGGGCGGTGGCGAGGCGGGGCCGGCCGTGGCGTGCACGTCCGTCTCCGGGTAGCGGCAGCCCGCCTCGACCGTTCGCCGGAACTGGAGCAGGGTGTTCTCCAGGCCGTCCGGCGCGCCGCCCCGGTGCGCGAAGGCGATCGGGCCGGGGTGGTCGAGGTGGGCGTGACGCGGTTGCGTGCTCACCGGGGCAGTATCGCGCCCTCCGGTCGACCTGCGGCAACGACCGTGCTGCCGGGGGGTGCCGGCGCGGCGGCGAAGACGCGCAGGAAGAGCTGGGCGAGCGGGCCGATGGCCAGCGCGTACAGGACGGTGCCGACGCCGACGGTTCCCCCGAGGGCGAAGCCGGTGGCGACCACGGTCACCTCGACGCCGGTGCGCATCAGGCGGATCGAGCGGCCGGTGCGCCGGTGCAGGCCCGTCATCAGGCCGTCCCGCGGACCGGCACCGAAGCCCGCCGTGATGTACAGGCCCGTCGCCATCCCGTTGAGCACGATGCCCGCGCCGAGGAGCGCGACCCGGACGGCCGGGCCGTGCGCGTCGGGCACCAGGGCGAGGGTGCCGTCCATGGCGACGCCGACCACGAAGACGTTGGAGACCGTGCCGAGCCCGGGCCGCTGGCGCAGCGGTATCCACAGCAGCAGGACGCCCGCCCCGACGATGATCGACACGACCCCGATGGTCAGCCCGGTCAGTTCGGCCAGGCCCTGGTGCAGCACGTTCCACGGCTCAAGTCCGAGACCCGACTTCACGAGCAGCGCGGAGCTGGCGCCGTACAGCGCGAGGCCGGCGTACAGCCGGACGAGTCGGACCGGGAGCCGCCGCCGTCCGGACTCGGAACGCATGGACAACGGAAACCCCCGGGTGGTCGCAGTGGCCTGACGCGTGACACTCTGTGGCTTGGCAACAGACGCTATCCATGGCCAATTCGGGGAAGGTGGACTGGAATCATGGCGCAGTGGACTTCGGCGGTGGGGGCGGCGCAGCTCGCCCGGCTGCTCACCTCCCAGCAGGAGCGCCCCGCCGGACCCGGCACCCGCCGCCCCCCGGCCTACCGCGCGCTCGCCGACGGCATCCGGCTGCTGGTGCTCGAGGGCCGGGTGCCGGTCGCCGCCCGGCTGCCCGCCGAGCGCGAACTCGCGCTGGCCCTGTCGGTCAGCCGCACCACGGTCGCCGCCGCGTACGAGGCGCTGCGCGGCGAAGGGTTCCTGGAGTCCCGGCGGGGCGCGGGCAGCTGGACGTCGGTACCGGCGGGGAACCCGCTGCCCGCCCGCGGCCTCGAGCCGCTGCCGCCCGAGGCGCTGGGCTCCATGATCGACCTCGGCACGGCGGCACTGCCCGCGCCCGAACCGTGGCTGACCCGCGCCGTGCAGGGCGCCCTGGAGGAGTTGCCGCCGTACGCGCACACCCACGGCGACTACCCGGCCGGGCTGCCCGCGCTGCGCTCGATGCTCGCCGAGCGGTACACCGCGCGCGGCATTCCCACCATGCCCGAACAGATCATGGTGACCACCGGCGCGATGGGTGCCATCGACGCGATCTGCCATCTGTTCGCGGGACGCGGCGAACGTATCGCCGTCGAGTCGCCGTCGTACGCCAACATCCTGCAGCTGATGCGGGAGGCCGGCGCCCGGCTGGTGCCGGTCGCCATGGCCGAGGGGCTCGCGGGGTGGGACCTGGACCGCTGGCGGCAGGTGCTGCGGGAGGCCGCGCCCCGGCTGGCGTACGTGGTCGCCGACTTCCACAATCCGACCGGTGCGCTGGCCGACGAGGACCAGCGGCGCCGGCTGGTGGACGCGGCGCGTTCCGCGGGGACCGTGCTGGTCGTCGACGAGACGATGAACGAACTGCACCTGGACGCGGACGTCGACATGCCGCGCCCCGTCTGCGGGTTCGACCCCGCCGGGTCGACGGTGATCACGGTGGGATCGGCCAGCAAGGCGTTCTGGGCCGGCATGCGCATCGGCTGGGTGCGGGCGGCCCCCGACGTCATCCGCAGCCTGGTCTCCGCGCGCGCGTACGCCGATCTGGGGACACCCGTCGTGGAGCAGCTCGCGGTGAACTGGCTGCTCAGCACCGGCGGCTGGGAGCAGGCCGTGGAGGTGCGCCGGGAGCAGGCCCGGGAGAACCGCGACGCGCTGGTCTCCGCGGTCCGCCGGGAGCTGCCCGACTGGGAGTTCTCCGTCCCCCGCGGCGGCCTCACGCTGTGGGTGCGCACCGGAGGCCTGTCGGGCTCGCGGATCGCCGAGGCGGGGGAGCGGGTCGGGGTGCGGGTCCCCTCGGGCCCGCGCTTCGGGGTGGACGGTGCCTTCGAGGGGTATGTGCGGCTGCCGTTCACGGTGGCGGGCGCGGTGGCCGAGGAGGCGGCGGTGCGGCTGGCCGCGGCGGCCCGGCTGGTGGAGACGGGCGCGAGCACCGGGTCGGACGCACCGCGCACCTTCGTGGCGTAGGCCCGGCGCGGGGCGTCGGTCCCGGGTCGGCCGGCGCGCGGCCGGCTCCGGACGTGCGGCCCCGGTTCGGGACCCTCAGCTCTCCGCGGCGGCGACCTCGGTCGTCATGGGCTCCAGCACCGGGACGGAGCGGGGCTCCGCCTTCCCGACGGGCTTCTTCTCCAGGTCCTTCTGCAGCTCCTTGTCCATCTCCACCTCCGCCTCCACCGGGACCACGTGCTCGGGACCGACCGGAGACGTGTGTTCCGGGAGCAGGTCGAGCACCGCGCGGCGATGGGCCTCGCTCGTCGCGTCGTCGTACGGGTCCGGGGTGGCCGGGACCTGGAGGCGGTGGACCGGTCCCGAACCCAGCCGTGCGTAACCCCGCCCGGCCGGCGTGTCCGCAGTGGGCGTGGTGTGCGGGGGCACCCCCAGGACCGCCTGGAGCTGCGAGGCGGACGCCGGGCCGAGGACCACGCGCGCCCGGGTGTGCCGGCGCACCGCGTCGGAGAGTGCGTCGAGGCTGTCGAACTGGTCGGCCACGACGACCGTGACATTGGCCGCGCGCCCGTGCCGGAGCGGAACCTGGAGCAGCGACTGGGGATCCTCGCGGCCGTCGGCGGCGGCCGGCGGACCGAGCGTGCTGGGACGGTCCACGAGGATCCACAGCGGACGCCTGATGTCGTCCGGCGCGGGACGGCCGGCCTGCCGCGCGCGGTTCGCGGCGGCGAGCCGGCGCTCCGTCTCGTGCGCAGCCCATTCCAGGCTGGTGCACGCGCCGGTCAGGCCGCATTCGACGGCCAGCACGCCGTTGCGGCCGGTCAGGCAGGCGAACTCGCCGGTCCCGCCGCCCTCGACGATCAGGACGTCGCCGTGCTGGAGCGCCTGCAGCGCGATCGAACGCAGCAGCGTGGTCGTGCCGCTCCCCGGCTCGCCCACGACCAGCAGGTGCGGCTCCGTCGAGCGGACGCCCGTGCGCCACACGACGGGGGGAACGTCGCGCTGCTCCTCGCCGTGGGTGAGGGGGAGCGTACGCGGGACGTCGCCCGGGTCGGTGAAACCGAGGACGGTCTCGCCGGGCGCCGTGACGAAGCGCTGGGCGGCGATGTCGGTCGGCAGCGGGGACAGCACCGAGACCGACAGTTCGTTGCCCTCCTCGTCCCAGACGAAGTGGTACTCGCGGCCGCGCCCGGACTTGGTGTGCAACAGCTGCTCGATGCGGGCGCGGGACTCCGCCTCGCCGTCGGTGAAGTACGCCGGATAGCGGACGAGCAGCCGCGAGACCCGGCCGGTGCCGTCGAACTCGTACGACGGGAAGGCCTGCTCCCACTCGCCGCCGTGGGCGTACAGGGGAGCGGGGTCCTCCGCGGCGGAGAAGTACGGGACGAGCGCCTCGTACAGCGACTGCAGGCGCTTGGTCTGCGGCTCGTCGGGGCCCTCGGGCTCCGACGACCGCGGTTCGCGGCCCCTCCAGGCCGCTGCCGCCATCACCGTGGTGACGGCCAGCAGCGGCCCGTACGGCACGAGAGCCACGACCAGGACCACCGAGGCGCCCAGGAACAGGAGCGGCCCGCGCCGGTCCTTCGGTGTCTCGGCCCACCTGCGCCGCCCGGCCCCCGCCAGCCGGCGCAGTCCACGAGTGATCGTGATCAGTGGGTGGAGGACGTCGGTGGCGCTGTCGGCCGCCGTCCGGGCCAGCTCCCGGCTCCGGGCGATCTGTGCGCTGCCGTTGCTCAGAATGCGGGGAAGGGGGCGCCGCGCCACTGCTGTCTCCTGATCGTGCGTGCGTAGGGGAGGGGCGTCAGAACCTGATGCCGCCGAGGAGGCCCGCCAGGCTCTCGCCGCCCGCCTTGATGCTCGGCGCGAGGGCCGTGCTGGCGAGGTAGAAGCCGAAGAGCGCGGAGACCATGGCGTGCGACGCCTTGAGGCCGTCCTTGCGGAAGAAGAGGAAGACGATGATCCCGAGGAGGACGACGCCGGAGATGGACAAAATCATTTTTGGCTCCTGGTTGTGGGGACAGTCACCATGAGTTCTTCCAGGCTCACAGCATGTATCCATACGATAAAAGGTGCAACTGAGTGAAATTCCCCAGATTTCCCCCGGACGGCTGAGCCGTCGGAGCCACCCGAGGTGCGCTGACGCGTCCGGCGGTGTCCGGGGTGATCTTCGCCCCGGGCGGCACCGCTCATGTGCTCCCGGAGCCAGTACGCTGACGATTCACCCGTACGGCCGCGCCGCCCGCCGTCGTACCCTCCCGGCACGACGGCGGCGCGCGCTGCCGTAAGCTCCCGCAGTCCCGAAACAGTCGTAGTGAGAGGCGGTCCGGCCGATGAGTGAAGCCCCCGACCCCGAGGTCGTGGAGCTGGCGACCAAGATCTTCGATCTGGCGCGCCGCGGCGAGACCGAGGCGCTCGTGTCGTACGTCGACGCGGGCGTCCCCGCCAACCTCACCAACGACCGGGGCGACACCCTCGTGATGCTCGCCGCCTATCACGGCCACGCGGACGCGGTGCGCGCCCTGCTGGAGCGCGGCGCGGAGGCCGACCGGATCAACGACCGGGGCCAGACCCCCCTCGCCGGAGCCGTATTCAAGGGCGAGGAAGCCGTGATCCGGGTGCTCCTCGACGGCGGCGCCGATCCCGCCGCGGGCACGCCGTCGGCGGTCGACACCGCCCGGATGTTCGCCCGGGCGGAACTCCTCCAGTTGTTCGGCGCGCACTGATCTCAACGCCCTGACCAGGCAGAACACAAAAAACGGGGGAGGCGGTACGGGGCCGCCGGAAATGCGGTCGCGGCAGGAAGAACCGCTGGGTCATCATGACGTCGTGATTCACGGACGCGATGGCCGGGCAGGTGTTGCCGCACCGCGCGGGCCGTGACGCGGCCCGCACGGGCCACCGACGAGAGGCAGAGGAAGATGGTCTACAGCAAGCAGGAAACGGCGGGCGCCCCGACGTGTTGTCACGCGGCCAGGTAAAGCACGATCCCCGGTTGCGTCGACGCTTGATGTGAGGCTGTTTCCCATGTTCGATCCGGTCATAGCGCCCAGCGGTACGCTGCTCGGCCTGCTCCAGAGGGGCCGCGGCGACGGCACGCTGCACGCGCTCACCGCACCGCGCGCCGAAGCGCTCGCGGCGCTCAACCACTGTGTGCTGCGCGACCCCCGCCACGACTGGCAGGTGGAAAACCGCTCCCTCTACTACGCCCGGCTCTACCTCGACCTGAGCGGTGAGCTCGACGCGATCGAGCGGCACCTCTTCGACACCGAGGACATCCTCGACACCTGCGAGTCACGCACGGGGCTCGCCCTCGCGGTCCTCGGCCACCTCGCCTCGTACGGCAGGCGCGACGCGCTGGAGCTGCTCCGCAGGTACGCGGCCGCCGGCACCAACTGGGCCTGGGCCCTCGACGAGCTTGCCCTGCGCGACGACGACGCGGGCCTGCGCAGCCTCGCCGCCCCCGTACTGGCCCGATTCCCCGCCGACGCGGCCGGCGACGCCGAACTCGCCGCGCACGTGCGCGACGCCTTCGAGCCCCGGCCCTGGCGGCTGTGGGCCGAGGATCCGCGCGCCTCGATCGGCGCACGCGTGCGTGCCGCTCAGGAACAGGGCTCCTTCGACCGCTGGCAACGCCAGATGCGACCGGCCGGCCCACGGCCCGGCTGGAGCGTGCAGGCCGTCTTCCACTGGGCCCAGGAGGGCCTCGAACGCGGAGCCGCGCTCCACGTCCCCGCCGCCCGCTGCCTGTCCGCCGTCGCGGGACCGGAGGACCGTCCCGGAATCGTCGAGGCCGCCCGCACCGGCGGCGACGGAGCCCGCTGCACCGCCCTGCGCTACCTCGCCGACAGCAATGATCCCGGCGCCCTCGATCTGATCGAAGGCGCCGCGGCCGCCGGCACGGCACTGGTCGTGGACGCCGCCGTGGACGCCTTCGAGCGGATGCGCAGTGCCGTCGCCATCGACCGGGCACGAAGCTGGGCCCACCGCCCCGACGCCCTGGGAGCCGCCGCCGGACGGATGCTCGCCTGCCGGGGCGGCGCACAGGACAGCGACCTGGTCCTCGGGGCGCTGCGGGAAGCGGTACGGGGCGAGGGGCCCGACGCACCGACCCTGTGGACGCTCGTCGACGGCGCCGGACGCCTCGGCATCGCCTCCGCCGGGCCCGTCCTGCGCCACGTCTACCGCGAGACCGCCTCCTCCCAGCTGCGCGGCCGGGCCGCTCGCGCCCTGGCCGCCACCGACCCGTCCTTCCCCGCCGGATTCGCCGTCGAATGCCTGTGGGACTGCGAGGAATCCACCCGCGAGGTCGCCGCACGGCACGCCGAGACCGGCGACACCCGCGTCGTCGACCAGCTGCGCCGGCTCGCCGCGGACCCGGCCGAGGAGGCCGAGGTGCAGACGGCCGTACGCAGCCGGATCGGGCCCGACATGCCCGCCGTGTGAACACCGGATGACCCGGCGGCGGGCGTTCCTGGCCGCCGGCCGACCGCCCGGGTGCGCAGCGCAACGCTCATGGGACGTTCCTCGCCAGGAAAGATCGACGTTGACGTGGCCACGTCCGGCGCGACGACAACACCGGTATGCGTGTCGTCATCGTCACCGAGTCCTTTCCCCCCGACGTCAACGGCGTGGCCCACTGCGCCCTGCAGACCGCCCGGCATCTCGCCGACCGCGGGCACACCCCCCTCGTCGTAGCCCCGGCCACCGCGGCCGGGAGCGGGCCCGACGCGCTCGCGCCGTGCCCCGTCGTCCGGGTCCCCTCCCTGCCGCTGCCCGGCTACGCCCAGGTCCGGGTCGCCCTCCCCAGCCGACGCGTCGCCGCGGCGATCACCGACCACCGCGCCGACCTCGTCCACCTGGCGGGCCCCTTCGTGCTGGGCGTGCGCGGCATGGCAGCCGCCACCCGGCTCGGCGTCCCCGCCGTGGCCGTCTATCAGACCGACCTCGCCGGCTACGCCCGTACGTACATGGGGGCGGGGGAGGCCGCCGCCTGGCGGCGCATCCGCTCCGTCCACGCGGCCGCCCACCGCACCCTGGCCCCCTCCAGCGCGGCCCTGCACGATCTGCGGGCGCACGGGGTGCCCCGGGTGCGGCTGTGGCCGCGCGGAGTAGACACGGACCGCTTCCACCCCGGGCGGCGGGACGAGGCACTGCGCCGGGAGCTGGCGCCCCACGGCGAGCTGATCGTCGGTTATGTCGGCCGTCTCGCCCCCGAGAAGCAGGTCGAACTGCTGGCCGGGGTCTGCGGGATCGCGGGCGTGCGGGTCGTGGTCGTGGGTGACGGGCCGAGCCGGCCGGCGCTCGACGCGGCCCTCCCCGGCGCCGTCTTCCTCGGCCGCCGCACCGGCGACGACCTCGCGCGCATCTTCGCCTCGCTGGACGTCTTCGTGCACACCGGGCCGTTCGAGACGTTCTGCCAGACCGTGCAGGAGGCGATGGCGAGCGGAGTGCCGGTCGTCGCGCCCGCGGCGGGCGGGCCGCTCGACCTGGTGGACCACGGACGCACCGGCCTCCTCGTCCCGCCGCGCGACCCGGCCGCGGTGCGGGACGCGGTGTGGTCGCTCGCCGCCGACCCCGCGCTGCGCACGGCCTACGGGAGCACCGGGCGGGCCGCCGTGGAGGGCCGCACCTGGGCCGCCGTCGGCGACGACCTGATCGGGCACTACACGGACGTGCTCGCGGCACGGACGGCGGTGGCGGCATGACCGCGCGCACCGTCACGGGCCGTACGGGTGGGCGGACCGGCCTGCGGATCGTACGGCTGGCGAACTTCGTCACCCCCGCCTCGGGCGGTCTGCGGACCGCGCTGCGGGAGCTGGGCACCGGGTACCGGGCGGCCGGGCACGAGCCCGTTCTGATCGTCCCCGGCGAGCGCGTCACCGACCGGGACACCGGTCAGGGCCGGGTGATCACCCTTCCCGGGCCGCTGCTGCCCGGCACCGGCGGCTACCGGGTGCTCACGGACCGGCGGCGGGTGGCCGCCCTGCTGGAGTCGCTCGCGCCCGACCGGCTGGAGGTCTCCGACCGGACCACGCTGCGCTGGACCGGGGTGTGGGCGCGGCGGGCCCGGGTGCCGGCCGTGATGGTCTCCCACGAGAGCGCTGACGGCGTGCTGCGGACCTGGGGGCTGCCCGAGGGGCTGGCCCGGCGTACCGCCGACTCGCTCAACACCCGTACGGCACACACCTACGCGCGCGTGGTGTGCACGACGGAGTTCGCCGAGCGGGAGTTCGTGCGGATCGGCGCCCGCAACGTCGTACGGGCTCCCCTGGGCGTCGACCTGGCCGGGCGGCACCCCGCGCTGCGGGACCCGGGGGTGCGGGCAAGGCACGCGCGCGTGGGGCAGACCCTGCTGGTGATGTGCTCGCGGCTCTCGGTCGAGAAACGGCCCGGCACCGCGCTCGACACCCTGGAGGCGCTGCTGCGGCGCGGGCGGCACGCGGTGCTCGTCGTGGCCGGGGACGGACCCCTGCACGGTCGGCTAGCACTGCGGGCCCGGGAGCGGGGGCTGCCCGTGACGTTTCTCGGACACGTCGCCGACCGGGCGGCTCTGGGCGCGCTCCAGGCGTCCGCCGACGTGTGTCTCGCGCCGGGGCCCGCGGAGACCTTCGGGCTCGCCGCCCTGGAGGCGATGGCCTGCGGTACGCCCGTGGTGGCCAGCGCGTCGTCCGCGCTCCCCGAGGTCGTCGGGTCCGCCGGTGCGACCGCCGCGGACGACGGGGAGTCCTTCGCGGACGCGGTGGACTCGCTCCTCGCGCGACCCGAGGCCGAGCGGAGGAGGGCCGCACGCGCGCGTGCCGAGTGCTTCGGATGGGGCGCCGCCGTGGAGGCGTTTCTCGCCGCGCACGACGCGGCGCCCCGGGTGCTCGGCCCGGCGGAGGACGGCGCCGGCGCCCCGGCACAGGGGCCGGCCGTGACGGCGACCGGAACCGAGCCGGGCACGCCCGTTCGCCGGTGATCGTGCCGGGCACGCCCGTTCGGCGGTGGTCGTGCTGGGCACGCCCGTTCGGCGGTAGTCGGGGCCGGGGTTCCGGTGGGTCAGGGGCGGTGGTGGCTCGTCATGAATCGGACTGGTGTTCCGGGCACGGCCTGGGCTGCCGCGGGGAGGTCGGGCGGGTGGACGACCGCGATCACCGGGTAGCCGCCGGTGGTCGGGTGGTCCGCGAGGAAGACCACCGGCCTGCCGTCCGGCGGGACCTGGACCGCGCCGAGGACGATGCCCTCGCTGGGCAGCTCCCCGGACACGGCCCGCTCCAGGGCGGGTCCCTCCGTGCGCAGGCCGATGCGGTTGCTCGCGGAGGACACCCGGTAGGTCCCCGCCGTGAGCGTGCGCAGGGCCGCCGCGGTGAACCAGTCGTCGCGCGGCCCCGGCGTCACGCGCAGCACCAGTTCGCGGGGCGGCGCCGGCTGCGGGACGACGTCCACGCGCGCGGGGGTGCCGCTCACGGGCCCGAGCGGAAGCACCGTGCCGTCCGTGAGGGGAGGAGGGCCGAGTCCCGAGAGCAGGTCGGTGGAGCGGCTGCCGAGCACCGGCTCGACGGCCACTCCGCCGGACACGGCCAGGTAGGCGCGGATGCCCGCGCGCGCGGAACCGACGTCCAGCAGCGCCCCGCCGGGGACCCTGACGGGTGCGCCCCAGGCGACCGGCCGTCCGTCCACCGTGACCGGACAGGGCGCGCCGCCCACCGCCACGGTGACCGCGGAGCGCGGCCGCACGGCACAGCCGTCGAGCGTGGTCTCCAGGACGGCCGCGCCGGGCGGGTTCCCGACGAGCCGGTTCACCAGGGCGGCGGCCGGCGCGTCGAGCGCTCCGGAGCGCGGTACGCCGAGGTGGGCGTGGCCGGGGCGCCCCCGGTCCTGCACCGTGGTCAGGGCGCCGGCGCGGACGACGGCGAGGGCGCGGTCCGTCATGAGCGCCCCGCGGGTACGAAGCGGACGCGTGCGCCCGGGGCCAACAGCGCCGCCGGCTCCCTGCGGTGGTCCCACAGGACCGCGTCCGTGGTGCCGATCAGCTGCCAGCCCCCGGGCGACGAGCGCGGGTACACGCCCGTGTAGGGGCCCGCGAGGCCCACGGATCCCGCGGGGACCGCCGTCCGCGGGGTCGCACGCCGGGGGACGTCGTACCGGGAGGGGAGCCCCGAGAGATAGCCGAAGCCGGGCGCGAACCCGCAGAAGGCGACGCGGAACTCGGTGGCCGCGTGAATCTCCGCGACCTCACGGGGCGGCACCCCCCACCGGGCCGCGACCTCGGCCAGGTCGGGACCGTCGTACCGTACGGGGATCTCCACGGCCTGCTCCGTGCGCGCGGGCAGCGGCGGGATCTCCCACGCGGCGAGCCGCTCCGCGAGCAGGGCGGGGTCCGGCACGCCGTCCAGGAGGACCGTGCGCGCCGCGGGCACGATCTCCCCCGCGCACAGGTCACCGTCCGCGCGCCTGCGCAGCAGCTCGGCGTGCAGGGCCTGGGCCGCCTCGCCCGAGGAGACCTCGACCAGCAGGGCGTGGCCCCCCACCGTGAGCGCCCTCACGTGAACGCCTCCACACGGACACCGGAGGCCTCCAGGCCGACGCGGACCCGGCGGGCGAGGTCCACCGCGCCCGGGGTGTCGCCGTGCAGGCACAGGGAGCGGGCCCGGACCGCGATCCGCTCCCCGGAACGGGACGCGACCACACCGGAGCGGGCCAGCTCCACCGACCGCTCGACGACCGCGTTCCCGTCCGTGATCACCGCGCCGTCCTCGGTACGGGGGACCAGAACGCCCTGCGAGGTGTACGCGCGGTCGGCGAACGCCTCCGTGACGGCCGGCAGCCCCGCCTTCCGCGCCAGGTCGAGCAGGCGGGAGGACGGTAGGCCGAGGACGGGGAGGGCGGGGTCCACGAGCAGGACACCGGCGACGACCGCGCCCGCCTGCTCCTCGTCGTGCACCACCCGGTTGTAGAGCGCCCCGTGCGGTTTCACGTACGACACGCGCGTGCCGGCCGCCCGGGCGAAGACCTCCAGGGCGCCGATCTGGTAGGCCACTTCGGCCGCCAGCTCGTCGGGCGGCACGTCCATCGCGCGCCGCCCGAACCCCGCCAGGTCCCGGTAGGAGACCTGGGCGCCGATCCGCACGCCGCGACCGGCCGCGAGCTCGCACACCCGCCGCATGGTGATCGCGTCCCCGGCGTGGAAGCCGCAGGCCACGTTGGCGCTGGTGACGACGGACAGCAGCTGCTCGTCGTCGGTCAGCCGCCAGCGGCCGAAGCCCTCGCCGAGGTCGGCGTTCAGATCGATCAGGTTCATAACTCTTCCGTTCTCCTGTTCAGGCTACGCGGTACCGCTCTCCGAGTGGTGCGGGTTCACCGGAGGCGGAGGCGGAGGCGGAGGCAGAGGCGGGGGCGTCGGCTGAGCGGGCGGCGGCCAGGTCCTGGCGAGGCCCGCGGGCCCCGACGGGGCGGGTTCGCCGTCCGGCCGCGTGGGCGCTTCTGAGCCGTTTCGACCGTTGTCAGACCGAGGACCTAGTCTGTGCACCGTGACTTCGCCTGCATCGACGGACCGTGTTCCGCCCCAGCTCAGCGCGGGGCCGCGCCCCGCTCCGGGTCCGGCCGCCGACGAGGGTCTGGCGCGGCGGCTGCGCGCGCTCGCCTGCACCGCGCCGCTGCACGACCTCGACGCACGCAAGGCCAACCTCGCGGGCGAGTACTCGGTGTACGGGATGGCGGAGGTGGCCCTCGCCGCCATCGATCTCATCACGCTGAACATGGATTTCGACACGGGCGCCGACCACGACCAGATAGTGGCCCGCCTCATCCCCCGCGTCGCGGCCCAGGCCCCGCAGCGGCCCGTCGCGGAGCACGAGCGCGTGGCCCGCTGGGTCCTGGAGAACCTGATCAACGTCGGCAGTGTCGACCGCGGCTTCCGGGCCGTGTACGGCACGTTCGCCTCCGACGGTTCGTACGTCCGGCGAGACTACGACTTCAAGCTGATCGAGGAGGTGCCCGGTTACGGGGGAAGTGTCTACCTCCGTACGACCGACGAGGCGGTCAACGTCCTCGTCGGTGCCCTCGACACGGACGTCACCAGCGCGCAGATCGCCGCCGAGGTCAAGCTGGAGGTGCTGATCAGCCGGGGCCGGCTCGCCGACGCCCAGCTGGCCGCCGAGCAGGCCCGGTACCGCACCGTGCAGTACTCGGAGACACTGCGCAGGGCCCTCGACGCCACCCGGCGCAACGTGCGCGCGGTCGACTGGCTCCGGGCCGTCCCCGACATGATCGCGGAGGCCCTGGACCACGTCGCCGACCGCTACCGCCACGAGAACGCGATCCTCACCAACATCCGCAAGGCCCGCGACGAGTCCGAGGACCCCGAGCAGAAGCGGCGCGCCGCCGAACTCGTGGACATCGTCAAGGACTGCATCCGGCGGCACACGCAGTTGCAGTCCCGGCTGCTGGAGGCGGGACCGCTGTTCCGCGCCGAGCAGGACCGGCAGGCCTTCGCCACCCCCATGACCACCTCGGGAATCGACCTCTACGGTCACCTGGTCGCCCCCGTCCTGCCGCTGCCCGTGGAGCAGGCGACGCGCGTGACGGACGCCTTCTTCGCACGCGGGACGGGGCTGCGCACGCCCGTCTCGGTGCGGGTGGGGGACCTCGTCGACATACTGCTGACGCCGCCCGTGGAGCGCGAGCACCTCGGCGCCGAGATGCCCGAACCCGACCTGATCGCCACTCCGGACGACAGCCGCTTCAGCGAGGAGCAGCTGGCCGCCGCCATGCAACTGCTCGAACTGCCCGCCGACGCGCCCCGACGGCTGTCCGGGCTGCTCGCCGAGGCCCGCGACAAGGACCCCGAACTGCCTTATCTGGTCGCCCTGCTGGCCGTGCACGCGGCCAGCCCGCCGGTCGGCACCGCCTACCGGCAGGGCGAGGAGAAGCTGCTGTTCGCGGTGGACGACGGGACCGAGCTGGACGATCCCGAGTTCGGCGGCGCGGACCTCATCGTCGGGACGGCTTTGCTGGACGCGGCCGGGATGGCGGCCGGCCGGACGGAGGCGGCGTGAACGCCATGCCCGAACCGGCGGTCGTCCGCCCGCCGGTGGGCTGCATGTCGGCTGTCCGTACGTCGATGGGCCGGGCGTCGGGTGCGCGTGAGCCTGCGGATTGCGCGTCGGCCGTTCGTACGGGGGCGGACCGCTCGCCGATCGGCCGTCCGGCGCTGGGCTGCACGTCTGGTGTCCCCACGCCGGTGGGCTGCATGTCGGGTGTGCGCAGGCCCGTGGACCGCACGTCGGCCGTTCGTACGTCGGCGGGCTGCACGTTGGGTGTCCCCACGCCGGTGGGCTGCATGTCGGGTGTGCGCAAGCCGGTGGACCGCACGTCGGCTGTCCGTACGTCGGCGGGCTGCACGTCGGCCGTCCGTACGGCGATGGACCGCACGTCGGCCGGTCGCGTGCCGTCCGTCCTCGGTCGCCCCGCCGGCCCGTCCGACGGGCCGTCCGCTGCCTTCCACCGCGAGCCCGGGCCCGGGCGGAGCGGGAGACCGGGCCGACCGGGACCCCGTCACGGTGGCACGCGCCCGCGTGGCGGGGCCGCCCGATGGCGCACCGCGCGTCCCTCGCCGAGGCGGCACCCCCGCCAGGCCCGTCCACCGTGGCGGTCGTCATGACCCGGTGGCCCCGTGAACGTGGTCTGCCGGCCCGTGTGCCGTGTCCGTGCCCGGGTCCGTCCGATGCCGTACCGCGCGCCCCTCGCCGGGGCGCCGTCACCCCCGTAACGCCGAATCAAGGAGCCTGAGCCGTGACCGAGCACGTCGAGTGGAGTGAACCGGAGGCCGCCGCCGCTCCGGCGAGCGCCGCCGTCACCCCCGCCGACGCCGCCGACGCGGCGCGGCTCGTCGCCTTCGGGCTCCAGCCGAAGCTGCAGCCGGCCCGTGACCAGGAATACGCGGAACTGCTGCGCCGCTACCGCGAGGACCCGCCGTTCGCCCGGCTCGCCGACGCCGTGGCGACGGGTCTGGGGCTGATCGTCCTGGAGGTGTCCCCCCGGGCCGGGATGGCCGTGACCGCCGCCGAGGACTCCGTGTTCGCCGTCCGCATGGGCGACTACGCCCGCCGGACGTCCGCGGACTCCGGCGACCGGTTCCTGCACGGCCTCGCACATCTCGCCGTCGCCGCCATGGCGTTCCCCCGCCCCGAGGACCTCGCCGACGACGGCTACATCGGGCGCGTCACGGTCAACGGCGTCGACGCCTTCGTCCGGCAGGCCTGCCGCCGCCTGGAGGAGCGGGCCGACGAGCAGGGGCAGAACACCGACCCGGCGACGGACGCGCCGGGACTCGAGGCCGCCTGGCGGATCTGGGCGCGGCGCAGCGCGGCCGGCGCCACCAAGGACGCGCGCAGACTGGCCGGTTCCACCACGGGCATCGTCGGCAAGGCCGTCGCGTTCCTCACCGACTCCGGCTTCCTCCAGCGCACCGGCGACGACTCCGGAGGGACGTACCGGACCACCGCCCGCTATCAGCTCCAGGTCCGTGACATGGCGGGCAGCGCGGCCATGGCCGAACTCCTCGAGCTGGGCGTGGTCCCGGTGACCGACGGCACGGCGACCCTGCTGCCCGCCGAGGACACCGACGAC
This sequence comes from Streptomyces sp. GLSS-08, assembly GCF_056387915.1. NCBI lineage: Bacteria > Bacillati > Actinomycetota > Actinomycetes > Kitasatosporales > Streptomycetaceae > Streptomyces > Streptomyces sp. GLSS-08. Next base: position 48,654 of record NZ_JBWJAQ010000027.1, read on the forward strand.
CTGGAACTCGTCGCCGACGCCGGACTGCCGTTCCATTCCTGACCGCTCCGCCCCCCCACACGATCACGAGAGTCCGCCGCCATGTACGAGCTGTCCCGGGTCCGCCTCTACTCCATCGGGCCCGCCGGTGCGCGCTACGCCGACACCGTCCTGGACCTGAGGGGCGTGGGCGAGCCCGTGCCCGACCCCGCGCCCACCCAGGCGGAGTTCTTCCAGGACGAGCCGGTCGGCCCGCCGCGCCGCCCCGCACCCGCGGGCGTGCTCTTCCTGGAGAACGGCGGCGGGAAGTCGGTCCTGCTCAAGCTGATCTTCTCGGTGATGCTGCCGGGCCACCGGAACACGCTGGGCGGCGCCAGCTCCGGCGTCCTGCGCAAGTTCCTGCTCGCGGACGACTGCGGGCACGTCGCGCTGGAGTGGCAGCACACGCTGACCGGGGAGTGCGTCGTCGTCGGCAAGGTGAGCGAGTGGCGGGGCCGGCAGGTCTCCAACGACCCGCGCAAGTTCGCCGAGGCCTGGTACTCCTTCCGCCCCGGTCCCGGGCTGAGCCTGGACAACCTGCCCGTCGCCGAGGCCACCGCCGTCCGCCCGTCCGTCGAGGGGGTCTCCGGCGCGCAGGGGCGGCGGCGCACCATGAAGGGCTTCCGGGACGCGATCACCGAGGCCGGCAAGGCCTACCCGCACCTCGAAGTGCACTGGGAGGAGATCCACGACCGCTGGATCGAGCACCTCGGCGACCTGGGACTCGACCCCGAACTCTTCCGCTACCAGCGCGAGATGAACGCCGACGAGGGCGAGGCCGCCGGTCTCTTCGCGGTCAAGAAGGACTCCGACTTCACCGACCTGCTGCTGCGTGCCGTCACCGACACCCGGGACACGGACGGGCTCGCCGACCTGGTCAGCGGCTTCGGCAACAAGCTGGGGCGGCGCGCCGAACTGATCGCCGAACGGGACTTCACGGCGGGGTCGGTGGACCTGCTCACACGCATCGTCGACGCGGCCGAGGCCCGCGGCCGGGCACGGGACATCCACACGGCGGCCGAGCGGCGCACCCGGACCCTGGCCCGGCGCCTGTCCGCCCGGTCGGTCCGGGAGCGGCACCGTGTGGGCGACCTCGCCCGGGGGGTCACGGCCGCCGCGCACACGGTCACCGAAGCCGAGGGCGCCCGCTCCCGCAGCGCGCTGATCTCCGCCGAACTGGCCTACCGGCACGCCTCCTTGGCGCTCGCCGGGGCCGAGAGGTCCGCCGCCGCCCAGAAGCGGGAACTCGCCGACGCGCGGACGCTGCACGCCGCCTGGCAGGCCGCCGAACTCGTCCTGCGGCACCGCTCCGCGGCCGACCGCTCCGCCCGCGTCGCCGCGGCGATCCGGGAGGCCGAGCGGGACGCGGCGCCGGCGCTCGCCGCGCGGGCGAAGGCCGCCGTCGACCTCGTACGCGCCCTGCACGGCGCCGCCGAAGGAGCCGAGGCGCTCGCCAACGAGGAGGAGGAGCGGTCCGCCGCCCTCCAGGAGGTCGGCGAGGCCGCGCACCGCGACGCGACGGCCGCCGCCACCGAGGCGCAGCGCGCCCGCAGCGAGGTCGGGCACCTGCGCCAGCGGCTGGCCGAGGTCGAGCAGGAGACGGCCGAGGCGGTGCGCGCGGGCTGGCTGGACGACAGCGCCCCGGACGCCGATCCGGCGCGGGCCGCGCTGGCCGCCAGCGACGCCGAGAAGTCCGCCGTGGCGGCCTGGGACACCGCCCGGGACGCCGCGCGCCGCGCCGCGGAGCACGCCCGGGAGGCGGCCTCCGCCGAGTCCCGCGCGGAGCTGACGGCGGCGCGCGCGGCGGACGCGGCCACGGCGGCGGAGCGCGCCCACGACGCGGAGCAGCGCACGGCACACGCGCTGGCCGGCGAGGAACGGCTCACGGAGCTGCTCGGCCTGCCGGGCGCTCCTGCGCGGACGGGCGTTCCGCAGCCCCGGCGCGACGAGAGCGCCGGCGAAGCGGGCCCCATGGGGGGAACCCCGCTCACCCCGGAGCAACTGGACCGGTACGCCGACGAGCTGCGGGAGCTGCTCGACGAAGGCGTCGCCTCCGCCGAGCGCCAGCTCTTCGAGCTGCGGACGGCCGCCGCCGACGACGCGCGGATCCTCGGCGCGCTCGGCGACGGTGGACTGCTGCCGCCCGGCCCGGACGTGCTGGCCACCGTCGAGTTCCTCGGCGAGCACGGCATCCCCGCGCTGCCCGGCTGGCGCTACCTCGCGCAGGCCGTCGACCCCGCCGACCACGCGCGCGTGCTGACCGCCCGCCCCGAGCTGGTCGACGGTGTGATCATCACCGATCCGGACACCCACGCCCGGGCCCGTCAGGCGCTCGGCGAAGCCGCGCTGCTGCCGCGCTCCGCCGTCGCCGTGGGCACCGCCGCCGCGCTGCTCGCCCCCACCCCGGCCCCGGGGGACGACAGCGGAGACGTCTTCCTCGTACCGCCGAACCCGGCCATGCACGACGAGCACGCCGCCGACGAGGAGCGGCAGGCGCTGCGCGGCCGCGCGGGCCGCCGGGACGAGGAGATCCGCACGCTCGCGGCCCGGCTCGGCAAGGACCGGGAACTGGCCGCGCGGCTGGCTTCCTGGCGCGCCGGGTGCCCGGCGGGGCGGCTCGTCGAGCTCGCCGCCGCGGCCCGCGACGCACGCGCGTTCGCCGAGGAGACGGAGGCCGAACTCGCCGAGGCGCGGGCCGTCCGCGCCGAGGCCGACGAGGAGGCTGCCGAGGCGGTCCTCGTGCGGGACGAGCGGCAGGAGGCCGCCCAGCGGGCCCGCCGTGCCGCCGACGCCCTCGCGGGGCTCGCCTTCCGGCTGCGCGAGCGCGCCGGCTGGCAGGTCAAGCTCCGTGAACTCGCCGACGAGGCGGCGGAGTCGGAGACCCGCGCCCAGGTCTGCCTGGAGCGCGCACGCGCCGCCGACGAGGACCGCCGCGCCGCCCAGCGCGCCGCCGACGACGCCCGCCGCACGGCCCGGGCGCTGCGCGCCGAGCGCGCCGAGATCGCGGGCGTACCCGACGACGTGAAGGACAAGGGCGAGGACGAGGACGGCAGGGTGCCCGGAGCCGCCGACAGCACCCCCCGGTCCTCCCTGCCCGCCCTCCGGGAGGCCTACCGGGCCGCCTCCCAGCTCTACGAGAAGGTCGGTGTCGGCGCCGATCTGCGCGCCGAGCAGGCACGCGCCGAAAGCGACGAGAGCGCGGCGATCGCCGAGTTCGACCGGCTCAGCAACAAGGTGCGGACCCGCGCCGCACAGCTCCTGGAGTCGCCGGACGGCTCCGACGGCCCGTCCCGGCAGGCCGCCGCCGCCCGCGCCGAGGAGCTCGTCCAGCTCCTGGAGACCCGGATGTCGACCGCGAGCGAGCAGCTCGGCCGGCTGCGCGGCGAGACCGAGCGGCACGCCCCACAGGAGGGCGAGGCCCACACCGCACTGCCCGAGGAACTGACCCCCCGGGACGCCGAGCACGCCCAGGCGCTGCTGCGCACCGCGACCGGTGAACTCGCCGCGCGCACCGAGGCGGTGAGCCGGGCGCGCGAGGCTCACGCCGAGCTGCTCGACGCGCACCGCGCGGCGGAGGACGCCGCCGGCGGCTTCGAGGAGACGGCGGCCCTGCTCCGGGACCTGCTGCGCGAGACCTCCGAGGAGGAGCAGCAGGAGACCGAGCCGTACCCCGGCACGCTGGAGGAGGCGCGGCACGCCGCCACCGAGACCCGCCGCTCGCTGCGCGGCTGCGGCGCCGACCTGTCCGCGGCCGAGGCCGCCGTGCGGGAGGCGAGCGACATTCTCGTACGGCACGCCAACTCCACGCGCTACGAGCAGGTGCGTACCCCGGCCCGGCAGCAGATCCGTGAGCTGCCCGCCGCCGCGCTGCCCGAGCACGCGCAGAAGTGGGCGGACGCGTTCGCACCCCGGCTGCGCGTGCTCACCGACGAGTTGGCACAGCTGGAGCGGAACCGGGACTCGATCGTCGACCGGCTGCGGGGGCTCGTGGAGTCCTCGCTCGCCACGCTGCGGTCCGCGCAGCGGCTCTCCCGACTGCCCGAGGGGCTCGGGGAGTGGTCCGGGCAGGAGTTTTTGCGGATCCGCTTCGAGGAGCCCGACCAGGCCACGCTCACCGAGCGGCTCGGCGAGGTCGTCGACGAGGCCACCCGCGCCGCCGTCAAGAAGAACTCGGACATGCGCCGCGACGGCACGTCCCTGCTGCTGCGGGGCGTCAGCGCCGCCCTCCAGCCGAAGGGCGTTGCCGTCGAGATCCTCAAGCCGGACGCCGTGCTGCGTGCCGAGCGCGTCCCCGTCGGACAGATGGGCGACGTCTTCTCCGGCGGCCAGCTGCTCACCGCGGCCATCGCGCTGTACTGCACGATGGCGGCGCTGCGCAGCAACGACCGGGGCCGCGACAAGCACCGGCACGCCGGCACGCTCTTCCTCGACAACCCCATCGGGCGCGCCAACGCGACGTATCTGCTGGAGCTCCAGCGTGCCGTGTCCGACGCGCTGGGCGTGCAACTGCTGTACACGACGGGCCTGTTCGACACGACCGCGCTCGCCGAGTTCCCGCTCGTCATCCGGCTGCGCAATGACGCCGACCTGCGCGCGGGGCTGAAGTACATCAGCGTGGAGGAGCACCTGCGGCCGGGACTGCCGCGGGAGGCCGCAGCCGGGGAGCCCGGGCACAGCGAGATCACCGCGACTCGCATGTACAAGCGTCCGGCGCCCAGCGCGTCGTAGCGGACGGCGGTGGCGTCGCCGCGGGCAGGACGCGCCCGCGGCGACGCCACCGAACGACCGTCCCTGGCGGTCCGACTCGTCAGGCCCGCGTCCTTCTCACCGGTCGCCACTCCGAGCCGGGAGGTCGATCCGCGCCCGGCTCGTCCGTACGACCGAGCTGGGAGTGAACTCCGCGCTCGTCCCGGACGTGCGTGCTAGCCGAGCACCCGCTTCGCGGCCGCCGGGCCGGGAGCCTCGCCGCCCGCTTCGACTGCTTCGTCCTACGAGTGCGACAGCCGGCGTGCGCCGCCCCGGCGGCGTATCCGCCCCTGGGGCCGCTCCGTCGCCCGGGCGTGCCGCCGGGCCACGCGGCGCTCACGCCTGAGCGCGCGTGCCGTGCTGCTCGGTACGGACACCACTCCGTGGCGTTGATTCCACACCTGGCGGGTCACCCAGACGTCGAGGGCGGCCCAGGTGGCGACCACCGTGCAGGCCACGCTGCTGAGCACCATCGGGAACGCCAGCCAGGAGCCGGCCAGAGTGCACAGGAAGGCGATCACGGCCTGCGTGAGCGTCACCGCGATGATGATCACCGCCCGCACCGCCGCCGTACGCACCGGATCCGGCAACCGCCGCCTGCGCGCGGGCTCCTCGACCCACAACGGCCGGTAGTAACGCTCCTCACCCTCCCGGGTGGCGGCCCCGCCGTCCGCCGCGACTCGACGCGCGCCCGAGCGGTCCGCCGCCGGGGCGGACCTGCGCCCGGCCGGGGAGCCGTCCTCCGAGGCGACCCGGCCAGCGGCGGCGTCGTCCCCCCGCGTGGTCGAACCGCGCGGGTCCGTGAACTCGACCGCGGCGTGGGGAGCTTGCCGCCCGGCCGTCGTCGCACGGCGCTCGCTCGCCGGGGTGCCGGGGTCGGGTGCCCGCGGGCCCCGCCGTGCCGCCACCGGCGCCGCAACGCCGCTCCTGAGCGCCTCGCGCTCCACCGTGCCCATCAACACGTCACTCCCCATCCCCAGCAGACCGCTTGCCCTGTGTACCCCGAGACCTCCGAAGACTCCCGCTTCCCAGTGGCTGCCCGGTTTGCGCTGTTCTACGCGGCCTGGGCGCGGCATGCGACGCCTTGTGGCCGATTCCGCCCCTCATTCCCGTACAGAAAGACGAACCACCTCCCGCAAAAATTCCCGATCACCGAAGAATTCCGGCCAACCAGCAACCCGCGCCCACGGGTTGCGACGCGGGCGCAGATGCCGGAACAGGGGAGGCAATCTCCCGCAATGCACCGACAACTACTGATGTCCCGTTCAGTTCACGGCAGATGCGGGTTCGGACAGCCCTTCGAGATACCTGTGTGTCGGTAGTAGGCTCACGCCGTTTGTTGACGCACATGTGTGCCCCCGGACCAGCGGGGGTCGAGCTGGGGGAGGCCATGCGCTTTCGCGGGAAGTCCATCCGCCGGAAGATCGTGGCGCTGCTGCTCGTGCCGCTGGTGTCCCTGACCGCGATCTGGGGCTTCGCCACCGTGCTCACCGGACGTGAGGCGCTCCACCTGTTCGACGTGTCGGACGTCGTGGAGAAGGTCGCCTTCCCCACCGAGGACACCATCGGCGTCCTCCAGCAGGAACGCCGTCAGAGCCTCGTGTATCTCGCCGACCCCCGCGCCTCGGACGCCCGTGCGGCGCTCGGACGCAGCCGGGCCGCCACCGACAAGGCGGTCGCGAAGGTCCGCCGGAACGCCCAGGACCACGACATACGGGCGGCGATGAGCGAGGGGACCGGTGAACGTGTCACCTCGATCCTCGACGCCCTCGGCGGACTCGACTCGCTGCGGGGCAGCATCGACGAGGGCACCGTCGACCGGACCCAGGCCCTCGGCCTCTACAACCAGCTCGTCGACCCCTGCTACGTCCTCATGGCCAACCTCCACGTGCTCGACGACGTCGAGATGGACAAGCAGGGGCGCGCCCTCGCCAACGTCGCCCGCGCCCGGGAACTGCTCTCCCGTGAGGACGCGCTCCTCGGATCCGCGCTCGTGGCGGGCCGGCTCACCGACGACGAGATCCGGGACGTCTCCGACCTCGTGGCCCAGCGCGGCCTCCTGTACGACACCAGCCTGCCGCTGCTGCCCGCCGCCGAGCGCGTCCGCTTCGAGCGCTACTGGAAGAACGCCGTCACCGCTCCGCTCCGCAACGCCGAACAGTCCGTCATCGGGTCGGCCCCCGGCGCCCCCCGCGGGGTCACCGCGAAGAGCTGGGACGAGACGGCCGGACGGGCACTCGCCGAACTGGACCGGCTCGGTGACGAGGCGGGCGACCGCTACCAGGACCGGGTCCACCCCCTGGCCGTCAACGTCATCGTCAAGGCCGCCATCGCCGGCGTCCTCGGTCTGGCCGCCCTGCTCGTCTCCCTGTTCATGTCCGTGCGCATCGGCAGCAGCCTGATCCGCGACCTGCGCAGGCTGCGCCTGGAGGCCCACGAGGCGTCCGGCGTCCGGCTGCCCAGCGTCATGCGCCGCCTCTCCGCGGGCGAACAGGTCGACGTTGAGACGGAAGTGCCGCGCCTGGAGTACGACAGGAACGAGATCGGCGAGGTCGGCCAGGCGCTCAACACCCTGCAGCGGGCCGCCGTCGAGGCCGCAGTCAAGCAGTCCGAGCTGCGCGAAGGCGTCTCCGACGTCTTCGTCAACCTCGCCCGCCGCAGCCAGGTCCTGCTGCACAAGCAGCTCACCCTGCTCGACACCATGGAGCGCAGGACCGAGGACACCGACGAACTCGCCGACCTGTTCCGCCTGGACCACCTCACGACGCGCATGCGCCGCCACGCCGAGGGCCTGGTCATCCTCTCCGGAGCCGCTCCCTCCCGGCAGTGGCGCAAGCCCATCCAGCTCATGGACATCGTCCGCGCCGCCGTCGCCGAGGTGGAGGACTACGAGCGCATCGAGGTACGCCGCCTGCCGCGCGTCGCGGTCACCGGCCCCGCGGTCGCCGACCTCACCCATCTCGTGGCCGAACTCCTCGAGAACGCCACGGTGTTCTCACCCCCGCACACGGCCGTCCAGGTCCTCGGCGAACGCGTCGCCAACGGCTTCACGCTGGAGATCCACGACCGCGGTCTCGGCATGGCGGCCGAGGCCCTGCTCGACGCCAACCTCCGGCTAGCCGAGACCCCCGAGTTCGAACTGTCCGACACCGACCGGCTCGGCCTCTTCGTGGTCAGCCGGCTCGCGCAGCGGCAGAACGTCCGGGTCTCCCTGCAGCCGTCCCCGTACGGCGGCACCACCGCGGTCGTCTTCATCCCCGACGCGCTGCTCACGGACGACGTCCCGGACACGAACGGCATCGGCTTCCGCCTCGACCGCGCGGTGCCCACGAAGGAGGCCGAGACCGGGCAGGACCTCACCGCGGCCCTGTCCGAGGTCCCGGTGCGACTGCCCGGACTGCCCGCCTCGATCCTGGACGGCCCCGTCGAACTGGAGGCCCCGGTCGGTCTCGACGGCCTGGACGACCTCCCGGGAGCCCTCGGCGAGGACGACGGCGACCGCGGTGACCCCTTCCGGCCGCGCCGCTCCCTCACCGGTGTCCTCGGCGAACAGCACCAGCAGGCCCGCGAGGGCCAGGGCGAGACCGCGCGCCCCGGCGGCCCCGACCGTCCTGACGCCCCCGTCCCGCTGCCGCAGCGCCGCAGGGCGCCCAAGCTCGTCAGCTCCCACGGACGCCCGGTGACGGACGTCCGGACCCGGCGCGGGGAACCCGACGGGACAAAACCGCTGGGCATGGAGTCCCCTGCCCCGGGGCGCGCGGAGTTCGAGGACGCCCGGCCGTCCGCGGCGCGCCGCGCCGCCCGTGGCGCGGCACCTGCCCGCTCCGCCACCGAGCGGGCCGGTTCGTCGAGCCGGTTCGGCGCCGGACGAGGCGAGGCACCGGGCCGCTCCGGCGGCGACCACGACGTCCCGCCGGTCCGTACTGAACGCCCCGACACCGCCGGACGCCTGGACGGCGCGCCTCCCGAGGCTCCCGCCCAACCCGGCGGCGCACGCCGCCCCGGCCGCCCGGCCGGTACGGAGGAGACGGCCGCGCACCCCGATCCCGGGACCGCGTCACCGGACGCGAGCCCGCTGCCCCGCCGCGTACGGCAGGCCAGCCTCGCGCCGCAGCTGAAGGACGGACCCGCACGGCGCACCGAGCGCGACGGATCAGGGAACGGCGGCGCGGAACCCGCCGAGCGCGACGCCGCCGACGTGCGCAGCCGGATGGCCTCGCTCCAGCGGGGCTGGCAGCGCGGCCGCGAGGAGAACGCCGGGGGCGACGATGCCCACGACGGCTCAGCACAAGGAACGACAGAGGGAGACGGTCGATGACCGCACCGAAGGCCGCAGGGCACCCCGTGAGCAGCGCGACGTCGGGGGAGCTGAACTGGCTCCTCGACGACCTGGTGGACCGGGTCGCCAGCATCCGCAAGGCGATCGTGCTCTCCGGCGACGGACTGCCCACGGGAGTCTCCAAGGACCTGACCCGGGAGGACAGCGAGCACCTGGCCGCCGTCGCCTCGGGATTCCACAGCCTCGCCAAGGGGGTGGGCCGGCACTTCGAGGCGGGCAGTGTCCGACAGACGATCGTGGAACTCGACGACGCCTTCCTGTTCGTCACGGCCGCGGGCGACGGCAGCTGCCTCGCCGTCCTCTCCGAGGCCGAGTCGGACATCGGACAGGTCGCCTACGAGATGACGCTCCTGGTCAAGCGGGTCGGCGTACATCTGGGCGCCGCTCCGCGCACCGACCTGCCCGCCGACGGGTAGTGGGATGGCATGAGCGGAGACGGTCACGCAACACGCCACTGGTTCGACGACGAGGCCGGACCGGTGGTTCGTCCGTACGCCATGACGCGGGGCCGCACCACCAGCCCGGCCCAGCACCGGCTCGACCTGATCGCGGTGGTCGTCACGGAGACCCACGCGGACGATCCCGAGGCTGACCAGGCGCTGTCCCCGGAGCACGTGGACATCGTCGGACTCTGTCGCGACGCACCGCAGTCGGTCGCCGAACTCGCCGCGGAGCTCGACCTTCCCATCGGGGTGATACGCGTCCTGATCGGCGACCTCGTGGACGAGGAACTGGTCCACGTGACACGTCCCGTACCGCCCGCGGAGCTGCCGGACGAGAGCATCCTCCGCGACGTGATCAGCGGCCTCCGGGCGCTCTGAGCGGCACGGGATCAGGGTGACGACGTGCCTGCCCCACGAGTTCGCGGTCCGGCGTGGCCACGGCGGCGTACGGCACGGGGTGAGCCGGGAGAGGTCGGCGCGGGCCGCGTCGGGTGCGCCGGCGGGACCGGCACGGAACTTGGCGGAAGTGCTACGGCAGAAGCCCGCCCCGCAGACGTACTCGTCAGCGAACCCGGCGGTGGCGGCTACGGTCCGCCCCGTCCGACACCAGCGAAGCAGGAGAAGAGATCGATGATCTTCGGGCGTACTGAGCGCGGCAAGCCCCCGGTCGAGCCCGTCACGCTCAAGATCCTCGTGGCCGGCGGTTTCGGTGTGGGGAAGACGACCCTCGTCGGCGCGGTCAGCGAGATCAGGCCGCTGCGGACGGAGGAGATGCTCACCGAGGCGGGGCGCCCGGTCGACGACATCAGCGGCGTGGAGAGCAAGAGGACGACCACCGTCGCGATGGACTTCGGGCGCATCACTCTCCGCGAGGACCTGGTGCTGTACCTCTTCGGGACGCCCGGACAGGATCGCTTCTGGTTCCTGTGGGACGAACTCGCCACCGGGGCCCTGGGCGCGATCGTCCTCGCGGACACCCGCCGCCTGGAGGACTGCTTCGCCGCGGTCGACTACTTCGAGCGGCGTTCCATCCCCTTCGTGATGGCCGTCAACTGCTTCGAGGGCGCCGCCCGTCACCCCGCCGAGGACGTCCGCAGGGCGCTCGACCTGGACGACGGCGTCCCCGTGGTGCTCTGCGACGCGCGGGACCGGGGATCGGCCAAGGAGGTCCTCATCCGGGTCGTCCAGCACGCGATGGAACAGGCCGCAGGACGCCGCGAGTCGGTCACCACCTGACCGTAGGCCCGGGCCCGTGCGTACGGCCCGTACCCCCGCCGACCGGGGTACGAGCCGCACTTCGCACGCGCGCGTGGCTCACGGGACGTTCACGCGCGCGTGGACCCCGGTCGGCTCACACGTCCTCCTCGTGCCAGCCGAAGCTCTTCTCCACCGCCTTGTGCCAGTTGTGGTACTCCCGGTCCCGCTCGGCGGCCTCCATGGCCGGCGTCCACTCGACGTCCTTCTGCCAGTGCGTCTTCAGTTCGTCGAGGCCGCTCCAGACACCCGTCGCGAGTCCGGCCGCGTACGCGGCGCCAAGGCACGTCGTCTCGGAGACCTTCGGGCGGATGACCGGCACCCCGAGGACGTCCGCCTGGTGCTGCATCAGGAGGTTGTTGCCGGTCATGCCGCCGTCGACCTTCAGGGTGGTGATCCGGACCCCGGAGTCCTGGTACATGGCGTCCACGACCTCGCGGGTCTGCCAGCTCGTGGCCTCCAGAACCGCCCGGGCCAGGTGTGCCTTCGTGACGTAACGGGTGAGGCCGGTGACGACACCGCGGGCGTCGGAGCGCCAGTAGGGCGCGTACAGGCCGGAGAAGGCCGGCACGATGTACGCCCCGCCGTTGTCCTCGACGCTCGCCGCCAGCGTCTCGATCTCGTCCGCGTTGCGGATGATCCCCAGCTGGTCGCGGAACCACTGGACCAGGGCCCCCGTGATCGCGATCGAGCCCTCCAGACAGTAGACGGGCGCCTCGTCGCCGATCTTGTAGCCCATGGTGGTCAGCAGGCCGTTCTTCGAGGGAACGGGCCGGTTGCCGGTGTTGAGCAGCAGGAAGCTGCCGGTGCCGTAGGTGTTCTTGGCCGTGCCCACGTCGTAGCAGGCCTGCCCGAACACGGCCGCCTGCTGGTCGCCGAGCGCCGACGCGACCGGCACGCCCCCGAGTTGGCCCACGGCCGTCCCGTACACCTCGGAGGAGGACCTGATCTCGGGCAGCATCGCCTCGGGGATGTTCATCGCGGAGAGGATGGACGGGTCCCACCGGAGCGTCTCCAGGTTCATCAGCATGGTGCGCCCGGCGTTCGTCACGTCGGTGACGTGCCGCCCGCCTGCCGTGCCGCCGGTGAGGTTCCAGATCAGCCAGGAGTCGATCGTGCCGAAGGCGATCTCGCCGCGCTCGGCTCGGGCGCGCAGGCCCGGCACGTTGTCCAGCAGCCAGGCCGCCTTGGGCCCGGAGAAGTAGCTGGCCAGCGGCAGCCCGGTCTGCTCGCGGAAGCGGTCCTGCCCGTCCGTGCCGCCCAGTTCGGTGCAGAGCGCGGAGGTCCGGGTGTCCTGCCAGACGATGGCGTTGTGCACGGGCTTGCCGGTGGCGCGGTCCCACAGGACCGTCGTCTCACGCTGGTTGGTGATGCCGAGCGCGCTGAGCTGGTCGGCGCGCAGCCCGGCCTTGGCGACCGCTCCCGCGACCACCGCCTGCACCTTGGACCAGATCTCGGTCGCGTCGTGCTCCACCCAGCCGGGCTTGGGAAAGATCTGCCGGTGCTCGCGCTGGTCGACGGCGACGATCGCGCCGGCCCGGTCGAAGACGATGCAGCGGCTGGAGGTGGTGCCCTGGTCGATTGCGGCGACGTACTTCTCGGCGTTGTCCGGCATGGATACCCCTTGGTCGCTCGGGTCAGAAGGCTGCGTTGTAGATGAGGCCGGCGAGCGCCCCGCCGATCAGCGGGCCGACGACCGGGACCCAGGAGTAGCCCCAGTCGGAGGTGCCCTTGTTCGGAATGGGCAGGAACGTGTGCACGATGCGCGGGCCCAGGTCGCGCGCCGGGTTGATGGCGTACCCGGTGGGTCCGCCGAGGGAGAGTCCGATGCCGACGACGAGCAGGGACACCAGCAGGACGGAGATGCCGGAGCCGTAGATCCCCTGTTCGCCGGGGACCGGGCCGATGCCGATGCCGACGTTCTTGCCGAAGGCTAGGATCGGCAGCACCAGGCCGATCGTCGCGATGACCTCGGTGATCAGGTTGGCGACCGGGTTCCGGATCTCGGGGATGGTGGAGAAGATGCCCAGGGTCGGCGTCGGCTCGTCCGCCGTTCCCTCCGTGGTGCCCGCCTTGCGGACGTTGGCCTGGAACTGCGCGAGATAGACCAGGTAGGCGAGGACGGCACCGAGCATGGCTCCGACCATCTGGCCCAGCACATAGACCCAGACCTTGTCCCAGACGCCGGTGTCGACGGCGACTCCGATGGTGACGGCGGGGTTGAGGTGGCCGCCGGACAGGGGCGCGGCGGTGTAGGCGCCGGCCAGCACGGCGAAGCCCCAGCCGAACGCGATGACGATCCAGCCGGCGGCCCGCGCCTTCGAGAATCTGAGGGTGACGGCGGCGCACACTCCGGCGCCGAACAGGATGAGGATCGCGGTACCGATGACCTCACCGACGAATATGTCTCCGTTGCTCATGGCGGCTCCTAGGCCCTCGCCCGGGGCGGTCCGCCCCGGTCCACCGTGCAGGGTGCGTTTCCCATGGCTACTTCAGCCGAGGGCAGGGAGAGTCCCGCGCCCCGCCCGGCGTCCGTGACGAGCGTGCCGTAGCAGCGGAATCGCCCGTGGGGGATGGCCCTTCGTGCAGGCGGGAACCCTTGCGGTACAGCGCCTGAAGACGCCCGAATGCGGCGATGCCGACTGACACCGGGAAGTGTTCACCGGCACTCAGGGGGCGTCAAGGTCGCCGACCGGAACGGTTCGCGACCACGGGCCGCGCAACACGCGGGTACGGCGTCCCGGGCACGGGGAGAACCGCGACACCGGCGGGCCGGCCGCCGAACGTCGTCAACGCCCGTGCACGCGCCACTCGTTGCCACTACGAAGGCTTGCGAACCATCCTGGTGAGGACGGTCCCGACGCTGCCCCCACGTAGTCAACGCCCATGCGTGGGCCGCTAGTTGACGGCGCAAAGGCTGAGGAGCCATCCCGGGAAGGACGGTCCCGGCGCTGCCTCGCGTTGTCAACGTCCTTGCATGGGCTACTCGTTGGCGGTGTGAAGGCTGAGGAGCCATCCCGGGAAGGACGGTCCCGGCGCCGCGCCCCACGTTGTCAACGCCCGCGCGCAAGACACCCGTTGACGCCGTACAGGCTGACGCGCCGTCGGAGGAGGACGGTCCCTCTCCGCCGCGGCCCCGGCTCAGCCGGGGTGAGTGCGCGCCGGTGTGGTGGCGGCCCAGGCAGCGTGTGGCGCCGGCCCGGCCAGGGGCCCGCGGCGCACCTCGTGGCCCGGCAGTCCCGCCCGCCCGAGGATCCAGCTCGCCCCCGGCAGGGCCTTCGCCGCCTGCTTGAGCGGTGCGAGGCAGGCGGCGGCCTGCCGGTGACCGCTCACACTTGCTGGCGGGCACAGGACCGTGGCGAGGGAGAGCGTCACGGCCAGCCCGCCCGCCGACCACGGCGTGTCGAGGACCGAGGCGGCAACCCGGTCGAGCCCGTCCGGGTCCGCGAGGACCAGGAAGTCGTCGCCGCCGATGTGCCCCACGCGCACGTCCTCGGACGCGGCGAGCTGCAACGCCCGCCCCACCGCCCGGATCAGCTCGTCCCCGGCCGCGAACCCGGCCGCGTCGTTCACCCGCTTGAAGTGGTCCACGTCCAGCCAGCTCAGCGCGAACGTCCGGCCGTCCGCGATCCGCCGGTCCACCTCCTCGGTGATGGCGTCCGAACCGGGCAGCCGCGTCAGCGGGTTGAGCCCCGCCGCCTCCTCGACCCGGGTCTCGGCCAGCGCCCGCACGAGGTCGGCGAGCCGCACGACGCCCACGCACCGCCCGCGCCCGTCGACCACGGCGACGTCGTCGGACGTACGGTCCCGGTCCCCGCCCGCGACCACGTCGAGCACCTCCCAGGCCGTCGCGTCGACGCCGACCGTGCGCGGCGGATCCCCGAGCCTGACGGCCGGCCGGTCGGCGTACAGGGCATGCCCGTACCGCCCCGACATCGACAGCAGGAACCGGGACCGGTGCACCGAACGCACGGGTACCCCGAATGCGTCCACGAGCAGTACTCCCGACACGTCGGCGGCCCCCGTGAGCAGCGCACGCACCCGCCCAGCGGACACCGTCGCGGGCAGCAGCGCGGCGGGCCGCACGAACTGCCGCACCGAGGGCCCCGAACGGGGCACGGCCGTCACGGCGGGGGCCACCGCCGGGACGTACACGTCCGCGGCGGGCAGTCGCGCCGGCGGGGCGAACAGCTCACCCTGCGCCAGCTGCGCGCCCGCGGCCACCGCCGCCGCGCACTGCGCCTCCGTCTCCACGCCCTCGACGGACAGCAGCGCGCCCGACTCCTCGCACAGCGTCCGCATCGCCCGCACGGCCGCCGGACGGCACAGCAGGGACGCGTCGAGCTTGATCAGCTCAGGAGCGAGGTCGGTGAGCAGCCGCAGGGGTACGTCGCCGTCCCCGACGCCGTCCGCACAGATCCGGAAGCCGTCCGCCCGCAGCCCGGCGACCGCCTCCAGCAGCGCCTGCCGGGGCACGTGCGTGTACGGCGGCCCGACGTCGACGGTCACCTCCCACGTCATCCGCCCCGCGTCCCGTACCGCGTCGCGCAGTGCGGCCAGCCCTCCGAGGTCGGCCAGCGTCCCGGCGAAGACGTTGACGTGCAGCGGCAGCAGCGTCTCCTTGCGCGCCGCCGCACGGATGGCCAACGCGGCCACCCTCCCGTCGAGTTCCGGGTCGCGACGGGCCTCCGCGAGGATGTCGCCCGCCTCCGGACGCGCGAGTATCTCCAGCGCGGCGACCCCTCCGGTCGTCAGGTTGACCACCGGCTGGAAGGCGAAGCGGAGAGTTTCCGTCCAGGAGTGCACGGAAGCATGATGGCGCCGCTCCCGCGCGACCAGGCGCGATTCACACGCTGTTTACGCAGGATTCCGGAGCGGTCACACTCCGTGCGCACACCTGTCCGGGCGTGGCCGTCCGTACACGCCGTCCGTGTACTCCTGTTCGGGCGTCCGCGTCCTGACGTCCCCCTTCCGGGGCGTCTCCCGGGTGTCCGTCGGCGTCACCGTACGGCGACCACGGACGAACCGTGCCCGAACAGACCCTGATTGGCGGTGATCCCCACCCGCGCCCCCGCAACCTGCCGGTCGCCCGCGTCCCCCCGCAACTGCCACGTCAGCTCGCACACCTGCGCGATGGCCTGCGCCGGGACCGCCTCCCCGAACGAGGCGAGCCCGCCACTGACGTTCACCGGTATGCGCCCGCCCAGCGCCGTCGCACCCTCCCGGAGGAGCTTCGCCGCGTCGCCCTCGCCGCACAGCCCCAGATCCTCGTACCACTGCAACTCAAGCGCGGTGGACAGGTCGTACACCTCGGCGAGGGAGAGGTCCCCGGGGCCGACCCCCGCTTCCTCGTACGCGGCGCGGACGATCGACGAACGGAACGTCCCGTCGGCCGCGGTCACCGCCGCCGCGGAGTCCGTGGCGATGTCCGGCAGATCCAGCACGGTCCTGGGGTAGCGCGGCGTCACCGTGGACACGGCCCGGATGCGCACGGCGTCGGCCGCGCCGTGCCGCCGCGCGAACTCCAGGCTGGACAGCACGAGGGCCGCACCGCCGTCCGAGGTCGCGCAGATGTCGAGCAGCCGCAGCGGATCCGCGACGACCGCCGAGGCGGCCACCTCCTCGGCCGTGACCCGCCTGCGGTAGCGCGCGTGCGGATTCAGCGCGCCGGCCGCCGCGTTCTTCACCTTGACCAGCGCGAAATCCTCGGGGGTGTCCCCGTGCACGGCCATCCGCCGCCGCGCGTAGAGCCCGAAGTAGGCCGGATTGGTCGCCCCGAGGACCCGGAAACGCAGCCAGTCCGGGTCCTCGGGCCGGTCCCCGCCCGCCGGTCGGAAAAATCCCTTGGGCGCCGCGTCCGCGCCGACCACGAGCACCACGTCCGCGAGTCCCGAGAGGATCTGCGCCCGGGCCGCGTCGACCGCCTGGGCGCCGGAGGCGCAGGCCGCGTAGACACTTGTCACCCTGGCCCCCTGCCAGCCCAGCGCCCTGGCGAACGTCGCGCCCGCCACATACCCCGGATATCCGCCCCGCACGGTGTCCGCGCCCACGACCGAGCCGACGTCGCGCCAGTCGAGCCCCGCGTCGGCGAGCGCGGCCCGGGCGGCCACCGTCCCGTACTCCACGAAGCCGCGCCCCCACTTGCCCCAGGGATGCATGCCCGCGCCGATCACTGCCACGTCACCCGTCATGCCGTCACACTCCGTCGCCGGACGCCGCTCGTCGCACCGCTCCCGTCGCCCTCACCGGCCGCCAGTGCCAGGTCGTCCACGTCGTCTCCGCGTCCTCGTTCAGCATCCCGGGGACGAGCTCCACCTCCATGCCCACCGACAGGTCGGCGACGGTGACCCCGGGAACGGCCTGTCCGAGCACGACGACCCGCTCGGCGGCCAGCTCCACCGCGATCAACGTGTACGGGCGCCAGGCGAGTTCCGGGTCGGACACGTACGGTGACGGTGGCCGGTACCGGCTGTCCGTGTACGACCAGACGTGTCCGCGCCGGGACAGCGGCACCTCCGTCAACGCGCCCCCGGAGCAGGCGGGGTTGCGGCAGAAGACGTCCTCGCGGGGAAAGAACACCGAGGCGCACGCCGAGCAGCGCGTGCCGAGCAGGCGGAAGCCGTCCCCGTCCCCGGCGAACCATCCGGCCACCACCGGTGTGCGTGTGCGCGCCATGGGCCCTCCAGCACATCAGATCTGATGGAACGTCAGAAGTGTGTCACGGGTGACGGGAATTGGGCAGGGCACCGGAGTCCGTACGTGATCCCCGTCAGCCGGCGAGACGCGGCGCGCCCGCGCACCCTTCCCAGACGCAACCCCGGCCTGGTAGACGCAGGGGCATGACACGACTCTCCGCCGCGGTCCGGGGCCTGGTGACCGCGCTCGCGGCCCTTCTGTCCGTGGCCGCCGCCTCCGCCACCGCCCGCGCCGAGCCCGGGCCGAAGGCCCCCGAGGACTTCGTGGCCCTGAGATCCGTCGACCCCACGATCCGCCAGGACATGCGCTACTTCACCCCGCACAACTTCGTGGGCGAGCGCATCGACGGCTACCGGCAGCCGGTCTGCATCCTGACCGGGCCCGCCGCCGAGGCCCTGCACAAGGCCCAGACGAAACTGCTGCGCCAGGGCTACAGCCTCAAGGTCTACGACTGCTACCGGCCGCAGCGCGCGGTGGACCACTTCGTGCGCTGGGCCAAGGACCTCGACGACCAGCGGATGAAGCCCGAGTTCTATCCGCAGGTCGACAAGACCCGCCTGTTCGAGGACGGTTACATCGCCGAGAAGTCCGGACACAGCCGCGGCTCCACCCTGGACCTCACGATCGTCGAGCTGCCGGCCCGGCCGACGCGGCCGTACGTCCCCGGGCAGCCGCTCGTGCCCTGCTACGCCCCCCGGAGCGAGCGCTTCCCCGACAACTCCGTGGACATGGGGACGGGCTACGACTGCTTCGACCCGCTCGCGCACACCCTGGACCCGCGCGTCCAGGGCGAACAGCGCACGCACCGGCTGCTCCTGAAGGGGACCCTCGAAGGACTCGGTTTCGTCAACCTCGCCGAGGAGTGGTGGCACTACACGTACAAACCGGAGCCCTACCCGGACACCTACTTCGACTTCCCGGTGTCCAGGAGGTCGCTGACACCGGTGCACTGAGCCGGCCGCTGTCCAGGAGGTCGCTGACACCGGCCCACCGGGCCGGCGTCCGACGCCCGACGGCCCCGCGGCGTCCTGTCGGCCTCCCCGCAGACGCCCTCGACATGATCGGATACAGTCCGCCGCGTGTCCGCAACCCACCACTCGCCGACCGCCGACTCCGCACCCGGCTCGCACTGTTCCAGCTGCGGGGCGCCCTACGGAGAGGGTGTCTCCGGCTGGCCCCGCACCTGCGCCGCGTGCGGCACGGTCGCCTACCGCAATCCCCTGCCGGTCGCGGTGGCCCTGCAACCCGTGTACGACACCCGGGGCACCGCACTGGTGGTCATCACCCGGACCATCGCCCCCGCGCTCGGCGGCATCGCGCTGCCGGGCGGGTTCGTCGACCACCGGGAGGACTGGCGGCACGCCGTGGTGCGGGAACTCCAGGAGGAGACAGGCATCCACGCGGCGAGCCGCGAGGTACGGCTCGCCGACGCGATGAGCTCTCCCGACGGGCACCTGCTGCTCTTCGGACTCCTCCCCGAACGTCCCGCCGCGGACCTTCCGGAGTCCGCCGCCACGGACGAGACGGACGGCTGGCACCTGCTCCGCAGACCGGCGGAACTCGCCTTCCCGCTGCACACGCTGGCCGTCCGGGCCTGGTTCGAGGGACGCTACGTCTGAGCACTTCCCGGCGGCGCGGGTCCGCCCGGCGCCCACTCAGTGCGCTCCGGGCCCCCGCGGCCGCACCCGGTGCGGCGGCTCGCCGGGACCGTCCTCGGAATGCCGCTCGACCACCAGCCGCCGGCCCTCCCAACGCGTCACGTAGCGTTCGATCTGCGCCTCGCTCCACCCGTCACCCGCGTCCTGCACCACCAGCCCGCCTCCCGTGCGGCCACGCGCGGGCGCCCAGACGTCCAGCTCCAGGCTGCCGTCGTCACCCCGCACGGGCACCACGGCACCCGCCCGCGCGAGGACCGGAATCCGGGACAGGGGGGCGTCGATCAGCACCTGGGCGGGCCCCTCGTACGCCCTCCCGGTCGCGGTGTCGTACCAGCGTCCGCGCGGCAGCTGCACCGCGCGCCGGTCCGCTCCCGGATCCAGCACGGGAGCCACCAGAAGACAGTCACCGAGCAGGAACGCGTCCTCGCAGTCACGCAACGCCCGGTCCTCGGTCGCGCCCCACCACAGGGGACGCACGTAGGGCGCTCCGGTGCGCCGCGCGAGGTGCGCCAGGGTCACGAAGTACGGCAGCAGGCGGCGCCGCTCGACGAGTGCCACGCGCGCGTGCGCCAGCACGTCGTCGCCGAACTCCCAGGGCTCCCCGCGCCCCGCCCGCAGGCCGGCGTGCGTACGGAACAGCGGCAGGTACGCGCCCAGCTGCAGCCACCGCAGATACAGCTCGGGAGACAGGCGCCCGTCGCAACCGCCCACGTCGGGCCCCGAGTACGGCACCCCGCTCAGGCCGAGCCCCATCACCAGCGACAGCGAGGCCCGCAGCCCGGGCCACCCCGCCTCCACGCCACCCGACCAGGCCCCTCCGTAACGCTGCATCCCTGCCCACCCGGATCGCGAGAGGACGAACGGCCGCTCCCGGGGCGACGTCTCGCGCAGCCCCTCGTACCCCGCCCGGGCCATGCACAGTGCGTAGACGTTGTGCGCCTCGCGGTGGTCCCCGCCGGCGCCCTCCAGGAAGTGCCGGGCCGAACGGGGCAGCGTGTTCTCACCGAACGCCGTGAACGACGTCGGCTCGTCCATGTCGTGCCATACCCCCGCGAAGCCCTGGCCGAGCCGCTCCTCGTAGAGCCGTCCCCACCAGCGCCGCACACGCGCGTCGGTGAAGTCGGGGAAGAGTGACTCCCCGGGGCGGCCCACCGCCTCCACGAGCCGTCCCCCGGCGTCGCGCACGAAGACGTCCTCGGCCGTCCCGCTGTCGCGGACGGCGTTGCCCGGCACGGACCCGACCGCGGGTTCCACGACCGACACCAGCCGGATCCCGTCGCGTCGCAGCTCGTCGGCGAGCACCGGCAGCTTGGGGAAGCGTTCCCGGTCCACCGTGAACACCTGCTGGGCGTCGTGGTGGCCGGTGTCCAGATGGACCGCGTCGAGCGGAAGGTCGCGCTCCTGATAACCCCCCACGATCCGCCGCACCTCGTCCTCGCCGTCGAGCCCCGAGCGCAGGTGATGGTGCCCGAGCGCCCAGGCGGCCGGCAGCGCGGGCGCCCCGGTGAGCGCGGCCCACGCATGCAGCACGCGCGCGGGGGTGCCCACCAGCACCCAGCAGCGCAGTGGACCGCCGTCCATCCGCAGTCGGCAGGTGCCCACCCGGTCGTGCCCGGAGCCGGCCCCCTCCTCGCCCTCCCGCAGCGTCACCGTGCCGTCCCACGAGGTGTCGTGGAAGATCAGATGGGTGGCCGCGTCGGCCACCACCAGCTGCACCGGCATGGTGATGTGCAGCGGGTCGTCGCCGTGCCCCGCCGCGCGGCCGGGGTCCGTGTTCCACAGCCGGTAGGTGCCGTCGCGCAGCCGTACCCCGGCGGCCCGTCCGCCCAGACCGAAGAAGCGGGCGTCCGCCGCCACTTCGGAACGCTGCATCCAGCGCGCCGCGCCGCCCTCCGGCGTCTCCCACCAGCGGGGCGGCAGATCGCGGCGCAGGGTCACTCCGCCGGGCGTACGCACCTCGATCGCTCCGTGCCGCGACACGGCGACCGTGACGCGCTCGGCCACGATCCGCCAGCCGCCGTCCTTGTCGGGTTCCAGAACGGCCCGCGGATCCGGCTCGGGGCAGCTGCCCGACAGCGCGTGGGACGGCACCGGTCCCGCGCCGTCCCAGCCCCAGAACACCGAGCCGTTCACCGCCACGCTGATCCGCAGCTCCGACCGCGTGAACTTGACGACCCCGCCCCCGGGTCCCGGCTCCGCCCCCCGCACCGGTCCCGGCACCCGCGCCCGCTCGCCGCCCCGGCGCGGCAGACCGGCGGCGTCCAGCCGCCTCCTGCGCCATGCGGCCCGCACGGTGCGCAGCCCTTGAGCGGCACCCCCCGAACCGATCGCCTTCACCGAACGCACCAGGTCACGACCGTCCATGCTGTTCAGCCTGCCATTCACGGTGCCTCGGGGGTGAGCCGTTCAACTGCCGTTCACCCGTGGCGAGGGCACATCTTCACGACACGGACTATGTGCGGCGCGCCCTGGTGTAGAAGTCGATCACATGGCATCGTCCGTGTCAGCCGCGTGACGCGCACACCCCTGCCCGTGCGCGCCAGACGCACACGACGCGCACAGTCCGGGAGCCGCCCCATGTCCTCAGCGAACGCCTCGCCGCTCTGGCAGCCCGACCAGGCACGTATCGACCGCGCCCAGGTCACCAGGTTCCAGGCCTGGGCGGCCGAGCACCACGGAGCCCCGGCCTCCGGCGGCTACGCGGCGCTGCACCGCTGGTCCGTCGACGAGCTGGACACGTTCTGGAAAGCCGTCACCGAGTGGTTCGACGTACGGTTCTCGGCTCCCTACGCGCGCGTACTGGGCGACCGTTCGATGCCGGGCGCCGAGTGGTTCCCCGGGGCCACGCTGAACTACGCGGAGCACGCCCTGCGCGCCGCGGACACCCGCGCGGACGAGCCCGCCCTGCTGTACGTCGACGAGACCCACGAGCCGAGCCCCGTGAGCTGGTCCGAGCTGCGCCGCCAGGTCGGCTCCCTGACCGCCGAGCTGCGCGCCCTCGGAGTGCGCCCCGGAGACCGGGTCAGCGGCTACCTCCCCAACATTCCGCAGGCCGTGGTGGCCCTCCTCGCCACGGCCGCCGTGGGCGGCGTGTGGACGTCCTGCGCCCCCGACTTCGGCGCCCGCAGCGTCCTGGACCGCTTCCAGCAGGTCGAACCCGTCGTCCTGTTCACCGTCGACGGCTACCGCTACGGCGGCAAGGAGCACGACCGTCGCGACACCGTCGCCGAGCTGCGCCGCGAACTGCCCACCCTGCGCGCCGTCGTGCACATCCCGCTGCTCGGCACCGCCGCCCCCGAGGGTGCCCTGGAGTGGTCCGCGCTGACGGCCGGCGACGTGGAGCCCGTCTTCGAGCCGGTGCCCTTCGACCATCCCCTGTGGGTGCTGTACTCCTCGGGCACGACGGGCCTGCCGAAGGCGATCGTCCAGTCCCAGGGCGGCATCCTGGTCGAACACCTCAAGCAGCTCGGCCTGCACTGCGACCTCGGGCCGCGGGACCGCTTCTTCTGGTACACGTCCACCGGCTGGATGATGTGGAACTTCCTCGTCTCCGGCCTGCTCACCGGCACCACGATCGTCCTGTACGACGGCAGCCCCGGCCACCCGGACACCGGGGCGCAGTGGCGCATCGCCGAGCGCACCAAAGCCACCCTCTACGGCACCTCCGCCGCCTACGTCATGGCGTGCCGCAAAGCGGGCGTGCACCCCTCGCGGGACTTCGACCTCTCACGTGTCCAGTGCGTGGCCACCACCGGCTCGCCCCTGCCGCCCGACGGATTCCGCTGGCTGCACGACGAGGTCCGCGACGACCTGTGGATCGCCTCGGTCAGCGGCGGCACGGACGTGTGTTCCTGCTTCGCGGGCGCCGTACCGACGCTCCCGGTGCACATCGGTGAACTACAGGCCCCGGGCCTCGGCACGGATCTCCAGTCCTGGGACCCCGGCGGTGAGCCCGTCGTCGACGAGGTCGGCGAACTCGTGGTCACCAACCCGATGCCGTCCATGCCCGTCCGCTTCTGGAACGACCCCGACGGCAGCCGCTACCACGGCAGCTACTTCGACACGTACCCCGGAGTGTGGCGGCACGGAGACTGGATCACCGTCACCTCGCGCGGCTCCGTCGTCATCCACGGCCGCTCCGACTCCACCCTGAACCGCCAGGGCGTACGGATGGGATCCGCCGACATCTACGAGGCCGTCGAGCGACTCCCCGAGATCAGGGAATCCCTCGTCATCGGTGTCGAACAGCCCGACGGCGGCTACTGGATGCCCCTCTTCGTGCACCTCGCCCCCGGAGCCGAACTCGACGACGCCCTCCTGGACCGCATCAGGCGGACCATCCGCGAACAGCTCTCGCCGCGCCACGTCCCCGACGAGGTCATCGAGGTGCCCGGCATCCCGCACACCCTCACGGGCAAGCGCATCGAGGTCCCCGTGAAGCGCCTTCTCCAGGGCACCTCCCTGGAGAAGGCGGTCAACGTCGGCTCCGTGGACAACGTCGAACTGCTCCGTTTCTACGAGGACCTGGCCCGCGAGCGCTCCTGATCAGCCCCCGTAGGTGGCCTCGGACTCGCCGAGCACGGTGGCGAAGTCCGAGGCCAGCAGCGCCGCGTCGGCCGGCTCCAGACCGGAGACCGAGATCCGCACCCCCGGGCCGGACGCGATCCGGAACCGGGCACCCGCCGCCACCCACCAGCCGTACGACCGCAGCCCGTTCACCACCGCCGACTCGTCGCGCACAGGCACCCAGACGTTCATCCCGCTCACCCCGCGCGCCTCGACCCCGCGCCGTGCGAGTTCCCCGACGAGCGCCTTCCGCCGTTGGCCGTACGTCTCTCCGGCACGCGCCACCAACGCGCGCGTGTCCTGGTCCGCCAGCAGTCCGTGAACGGTCTCCTGCAGCAGATGACTGACCCACCCCGAAGTCAGCAGCAGCCGGCCGTCGTGCCGGGCCAGGGTCGTCGGGTCACAGGCGGCCGCGGCCCACCGCAGGTCCGTCCCCAGGAACTTGCTGACGGTCCGTACGTGCACCCAGCGCTGCAGACCGCCCGACGTCAGGGTGCGGAGCGGGGCCCCCGCGACGGCGGACGCGTGGTCGTTCTCCACGACCAGCACCTCGGGCGCCTCCTGGAGCACGCCGACCAGCGCGTCACGGCGCTCCACGGAGAAGCGCCCCCCGTACGGATTCTGCGCCCGCGGACTGCAGACGACCGCCCGTACACCTGCTCGCAGTGCGGCACGCAGCGCCTCGGGGCGGATCCCCTCGTCGTCCACTGCCACCGGCACCGTACGCAGCCCCAGCGCCGTGACCAGATCCAGCAGATGGTGATAGCCGGGATCCTCCATGCCGACGGCGTCTCCGGGCCGCAGCTCCACGGACAGCAGCCGCCCGATCATGTCCAGGGCGCCGTGCGCGAACGTCACGCCGTCGGCCGGCACGCCGTCCGGGCCGAGCCACGCACGCACCGCCTCCTCGAGCCGCGCCAGCCGCGGCGCGCTGCGGTGCGACCGCGTGCCGGGGGAGAGCCGCGACGGAGGCACCAGATGGGGGAGGAGTCGGGGATCCGGGTGCCCGCCCGCCAGATCGCGCACCCCGGGCGGCACTTTCGGGGGCCGACGCGAGGCCACCGCGGGTGCGGCGGCGACAACGGTCCCGCCGCGCCCGCGCGTCACCACGATGCCGCGCCGCCGCAGCTCCTTGTAGGCCGTCGCGACCGTCCCCGGACTCACGCCGAGTTCGTCGGCGAGGCGCCGCACCGGCGGCAGGGGGACTCCAGGGCTCAACGCCCCTTCGGCCACGCCGCGTTCGACGGACGACGCAATCCCCTTGGCCGTCGTACCAGTGATCCCATATTGTGTTGCCACGTTACCAAGTATGTATCAATACATATTAGTAAGCAAGGGGGAGCAGTGGGTCCGATACGCCGCGCGGCCGGATGGGCGACACGCCTTCCAGGAGGCACCGACGGCCGCAGAATGCTCTGCATCGCCCTCGTCGACCGGATCGGCAGCGGTCTGTGGGCCTCCGTCTCCGTCCTGTACTTCACGTACGTCACCGGCCTGACCGTGACCGAGGTCGGCACCCTCGTCGCGGTGGCCGGCGCCATCGGGATCGCCGGGGCGCCACTGGGCGGCCGCATCGCCGACCGCCTGCCGCTCACCCACGTCCTGATCGCCCTGCAACTCCTGCGCGCTCTCGCCTCCTTCGCCCTGCTGACCACCGACGACTACGCGCTGCTGCTCGTGTTCTCGTCCGCCGGCAGCCTCGCCGACCGCGCCGCCAACGTCCTGACCAAGCTCTACGCGGCCCGCGTCGCGGGCCCCGACCGCGTCCGCTACCAGGCCGTGAACCGAACGGTCGCCAACGCCGGGTGGGCCGTGGGCGGCCTCACAGCGGCAGCGGCCCTCGCCGTCGGCACCACCGCGGCGTACCAGTGGCTCCTCGCCGGCGACGGCCTCTCCTTCGTCGCCGCCGCACTCCTCACCCGCCGCTGCGGCGAGCCGCCGTCCCCGTCACGCACCGTCGCCTCGTCGGACGGGCCCGCTCCCGCACCGAAGAAGGCCGGCCCCTGGCGGGACCGCACCTACCTCGCCTACGTCGCCACCGAGGCGGTCCTCTCCCTCGACGACGCCGTGTTCAAGGTCGGCCTGCCCCTGTGGATCGCCCACGGAAGCAACGCCCCGCACGGCCTCGCACCGCTGCTCATGGTGCTCAACAACGTCATGGTCGTCGCCCTCCAGGTCCCCCTGGCCCGCTTCGGCGCCACCACCGCGGCCGCCCGCGCCCTGCTGCTCCCGCTCTCCGCGGTCTTCGCCCTCGGCGGCGTGACGATGGCTCTGTCCAGCACCGGCGGAACCCTCACCGCCACCGTGTTCCTCACCGCCGCGGCCATCGCCTTCACCGTCGCCGAGATGCTCCACGCCACCGTCTCCTGGGACCTCTCGATCGCCCTCGCGCCCGACACCGCCCAGGGCGGTTACCTCGGTGTCCACGGACTCGCCCAGTCCGTCCAGCGCAGCCTGGGACCACTGGCCGTCACCGCGGCCATCGCCACCGGCCCCCTCGGCTGGACGGTCTTCGGCGGTGTCATCGCGCTGACCTGCGGAATCCAGCACCGCCTCGTCCGCGACCGCATCCACCGGAAGGCATTGTCAGTGCCGCCGATTACTGTGAGTGAGCATTGATCGACCGTGCACAGGGGGAAACATGGCGCACACCCAGGACCGGACCATGCGACGCGTTCTGCGCCGCGAGATCGCCGGCACCATCGGCCTGCTCACCGACGAAGAGGACTTCGCGGCGATGCGGCGCTACCGGACCTTCACCTTCGACGACCACCGCACCTACCTCCGGCAGGTGGAGGCCCTGCTCATGACCCTCGCCGCGGAGGGCAGCCACACCACCGTGGCCCTCTTCGACCCCGAGGAGTACGCCGAATTCTGCACACACAGCGGCCTGGACCCCGACGCCCCGTCCAGCCGCACCCGCTTCACGGCCGAGCTGGCCGCGACGGGCCCCACCCTCCCGTACGAGGGACAACCCCTCACCGAACTCGTCCCGGACCTCGTGGACGAAGCCGTCCGACAGGCCACCTGGGAGTACGCGACCACACTCCTGGCCCGCATCGGCGACTGTGCCTCCTGCGGGGAGGACATCGGACGGGCCGCGTTCACCCGGGCCACACAGCTGCTCACCCGCATCCTCGACACCGCCGGCCCCGGCGAACGCCACCTCGTACTGAGCGTCTCCACAACGCCCGAACCGCTCATGGCCGTCCTCCACGCCGAGGCCGCCGAGGACTCCACAGGCCCGGACGAGACAGAGGCCCTCGAATTCGCCACGGTCCTCGCCCTCGGCATCGCCACCGGGACACCGGCCGGACTGGTCTTGCGCACCAGCGCCCCCGGCACGACCGACCGGGTCTACGGCTGGCGCCTGCGCGGCGAGAACCTGCAGCCCCTCACCGCCGCCGAGGTCTTCGACGCGTACTGCACCGACCTCGACTCCGGAGACCTCGTCTCCCCGGAGTCCGGCGTCGACTACTGCGCGCCACCCGACCTGGGGCAGGACGGCCGGAACGGGGGGCACAGGCACTGAACACAGGAGGGGCGCCCCACCCGCAGGCGGAGCGCCCCTCACCACAGCCGGTCGCCCGGCGACGTGTCCCGCCTACTCGCCGGACAGCACCGCCTGAGCCGCGCTCCGCGCCTCCTCGGCGGTGTCCACGGCACGCGCGGCGGCGGCGGCACGCTCGCACTGCGCCAGCGTGTACTTCGCCAGTGTCGACCGCACATACGGGATCGACGCGGCGCCCATCGACAGGGAGGTGACCCCGAGACCGGTCAGCACACAGGCGAGCAGCGGGTCCGACGCGGCCTCACCGCAGACACCACAGCTCTTGCCCTCGGCCTGCGCCGCCTCGGCGGACAGCGCCACCAGGTCCAGCAGCGCGGGCTGCCAGGGGTCCTGCAACCGGGAAACCGCACCCACCTGCCGGTCCGCGGCGAACGTGTACTGCGCGAGGTCGTTCGTTCCCAACGACAGGAACTCGACCTCCTGCAGGATCGAGCGCGCCCGCAGCGCGGCCGACGGGATCTCCACCATCGCGCCGAACTTCGCCCGCAGCCCGGCCTTCCGGCACGCGTCGGCGAACGCCTTCGCGTCGGTGCGGTCCGCCACCATCGGCGCCATGACCTCGAGATGGACCGGCAGCCCCTCCGCAGCCTTCGCCAGAGCCGTCAGCTGGGTGCGCAGCACGTCCGGGTGGTCGAGCAGCGAGCGCAGCCCGCGCACACCCAGGGCGGGGTTGGGCTCGTCCGCCGGAGTCAGGAAGTCGAGCGGCTTGTCCGCACCGGCGTCGAGCACCCGCACGACGACACGGCCCTCGGGAAACGCCTCGAGCACCTGGCGGTACGCCTCCACCTGCTTCTCCTCGGACGGCGCGTTCTTGCTGTCGTCCAGGAAGAGGAACTCGGTACGGAACAGACCTACGCCCTCGGCACCCGCCTCGACAGCGGCCGGCACGTCCGAAGGACCGCCCACGTTGGCGAGCAGCGGCACCTTGTGCCCGTCGGAGGTGGCGCCGGGACCGGTCGAGGCCGAAAGCGCGGCCCTGCGCGCGGCCGCCGCGGCCTCCAGCTGAGCCTTCTTCTCGGCGCTCGGCTCGACGAAGATCTCACCGGTGCTGCCGTCCACCGCGATCATCGTGCCCTCGGCGAGCTCGCCCGCGCCGGGAAGCGCGACCACGGCGGGAACACCCAGCGCCCGCGCGAGGATCGCGCTGTGGCTGGTGGGGCCACCCTCCTCGGTGACGAAACCGAGGACGAGAGTCGGGTCGAGCAGCGCGGTGTCCGCCGGCGCGAGATCACGCGCGATGAGGACGTACGGCTCGTCGCTGTCCGGCACACCCGGCATGGGCACGCCGAGCAGCCGGGCCACGATCCGGTTCCGCACGTCGTCGAGGTCGGCCACGCGTCCGGCCAGATACTCACCGGCACCCGCCAGCAGCGCCCGGTACGCGGCGAACGCGTCGTAGACCGCTCGCTCCGCCGTGCTGCCGACGGCGATACGCCGCTCGACGTCCGCCATCAGCTCGGGGTCCTGGGCCATCATGGCCTGGGCCTCGAGCACCGCCTGCGCCTCGCCACCGGCCAGGTTGCCGCGTGCCGTCAGATCGGCCGCAACAGCTTCCACGGCCTTGCGGGCACGCCCCTGTTCGCGCTCCGCGTCCTCCGCGGGAATCTGCTTGGCCGGCGGTTCGAGAACCGCCGTTCCCATGTGCCGAACCTCGCCGATCGCCACACCGTGGCTCACGCCGACGCCTCGCAGCGTTGTCTCCATCTCACCCGTCTCCGATAGTGCGGCGGGCCCCGCCGCCGCGGTGGTTGTCCCGGTGCCGTCCCGTGACGGCACCGCCGTCACTGCCAGCCGAAGAGGCTGTCGCCGGCTTTCACGTCGCCGTCATCGCGGACTTCGGAGAGAGACTCCGCCGTGGCCTCGAGCGCCACCACCGGGCACACCGGGGACTTGCCCGCGGCCTCGACGTCGGCCGGATTCCAGCGGATCACGGACTGGCCGCGCGCCACGGTGTCGCCCTTGTTGACGAGCAGCTCGAAGCCCTCGCCATTGAGCTGCACGGTGTCGATGCCGAGATGGGTGAGCACGCCGTGGCCCCGGTCGTCGACCACGACGAAGGCGTGGGGGTGGAGCGAGACGATGACTCCGTCGACGGGGGCCACCGCCTCGGAGGCCTCACGTACGGGGTCGATCGCCGTACCCGGGCCGACCATGGCTCCGGAGAAGACGGGGTCCGGCACTGCGGCGAGCCCGATGGCGCGTCCTGCAAGAGGGGACGTCACGGTGGTCATGGGAAGCCTCCCGGGGGCGGAGATTCAGGATGGGCCGTCACTGCCTGTCCCGGACGGCGCACTGTTGAGCAGCGTATGTCATATGAACTGCCGGTTCCGCACGAGAGGATCCGGTTGGAGGCTGTAGGAGAGAGCGCAGACGATTTGCGCCCACCACGGGACCGCGTGTACAGTCGTAGACCTGCTTGGGGCTGAACGACGCGACTACGCGTCCTGGCCGAGCAGCAACCAACTTGTCAGATCCTATCTCGGGGTCCGTTCTGCATGTTTGCGGGACGGTGGTCAGGGAGACGGAAAATCACTGATAGAGTTTGGAACACCGAAGGGAAGCGCCCAGAGGAAAGCCCGAGAGGGTGAGTACAAAGGAAGCGTCCGTTCCTTGAGAACTCAACAGCGTGCCAAAAATCAACGCCAGATATGTTGATACCCCGTCTCCAGCATCAGCTGGGACGAGGTTCCTTTG
>NZ_JBWJAQ010000028.1:0-68594 GCF_056387915.1 Streptomyces sp. GLSS-08
TGAAGTTCTTCAACTGGATCGGCACGATGTGGAAGGGGTCACTGAGCTTCGAGACCCCGATGCTGTGGGCCACCGGCTTCCTGATCACCTTCACCTTCGGCGGTCTGACCGGCGTGATCCTGGCCTCTCCGCCGATGGACTTCCACGTCTCGGACTCGTACTTCGTGGTGGCGCACTTCCACTACGTCGTCTTCGGCACCGTGGTGTTCGCGATGTTCTCCGGCTTCCACTACTGGTGGCCGAAGATGACCGGCAAGATGCTCGACGAGCGCCTCGGCAAGATCACCTTCTGGACGCTGTTCGTGGGCTTCCACGGCACGTTCCTGGTGCAGCACTGGCTGGGCGCCGAGGGCATGCCCCGCCGGTACGCGGACTACCTCGCGGCCGACGGGTTCACCGCCCTGAACACCATCTCGACGATCTGCTCGTTCGTGCTGGGCCTGTCGATCCTGCCGTTCTTCTACAACGTCTGGAAGACCGCCAAGTACGGCAAGAAGATCGAGGTCGACGACCCGTGGGGCTACGGCCGTTCGCTCGAGTGGGCGACCTCCTGCCCGCCGCCGCGGCACAACTTCCTCACCCTGCCGCGGATCCGCTCCGAATCCCCGGCGTTCGACCTGCACCACCCGGAGATCGCCGCTCTCGAGCAGCTCGGTCACGACGGTCAGGGTGCCAGCGCCCTCGCGGGTAGCAAGGAGGCCGGCAAGTGAAGATCCAGGGCAAGATGTTCATCTGGCTCGCCGCCTTCATCCTCGTCATGGCGATCGTCTATGGCGTGTGGTCGAAGGAGCCGGCCGGTACCACGGCACTGTTCCTCGGCTTCGGCCTGAGCCTCATGATCGGCTACTACCTGGCCTTCACGGCCCGGCGTGTCGACCAGCTCGCGCAGGACGACAAGGAGGCCGACGTCGCGGACGAGGCCGGCGAGGTGGGCTTCTTCAGCCCGCACAGCTGGCAGCCGCTCGCCCTCGGCATCGGTGGCGCCTTCGCCTTCATGGGCGTCGTCTTCGGCTGGTGGCTGCTCTACTTCTCGGCCCCGATCATCTTCATCGGTCTGTGGGGCTGGGTCTTCGAGTACTACCGCGGTGAGAACCGCACCCAGTAGCACGCGCCAAGCGCCCGGGAGCCCGGACACTCCGTCAGGAGGGTCCGGGCTCCCTCGTTTGCCGTACACGGTGTCCCCCGCACGGCTCACTCGCCGCGCCGTGGCCGACGGTGGTTCATAGCGTGAGGCCATGAACCACACAGTGTTCTTCCGAGGCGCAGGAGCCGGCGCGGAGAGGCCGACCGTGCTCGACCCTTCGGGCCCGCGCGCGCTCGGCCTCTCCGCGCCGCCACGCCGGCCCGTCCGTACGGCCGTGGGCTGCGCCCTGCTGGTGGCCGCCCTCGGCGCGGGTTCCGTCGCCTGCAGCGCGGACGACAAGGCGCTCACGGCCGAGCCGTACGACGCGGCGGACCAGATCGCCTTCAACGGCCCCGCCGGCGACAGCGGGAAGGCCGACCCGGACAAGCCCCTGGAGATCACCACCAGAGGCTCCGAGGGGCGCATCACGGACGTAACGGCCGTGGACGCGACCGGCAGGTACCTGGCCGGGGAACTGGCCGCCGACGGCCGCCGCTGGCACAGCACCTCCCCGCTGGCCGCCGAGGCCCACTACACGGTCCGCGTGAGCACCGAGGACGAGGACGGCGCGCCCGGCCGCAAGATGCTCTCCTTCGACACCGGCAAACCCACCGCCAAGAAGCGCCTGGACGTCACCTTCGGGCCCAAGGCGGGCGAGTACGGCGTCGGCCAGCCCGTCACCGCCGAGCTGAGCGCCCCCGTCAAGGACAAGGCCTCCCGGGCCGTCGTCGAGCGCGCGCTGAAGGTCGACTCGACGCCCGCCGTCGAGGGCGCCTGGCACTGGGTGGACGACAAGGAGCTGCACTACCGCCCCAAGGAGTACTGGCCCGCGGACGCGGCCATCCAGGCGCACGCCAACCTCGCCGGCATCAAGATCGGTGACCGGCTCTGGGGCGGCAACGCCAAACCCCTGAGCCTCACCACGGGTGACCGGGTGGTGGCCGTGACCGACGCCGCAGCGCACTCGATGCGGGTCTACCGCAACGACGAGGAGATCAAGGAGATCCCCGTCACCACCGGCAAGCCGGGCTTCGAGACGCGCAACGGCGTCAAGGTCGTGCTCGGCAAGGAGTACTTCGTACGCATGCGCGGCACCAGCATCGGCATCTCCGAGGGCAGCGCCGACTCCTACGACCTGCCGGTCTACTACGCGACCCGGGTGACCTGGAGCGGCGAGTACGTGCACGCGGCCCCCTGGTCCACCGGCTCCCAGGGCTCCGCCAACGTCAGCCACGGCTGCACCGGCATGAGCACCGCCAACGCCGAGTGGTTCTTCAAGAACTTCCGCGCCGGCGACATCGTCAAGGTCGAGAACTCGAACGGTGACACCATGGACCCGTTCGGCAACGGCTTCGGGGACTGGAACCTCGACTGGGAGAAGTGGCGCACCGGAAGCGCGCTGCTCGGCGGCACCCCCGACGGACCCCGGCCGGCGGACCGGGCGCGGCTGCGTCCGGAGAGTGCCTGAGGCCGCGCCCCGCGAGGGGCGCGGGGCCGTGACCGGCACCGCCCCGCCGCACGGACGACGGATCCGGCTGCCCCGGACGGCCCGCGGCCGCCGACCCGCCCGGCCGGCCGGCCGGTCAGGTTCCCAGCAGGGCCCTGCGGCGCAGCAGGGAGGCCAGTGTGGCGGCGAACTCCACCGGGTCGACCGGATGGGTCACCGCGGCCTCCGCGCGGCTCCAGGTGGCCAGCCAGGCGTCCTGCGGGCGCCCGATGAGCACGAGCACCGGCGGGCACTCGAAGATCTCGTCCTTGATCTGGCGGCACACACCCATCCCGCCCATCGGCACCGCCTCGCCGTCCAGCACGCAGACGTCGATCCCGCCCTTGTCCAGCTCCGTCAGGACCGCGGCGGGCGTGGCGCACTCGATGAACTCGACCTCGGGAACGTCACCGGCCGGGCGGCGGCCGGTGGCGAGCCGTACCTGTTCGCGGGTGTTGGAGTCGTCGCTGTAGACCAGCACCGTGGCGGTCGGCTGCATTGTTCCTCCGTGACTTCGGCGTCGTACGGGTGTGAACCGCTGCGCGGATGCTACTCCCTCGCACACCGCCTCAGCACGGGTTCGGACAGGGCTTCGATGGGCCATACGGGCTGGACACACCCCCCGGACACTCCGAACGGCACCCCCCGGGGTGAGGGCGGGATAAGCGACCGACATAATGTCGGTCGTGGCGACAGCAACGACAGTAGAAACCGGGCACGCGCACCCGTCGGTCAATCGGCCGAACCTCACCAGCGTCGGAACGATCATCTGGCTGAGTTCCGAGCTGATGTTCTTCGCGGCCCTCTTCGCGATGTACTTCACCCTGCGATCGGTGACCGGGCCGGATCACTGGAAGGAAATGGCGTCCAGCCTGAACTTCCCGTTCTCGGCGACGAACACCACGATCCTGGTGCTCTCCTCCCTGACCTGCCAGCTCGGCGTCTTCGCCGCCGAGCGCGGGGACGTGAAGAAGCTCCGGATGTGGTTCATCGTCACCTTCATCATGGGTGCGATCTTCATCGGCGGTCAGGTCTTCGAGTACACGGAGCTGGTCAAGAAGGACGGGCTCTCGCTCTCCTCCGACCCGTACGGCTCGGTGTTCTACCTGACCACCGGCTTCCACGGCCTGCACGTGACGGGCGGTCTCATCGCCTTCCTGCTGGTCCTCGGCCGCACGTACGCGGCCAGAAGGTTCACTCACGAGCAGGCAACCGCCGCCATTGTCGTGTCCTACTACTGGCACTTCGTCGATGTCGTCTGGATCGGCCTCTTCGCCACGATCTACATGATCAAGTAGTCGGCGCGCCGCAACGGCGGACCGATCCATTCCCGAAGCATCGACGCAGAAGATCCTGACACCGGGGTAATCCGTGAAAAAGCTCTCCGCACGACGACGCCATCCGCTGGCGGCGGTCGTCGTCCTACTCCTCGCGCTGGCGGCCACCGGGGGGCTGTACGCCGCGTTCGCACCCGCGAGCAAGGCGCAGGCCGACGAAACCGCCCAGTCCCTCGCGATCGACGAGGGCAAGAAGCTGTACTCCGTGGGCTGCGCAAGCTGCCACGGCACCGGCGGTGTGGGAACCACAGACGGTCCCCCCCTGACCGGTGTGGGCGCCGCGGCCGTCGACTTCCAGGTCGCCACGGGCCGCATGCCGGCCCAGCAGCCCGGTGCTCAGATCCCGAAGAAGAAGAACATCTACTCGCAGGCCGAGATCGACCAGCTCGCGGCGTACATCGCCTCGCTCGGTGCGGGTCCCTCGGTGCCGACGAAGAATCAGTACAGCCCTGAGGGTGCGGACATCGCCAAGGGCGGCGAGCTCTTCCGCACCAACTGCGCGCAGTGCCACAACTTCACCGGCAAGGGTGGTGCGCTCTCGGAGGGCAAGTACGCGCCGGGCCTGGAAGACGTCGACCCGAAGCACATCTACGAGGCCATGCAGACCGGCCCGCAGAACATGCCGTCCTTCCCCGACACGACGATGCCGGAGAAGAACAAGAAGGACATCATCGCGTACCTCCACGCGGTCAACGGAGACGACACCGAGAGCCCCGGCGGCCTTGACCTGGGCGGCCTCGGGCCGGTCAGCGAAGGTCTGTTCGGCTGGATCTTCGGACTCGGCGCGCTCATCGCCGTCGCCGTCTGGGTCGCCGCTCGGACCGCAAAGGCCAAGAAGTCATGAGTAGCCAAGACATTCCAGAGAACCTGCCTGCTGAGCGGGCCACCGACGAGCAGCGCGCTGCGGTCGGCATCGCGGACGAGCAGAACCCGTTCGCGAACCCGGGGCTGCCGCCCCACGAGCACCGCGTCCAGGACATCGACGAGCGGGCCGCCAAGCGCTCCGAGCGCGTGGTCGCCATGCTGTTCACGCTGTCGATGCTGGCCACGGTCGCCTTCATCGTCTCGTTCGTGACGATCCCGGCCGACCGGTCGGTCTTCATCTGGCCCCTCGGGCACATCAGCGGACTCAACTTCGCGCTGGGCACCACGCTCGGTATCGCGCTCTTCGCCATCGGCGCGGGCGCGGTCCACTGGGCCCGCACGCTGATGTCCGACGAGGAGGTCGCCGACGACCGTCACCCGATCGAGGCGTCGCCGGAGGTCCGCGCCAAGGTGCTGGCCGACTTCCAGCAGGGCGCCAAGGAGTCCGCGCTCGGCCGTCGCAAGCTGATCCGGAACACGATGTTCGGGGCGCTGACCCTGGTGCCGCTGTCCGGCATCGTCCTGCTGCGGGACCTGGGCCCGCTGCCCGGGGACAAGCTGCGTCACACGATGTGGTCCAAGGGCAAGCTCCTCGTCAACATGAACACGAACGAGCCGCTGCGTCCCTCGGACGTCGTCGTCGGCTCGCTCACCTTCGTCAAGCCCGAGGGCCTCGAGGAGCACAGCGAGGAGTTCCAGACCGAGATCGCCAAGGCGGCCCTGATGATCGTCCGGCTCCAGCCGGACGACATCAAGGACAAGCGCGAGCTCGAGTGGTCGCACGAGGGCATCGTGGCGTACTCGAAGATCTGCACCCACGTGGGCTGCCCGATCTCCCTGTACGAGCAGCAGACGCACCACGTCCTGTGCCCGTGCCACCAGTCCACCTTCGACCTCTCCGACGGTGCCCGAGTGATCTTCGGCCCGGCCGGTCACCCGCTGCCGCAGCTGCGCATCGGTGTGAACGATGAGGGCTACCTTCAGGCGCTCAGCGACTTCGAAGAGCCCGTCGGTCCTGCTTTCTGGGAGCGCGGATGAGTACTTCAAAGAGCGAGCGTTCGCGCGGGAAGGCCCCCGCCGGTGAGCGGGTGGCGGACTGGGCGGACGGCAGGCTGGGGATCTACTCCCTCGCCAAGTCCAACATGCGCAAGATCTTCCCGGACCACTGGTCCTTCATGCTGGGTGAGATCTGCCTCTACAGCTTCATCATCATCATCCTCACGGGTGTGTACCTGACGCTGTTCTTCCACCCGTCGATGAACGAGGTGGAGTACCACGGCAGCTACGTCCCGCTGCAGGGACAGCTGATGTCCGAGGCGTTCAACTCGACCATGCACATCTCCTTCGACGTGCGCGGCGGTCTGCTCATCCGGCAGATCCACCACTGGTCGGCGCTGGTCTTCCTGGCCGGCATGTTCGTGCACATGATGCGCGTGTTCTTCACGGGTGCGTTCCGCAAGCCGCGTGAGGTCAACTGGCTGTTCGGCTTCCTGCTGTTCGTCCTCGGCATGTTCACCGGTTTCACCGGCTACTCGCTCCCGGACGACCTGCTCTCCGGCACCGGTGTCCGCTTCATGGAGGGCGCGATCCTGTCCGTGCCGATCGTCGGCACGTACCTCTCGTTCTTCCTCTTCGGCGGCGAGTTCCCGGGCGGCGACTTCGTCGCGCGGTTCTACTCGATCCACGTCCTGCTGCTGCCGGGCATCATGCTCGGCCTGCTGGTCGCCCACCTGATCCTGGTCTTCTACCACAAGCACACGCAGTGGGCGGGCCCGGGCAAGAACGAGAAGAACGTCGTCGGCATGCCGCTGCTGCCGGTGTACATGGCCAAGGCGGGCGGCTTCTTCTTCCTGGTCTTCGGCGTCATCGCGGTGATCGCGGCCATCGCCTCGATCAACCCGATCTGGTCCATGGGCCCGTACCGGCCGGACCAGGTGTCGACCGGCGCGCAGCCCGACTGGTACATGGGGTTCTCCGAGGGCCTGATCCGCACCATGCCGGGCTGGGAGATCAACCTGTGGGGCCACACCCTCGTCATGGGTGTCTTCGTCCCGCTGATGATCTTCCCGCTGGTGCTGGTCGTCATCGCGGTCTACCCGTTCATCGAGTCCTGGGTCACCGGCGACAAGCGCGAGCACCACATCCTGGACCGCCCGCGCAACGTCCCGACCCGTACGGCCGTGGGTGTCGCCTGGATCACCTGGTACGTCGTCATGCTGATCGGCGGTGGCAACGACCTCTTCGCCACCCACTTCCGCATGTCGATCAACTCGATCACCTGGTTCGTGCGCATCGCGTTCTTCGTGGCGCCGGTCGTCGCGTTCCTCATCACCAAGCGGATCTGCCTCGGCCTCCAGCGCCGGGACCGGGACAAGGTGCTGCACGGCCGCGAGTCGGGCATCATCAAGCGCCTGCCGCACGGTGAGTTCGTCGAGGTGCACGAGCCGCTCAGCCAGGAGTCGCTGCACACGCTCACCGCGCACGAGCAGTACGAGCCGGCCGAGATCGGCCCCGCGGTCGACGAGAACGGTGTCGAGCGCAAGGTCACGGGCACGCAGAAGCTGCGCGCGAAGCTCAGCAACGCGTACTACGGGGAAGAGAACCAGATCCCCAAGCCCACGGTCGAGGAGTACAAGGAGATCACGAGCGGCCACGGCCACCACTGATCCGCACCCCGGTCACGCACTGATCGCCACGGCTGGAGCCCCGTCCATTGCATGGACGGGGCTCTTTGCCGTCCCCGGGCCTGGATAGGGTGGACCCTGTCTGTCACACGTCGTGCACGTGTCTTCTCGTCCTCTTACCCGAACCAGGAGCGGCATATGAGTGCTGTGACCCCCGCTGGAGGCGACATCGCGGCGGGCCGTTCCTGGCCCCAGGTGCTGAACGGCCTGCTCGAGGGCCGCGACCAGAGCGCGGACGAGACGGCCTGGGCGATGGACCGCATCATGCGCGGCGAGGCGACGGACGCGCAGATCGCCGGGTTCGCGGTCGCGCTGCGCGCGAAGGGTGAGACGGTCCAGGAGATCTCCGGTCTCGTCCGCACGATGTACGAGCACGCCAACGTGATCGAGGTGCCCGGCGAGACCGTCGACATCGTCGGTACGGGCGGTGACGGGGCCAAGACGGTGAACATCTCCACGATGTCCGCGATCGTCGTGGCCGGCACGGGCGCCAAGGTGGTCAAGCACGGCAACCGGGCGGCGTCGAGCGCGTCCGGCGCCTCGGACGTCCTGGAGAAGCTCGGCGTCAATCTGGAGCTGACGCCCAAGCGGGTTGCCGAGGTGGCCGAGGAGGCCGGGATCACCTTCTGCTTCGCGGTGAAGTTCCATCCGGCGCTGCGTCATGTGGCCGCCGCGCGTGGGCAGTTGGGGATCCGGACCACCTTCAACTTCCTGGGCCCGCTGACCAACCCGGCCCGGGTGAAGGCCCAGGCGGTGGGTGTGGCCGACCTCAGGATGGCGCCCATCGTCGCCGGTGTCTTCGCGGAGCGCGGCCACTCCTCGCTGGTCTTCCGCGGCGACGACGGTCTCGACGAGCTGACCACCACGGCCACGTCGAGGGTGTGGGTCGTCCGCGAGGGAAAGGTCCGCGAGGAGAGCTTCGACCCGCGTGACGTCGGCCTCGGGCTCGTCCCCGTGGAGGCTCTGCGGGGCGCCGACGCGTCGTACAACGCGGAGGTCGCCCGGCGGCTGCTGGACGGCGAGACCGGGCCCGTACGGGACGCGGTGCTGCTGAACTCGGCGGCGGCCCTGGTCGCCCTGGAGCCCGGAGACGGACCGCTCGCGGAGCGGATCCGCGCGGGGATGGCGAAGGCGGCCGAGGCCATCGACTCCGGGGCCGCCAAGCGGACCCTCGACCGGTGGGTCGCGGCCAGCCACGCCTGAGCCGAAAGCGAGGTGCGCGGGGCGCGGTCCGGATTCTGGACTGCGCCTTGCGCGTCGACGATCTTCTGGCAAGATGCTGTACCAGGTCATGAGCGACAGCCATGAGGCCCCGGCCGGCTGTCCGGCAACCCTCCGTCCGTGGCGGGGTGCCCCGGGTGAAGACCAGGCCGTAGGCAGCGAGGTCTGCGGCAAGCGCGGACCCCTCGCCTCACCAGGGGTCCTGGTCGTCGAGGGAGCCTTCTGTGAGCAAGCGAATGCGATAGGGCGCAGCGCCCCGCCTCCGCACACCCTTTTCACCTTTTCCTGTGCCGGAGCCGCCCCCTTCACGGGCCGTCCGCACAGCGAATCCGCCTGCTTCTCACAGGAGTTCGCCATGTCTGTCCCCACCACTGCCGCCGACCGGTCCGTTTGTGCCCCGCTGCCCGTTCTGGGACGGGATGTCACCGTCCCGCTGGTCACCGGCGGCGAGGTCACGTACGCCGCGCTGGACTACGCGGCCAGCGCCCCCGCCCTGCAGCGGGTGTGGGACGACGTCGCCGCGTACGCCCCCTACTACGGCAGCGTGCACCGCGGCGCCGGATACCTGTCCCAGCTGTCCACCGACCTCTTCGAGAACGCCCGCAGGACCGTCGCCGAGTTCCTCGACTGCCGCGCCGGCGACCAGGTCGTCTTCACCCGCTCCACCACCGACTCGCTCAACCTGCTCGCCTCCGCCCTGCCGGCCGACTGCCAGGTCTTCGTCTTCGAGACCGAGCACCACGCCTCGCTGCTGCCCTGGCGGGACGCCCGAGTGACGTACCTGAACGCCCCGCGCACCCCGGGCGAGGCCGTCGCGACGCTGGAGCGGGCGCTGGCCGGCCGCGACCCGTACGGGCCGGCCCTGGTGTGCGTCACCGGTGCCTCCAACGTCACCGGCGAGCTGTGGCCGGTGCGCGAGCTCGCCGCAGCCGCCCACGCGCACGGCGCGCGCATCGTCCTCGACGCAGCCCAGCTCGCCCCGCACCACCCGGTGTCCGTGCAGGACCTGGACGTCGACTGGGTCGCCTTCTCCGGGCACAAGCTCTACGCGCCCTTCGGCTCCGGGGTCCTCGCCGGCCGCGCCGACTGGCTGACCGAGGCCGAGCCGTACCTCGCGGGCGGCGGCGCCAGCCGCAAGGTGTCGCGGCGCACGGACGGCGGGGTCGACGTGGAGTGGCACGAGAGCGCGGCCCGGCACGAGGCCGGCTCGCCGAACGTGATCGGTGTCCACTCCATCGCGTCAGCCTGCAAGGCGCTGACCGAGGCCGGGTTCGACACCCTGGTGGCCCGCGAGCAGCACCTCATCGACACGGTCCGCGCGGGCCTCGCCGAGGTGCCCGAGGTGCGGGTGCTGTCGCTCTTCGGCGACGACGCCCCGCGTGTCGGCGTCATCTCGTTCGTCGTCGAGGGCTGGAACAGCTCGCACTTCGCGGCCGCGCTGTCCGCCGAGTACGGCATCGGCGTGCGCGACGGACTCTTCTGCGCCCACCCCCTGGTGCGTACCCTGCTGGGCACCGACCCGCAGAGCCAGGGGGAGTGCGGCGCCCCGGAGGCCGCGCCCGGCGAGAAGTCGCTGAACGCCATCCGCGTCAGCTTCGGCGCGGGCACCCCGGACGAGCACGTCGAGCGCTTCGTCCGCGCCGTGCGGGAACTCGTGCGGGACGGCGCCCGGTGGCAGTACCGGACCGAGGACGGGCGTTGCGTCCCGGCGGTCTGACGCCGTAGGAAGGGCTCAGCGCCCGGGGGCGGTGGGAGCGGTGCGGTCCCGGCGGGTCAGGAGTCGAGACCGATCGCGAACGCCGCCTCCAGGTCGTGCTGGGAGTACGTGCGGAACGCGACGTGGGTGTCCGTGCCCTCGACGCCCGGGATCTTGCTGATCCGGCCGGGGATGACGTCGGCCAGGTCGTCGTGCGCCTGGACGCGGACCATGGCGATCAGGTCGTAGGTCCCGGTGACGGAGAAGACCTCGCTGACGCTGTCGAGGGCCGCGATCGACTCCGCGATCTCGGGGATCCGGTCCACGCTGGTCTTGATGAGCACGATCGCGGTGATCACGGCTGGTTCTCTCCCTCGGGGGCCGTCACTGGGGTTTTCACTCTAGTCGCACGGCCGAAGCGCACCCAGGCGTGGAGGAACCCGGCGAAGAAGCCCAGCAGGTGGGCCAGGTAGGCGACCCCGGGGCCCTGGTCGTCGCGGCCCGCCGCCAGCCATTGCAGGACCGCCCAGAAGGGCAGCACCACCCAGGCCGGGAAGCGCAGGGGCAGGAAGAAGAGGAACGGGAAGAGACTGGTCACCCGGGCGCCGGGGAACAGGTACAGGAACGCGCCGAGGACCGCGGAGACCGCCCCCGAGGCGCCGACGAGGGGCTGCGTGGACTCGGCGTTGGCGATCGCGTACCCGAGCAGGGCGAGATATCCGCAGCCCAGATAGAAGAGGGCGAACTCGACATGGCCCATGCGCTCCTCCGCCATCGCCCCGAAGACGCAGAAGAAGAGCATGTTGCCCAGCAGATGGAGCCAGCTGCCGTGGATGAACAGGGCTGTCGCGGGGGTGAGCCAGGCCCGTGGCACTCCGTCGAGAAGCTCGGCCGGCACCACGCCCCAGCGGCGGAAGTAGGCCTGCTGGGCGGCGAGCAGCTCGTCCCCGGTGCCGTAGGCGGGGTTGAGTCCCGCAGCGGGGCCGATGACGAAGATCAGGCAGCAGAGGCCGATCAGTCCGTACGTCACCGGCGCCGACCGTCCCCGGCTCGTCCGGCCGACCGCCGCACTCCACTTTCCGGTCATGCGGCAAAGCATGACGTAACAGGACGGGGCCGCACAGACCGCCTCGCCGCGTGGACGCCCGAGCGTCGGGGTCCCGCCAGGCCGTAGGGTACGAGCCACACGCACCAGGAAAGCTGGCGCATCACGGACACTAGAGGGAAGGCGAAACAGCCACGATGACGGTTCCCCTGCCGACCACCGAGACCCGGTGGCGCTGCATGCTCTGCGGCAACCTCACGCGTTTCGACGTGACCCGCTCCTCGAAGGTCGTCGAGTACGTGCACCTCGACCTGGCCGGTGAGCCGAAGGTCGAGGAGCGGGAGGTGGTCAGTGAGACCATCGACTCGGTGCGGTGCCGCTGGTGCAACGCGGTGGACCAGGTGGAACTCGTGGACAGGCCGGGCGCCGGCTCCTGACGATGGGGGTCCCCCCGCTCGAGCGAAGCCGAGAGTGGGGGAGGGCCCCGCGAGAAATTGGGGTGTGAGGGATGGTGGAGACCACGGACGG
Source organism: Streptomyces sp. GLSS-08 (assembly GCF_056387915.1). Lineage (NCBI taxonomy): Bacteria > Bacillati > Actinomycetota > Actinomycetes > Kitasatosporales > Streptomycetaceae > Streptomyces > Streptomyces sp. GLSS-08. Next base: position 11,985 of record NZ_JBWJAQ010000028.1, read on the forward strand.
GGAGCCGGACGACGGCACCGCCGAGGTGCTCGACCGTCCGCTGCCCGACGGCGTGCGCCGCCGGGTCGTGCAGATCGTCTCCGACGGCTTCGGCGGGCTGACCATGGCCGAACTCCCCGCCCAGCTGCGGCAGTATGCGCGGTTCGCCCCGAACCGGCGGGCCAAGTTCGCGGGCAACGCCATGGCCGCGGCGCTGGAGACGGACCCGCTGTTCAGACAGCGCATCGCCGAGAAGCTGAGAGAGGCCCAGCCGGAACTGACCGGCGCCCTCGACGCGGGCTCACCGCCCCCGGCCGCGGACCCGCTGGACGTGGGGGCCGCGGCCTACGTGTTGCGCCCCACGGGCTGGGTGAAGCTGGTGACCGCCGCGGGCGAGGAGGCCCAGCGGGCGGACGCCGAGCGCGCCGACGAGGAGAACCGGGCCGAGCTGGAGCGGCTGCGCGAGGAGCTGGCGGCGGCCCGCGGCCAGACCAGGGCCGAGACCGAGCGGCTGCGTACGGAGCTGGAGGCGGCGAGGAAGGAAGCCGAATCGCTGCACCGCAAGCTGCGCAGCGCCCTCAGTGACGTCAAGCGCGGTGAGGCGGCCCTGCGCAGGGTCCAGAGCGAGACGGAGACCGCGCGCGCCGACGCGCAGGCCCAGGTGTCGGCCGCGGAGAGCGAGAACCGGCGGCTCAAGACGCGGCTCGGGGAGGCCGAGGCGGCCCTGGAGGCCACCCGCAGGGCCGCGCGCGAGGGCCGCAGCGTGGAGGACATGAGGGTGCGGCTGCTGCTAGACACGGTGTTGGACGCCGCTCAGGGGCTGCGGCGCGAGCTCGCCCTGCCGCCGGTGTCCCAGCGGCCCGCCGAGACCGTCGACGCCGTCGAGCCGGGGCGGATGACGCCGAAGGACATCGCCGCCCGCGCGCTGTCCGAGAACGACCCCGCGATCCTCGACCAGTTGCTCGCGCTGCCGCAGGCGCATCTGGTCGTCGACGGCTACAACGTCACCAAGACCGGCTATCCGCAGATGCCGCTGGAGAAGCAGCGGCTGCGGCTGCTCGGGCAGCTCTCGCAGCTGGCCGCGCAGACCGGCGCCGAGGTGACCTGTGTCTTCGACGGCGCCGAACTGGCCGCGCCCGTGCTGCTCGCGCCGCCCCGCGGGGTGCGGGTGCTGTTCTCCAAGGCCGGTGTCACCGCCGACGAGCTGATCCGCCAGCTGGTGCGCGCGGAGCCGGTGGGGCGGCCCGTCATCGTCGTGTCGACCGACCGTGAGGTGGCCGACGGGATCGCCAGGGCCGGCGCTCGCCCGGTGGCGTCCGTCGTACTCCTCAAGCGTTTCTCGCGCGGCTGAACCGGAGCGGAATGCACCGCTTTCCGGGGCCGAGTCCGCGGTGGTGTCTTTCCGTGCTTACCGGATCATAGGCAACGTACGCACCATGCATAACGTCTGGGCCAGATGCCCGAATTGGCGAAACCTTCACGCAACGTAGCGTCAAACGCGCATGACTGCACGTGAGTTGTCGGTAAAGAATGCACTCGGTGACCGAGATTTTTCCTATGAGGATTTGAACTGATCACAAGAAGGTCACTAGGGTCAGCCTCGAACCTCCGCTCGGGTGATCACTCATTGGGAGTGACGGTGGAGGGACACCGCCCGTCGGCGCATCGGCAGGCGGCTGGAGGAAGAAGGAGCTCGCCTTCGTGGCGTCCCACCGTCGACCCAAGCAGCCGAGCCGCACTCGCGTGACCGTGCTCACCACCGCTGCTGCCGCCGCAGTTGCCCTCAGCTCGCAGGCCGCGAACGCCGCGCCGAGCGAGAAGCCGAGCAAGGACGAGGTCAAGTCCAAGGTCGACAAGCTTTACGAAGACGCCGAGAAGGCCACCGAGAAGTACAACGGGGCCAAGGAGAAGCAGGACAAGCTCGAGAAGCAGATCGGCACCCTGCAGGACAACGTCGCCCGCGGTCAGGAAGAGCTCAACGACCTGCGTGACGGCCTCGGTTCGCTGGCCACCGCCCAGTACCGCTCCGGCGGCATCGACCCCTCCCTCCAGCTCTTCCTCTCCTCGGACCCGGACGACTACCTCGACAAGGCGTCCACGCTCGACCAGTTGAGCGGCCAGCAGGTCGAGTCGCTGAAGAAGATCCAGGAGAAGCAGCGCTCGCTCGCCCAGCAGCGCCAGGAAGCCTCGACCAAGCTCAAGGACCTCGCCGAGACCCGCACCGAACTCGGCAAGAAGAAGAAGGAAGTCCAGGGCAAGCTCGCCGAGGCGCAGAAGCTCCTCAACACCCTGACGGCCAAGGAGAAGGCCGCCCTCGACGCGGAGCAGACGCGCGCCACCCGCACCAGCGAGCGCAGCGCCCTCGACACCGACTCCGCCGCCAAGCCCGCCTCCGGCCGGGCCGGCGCCGCGTACGCCGCCGCGCAGACGAAGATCGGTTCGCCGTACGTCTACGGCGCCACCGGCCCCAGCTCCTTCGACTGCTCGGGACTCACCTCGTGGGCCTACGCCCAGGCCGGTGTCTCCATACCGCGCACCTCGCAGGCCCAGGCCAACGCCGGTACGCGCATCTACTCGCAGAGCGACCTCCAGATCGGCGACCTGGTCATCTTCTACGGAGACCAGCACCACGTGGGTCTCTACGCCGGCAACGGCCAGGTGCTCCACGCCCCGCGCACCGGCACGGTCGTGCGCTACGAGTCGATCGGCAACATGCCCTTCCAGTTCGGCGTCCGCATCTGACGCGTTCTGTCCGGTCGGGCCACGTCGGCCGTCCCGGAAAGCCCTCACCACACCGCCCGAACGGGCGAATCGGTGTCGCTCCCGCTGACCCCGCGCCCCGCTGATGACCTGCGTCTGAAGCGGGGCGTCACGGTGTGTGGCCGTCGGGGTCGTTGGCCGGTGCGTAGCCGCCCGGCTACTGTCTGGCGCGTTTCCCCCATTCCGGGGGTCCGTCAGCGGAGGGAGAGCGGCTACCCGTGGGGTCCCATCGTCGCCTTGCACCATCCGGGTTCGACCGGGGCGCGACCAGCGCCGCCGTCTGTGTGCTGTCCGCCGCGGCCGCGGCCCTGGGCGCCGTGCCGGCACTCGCCGAGCCCGAGGACGACACCCGGTCCGCCGTGGACCGACTGTACGAGCAGGCCGAGCAGGCCACCGAGGCGTACAACAAGGCCGACGAGCGTGCCGACACCCTGCGCGAGCAGGTGTCCACGGCTCAGGACGAGATCGCCCGCCAGCAGGAGCGCATCAACACCATGCGGGACGCGCTCGGCTCGCTGGCCGGAGCCCAGTACCGCTCCGGTGGCATGGACCCCTCGCTCGCCCTGCTGTTCTCCGACGACCCGGACGACTACCTCGACAAGGCCGCCGTGCTCGACCGCATCGGCGCGCACCAGGCGGGCGAAATCAGGAGGCTCCGGACGGCCATGCGCGACCTCGCCCAGCGGCGTGACGAGGCGAGCGGCAAGCTCGCCGAGCTGGACAGGAGCAGCAAGGCCGTCGCCCGGCACAAGAGGACCGTCGTGCAGAAGCTGAACCGGGCACGCCGGCTGCTCGACTCGCTGCCGTCCGCGGAGCGCGCGGCCTACGACCGGGCCTCCCGCTCCGGACGCCCCGGCATGCCCGGCTTCGAGGGTGCGGCGCCGTCCTCGGGCCGCGCGGCCGCCGCCGTCGCCGCGGCACGCTCCGCGCTCGGGCGCCCGTACGTGTGGGGCGCCAGCGGGCCCGGCGGCTTCGACTGTTCTGGCCTGATGCAGTGGTCGTACGCGCAGGCGGGTGTCGGTCTGCCGCGCACCTCGCAGGCGCAGCGGTACGCCGGCCGGCAGGTGCCGCTCTCCCAGGCGCAGCCCGGCGACCTGGTGACCTACCGGTCCGACGCGAGCCACATCGCGATGTACATGGGCAACGGCCAGGTGATCCACGCCCCCTACCCGGGCGCGCCGGTGCGCTACGACCCGGTGGGCATGATGCCGGTCTCCTCGGTGACGCGGGTCTGACCCTCACGCGGCCCGGTCCGATGCCGCGGGCCCGGTCCCAAGGTCCGGTTCCGGCCGGGTCCCGGGCAGCGGGCCTACGGCCCGGCCCGGCCGCCGTACGATCGGGAACGTGGCTGGTCGTGGGCGCGTGCCGGGGGTGGTGGCGAGCTGTGTGCTGCTGCTCGTCGCCCTGGTGGGCTGCTCGGGCCGGCCGGCGCACGACACCGCCGCCGACACGGTCCAGGGTGTCCTCGACCGGCGGGCCGCCGCGGTCCTGCACCGGGACGCCGCCGCCTACCGCGCGACCGGGGCGGCCCCCGGGCTGGCGAACCTGCGCGAAGTCCCGCTGGCCGCCTGGTCCTACCGGCTGACCGGCTTCCACCGCACCGGCGACCGCGCCACCGCCGACGTGGACCTGAGCTACCGCGTCGAGGGCTACGACCGGGCCCCCGTCACCACCGGCCGCACCCTGCGCCTGGTCCGCGGCGAGGGGCGCTGGCGCGTCACCTCCGACAGGCCCGCCAAGAAGGCGGCCGAGCAGTTGTGGGAGCAGGGGGCCGTCAGCGTCGTACGCGGCGAGCACAGCCTCGTCCTCGGCGCGGGGCAGTCGCGGGAGACGCTGCGCCGGTTCGCGGGCCTTGCGGACCGCGCGGTGCCCGCGGTGTCGCGGACGTGGGGCACGGACTGGCCGGGGCACGTCGTCGTGCTCGTACCGAAGTCGTTGGAGGGGATGGCGGGGCTGCTCGGCGCGGCGGCTTCCGGGTACCGGGGGATCGCGGCCGTCACCACGGGCGAGGCGGGCGGACCGGCGAGGGCGCCCGCGGACCGGATCATCATCAACCCGGAGGCGTACGGCGTCCTCGGCGACCTCGGCAGACAGGTCGTGCTCACCCACGAGACCACCCATGTCGCCAGCCGCGCCCACACCACGGCGGCCACGCCCCTGTGGCTGTCGGAGGGGTACGCCGACTGGGCCGGCTACCTCGGCAGCGGTCGGCCCGCCGTCCAGGTCGCACCGGAGCTTCAGCGCGCGGTGGCCGACGGGCGGTTGCCCGCCGCGCTGCCCGAGGACGCGGACTTCGGCTTCACCGGGGACGCGGCGAGGCTCGCGCGGGCGTACGAGGGCGGCTGGATGGCCTGCCGGCTGATCGCCGACCGCTGGGGCGAGGTCCGGCTGAACGACTTCTACCGCGCCGTCGGCGCCCACCGGCAGCGCGCCGGGGCCGTCGAGGGCGCCCTGCGGGACGTCCTGCACACGACACCCGAGGCGTTCACGGGGCGGTGGCGGGAGTACCTGCGGGCGCAGCTCGGCTGACCGGGGGCGCGGGCCTGCCCCCGTGTCCCGGTGTGCCCTCAGGACGAGGTCAGGGTCTCCCTGGTGCGGGTCGCCTGCCCGGGGACGGTGGGGGCCGGCTGGGAGACCGTGCCGCGCCACAGTTCCAGGGCCCCGGTGAGGGTGGCGGCCACCAGCAGGCCGTTGCGCGCGAGGAGAAGGGCGATCCCGAGGGCGTCGCTCGCGACCACGTGTGAGAACCACAGCGGGAACTCCAGGACGGTCGCCGGGGCCGCCGCCAGGACCAGTGCGGCCGGCCGGGTCATCCGGGTGCCGCGGAAGCACAGGCAGACCGCCGCGAGCCCCACCAGCCACACCATGTACTGCGGGCTGATCACCCGGCTCGTGGTGGTGAACATGAGCCCCGCCACGAACGCGGCCTCGACGAGGGTGTGCGCGAGGAACCGCCGGGCGCACAGCCGCCACAGCAGCATCCAGCCGAACGCGACCGCGGTGAGGAGGAGCGCCGCCCCGCTCACCAGTTTGACGTGCGCGCCCACGAACTCCACCGAGCCGTAGTTGAGCAGCACCTCACCGTCCCAGCCGAAGTGCCGGGCGACATGGAGGACGAGGGAGCCGAGCGACTCCACCTCCGTGCCGCGGTTGCGCTGGAAGGCGAGGAAGGAGAACGCCCCGGGCATCGACACCGCGCACAGCAGGGCGAGGCCCCCGACGGTCACCGCGGCCGAGGCCCAGGCCCGCTTGGCGCTCCCCCTGGCAGCGCCCACCAGCACCAGCACCGGCCACACCTTCAGCAGCGCGCCGAGACCCGCGAGCGCCCCCATCGTGCGGGGGTGGCGCACCCCGGCCAGCAGCGCGGCGACGGCCACCGCCGTCACCATCACGTCGTAGCGGGCATACACCGTCGGGCCGAGCAGGGCGACGCCCGCCACCCACATCCAGGCCCCGCGCGGCGACTTGCCGGGACGCAGCCCCGCGTACCGGAGCAGCGCGAACACCAGCAGATCGGCGAGGAGGGCCAGTACGAAGAAGGCCGAGGTGTAGTCGAGGAAGGGCAGCAGGGCGGGGGAGAGGACCGCGAGCGCGGCGGCGGGCGGGTACTGCCAGGTGACGTCGTCCAGCGGGAACGTCCCCGTACGCAGCACCTCGTACCAGCCCTGGTAGATGACGGAGACGTCGCTCGTGACGTCGGGGCCCGGGAAGGTGAACACCTTGAAGACGAAGAGGAGCAGCAGCAGTCTGGTCAGGCCCCAGGTCCCCGGGAGCGCGTACGGAAATCCTTCCCCCCTTGTGCCGGTCATGCCCACCTGGCCCTCGTTCGTCCGGATCCCGTGCGGTTTCGCGCAGTCATGATGGCCTGCGGGGCTGCGCGACGGCCATGAAGCGCGGCCGTACGGAGCTGTGAGTACGGCCGGGAGGGCGGTTGGGTAGGGTCGGGCGCGATGGACAAGACCCTGATCGTGACCAACGACTTCCCGCCCCGGCCCGGCGGCATCCAGGCGTTCCTGCACAACATGGCGCTGCGGCTGGATCCCGGGCAGCTCGTGGTCTACGCGTCGACCTGGAAGCGCGGCCGTGAGGGTGCCGAAGCGACGGCCGCCTTCGACGCGGAGCAGCCCTTCACCGTCGTACGGGACCGGACGACGATGCTGCTGCCGACGCCCGCGGCAACCCGGCGGGCGGCCGGCCTGCTGCGCGAACACGGCTGTACGTCGGTGTGGTTCGGGGCGGCGGCACCGCTCGGCCTGATGGCGCCGGCGCTGCGGAAGGCGGGCGCCCGGCGGCTCGTGGCCACCACGCACGGCCACGAGGCGGGCTGGGCGCAGCTGCCGGCCGCGCGCCGACTCCTGCGCCGGATAGGCGAGTCCACGGACACGATGACCTATCTCGGTGAGTACACGCGCTCCCGGATCGCCTCGGCGCTCACGGCCGAGGCCGCCTCCCGCATGGTCCAGCTGCCGCCCGGCGTCGACGAGAAGACGTTCCATCCCGGCTCGGGCGGCGACGAGGTCCGTGCCCGGCTCGGTCTGACCGACCGGCCCGTCGTCGTCTGCGTCTCCCGGCTCGTCCCGCGCAAGGGCCAGGACACGCTGATCCGCGCCCTGCCGCGCATCCTGGCCCGGGAGCCCGAGGCGGTGCTGCTCGTCGTCGGCGGCGGCCCGTACGAGAAGGAGCTGCGCCGGCTCGCGCACGACACCGGCGTGGCCGGCTCGGTCCGCTTCACCGGCGCGGTGCCCTGGTCGCAGCTGCCCGCGCACTACGGCGCCGGTGACGTCTTCGCCATGCCCTGCCGTACGCGCCGCGGCGGGCTCGACGTCGAAGGGCTCGGGATCGTGTACCTGGAGGCGTCCGCGACCGGGCTGCCCGTGGTCGCCGGGGACTCGGGCGGCGCGCCCGACGCCGTGCTCGACGGGGAGACCGGCTGGGTCGTCCGCGGAGGCGCGCCCGAGGAGGCCGCCGACCGGATCGTCGCCCTGCTGGGCGACGCGGAGCTGCGCCGCCGGATGGGGGAGCGGGGCCGCGCATGGGTCGAGGAGAAGTGGCGCTGGGACCTCCTGGCGGAACACCTGAAGGAACTTCTGTAGCGCCCCGCCAGCGACGCGGGGAACGGCGCGAGCGACCACGACGTTGGGTCACCCGCAGGCGAGACCCTGTCCCCACGGTGAAGGGGCGCCCGGTCAGGGGCGCGGGGAACGGCGCGAGCGACCACGACGTTGGGTCACCCGCAGGCGAGACCCTGTCCCCACGGTGAAGGGGCGCCCGGTCAGGGGCGCGGGGAACGGCGCGAGCGACCACGACGGTGGGTCACCCGCAGGCGAGACCCTGTCCCCACGGTGAAGGGGCGCCCGGTCAGGGGCGCGAGGAACTGCGCGAGCAACCACGACGTTGGGTCACCCGCAGGCGAGTCCTCGCCCCCCATGGCGTAGGGGCGCCCGGTCAGGGGCGCGGGGAACGGCGCGGGCAACCATGACGGTGGGTCACGCGCAGGCGAGTCCCTGTCCCCACGGTGAAGGGGCGCCCGGTCAGGGGCGCGGGGAACGGCGCGAGCAACCACGACGTTGGGTCACCCGCAGGCGAGACCCTGCCCCCCATGGTGAAGGGGCGCCCGGTCAGGGGCGCGAGGAACTGCGCGAGCGACCACGACGGTGGGTCACGCGCAGGCGAGTCCTCGCCCCCCATGGCGTAGGGGCGCCCGGTCAGGGGCGCGGGGAACGGCGCGGGCGGCCACGACGGTGGGTCACCCGCAGGCGAGTCCCCGCCTCCATGGCGAAGGGGCGCCCCGTCAACGACGCGGGGAACGGCGCGAGCAACCACGACGTTGGGTCACCCGCAGGCGAGACCTCGCCCGCCCCCACGGCGAAGCGGCGCCCCCGGCCAGGGCACCGCCCTGCCGCGGACAGCCCCCCGGCACCTGGGACGTACCCCGGGCGTCAGCCCCGATAGATCGCCTCGATCTCGTCGGCGTAGTCCTTCGCCACCACGTTGCGCTTGAGCTTCAGGGACGGCGTGAGATGCCCCGACTCCTCGGTGAACTGGTACGGCAGCAGCCGGAACTTGCGCACCGACTCCGCCTTGGACACCGCCGCGTTGCCGTCGTCCACGGCGGCCTGGATCGCGCTCAGCAGATCCGGGTCCTCCCGCAGCGACGCCGCCGTGGACCCCGCCGGCTTGCCGTGCTCCTGCGCCCAGCGGCACAGGAACTCCTCGTCGACGGTGACCAGCGCGCCCACGAAGGGTCGCCCGTCGCCGACCACCATGCACTCCGCGACCAGCGCGTGCGCCCGGATGCGGTCCTCGATCACGGCGGGGGCGACGTTCTTGCCGCCCGCCGTGACGATGATCTCCTTCTTGCGGCCGGTGATGCGCAGGTAGCCGTCCTCGTCGAGGGTGCCGATGTCACCGGTGTGGAACCAGCCGTCCGCCAGCGCCTCGGCGGTCGCGCCCTCGTTGTTCCAGTATTCCTTGAACAGGTGATCGCCGTGCAGCAGCACCTCACCGTCGTCCGCGATGCGCACCACGGAACCGGGCAGCGGCTGGCCGACCGTGCCGATCTTCGTGCGGTCCCACGGGTTGAACGCGGTCGCGGCGCAGGACTCGGTGAGGCCGTAGCCCTCCAGGACCGTGAAGCCGATGCCGCGGAAGAAGTGGCCGAGGCGCTCGCCGAGCGGGGCGCCGCCGGAGATCGCGTACTCGCCGCGTCCGCCGAGCACCGCGCGGAGCTTGCTGTAGACGAACTTGTCGAACGTCCGGTACTTGATCTTCAGACCGAGGGACGGGCCCGAGGGCGTGTCCAGCGCGCGGCTGTACGCGATCGCCGTGTCCGCCGCCTTGTCGAAGATCCGGCCCTTGCCGTCCGCCTGCGCCTTGGCGCGTGCCGAGTTGTACACCTTCTCGAAGACGCGCGGCACACCGAGGATCAGCGTCGGCCGGAACGAGGCCAGCTCGTCGGTGAGGTTCTTGATGTCCGGGACGCAGCCGAGCTTGATCGGCGCCATCATCGGCGCCACCTGCACCAGGCGCCCGAAGACGTGCGCCAGCGGCAGGAAGAGCAGGACCGAGCACTCGCCCGTGCGGAACAGCGGACGCAGCCGCTCCACGATGTTGCCGCACTCCGCGAAGAAGCTGCGGTGGGTGAGGACACAGCCCTTGGGGCGCCCGGTCGTGCCGCTCGTGTAGACGATGGTCGCCGGGTCGTCCGCCTTGGCGGCCGAGCTGCGCTCCTCGACGGTCTCGTCGGAGACGTCCTTGCCCGCGCGTTCCAGCTCCTCGACACCGCCGGCCTCGATCTGCCAGACGTGCCGGAGGGCGGGCAGCCCGTCGCGCACCGACTCGACGGAGGCCGCGTGCGTGTCCAGCTCGACGATGCAGGCGGTCGCGCCCGAGTCGCCCAGGATCCACTGCACCTGCTCCGCCGAGCTGGTCTCGTACACCGGCACGGTGACCGCGCCCGCGCTCCAGATGGCGAAGTCGAGCAGCGTCCACTCGTAACGGGTGCGGGACATCAGCCCGACCCGGTCGCCGGGCTGCACGCCCGACGCGATCAGGCCCTTGGCCGCGGCCCGTACCTCGGCGAGGAAGGTGGTGGCGGTCACGTCCGTCCACGTCCCGCCCACCTTGCGGGCGATGACGGCGACATCGGGATGCTGCGCGGCGTTTCTGCGGACGATGTCGGTCAGATTGCCGTCCGCAGGGACCTCGTACAAAGCCGGAAGGCTGAACTCGCGCAAGACTGCTGCTCCTCATAGGGCGCCGGCGCCACGACTCTGTGTGATGCGACGGTGCGTCCAAGGCTCGGGCAGGTGCTCGTGGACGTCATGGTTGAAATCCTGAGCACGACTGGACGGCCCGGACGTTACCCGCCGGTATGGCCTCTCCGACAGGGGGTCCTGGTGAGATGTTCTATGCGTCACACGTGTTGGCGTTCCTTGGCGCACAGTAGTCCAAGCCCTTCGGAACCAGCCAGTAACCGCAGGTCCGACCGCCTCTGTTCACGTTTGCCGCACACGCCTACGCTTGATCGTCATGGCACCCACACGAGGCGGTAACCGAAGGACGCGCGTCCATGTCGTCAGCGACGTGCATGGCAACGCGCGCGACCTGGCGAGGGCCGGGGAGGGCGCCGACGCCCTGATCTGCCTCGGTGACCTGGTGCTCTTCCTGGACTACGCCGACCACTCGCGCGGCATCTTCCCCGACCTGTTCGGCGCCGAGAACGCGGACCGCATCGTCGAGCTGCGCACGGCCCGCCGCTTCGAGGAGGCCCGGGAGTTCGGGGCCCGGCTGTGGGGCGGGATCGGCGCGGACCGGGGCGCCGCCATCGAGAAGGCGGTACGCAAGCAGTACGCCGAACTGTTCGCCGCGTTTCCGACGCCGACGTACGCCACCTACGGCAATGTCGACATGCCGACGTTGTGGCCGGAGTACGCCGGACCCGGTACGACCGTGCTGGACGGCGGGCGGGCGGAGATCGGCGGATGGGTCTTCGGGTTCGTCGGCGGCGGCCTCAGAACCCCCATGCGCACGCCGTACGAGATCAGCGACGAGGAGTACGCGGCGAAGATCGAGGCGGTCGGTGAGGTCGACGTGCTGTGCACGCACATCCCCCCGGAGGTGCCGGAGCTGGTGTACGACACGGTGGCGCGCCGTTTCGAGCGCGGCAGCCGCGCCCTGCTGGACGCGATCCACCGCACCCGCCCGCGCTACTCGCTCTTCGGCCACGTCCACCAGCCGCTGGTCCGCCGGATGCGCATCGGGGCGACCGAGTGCGTGAACGTCGGGCACTTCGCGGGGTCGGGCCGGCCCTGGGCGCTGGAGTGGTGACGGGCGGCGGGCGGCCGGACGCGGTGCCGGGGGGCAGGTCCGCGCGCGGTAGCCTTCACGCTGCACACACGTGCGCAGCACCCTTCCTCACCGGACCGCATCTGGAGGAGCCACCGCGATGGCGGAACACACCAGCTCGAGCATCACGATCGAGGCGGCACCGGCCGACGTCATGGCGGTGATCGCGGACTTCGCCCGCTATCCCGACTGGACCGGCGAGGTGAAGGAGGCGGAGGTGCTCGCCACGGACGCGCGGGGCCGCGCCGAGCAGGTGCGTCTCGTCATGGACGCGGGTGCCATCAAGGACGACCAGACGCTCGGGTACACCTGGACCGGCGACCACGAGGTCTCCTGGACCCTGGTCAAGTCCCAGATGCTGCGCTCGCTGGACGGCACGTACCTCCTGAAGCCGGCCGGTGCCGGCGCCACCGAGGTCACCTACCGGCTGACGGTCGACGTCAAGATCCCCATGCTCGGCATGATCAAGCGCAAGGCCGAGAAGGTCATCATCGACCGCGCACTGGCCGGCCTGAAGAAGCGAGTGGAGTCCGGCGACAAGTAGCCCCCGCGGCACCTGGATTCCGGACACCTCCCGACCCGGCCCGGAATCATCCAGCCCATCCGTCCGGTCATCACTCAACCCGGGCCGGAATCATCAGCCCGTCTGTCCGGACACCTCCCGACCCGGGCCGGAATTATCAGCCCGTCCGGCGTTTGAGGACGAGCCCTTCGGGCGACCGGCGCCCACCGGACCAAGGCCGACTCGCGACAACCGCCAGGCAGGCAAACTCGCCCGGACGCCCCCGGCCCCGCCGCAAGAGACCCAGGTGAGCCCGGCCCCCCCCGGCCGGCAAGGCCCAGGTACCGTTCACCCCCATGCGCACCATCCTGATCACCGGCCAGGGCGGCACCGGCCGCACCACCGTCGCCGCGGCCACCGCGCTGAAGGCCGCCCGCGAGGGCACCCGCACCCTCGTCCTGAGCGCCGACCGCACCGACACCCTCGGCGCCGTCCTCGGCGTCCGCACCGGCGCGGAGCCCGTCGAGGCCGCACCGAACCTGGCCGCCTGGCGCCCCGACGCGGCGGAACGCTTCCGCGACGACCTCACCGCCTTCCAGGAGCGCGCCACCAGCGCCCTCGACCTCCTCGGCGCCACCCGCCTGGACGCCGAGGAAGTCACCCCGCTGCCCGGCGCCGAGGAACTCGCCCTGCTCCGCGCGCTGCGCGACGCGGCGACCTCGGGCCCGTACGACCTGCTGGTGGTGGACCTCCCGCCGGCCCCGCAGGCGCTCGCCCTCCTCTCCCTCCCCGAGGAGCTGCGCCGCTATCTGCGCCGGCTGCTCCCCGCGGAACGCCAGGCGGCCCGCGCCCTGCGCCCTCTGCTCGGCCGGCTGGCGGGCGTACCGATGCCCGCGGAGTGGCTGTACGAGACGGCCGCCCGCTGGGACGTCGAACTGGCCGCCGCGGAGGCGGTCGTCGGGGACCGCGCCACGACCGTACGGCTGGTCGCCGAACCCGGTCCGGCCGGTGCCGACGCCGTACGCGCCGCCGCCACCGCCCTCGCCCTGCGGGGCCTGCGCGTCGACTCCCTGGTCGCCAACCGGGTCCTGCCCGGCGCCCCGAAGGACCCGTGGGCGGCCGCGCTCGCCGCCCAGCAGTCCAAGGCGCTGGACGAGTGGCGGGGCACGTACGCCCTCCACGAGGTCCCGCACCTCGGTCACGACCCCCGCGGCGGCGACGACCTCACCGCGCTCGCCGTCCCCGGTGCGGGTGAATCCGGGCAGCCGGTCGAGTGGCCCGTCACCGACCACCTCGCCGACGACGGGGTGCTCGTCTGGCACATCCCGCTCCCCGGCGCGATACGCGAGGAACTGGACCTGGTCCGCCGCGGCGACGAACTCGTCGTCTCCGCCGGGCAGTTCCGCAGGATCGTCCCGCTGCCGTCCGTCCTGCGCCGCTGCACGGTGGCCGGCGCGGCCCTGCGCGACGGCGAGCTGCGCGTCCGTTTCACCCCCGATCCCGGGCTGTGGCCGCAGGGCAGGTGACCGGATCGCGGGCGCCGCCGGGACACCGGGCCGCGGACACGTGAACCGCATACCCCCGTTCGGGTAACGTCGGAGGGACGAACCGTAGTCAGGAGTCCGCCATGAGCGAAGAGCGCCCCACGTCCGACGCCGCTCAGCAGGGGGCCGACGAGGTGCGAGCCGCCGACGCCGACGCCTGGGCGAAGGCGTGCGCCGAGGACCTCGCGGCGGAGAAGGCCCGCCGCCGGTCCGAGCAGGGCACGCCGCCCGGCTCCGCCGCCGAGGAACTGCGCAGACTCGTCGACGCCGTCGCCGACAAGCTGTCCGGCCTCCAGTCGCCCCTGTTCAACAGCGTCGCCTCGGGCGCGGCCCAGCAGATGGTCAGCCAGGTCGTGCAGCAGGCCAAGGCGGCGGTGGAACCGGTCATAGAGCGCAACCCGGACGTCTTCGACCACCTGGCCGCCGCCGGCTCCGAGCTGCTCGCCGCCTACCGCTCGGCCGTCGAGGCCCAGGAGCGCCGCTGGACCGCACGGGGCACGGACCCCCGCGAGGAGGGCCCCGGTCCCGGGGAACACATCGACCTGGACTGAGGCCCCCTCGGGTACGGTTGGCCGTAGCGGGGCTCGACCGAAACTGAGGGATTCATGGGACTCACCATCGGCGTCGACATCGGCGGCACGAAGATCGCGGCCGGCGTGGTCGACGAGGAAGGCAACATCCTCTCGACCTTCAAGGTGCCGACCCCCACCACACCGCAGGCGATCGTGGACGCCATCGCCGCGGCCGTGGAGGGTGCCCGCGCGGGCCACGACATCGTGGGCGTGGGCATCGGTGCAGCCGGTTACGTCAACCGTCAGCGCTCGACCGTGTACTTCGCGCCGAACATCGACTGGCGGCAGGAGCCGCTGAAGGACGAGGTCGAGGCCCGCGTCGGCCTGCCCGTCGTCGTCGAGAACGACGCGAACGCCGCCGCCTGGGGGGAGTACAGGTTCGGTGCCGGCAAGGGGCACCGCAACGTCATCTGCATCACCCTCGGCACCGGTCTCGGCGGTGGCATCATCATCGGCAACAAACTGCGGCGCGGGCACTTCGGCGTGGCCGCCGAGTTCGGCCACATCCGGATGGTCCCGGACGGTCTGCTGTGCGGGTGCGGCAGCCAGGGCTGCTGGGAGCAGTACGCGTCCGGCCGGGCCCTCGTCCGGTACGCCAAGCAGCGGGCCAACGCGACCCCCGAGCGCGCGGAGACCCTGCTCTCGCTGGGCGACGGCACCCCCGACGGCATCGAGGGCAAGCACATCTCGATGGCGGCGCGGCAGGGCGACCCGGTGGCGGTGGACTCCTACCGCGAGCTGGCCCGCTGGGCGGGCGCCGGTCTCGCCGACCTGGCGTCCCTCTTCGACCCGTCCGCCTTCATCGTCGGCGGCGGTCTCTCGGACGAGGGCGAGCTGGTCCTCGACCCGATCCGCAAGTCGTACAAGCGGTGGCTGGTCGGCGGCAACTGGCGGCCGGTGGCCGACGTCATCGCCGCGCAGCTCGGCAACAAGGCCGGTCTCGTCGGGGCGGCGGACCTGGCCCGGGAGCCCGACCCCGTCATGTGACGCACTCGCTCCGCACAGCGCCCGCCGCTCCCCGAAGGGGACCGGCGGGCGCTGCCGTGCGCCGGACGCGGCCCGGCACCGCGGCGCGGCGGACCGCGCGGGGCAGGTGGCGCCGGGACCCTGCGCCGGGTCCGGCTGCCGTATCTTGATCGGCATGTCTGCGAGCACGCCGAGCGCGACCCGTCCGCTGCCCGACTCCCGTACCGACGCCGACGGTTCGGCCGTCGTCCGAGTGCTCAGCTACAACATCCGGTCGATGCGTGACGACACCGACGCGCTCGCCCGGGTGATCAGGGCCTGCGCACCCGACCTGGTCCTCGTCCAGGAGGCGCCGCGCTTCTTCCGCTGGCGCAAGAAGCTGGCCCGGCTCGCGGCGGCCTCGGGGCAGGTGGTCCTGTCGGGCGGTGCCACGGCCGCCGGTCCCGCCGTCCTGTGCAGTCTGCGCGCGACGGTCGAGCACACCGAGGACGTGCTGCTCCCGCTCACCCCGGGTCTGCACCGGCGCGGCTTCGCGACCGCGGTGGTCCGCTTCGGCGGCGCCCGCCTCGGCGTCCTGAGCTGTCACCTCTCGCTGCAGAAGGACGAGCGGTACGAGCAGGCGGGGCTGCTCGTCGACCGTCTCGCCGGACTCGGCACCCGGCACGCCGTCGCGGGCGGCGACCTCAACGAACGCCCCGGCGGCCGGGCCTTCGAGCGTCTTGGTGCCAGCCTCCGGGACTGCTGGGCGACCGCGCCCTGGGGCGGCGAGCACACCTCGACCCCGGCCGCGCCCCACCAGCGCATCGACGCGATCTTCGCGACCCCCGGCATCGAGGTCCTGGGGTGCGGGGTGCCGCTCGGCCAGCCGGGGGTGACGGAGGCGGACCTGAGGGCGGCCACGGACCACCTTCCGGTGCTGGCCGCCATCAGGATTCCCGCCGGCTGAGCCGGCGCCGGACGCGCGAGGGGCCCGGCCGGACGATGTCCGGCCCGGCCCCCGATGTCACGCGGTGTCAGACGACAGCTCCCCGTCCGGGGTCGTCCTCGCCCTCGTCGTCGCCCCGCATGCGCATCACCAGCGTGGCGAAGCCGCCGAGGAAGCCGCCGATGCCGAGGGTGGCGAGCCACCACGTCATGTCCCAGCCGAGCAGGACGGCGAGGAGCAGCAGCACGGGACCGCCGAGCACCGCGAGCCAGGCGAACTTGGCCGTGGTGTCGGCCGCGGGCAGCGGGGGCGGCTCGGGCGGCACGAAGTGGCCCTCGTCGTCGTCGCCGAAGTCGTCGTCGAGGGCGTCGGGGGACTCGTAGTCGCGGGGGCCGCCGGTGACGCCGGGTGCGAAGGCGACCGAGCTGCCGAGCGGTCTCGCGGACGCCGGGGGCTCCTGCGGGCGCCGCGACGGGTCCCCCTGGTCCGGGGCTCCCGCCTCCGGATCGCCCGTGCCGGCGTCGCCCGCGTCCGAGTCGTTCGTCTCCGGGGCGAGCAGGGCCAGGTCCTCGACGGACTTGAAGGGCTTCGAGCCGGGCGGGTCCGGCGGCTCGGCACCGTATCCCGCGACGATCGCCGCCCAGGCGGCCTGCTCGTCGAAGGGCACGCTCTGCTCGTCCCCGAGCGGCGGGTCCTTCTCGTCGGGCTCGCCGCGGTCCGCGTCGTACTCAGCCACCGGTGGCCGTCCCTTCCTGCTGACTCACCCGACCCGCTTCGGACTCCTTGCCGACGGCGGGCGCGAGCCGGCCGATGAACGCGTAGCTCTCGTCGAAGATCCGGTCCGCGTCATGGTCCAACGTCGCGACGTGGTAGCTCTGTTCCAGCAGGATCTCGGTCACGTCCGTGGACGACACGCGGCCGAGGATGCGCGCCGAGTCCGCGGGCGGCACCACGTGGTCCTGGGGGCTGTGCAGCAGCAGCATCGGCTGGGTGACCTGCGGCAGCTCGGCGTCGACGATCCGGAAGAAGTTCCGCAGGGAGTGGGCGGCGTGCAGCGGCACCTTGTCGTAGCCGATCTCGACGCCGCCCTCCTTGGCGATGTCGCTGGTGAGCCCCTTCGTCGTGCGCACGACGTGCCGCAGGACCGGAAGGGCGTACGCGGAGAGTCCGTGCACCTTGTTCGCCGGGTTGACGACGACGATGCCGCTGATGTCGTCCCCGTGCCGGGCGGCCAGCCGCAGGGTCAGGGCGCCGCCCATGGACAGCCCGCAGACGAACACCCGGGTGCACCGCTCCCGCAGGGCACGCAGCTCGCGGTCCACCTCCGCGTACCAGTCCTGCCAGCCGGTGAGCTGCATGTCCTCCCAGCGCGTGCCGTGCCCGGGAAGCAGCGGCAGCGCGACGGTGAGACCGCGCTCGGCGAGATACTCCGCCCAGGGCCGCAGCGACTGCGGGGAACCGGTGAAGCCGTGGCAGAGGAGGACGCCGATCTCTCCGCCTTCGTGGCGGTACGGCTCGGCTCCGGGAAGGACCGGCACCTTCGGTCTCCTTGTTCATGAGGGGGGCGGGAACGGTCATGGGGCGTGCGGGCGAACGGAAGACGGCACGACGACTGCGGCAGGACGGCCGCCCGAGGTTCGGGGCGTACTTCACCGTACGCGACCGCGCTGACACCGACCAGGGTCGTCGGGGCCATTGGCGGTGCTCCGGGTTAAGGTCTCACCGACGACACAGGAGGCACTCGGTTGATCTACGGCGCAATGAAGTTTTCCATCGGGGGGCCGCTGAAGCTCGCCTTCAGGCCCTGGGTGGAAGGCCTCGAGAACATTCCCGCCGAGGGCCCCGCGATTCTGGCGAGCAATCATCTGTCGTTCTCGGACTCCTTCTTCCTCCCCGCGGTCCTCGACCGCAAGGTGACCTTCATCGCGAAGGCCGAGTACTTCACGACGCCCGGCATCAAGGGGCGGATGACTGCGGCCTTCTTCAAGGGCGTGGGCCAGCTGCCGGTGGACCGCTCCGGCGGGCGCGGCGCGGGCGAGGCGGCCATCAGGAGCGGGGTCGACGTCATCGAGCGCGGTGAGCTGTTCGGGATCTACCCCGAGGGCACGCGCTCGCCCGACGGCCGTCTCTACCGGGGCAAGCCGGGCGGCCTCGCGCGCGTGGCGCTCGCCACCGGAGCCCCGGTCATCCCGGTCGCCATGATCGACACGGAGAAGATCCAGCCCCCGGGCCAGGTGATGCCCAAGCTGATGCGGCCCGGCATCCGCATCGGCAGGCCGCTGGACTTCAGCCGGTACGGCGGCATGGAGCACGACCGCTTCGTGCTGCGCGCGCTGACCGACGAGGTCATGTACGAGATCATGAAGCTCTCCGGCCAGGAGTACGTCGACATGTACGCGACGGCCGCCAAGCGGCAGATCGCGGAGGCGGCGAAGGCGGAGAAGGAGGCCGAGAAGGCCGCCAGGGCGGCCCTCGCGCAGGCGGAGAAGGAGCGGGCCCAGGCCGCGAAGGACCTGGCGCAGCAGGAGACGGACCACAAGGAACGGGCACAGCGGGAACGGTCCGGCTCGTAGCCGCGTCCGTCGGGGTGGGGTGGGGGACATGGCCAGACGCGAGAGAGTCATGAGGATGTCGGTCGAGCAGCCGCTGTGGCGTGCGCTCACCGCGTACCGCGTCCTCACCCTGTGCTACGCGATCGGTCTCTTCGTCACCGCGTACGACGAATTCCCCCGCCCCTGGGTGGCCGTCGCCTACTACGTGGTGCTGGCCGCGTGGACCCTCGCGACCCTGCCCCGGGTCTCCGGCGCCGCAGCCTGCACCAAGCCGTTCCTCACCGCCGACCTCACCGTCGCGCTCGTCGGCGTCCTGCTCACCCGGGTCGCCGACGACGTGTCCCGGATAGAGGCGGGCGGCCCGACCCTGCCGTCGATCTGGACCGCCGGGTCCGTCCTGGCCTTCGCGATCAAGGGCGGCTGGCGCTGGGCGGCCTTCGCCTCCACGCTGGTCGCGGTGGTCAACGTCGCCGAGCGCGGCGCCCCGACCCGCGACACCGTCCACAACGTGATCCTCGTCTGGGTCGCCTCCATCGCCATCGGTTACGTCGTCGAGGTCGCCCGCGCCTCCGAGCGGACCCTCGCCCGGGCGCTGGAGATCGAGGCCGCGACCCGAGAACGCGAGCGCCTGGCCCGTGACATCCACGACGGGGTGCTCCAGGTCCTCGCCATGGTGCAGCGGCGCGGTGCGGTGCTCGGCGGCGAGGCGGCCGAACTGGGCCGGCTGGCGGGCGAGCAGGAGGTGGCGCTGCGCTCGCTGGTGTCCGGCGGCCTCGTACCGGTCTCCCGGGTCTCCGAGGACGCCGCGCTCGGGGCCGTCGTCCGCGCGGTCGACGAGCCGGACGACGACACGGACGGCGACCCCGTCGACCTGCGTCCCCTGCTCGCCCGGTACGCCCGCGCGCACGTCACCCTGTCCGAGCCCGGCGCGCCCGTGCCGCTCGCCCCGGCCGCCGCCCGGGAGCTGGCCGGCGCGGTCGGCGCCGCCCTGGACAACGTCGCCAGGCACGTCGGCGAGAGCGCCCGCGCCTGGATCCTGCTGGAGGACGAGCCGGACGCGGTGATCGTGACCGTGCGAGACGAGGGCCCCGGCATCCCGGAGGGGCGGCTCGCGCAGGCAGAGGGGGAGGGGCGGCTCGGGGTCGCCCTCTCGATCCGCGGCCGGCTGCGCGACATCGGCGGCACCGCCGAGCTGATCTCGGTCCCGGGGCAGGGCACGGAGGTCGAGCTGAGGGTCCCGAAGGCGGCGCGGGAGGCCGCGGAGACACGCTGACCCGGACGCCGGTGCCGGTGCGGGTGCCTCCGAGAACGACGAGCAGAACGACGAACGAGAACGACGAACGAGAACGACGAGCAGGACGACGACAACGCGATGACGAGGACGACGGGGCAGTGATGACGGACATGACGGGGGCCACGCAGGCCGCACAGCAGGTGGGCAAGGATCCGATCAGGGTGATGGTCGTCGACGACCACCCCATGTGGCGCGACGCGGTCGCGCGCGACCTCGCCGAGGCCGGCTTCGACGTGGTCGCCACGGCCGGCGACGGCGAGCAGGCCGTACGCCGGGCCCGGGCCGTCTCGCCGGAGGTCCTCGTCCTGGACCTGAACCTGCCCGCCAAGCCCGGCGTCCAGGTCTGCAAGGAGCTGGTGGGAGCCGATGCCGCGCTGCGCGTCCTGGTCCTGTCGGCCAGCGGCGAGCACGCGGACGTCCTGGAGGCGGTCAAGTCCGGCGCCACCGGCTACCTGGTGAAGTCCGCGTCCACGGAGGAACTGATCGACGCGGTGCGCCGTACGGCGGCCGGCGACCCGGTGTTCACCCCCGGTCTCGCGGGCCTGGTCCTCGGCGAGTACCGCAGGCTCGCCTCCGAGCCCGCACCCGCCGCCGGGGACGAGCCCAGGGCCCCGCAGCTCACCGACCGGGAGACCGAGGTCCTGCGCCTGGTCGCCAAGGGACTGAGCTACAAGCAGATCGCCGAGCGCCTGGTCATCTCGCACCGCACGGTGCAGAACCACGTGCAGAACACCCTGGGCAAGCTCCAGCTGCACAACCGGGTGGAGCTGGTGCGCTACGCCATAGAGCGGGGCCTCGACGACGCCTGACGCGCTGCCGGGAGCGCCGAAACCCCACCTTCGAGTGAAGTGCGTGATCAACTCCCGGACATTGCACCGGAATTGACCATCCGCCCCATGCCGAAGTGACCTGGATCACTACTAGCGTGAGTCCTGTCAGGCATCCCCGGCGAAGGGACTTTCCATGCGGGTCGGAGTACTGACCGGAGGCGGCGACTGCCCCGGGCTCAACGCCGTCATCCGGGCCATCGTCCGCAAGGGCGTGCAGGAGTACGGCTACGACTTCGTCGGCTTCCGGGACGGCTGGCGAGGTCCCCTGGAGAACCGCTCCGTGCGGCTCGACATCCCGGCCGTGCGCGGCATCCTGCCCCGCGGCGGCACCATCCTCGGCTCCTCGCGCACCAACCCTCTCAAGCGGGAGGACGGTATCCGCCGGATCAGGGAGAACCTCGCCAAGCAGGAGGTCGGAGCGCTCGTCGTCATCGGCGGCGAGGACACCCTCGGGGTGGCCGGGCGACTCAACGACGAGTACGGCATCAGCACCATCGGCGTCCCGAAGACCATCGACAACGACCTCTCCGCCACCGACTACACCTTCGGCTTCGACACCGCCGTCGGCATCGCCACCGAGGCCATCGACCGGCTGCACACCACCGCCGAGTCCCACATGCGCGTCCTCGTCTGCGAGGTGATGGGGCGGCACGCGGGCTGGATCGCCCTCCACTCGGGCCTCGCCGGCGGCGCGAACGTGATCCTGATCCCCGAGCAGCGCTTCGACGTCGACCAGGTCTGCGCCTGGGTGACCTCACGCTTCAAGGCCTCGTACGCCCCGATTGTGGTCGTCGCCGAGGGGGCCATGCCCAAGGACGGCGACATGGTCCTCAAGGACGGCACGCTCGACTCCTTCGGGCACGTCCGGTTGTCCGGGGTCGGCGAATGGCTGGCCAAGGAGATCGAGCGGCGCACCGGCAACGAGGCGAGGACCACGGTCCTCGGGCACGTCCAGCGCGGCGGCACCCCGAGCGCGTTCGACCGCTGGCTCGCCACCCGGTTCGGACTGCACGCCATCGAGGCGGTCCGCGACGGCGACTTCGGCACGATGGTCGCCCTGCGCGGCACGGACATCGTCCGCGTCCCGATCTCGGAGGCGACGGCCAGGCTGAAGACCGTCGACCCGAAGCTGTACGAGGAGGCCGGCGTCTTCTTCGGCTGATCCCGGCCCTCGTCGGCCGGGGCACACCGATGCCCTCGCGGACCCCGGCCGTTCGGCGCCCCGGTGGTCACCGCCCCGTATGCGGCGGTGACCACCTCAGCCCGGGAGGCACCGTGGAGATCCTGTCCTCCGGCGTCCAGTCCGACGCCCACCCGAGCCCAGCCGAGCCAGCAGCTCCCGGACGACGTCCGTACCGCGCAGCGTCAGCACCGACTCCGGGTGGAACTGCACCCCCGCGAACCCGGGACCGCGCAGGGCGTGCACCTCCCCGGTGCCGCCGCGGCCGACCTCGATCCCCCGGGCGAGGAGCGCGGCGCTGGCCTCGTCGTCGCAGCGCGCCACGAAGCTGTTGTAGAAGCCGACGGTCTCGGTGCGCCCGAACAGGTCGACGTCCGTCTGCGCGCCCTGGTACGGCACGTCCTTCCGGACGATCTCCAGGCCCAGTTCGGCGGCGATCAGCTCATGGCCGAGGCACACGCCCAGCACCCCGTGCCGGTGCCGGCCAAGCACCTCGGCGGTCAGTGAGCGCAGGAACCGCATCTTGGGGTCGGTCCGGTCCGAGGGGTCGCCGGGGCCGGGGCCGAGGACCACCGGGCCCGCGTGGCTCAGGACCGCCTCCCGCAGCCCAGGTTCGTCGTACCGCCGCACGCTCACCTCGAGACCGGAGGACCGCAGCAGGTGCGCCAGCATCGCCGTGAAGGTGTCCTCGCCGTCCACGACCAGCGCGTGGCCGGTCAGGTCGGCGGTCCGCTCCCGCATCCGCAGCCAGAACGGCGCGAGCGCGGCCCGCCGCCCGTCGAGCGCGGCGCGCACCCGCGGATCGTCGGCCAGCCGCGGCCGTACGCCCTCGGCCGGCCGCCTGCCGGGACGCACGCCCAGCGCGGCGAGCACCCCGGCGGCCTTCGCGTGCGTCTCGGCGACCTCGCCCGCGGGATCCGAGCCGCGGACCAGCGTGGCGCCCACCGGCACGCGCAGCCGCCCGTCCGCGTCGATGTCGGCGGTCCGGATGAGGATGGGGGAGTCGAGGGTCTGCGTCCCGCCCGCGTCCCGGCCGACGAGGGCCAGCGCCCCGGCGTAGTAGC
Organism: Streptomyces sp. GLSS-08; assembly: GCF_056387915.1. Classification (NCBI taxonomy): domain Bacteria; kingdom Bacillati; phylum Actinomycetota; class Actinomycetes; order Kitasatosporales; family Streptomycetaceae; genus Streptomyces; species Streptomyces sp. GLSS-08. The sequence continues at coordinate 35,000 of NZ_JBWJAQ010000028.1, forward strand.
CACGCCCGCCCACCTCGTGCCGCTCGATCACCCGGCACGCGTTCTGCACCGGCGACCCGGTGACGGTCGCCGCGAACATGGTCTCCCGCAGGATCTCGCGCACGTCCAGCGAGCTCCGGCCCCGCAGCTCGTACTCGGTGTGCGCGAGATGGGCCATCTCCTTCAGCCGCGGCCCGATCACCACACCGCCCCGGTCGCCGACGGTGCACATCATCTTGAGCTCCTCGTCGACGACCATCGAGAGCTCCTCGATCTCCTTGCCGTCGGCCAGGAAGTCCAGCAGGCCCTCGGGCGTCGGCCCCTGCGCCGGATAGCGGTAGGTCCCGCTGATCGGGTTCATCACGACGGTCCCGCCGGACATCCGGACGTGCACCTCGGGGCTGGCCCCGACCAGGGTCCGGTCCCCGGTGTGCACGACGTACGTCCAGTAGGCGCCCCGCTCGCCGACCAGCAGCCGCCGGAAGAGGGCGAGGGCGTCGGCCCGGTCGAACCCCGGGATCCCGCCCTCGTACGTGCGGCGGATGACGAAGTTCGCTCCCTCGCCCCGCCCGATCTCCTCGTCCAGCACCCGGCCGACGATGCGGGCGTACTCCTCGTCGCTGACGTCGAAGCCCCCGTCCTGGACGCGCACGTCGTGCGACGGGAGCTGCGCGAGCGCCTGTTCCAGCGGGATCCGGTACGTCTCCTCGGCGGTCAGCACCGCGAGCGGCGTCCCGTCGTCACGCACGTCGAAGCCGCGCTCGCGGATCTGCCGGAAGGGCACCAGGGCCAGGGAGGGGCGCTCGCCCACGGGGATGTCGGCCAGCCGGTCGACCACGCGCACCGGGCCGAGCAGCAGCTCCACCGTGTCGTGGTCGTGGCCGGGGGTGCGCCGGCGCAGCAGGACGAAGGGGCGTGGGTCGTCGAGCAGGTCGGGCAGGTTCATCGATCCTGTTCCTTCTCTCGGGGAGGGCGGGCTCTGCGGAGAGGAACGGCCGGGCCGGAAAACACCGAAGGCCGCCCCTCGGGCGGCCTTCGCGAAGTCGTACGTACGCGCAGTCAGTGGGCCGCCGGATGAGCGGTCCACCACCAGTTCTGGGTCGAATGCGCGAACATGCGCCGCACCTTACCCGACAGCCCGGCCCGGCAACAGCGTGAACCGGACCGGTGAGGGGTTCACGAACCGCTCCGCGCGGCCATGGATGGCCAGGAAGCCCGACCGAGGAGAGAGCCATCCATCCACTGCGTTCACCCCAGTTCCGGCGCGGCCGTGCCCGCGTGCTCACCGTGCTCGCCGCGGCCACGGCCCTCGCCGCCGGCCCGCTCGACACCGCCCCCGCGTCGCCGCGCACCTCCGGCGACACCGTCGACGTCAGCTACCGAGGCCATGTGTTCACCGTCCCCGCCTCCTGGCGGGTCGTGGACCTGGAGAAGGACCCGGACGCCTGTGTCCGCTTCGACCGGCACGTGGTGTACCTCGGCACACCGGGCGACCGGCAGAACTGCTCCGCCGACCCGGCGGGGCGCACGGAAGCGCTGCTGGTGCAGCCCGCCGCGGACACCCGGACCGAGGTCACCGAGAACCGCACGGCCGGCACGTACCGCGCCACCGCGGACCGCATCGCCGTCACCGCCGCCTACGGACAGGACCGCGCGCGGATCCAGGAGATCCTGCGCAGCGCCGGTCTGCCCGTCGCCTCCGCACGGGCCGAGACGCTCACCGGGGCGCCGGCCGCCCTCCCCACCGACGCGACGTCCTTCCGGGGGAAGGGTTTCGACGCCTGCACCGCGCCGAGCCAGTCGGCCATGGACGCCTGGAAGGACACGTCCGGCTACGGCGCCGTCGGCGTCTACCTCGGCGGGATCAACCGCGCCTGCGCCCAGCCCGAGCTCACCGCGAGCTGGGTACGGACGCAGTACACCAACGGCTGGCGCTTCTTCCCGCTCTACGTCGGCCGGCAGCCCACGTCCGACGGCGGCAGCTGCGGGAGCGGCTGCGCGGCCATCACGGACCCGGTGCCGCAGGGCACGGCGGCGGCCGACGACGCGGCCCGGCAGGCGGAGGCACTCGGGTTCGGCGGGGGAACGGTGATCTACAACGACCTGGAGCACTACACGCGCGGCGGGACGGTGACCCAGCGCGTCCTCGCGTACTTGGAGGCCTACACCGTGCGCCTGCACGAGCTGGGCTACCGCTCCGGGGCGTACGGCAGCGCCACCTCCCTCGTCCCGGACCTCGTCGCGAACGCGGACGGCACCACCCTCCCCGACGTGATCCACTTCGCGCGCTGGAACGACTCCGCCACCACCTCCGACCCGTCGATCCCGGCGAACCTGTGGGCGGACCACCAGCGCATCCACCAGTACGCGGGCGACCGGTCCGAGACCCACGGCGGGGTGAAGATCGGCATCGACCGCAACCAGCTCGACGTGGGCCCCTGAGCCCGCGGCCACCCGGGCGGGTCCGCCACGGCGGGCCCGCCGACGGCCGCGTGCGGCCGTCCGCGGCAGGGCACCGTCCGAGCGCCCGCCGTCTCACTTGATGAGCAGGTGGCCGGACGCCCGACACGACCCCGTAATGTTGGGGAGGTGACCGTGAACGCTAAGTCCAGCGCGAGCGCTGGCAACACCTGGCGAGACCTTCCCGCGGCGCAGCAGCCCGAGTACCCCGATGCCGAGGCTCTGCGCGATGTGATCGCGGACCTCGAGTCGTATCCGCCGCTCGTCTTCGCGGGCGAGTGCGACCAGCTGCGCGCCCGGTTGGCGTCCGTCGCCAAGGGAGAGGCGTTCCTTCTCCAGGGCGGCGACTGCGCCGAGGCCTTCGACGCGGTGTCCGCCGACCAGATCCGCAACAAGCTGAAGACACTGCTCCAGATGGGCGCCGTGCTCACGTACGCCGCCTCGGTGCCGGTCGTGAAGATCGGCCGTATCGCCGGGCAGTACTCCAAGCCGCGCTCCAAGCCGACCGAGACCCGCGACGGTGTGACGCTCCCCACCTACCGGGGCGACTCCGTGAACGGCTTCGACTTCACCGAGGCCGCCCGCATCCCGGACCCCGAGCGCCTGAAGCGGATGTACAACGCCTCCGCCTCCACGCTGAACCTGGTGCGCGCCTTCACCACCGGCGGTTACGCCGACCTGCGCCAGGTGCACGCCTGGAACCAGGACTTCGTGAAGTCGTCCCCGTCCGGCCAGCGCTACGAGCAGCTCGCCCGGGAGATCGACCAGGCGCTGAACTTCATGCACGCCTGCGGGGCGGACCCGGAGGAGTTCAAGACGGTCGAGTTCTACGCCTCCCACGAGGCGCTGCTGCTCGACTACGAGTCGGCGCTGACCCGCGTGGACTCGCGCACGGGCCGGCTGTACGACGTCTCGGCCCACATGGTCTGGATCGGCGAGCGCACCCGTCAGCTGGACGGCGCGCACATCGAGTTCGCCTCGAGGATCCGCAACCCGATCGGCATCAAGCTCGGCCCGACGACGACGGCCGAGGAGGCGCTCCAGTACATCGAGCGCCTCGACCCGGACCGCGAGCCCGGCCGTCTCACCTTCATCGTGCGCATGGGCGCGGACAAGGTCCGCGACAAGCTGCCCGAGCTGGTCGAGAAGGTCACCGCCTCCGGCGCGGCCGTCGCCTGGATCACCGACCCGATGCACGGCAACACCTACGAGGCGGCCTCCGGTCACAAGACCCGGCGCTTCGACGACGTGCTCGACGAGGTGAAGGGCTTCTTCGAGGTCCACAAGGCGCTCGGCACCCACCCGGGCGGTATCCACGTCGAGCTCACCGGTGACGACGTCACCGAGTGCGTGGGCGGCGGCGACGAGATCTTCGTCGACGACCTGCACCAGCGCTACGAGACGGCCTGCGATCCCCGCCTGAACCGCAGCCAGTCCCTCGACCTGGCCTTCCTGGTCTCCGAGATGTACCGGGACCAGTAGCAGATCAGCAGGGGTTCCGCCTGTTACGGCGGCGTGAAATGGGGCGCGGATCACACACGATCCGCGCCCCTTCCCACTTTTGCGGGGCCTCGGGCTATGGGTAAGGTTAGGTTTGCCTCACCGATCAGTCGGGACGGCATGACCCATGGATCCCGTCGGGAGGTGAGCCGCGTGTTCGTCTGCAACTGCTTCGGTGTCACCGAGGCGCAGGTGAAGCAGCACGCGCAGGCCGGTGCCTGCACCCCCCGCCAGATCGCCTCGGCCTGCAAGGCCGGCACGGACTGCGGTTCGTGCGTACGCCGCATCCAGGCCCTGCTCGGCCGCGGCGCGACCCCGCGCCCCGAGCTCATGGACCGGGGCCGGCCGGTCCTCGCCGGCGCCATGGAGTCCGCCGCGCTGGACGAGGCCGCCTAGGGCCTGTCGTTTGGATCAGGCCGACGTCGCGGGGTCTGGCGCGCACATCTGCGGCGTTGTCGTCGGTCGCCGACGCTCCGCGTCGACTCCCTCCTCCGCCTTGCAGCTGCACGCGCCAGACCCCGCTCGGGTCGATCAGGACGAACCGTCGGTCACAGCCGGCCTGATCCAAACGACAGGCCCTGGCCCTCCCGCCTCCCGCGGCGGCTCAGCCCTCCGGCTGCTCGATCAGCTGCGCGATGTAGAGCGCCTCGCCGAGTTTCTCCACCAGTTCCAGCTGGGTGTCCAGGTAGTCGATGTGGTGCTCCTCGTCCGCGAGGATCGACTCGAAGATGTTCGCGGAGGTGATGTCGCCCTTCGCGCGCATCACCTCGATCCCGCGCCTGAGGCGGTCGATCGCCTCGACCTCCACCTGCCGGTCCGCCTGGAACATCTCGGTGACCGTCTGTCCCACCCGGACGTGGAAGAGCCGCTGGTAGTTCGGCAGGCCGTCAAGGAAGAGGATCCGGTCGGTGAGCAGCTCGGCGTGCTTCATCTCGTCGAACGACTCGTGCCGCGTGTACTTCGCGAGCTTCGTCCAGCCGAAGTTCTCCTGCATCTTCGCGTGCAGGAAGTACTGGTTGATCGCGGTGAGCTCGGCGGTCAGCTGCTCGTTGAGGAATTCGAGGACCTCGGGGTCGCCCTGCATCGCAGAGGCTCCTTCCAGGCGGGAAGTGGGCAGGTTGCGCCGCATCCTCGCACCGGCACCCGGGGCCGTCCAGTAAGTGCACGCTTAGTATGAGTTGCCCGAATCAGGACAGGCCTGGTCATGTGCACCGTCCCAGGTCTGTCAGGATGGAGTCATGGGTCAGCCGGTGGAGCGTGAATCTGGAGAAGCGGCACAGCCGGACCTCCCCCCGGGGCAGCGACTTCAGCGCGGCTGGCCGGTCACGCACTACGGCCCGGTGCCCAAGTTCCGCCCCGAGCGCTGGGAGTTCCGGGTCTTCGGTGCCACCGCCGACCAGGAGAAGCGCTGCTGGACCCACGAGGAGTTCACGGCCCTGCCGTACGCCACCGTCGTGGCCGACCTGCACTGCGTGACGAAGTTCAGCATGGTCGGGGCCGAATGGGGCGGCATCCCCGCGCGCACGATCCTGCGGATCGCCCCGCCGGCTCCCTCCGTCACCCACGTGATGGTCTGGGCCGAGTACGGCTTCAGCTCGAACCTGCGGCTCGACGACTTCGCGTCCGAGCGCACGATCTTCGCCACCCACAAGGACGGCGAACTGCTCACCGCGGAGCACGGCTTCCCGCTCCGCCTGGTCGTCCCGCACCTGTACGCCTGGAAGGGCCCCAAGTGGGTCCGCGGCGTGGAGTACATGACGGCCGACCGCCGCGGCTTCTGGGAGGAGCGCGGCTATCACAACGTCGGCGACCCCTGGCGCGAGCAGCGGTACTCCTACCAGGAGGAGCCCGGGGACGGCCCCGAGATCTGACCCTCCCGATGCGGGCGTCAGTGGTGGTACCGGTGCACCACCGCGTGGCCCTTGCCGCGGCCGATCATCCACCGGTTCACCGGTGTCGTCACCACGAAGGCGACCGCGAGCGAGATCGCCAGGGCGCCCCAGAACAGCAGGTCGTCGAGGTGCGCCTCCATGGCGCCCGGCCACAGGGCGATCACGGTGTTGTCGATCAGCTCCATCACCGCGATGGACAGCGTGTCCGCGGCCAGTGCGACCCGCAACGCGGTCCTGACGGCGACACCCGCCCCGAGGATCCCGCGCAGCGTGAGCGCGTATCCGAAGAAGAAGGCCAGGATGATGGCCAGGACCATCGTGGGCACGTTGCCCCAGCCGAGCGCGGTCCCGACCACCATGCCGAGCACCTCGCCGATGGCGCAGCCGGTCAGGCAGTGGAGGGTGGCCCGGGCGGCCGTCGCCCAGGTGACCGGGGCGTGGGCGTCGGTGTGGTCGTGGTCGTGGTGAGCGTGTCCGGTGTGCGCGTCGTGCTGCATGAGAAGCCCCCAGCGTCAGTTATCGGTTCCCGCACCTGACAGGAACCGTATACCCCCCTGGGGTATTCCTCGACGAGGTCCGTCGTCGCGGAGTTTCTTCAGCCGCTCGATGTCCGCCGCGTGCCCCTCCCTGCCGCCGGGGGTCTCGATGACGAGGGGGACGCCCGCGGTGGCCGGGTGGGTCATCAGCGCACGGAACGGGTCCTCCCCTATGTGACCGGAGCCGATGTTCGCGTGGCGGTCCTTGTGGGCGCCGACCACGTCCATGGAGTCGTTGGCGTGGATCAGCCGCAGCCGGCCGGCGCCGACGGTGGAGACCAGCAGGTCGAGGGTCTGGTGCATCCCGTCCGGCCCGGTCAGGTCGTGGCCCGCCGCGAAGATGTGGCAGGTGTCGAGGCAGACGCCCAGCCGCGGATGGGCGTCGAGCGCCTCGAAGTAGGGCGCGAAGTCCCAGGTGCGGGAGCAGAGCGAGGCACCCTGGCCGGCCGTCGACTCCAGCAGCAGGTACGGGTCGTCGTCGTGGGTCAGCTCGTCGAGCAGCGGCAGCATCCGCTCCCGTACCTGCGCGAGGGCCGTGGCCCGCTCCCGTCCGCCGGTGGCGCTCCCGGTGTGCACGACCACGCCGAGCGCGCCGATCTCCCGGGCCCGGCGCAGGGAGTGGCGCAGCGACAGCACCGACCGCTCGGCGGTCGCCTCCGTGTGCGAGCCGAAGTTGATCAGATACGGGGCGTGGACGTACGCCGGGACCGACTCGGCGGCGCAGGCCGCGCGGAACGCCTCGTCCTGCTTCGGGTTGCCGGCCGGGGTCGCCCAGCCGCGCGGGTTGGCGACGAAGACCTGGACGGCTTCGGCGCCCACCTCGCGCGCATGGGCCAGGCCGACGGTGGAGAGGCCGCCCGCCACCGGGACATGGCCGCCGACGGGGTTGCGGAGCTGCTTGCTTGTCACGCCCTTCAGGGTGTCACGCGCTCCCGTGTGCTCAGGCCCCGCATGTCCCCGGGGCCCGACCGGCCCGCCCCCGGGGAGCGGCCGGGTTCGCTCAGCGGATCTCGATCGTGATCGTCGACCCCTTGGGGGCCTTGTCCCCGCCGTCCACCGACTGGTTCTCGACGGTGTCCCCGAAGAGCCCGAGGAGCCCCCGGTCCTTGTCGACCTCGAACCCGGCGTCCTCGAGCCGCTGCGTCGCCTTCTCCACGCTGTCGCCCACGACGTCCGGGACCTCGACCATCTCGGGGCCCTTGGAGAGCGTCAGCGTCACCGTGTCGCCCTCGGCGAGCCGCCGTCCGCCGTCCCCCTTCGGCTTCTGCTCGACGACCTCGTCCTTGTCGAACTCCGACGACGTGACCCGCCCGGCGGCGACCTTGACCTTCAGGCCCGCGTCCTTGAGCTCCTCGGTCGCGTCCTCGACCGACGAACCCGTGACGTCGGGCACGTCCACCGCCCTGCCCTTGCTCACCGTGATCGCGATGGCCGACCCGGCGTGCCGCTCGGTGCCGGTGGCCGGGTCCGTACCGATCACGGCCCCCTTGGCGACCTCGTCGCTGAAGTCCCGCGTCACCATGCCGGCCGCCAGGCCCGCCGACTTCAGCCGGTCCCTGGCGCCGCTCAGCGTCTCGCCCTCCAGATCGGGCACCTTCACGAGCTCGGGCCCCTTGGAGATGGTCAGCGTCACCGAGTCGTTCTCCCGGATCCGCTCGCCCACCCCCGGGTCGATCCCGCTGACCCTGCCGCGCTTGACGGTGTCGCTGAAGTCGCGCTCGACCTTCTCGACGTCCAGGCCGGCCGCTTCGAGCCGGTCCCGCGCCTGCGCCTCGGTCTTCTCCAGCACGGGCGGGACCTTGGTGAACTGGCCGGAGTTGATGTACCAGACGCCCGCACCGACGCCGAGCACCAGCAGCACGGCCGCGACGATCGCGAACAGGCCGCGCCTCGGCCGCGTCCCGCGCCGCCGCGGCGGGAGCGGCGGACTCTCGAAGCGGCTCGTCCGGTTCAGTGCGGCGTCGTCCTCGTTCACTGGCAGCGGCCGCTGCCCGGACAGTGAGCGCGGGATCACGCTCGTCCGGTCCTCGGCGTTGTCGTGGTCCGCGGTCACGGCCTTCGGCGGTACGGCGTCCAGCTGCTCGGGGCTCAGCCCGCCCCGCGCCTCCAGCACCTGCGCGAGCATCGCCACCGCGTCGTACGGGCGCGCCTCGGGGTCGCGGGCGGCAGCCGAGGCGACCAGGTCGTCGAGGGCCGGCGGCAGCCCCGGCACGGCGGCCGACGGCGGCGGCACGTCCGCGTTCAGGTGCCGGTAGAGCACCTGGGCGGGGGAGTCGCCGGAGTGCGGCTTCTCGCCGGTGAGCATCTCGTAGAACACGACGCCGCACGCGTACACGTCGACGCGGGGGTCGGCCGTGCCGTGCTCCATCTGCTCGGGGGCCAGATAGGAGACGGTGCCGAGGACGGACCCCGTGGTGCTCGTCACCGTGTCCACGGCCCGGACGAGACCAAAGTCCGCCACCTTGACCCGGCCGTCGTCCCCTATGAGGACGTTCTCCGGCTTCATGTCGCGGTGCACGAACCCCGCGCGGTGTGCGGCGCCGAGTGCGGCGAGCACCGGCTCCAGGATGTCGAGCGCGGCCCGCGGCTGCAGCGCCCCGCGCTCGCGCAGCACGTCACGCAGGGTGCACCCGGCGACGTACTCCATGGCCAGGTAGACGTACGACCCGTCCGTCCCCTGGTCGAAGACCTGCACCACGTTCGGGTGGGCGAGCCGGGCCACGGACTTGGCCTCCCGGATGAACCGCTCGACGAAGGAGCCGTCGGCGGCCAGCGTGGGGTGCATCACCTTGAGCGCGAGCACGCGGTCCAGGCGGGTGTCCAGGGCACGGTAGACCGTGGCCATCCCGCCGACCGCGATCCGCGCGTCGACGCGGTAGCGGCCGTCGAGCACCTGCCCGACAAGCGGGTCCTGAAGGGTCGTATCCACGCAGGTGAGTCTACGAGCCGCCGCCGTCCCGCCCACCCGCTCCGCCCGTTCCGGGGGCGGAATGCAGCAGACCTGTGACTGTTGTGCGGCCTCGCGGACGCGCTCGTGGACGGCGCTCGCGTCAGAAGGCGGGGCGCTCGGGATCCAGCCGCGCACGCCCCTGAACCGGGGAGGACGCCTCGGCGAAGTGCCTGCGCGGGATGCGGCCCGCCCGGTAGGCCAGCCGCCCCGCCTCGACCGCGTGCCGCATGGCGTCGGCCATCAGCACCGGCTCCTGGGCCCGGGTCACGGCCGAGGCGAGCATCACACCGGCGCACCCCAGCTCCATGGCGAGCGCGGCGTCCGAGGCCGTACCGGCTCCCGCGTCCAGGATGACCGGCACGCGCGCGTGCTCCACGATCAGCTGGAAGTTGTGCGGGTTGCGGATCCCGAGGCCGGAGCCGATGGGCGAGCCCAGCGGCATGATCGCGGCGCAGCCGACGTCCTCCAGTCTGCGCGCCAGCACGGGGTCGTCGTTCGTGTAGGGCAGCACGGTGAAGCCGTCGTCGACCAGCGTCTCGGCGGCGTCCAGCAGCTCGATCGGGTCCGGCAGCAGGGTGCGCTCGTCGGCGATGACCTCCAGCTTGACCAGGTCGGTGCCGAGGGCCTCGCGGGCCAGCCGGGCGGTCAGGACGGCCTCGCCCGCGGTGAAGCAGCCCGCCGTGTTCGGCAGGACGCGGATGCCGAGCCGGTCGAGCACGGACAGCACCGAGCCGTGCGCCTGTGGGTTCACCCGGCGCATCGCGACCGTCGTCAGTTCCGTGCCGGAGGCCGCCAGCGAGCGCTCCAGCACGTCCGGGCTGGGGGCGCCGCCGGTGCCCATGATCAGGCGGGACGAGTAGGACGTACCACCGAGGACGAAGGGGTCGTCGGCCATGGGGTCAGCCTCCTTGGACGGCGGTGAGGACTTCGACGCGGTCTCCCTCGGCGAGGGCCGTCGCGGCCCACCGGGTGCGCGGGACGACGGTCTCGTTCAGGGCGGCGGCGACCCCGGAGGGGGCCGCGGTGAGGGTCGCGACGAGCGCGTCGAGCGCCGTGCCCGGAGCGACGTGCCGCCGCTCCCCGTTGACGTGGATGTTCATGCGGGCTGCTCCGTGCGGGCCGTGCTGAAGCGTTCGGGTGTGAAGGGGCGTGCCTCGTCCGGGAGTTCACCGGTGGTGAGGACGTGCGCCATGGCGTCGCCGGTGACCGGGGTGAGCAGCACGCCGTTGCGGTAGTGGCCGGTGGCCAGCAACAGGCCGTCGAGCCCGGTCGGGCCGAGCAGCGGCGCGTTGTCCGGCGAGCCGGGGCGCAGTCCGGCGCGCGTCTCGGTCAGCGGCAGCTCGGTGATCCCGGGGACCAGTTCGTGCGCGTCGCGCAGCAGCTCGTACACCCCGCCCGCGGTGACCGTGGTGTCCCAGCCCAGCTCCTCGCTGGTGGCGCCCACGACCAGCTCGCCGCTCTCGCGGGGCACCAGGTAGACGTGGCTGCCGCGCACGACGGCGCGCACGGTCCGGCTCAGGAACGGCGCGTACAGCTTCGGCACGGTCAGCCGCAGCACCTGCCCCTTCACGGGGCGCACCGGCGGCAGCAGGTCGTCGGGGACGCCCGCCAGCCGTCCGCTGAGGCTGCCCGCGGCGAGGACCACCTGGCCGGCCCCGAGGGCGGTGCCGTCGCGGGTGAGCACGCCTGCGGCCCGGCCCCGTACGACGGTCAGGCATTCGGCCCAGGTGCGGTGGAGGACCACTCCGGCCCGCTCGCAGGCCGCGACCAGGGCGGCGGCGAGCCGGCGCGGGTCGACCTGGTGGTCCCCGTCCACCCGCAGCCCGCCGCGCACACCCGGGGCGAGCATCGGCTCCAGACGGCGGCAGTCGCGACCGCTGAGCCACTCCGAGTCCAGGCCGGACCGCTGCTGCAGGGCGTGCAGTTCGCGCAGGTGCGCGCGGTCGTCGGCGTCCAGCGCGACGGCGAGCGTGCCGCACCTGCGGTAACCGGGGTCGAGGCCGGTCACCTCGGTCAGCTCGGCCACGAAGTCCGGATAGCGGCGCGCGGAGGCCAGGTTGAGGCCCAGCAGGGTCTGCTCGCCGTAGTGCAGTTCGGTGACGGCGGCCAGCATGCCTGCGGCCACCTGCGCGGCTCCGCCGCCCGGCTCGGGGTCGACGACCGCGGTGCTGAGTCCCCGTTGTGCGGCCCGCCAGGCGGTCACCAGCCCGATGATGCCACCGCCCACGACGAGGACGTCCGGGATGTCCGCGGACCCCGGTGCGGTGGGCGCGGCGTGCGACATACGCGACATGGGCGTCCAGCCCCTCCCTTCGCCGGCATGACCCGGATCAGGTTCGTACGGTCGGAGGCCGCCCAGCCTCCCTCTCAGCCCGGTGCGTCCGGGCTCCCGCGTGTGCTCTACGTTGGCCAGCCTAGCCCGTCACCCCGGACCCCAGTAGAGGAGTTCCCCGCATGACCCGCTCGCTCGACGGCCTCGTCCTCGCCCCGGTCGCCGACCAGGCGCCGGGCCAGGTCGGCACCCGCACCCGGTTCACCTACCACGAGCGGAACGGGGAGATCTGGGCCGAGTACTCGGGCGGGGATGTCGTACGAGGTCATCTCGTGGGTAGGCGTGAGGGTGACCGCCTCGACTTCCGGTACGTGCAGCTGAAGCACGACGGAACGACCTCTTCCGGGCACTGCGTGTCCTCGGTCGTCGAGCTGGCCGACGGACGGGTACGGCTTGAGGAGAGCTGGCAGTGGGAGTCGCAGGAGGGCAGCGGGACGAGCGCGGTGGAGGAGATCACCCCGCGCACCCGATGACTGATGGACCGTCAGGTGTCTATGGTGATCAGGTGAGCGAGCAGACGCGGGCTGAGGAACGCACGGCGCGGCAGGTCGTCGTCGTGGGCGCGGGCATGGCCGGGGTGCAGACCGCCGTCGCCCTGCGCGAACAGGGCTTCGCCGGCACGGTGACGCTGATCGGCGCGGAGCCGCACCAGCCGTACGACAGGCCGCCGCTGTCCAAGGCGGTGCTGCTCGGCAAGGCCGAGGGCTCCGCCTTCGACGTCGACTTCGAGGCGCTCGGCATCGGACTGCGCCTCGGCTGCGAGGTGCTCGGGGTGCGCCCCGCGGACCACGAGCTGGACACCGCCGAAGGTCCCGTGCCGTACGACGTCCTGGTCCTCGCGACCGGAGCGGAACCGATCCGGCTGCCCGGCACGGAGGGCGTCCCCGGAGTCCATCTGCTGCGCACCCTGGACGACGCCGAGCTGCTGCGCCCGGTCCTCGCCGAGCAGCACGACATCGTGGTCGTCGGCGCGGGCTGGATCGGTGCCGAGTTCGCCACCGCGGCGCGCGAGGCCGGCTGCACGGTGACCGTCGTCGAGGCCGCCGACCGTCCGCTGGCCGGGGCGCTGCCTCCCGAAGTGGCCGCGCCCATGGCGGCCTGGTACGCCGACAGCGGAGCCGCGCTGCGCACGCACGCGCGCGTGGAGCGCGTCGAGCCCGGCGCCGTCGTCCTCGACGACGGCTCCCGGGTGCCCGCGGGCGCGGTCGTCGTCGGTATCGGGGCCCGCCCCGCGACCGGCTGGCTCACCGGCTCAGGCATCGAGCTCGGCGCCCACGGCGAGATCGTGGCCGACGCGCACCTGCGCACCTCCGCGTCCGACGTCTACGCGGTCGGCGACTGCGCCTCCTTCCCCTCGGGGCGGTACGAGGGCCGCCTGCTGGTCCACCACTGGGACAACGCCCTCCAGGGACCGCGCGCGGTGGCGGCGAACATCATCGGCGAGACCCCCGTCGCGTACGACCCGGTGCCGTACTTCTGGTCCGAGCAGTTCGGGCGCTTCGTGCAGTACGTGGGCCACCACGCGTCCGCCGACACCACCCTGTGGCGCGGCGACCCGTCGGGCGCCGCGTGGACGGTGTGCTGGCTGCGCGAGGGCCGCCTCGTCGCCCTGCTCGCGGTGGGCCGGCCCCGGGACCTGGCCCAGGGACGCAAGCTCATCGAGGCGGGCACGCCGATGGACGCGGTCGCCCTGACGGACCCGTCGAAGCCGCTGAAGGCGGCCGCGGCGTAGCGGCTGCCGTCCCGGCCGCCCCGGCCCCCCTCCCCAGGTCGGACGGGCCCGGCTTCCGACTGTCGGTCCCAGATGGCAGGCTTGTCCCGTGACCGAGATTGACGCAAAGATCGATGCTCTCGTCCCCGACTGGCTCACCCTTCCCGACATCGCCGAGATGCTCGGCGTCGAGGTGACCCGCGTCCGGCAGCTGGTGAAGGACGGCCAGCTCATCGCCGTACGCCGTGGTGAGAACCGCGCGCTGCACGTCCCCGCCGCCTTCATCGACGGGGCCGAGCAGAAGGTGGTCAAGGGCCTGTCCGGCACCCTGACGCTCCTGCGGGACGACGGCTACAACGACGAAGAGATGCTGGAGTGGCTCTTCACCCCCGACTCGACCCTGCCCGGCACCCCCGCGCAGGCTCTGAGCGAGAATCGCGGCACGGAGGTGAAGCGCCGCGCCCAGGCGCTCGCCGTCTGATCCGACGACAACCTCCGGTGTACGGACCACGGCCCGCCGGCCCGCCCGGCCGCCGCGGTCCGTACACCGCCGACCACGGGGGACTCAACGATGCCCGAGACCGGTGCCGCCGCCCGCGCACAGCTCGCCGACGCCCGCCTGTACCTGTGCACGGACGCCCGCAAGCGCCAGGGCGACCTCCCCGAGTTCCTCGACGCGGTCCTGGCGGGCGGTGTCGACCTGGTGCAGCTGCGGGACAAGAGCCTGGAGGCGGCGGAGGAGCTCGCGTGCCTGGAGCTGTTCGCGGACGCCTGCCGCCGGCACGGCGCGCTGCTCTCGGTGAACGACCGGGCGGACGTGGCCCACGCGATCCGCGCCGCGCATCCGGCCGGCGCCCAGATCCTCCACCTCGGCCAGGGCGACCTGCCGGTCCCCGCGGCCCGCGCCGTCCTCGGCGACGACATCCTGATCGGACGCTCCACGCACGCGGAGTCCGAGGCCGCGGCCGCCGCGGTCCAGGAGGGCGTCGACTACTTCTGCACGGGTCCCTGCTGGCCCACCCCTACTAAGCCCGGCCGCCACGCGCCGGGCCTCGATCTGGTCCGGTACACCGCCTCGCTGGACACCGACCGCCCCTGGTTCGCCATCGGCGGCATCGACCTCGGCAACGTGGACCAGGTCCTGGAGGCCGGCGCCCGCAGGGTCGTCGTCGTCCGGGCGATCACCGAGGCGGACGATCCGGGAGCGGCGGCCGGCGCGTTCGCGAAGCGGCTGCGGGACGCCCCTGCGCCGCGGTGACGCCCGGTGTCCGAGGGATGGACAAGAAGCCGACGAATCCGGACGAATCCCATCTCTCCGGTTGGGTGACCGGCGTCCCCTGGCTAACCTGCGAACATGGCCTCCGGATCTGCTTCCACCAGGACTGATCGCGCACGCACCGTGCGCGACATGCTCGCGACCGGCAAGAAGACGTACTCGTTCGAGTTCTCCGCGCCGAAGACCCCCAAGGGCGAGCGGAACCTGTGGAACGCGCTCCGCCGGGTCGAGGCCGTCGCGCCCGACTTCGTCTCCGTCACCTACGGAGCGGGCGGTTCCACGCGAGCGGGCACGGTCCGGGAGACCGAACAGATCGTCGCCGACACGACACTCACCCCGGTCGCCCACCTCACCGCCGTGAACCACTCCGTCGCGGAGCTGCGCAACATCATCGGGCAGTACGCGGACGCCGGGATCCGGAACATGCTCGCGGTGCGCGGCGATCCGCCCGGCGACCCCATGGGCGAGTGGGTCCCGCACCCCCAGGGCCTGGCCTACGCGGCCGATCTCGTCCGGCTGATCAAGGAGTCCGGTGACTTCTGCGTCGGCGTCGCGGCCTTCCCCGAGATGCACCCGCGGTCCGCCGAATGGGATCTGGACGTCGCGCACTTCGTCGACAAGTGCCGCGCGGGCGCCGACTACGCGATCACGCAGATGTTCTTCCACCCCGAGTCGTACCTGCGCCTGCGCGACCGGGTCTCCGCGGCCGGCTGCGGCACCCCGGTGATCCCCGAGGTCATGCCGGTGACGAGCGTGAAGATGCTGGAACGGCTGCCACAACTCAGCAACGCCTCCATCCCGGCGGAGCTGAAAGAGCGGATCCTCACAGCCAAAGACGATCCGGCGGCTGTACGCTCCATTGGCATCGAGTTCGCCACCGAGTTCTGCGCGCGACTGCTGGCCGAGGGAGTTCCCGGCCTGCACTTCATCACGCTCAACAACTCCACGGCGACACTGGAGATCTACGAGAATCTCGGCCTGCACCACCCACAGCGGGCCTGGACCGGCCGCGCCGGTGTGCGACACACTGCGTAGCGGTTACTGGGAGAGGGGCGTACATGGGCTGGACGGTCCTCTACATCGCGTTCGGGATGGTCGCGCTGTGGCTGCTGGGTGAGGTGCTGCTGCAGTACAAGGCGCGGCTGCGCTGGCGGCTGCTCGCCTTCGGCGGTTTCCTCTGCGTCGTCGTCGGCGTGCTGATCCCCTCCGTGGTGGTCATCGGACTGGGCGCCGCCGCCTTCGCGGTCGGGCAGACGTACGTCACGCTGTCCTTCCGCCGCGGCTTCTCGACCGGCTGGGCCATCGGCGGCCGTCCGGGCGCCAGCAAGCGGCGCCGCGGCGAGCAGGGCCGCCAGGAGCCCGCGCCGGAGGTCTCCGGTGCGGAGGCGACCGGCGACCGGCCGTACACACGCGACGACGACTACGACCCCGACGACGTCTTCACGCCCGCGCAGCCGTCCGCCCCCGCGGCCACCGCCGTCTACGAGCCGCAGCCGCTGCCCGACGACACCGGTTCCTACGGCGTCTACGACGAGAACGCGTACGCCGGCAACCCGCCCCAGGGCACCGGCCAGCCCCAGGACCAGCAGGCCTACGCCTACGACAGCTACGCGGGATACGACCAGCAGCAGTACGGCTACGACACCGGGCAGCAGCAGTACGCGGCCTATTCCGACCCGTACATCGGCACGCAGACCTACGGCAGCGCCCCGTACGACACCGCCGCCTACCACGGCCAGGCGTACGGGCAGCAGAACCACGACCAGTCCCAGTACACCGGGACCTCCGCGGGCGAGACCCCGCCCGGCGGCGTGTGGGTGCCCCAGCAGCGCAACGCCGAGGATCCCTACGGCGGCGAACTCCCGCCGGAGCAGCCGTATCCCTACCAGGGCGACGGCAACGGCAGCAGCACCGGCTACGACGAGCAGTACCGGTACTGACCCCCAGGAGCGCCGCCACGGCCACCGCGTCCGTTGAGGAGCCCCGGTGGCCCGGAGCCCCCGGTCACCTCACTGTGAGCCCGGAGCCCCCCGGGTCACCTCACTGCGAGCCCCGGAAGTCCGGCCCCTCCACGACGAGGCCGGTGACGAGCGCACCCGACATCCCCGCGTGCGGCAGCCCGCCGCCGGGGTGTGCCCAGCCGCCGACGGCGAACAGCCCCGGCAGCGCGGTGCTGTTCGACGGGTGCAGCAGCCGTCCGTCCGCCGCCGCGAGCGCCGGGGCGGGCACCGCGCCACCGGCCGCGCCGGTCGCCTCGGCGATGTCCGCGGGCGTCTGGACCTCGTGCCACAGAAGACGGTCGCGGAGCCCCGGCAGGGCACGCTCCGCGACGCCGAGCAGCCGCTCCACGTCCGGTGCGGACACCTCCAGACCCGCCGGGACGGTCGCGGTCAGGGTCACCGCCTCGTGCTCCGCGTCCGGCGCCGACGCCGGGTCGTCCGGGCGCAGCAGCGTGAGGGTGGGGGCGGCGGCGAGCCCCGGAGGGTCGCCGAAGAGCCGGTGCAACTCCTCGTCACGGTCCGCCGCGTGCACCACGGTCCGGTGGGCCGCCCCGGCCGGCCGGCCGCCTCTCAGCGCCAGCAGCACCGTCAACCGGCTCGCCGCGCCGCGCTGCGCCGGGACGACGCCGGCACCGCCCCGCAGCGCCGTGCCCGGGGCGAGGGCCTCCAGCACACCCGGAGCGACCCCCGCCACCACCAGGTCGGCCTCGGCGACCGTGCCCGCGCTCCCGCCGAGCTCTACGCCCGCCGCCCGCCCGTCCTGCACGACGATCCGCGCGACCCGCGCACCGAACACGAACTCCACCCTGCGGTCCAGGCACCGCTCGTACACCGCCCGGGCCAGCTCACGGACGCCACCGCGCACGTACCAGGTGCCGAAGGCGTGCTCCATGTAGGGCAGGACGGCCGCCGCCGCGGGGGCGGTGCGGGGGTCGAGCCCGTACGCCAGGGCATGGCTCTCCAGCAGGGCGGTGAGCCGCGGGTCGCGCAGCTCCCGGGCGCCGACCTCGGCGAGCGTGGCGGCCCGCCGGGTGCGCAGCAGACGCCTGTGCGGCACCGCCGGGTAGGGCTCGCGCTCGGCCAGCACCGGCCAGTTCGGCCAGAGCGGCTCCTCCAGGAGGGGCCGGCGGGTGCGGTCCCACGCCTCGCGCGCCCGCACCAGGAAGTCGCCCCAGCGGGCCCCCGCGCCGACGCCGAGCGCCTCGTCCAGGGCGCTGACGACGCCCGCGCGGGAGGCGTTCGACAGGGCGACCCGGGTGCCGTCGGCGAAGACGTGCTGCGCCGACGGGTCCACCTGGACCAGCTCGGCGCACGCCTCCAGCGGCTCCTTGCCGGTCTTGACGAACAGGTCGCGGTAGACCGCGGGCAGCGTCAGCAGTCCCGGCCCGAGGTCGAAGGAGAATCCGTCGCGCTCGAAACGGCGCAGCGCGCCGCCGTACGTCGCCGCGCGCTCGTACACCACCACCCGGTGGCCCGCGACGGCCAGCCGGGCGGCGGCCGCCATCGCGCCCATCCCGGCGCCGATCACCGCAATCCGTGCCATGCCAGGGACTTTATCGGCCGCCACCGAAAGCCCGGCGCGCGGCCGTCAGCCGGGCGGCCACGCCGTCCGCGCCGCGAGCCGCCGCTCCTCCCGGCGCTGGGCCCTGCGGCGCAGAAAACGCCGGATGCGGGAGACCAGGAAGTAGAGCACCAGCAGTCCGGCGAGCAGCAGGACGCCCGCGATGACGGCCGCTGCCTGCGGGTGGAACATCGCGAAGGTGAGGATCCCGGCGACCCCGAGATCCTCGGCCAGGCTCACGATGATGTTGCTGAACGGCTCGGGAGAGCTGTTGATCGCCATCCGGGTGCCGGCCTTGACCGCGTGGCTCGCCAGCGCCGTCGAACCCCCGACGGCGCCCGCCGCGAGATCCGGGAGCGAACCGCTCTGTCCGGCGAGCAGGGCCCCGACCACCGCCCCCGACACGGGCCGGATCACGGTGTGCACCGAGTCCCACACCGAGTCGACGTACGGGATCTTGTCGGCGACCGCCTCGCAGAGGAAGAGCACCGCGGCGGTGATCAGGACCTCCGGGCGCTGCAGGGACTCCGGCACCTCGTCGCTCAGGCCGGTCGCGCCGAAGACGCCGAGGAGCAGCACCACCGCGTACGCGTTGATGCCGCTGGCCCAGCCGCTGGTGAAGACCAAAGGGAGTACGGACACGGACGCGATCGTATCCAGGCGGCGCCGCCGCGTCCTGGGCCCCTGTGCCCACGGCTGAGTAGGTGTACTCAGCCGACGGGATGAGTAGCCGCACGGATGGGCTCGACCTGCGGAAACGGCAGAGTGGAGGCACGGAGAGGGGCGCGGCTCCGGCACCGCCGGCACGGGGCGGCGGAACGGAGCCGGGCCCTCGACCGCTCCTTCCGCCGGCATTCGGTGGGAGCGAGGCACGGGGGACTCGGTGGACGACCGCACCGGGCCGACGGGGCACGGGGGAGTACGGGGGAGTACGGAAAGGCGCCGGTTCGGGGCGGCCCGCGGGGGACGCGGCCGGATCGGACCGGCGCCTTCGTGCACCCGCCGCATCAGCGGCTGCCGCTCACGCGGACCGGCGCCTTCGCGTGCCGGCCGGCTCAGCGGCTGCCGCTCACGCGCCCCTGGAGGAGCCGGGACAGCGCCGCGTGCACGTCGTCCAGGGATCGCTCCGGCTGGAACGCCTGCCAGTCCAGGGCGGCCACGAGGACCATGCCGACCAGCGCCGCCGCCGTCAGGGGGATGTCGAGTTCGTCGCTGAGCTCGCCGTTCGCCACACCGTCGCGCAGGACGTCCTCGACGACCGCGACCGCCTGCTGCCTGACCACCATCAAGGTGGACTGCCAGGCCCGGTTGGTGCGCCACAGCTCGGCCACGTACAGCTGGGTGAACGCGGGATAGCGGTCGATGAAGACGAGCCCGGCCCTGATCATCGCGTCCAGCGCGTCGACCTTGCTGCCGCCCTCCCGCGCCGCCGTCTCGGACGCGTCTCTGAGGGACGCGGTGAGGAGCCCGACGCCGTGCCGCAGCAACTCCTCGAAGAGGACCGACTTGCTCGCGAAGTTGTAGTAGACGGTGCCCTTCGCGACTCCCGCCCGTTCGGCGATCTCGTCCACGGTGGTGGCGGAGAACCCCTGTTCGGCGATGAGGGTGACGGCCGCCTCGTAGAGCTTCTGCCGGGTCGCCTCGCGACGGCTGCTCCCGGCCCCCGTGGCACTGGTGCTTTCCATGGCCTTGATTCTCACAGGAACGGTCACAGGGTCAGCTCCGGGTGCAGCCGGTCGAGCGTCCACACCTGCTTGCGGCGGGCGGAGACGGCGGTCAGGGCGAGGGCGCCCGCGGTGAACGCCACGAGGACGGCGCACGCCTGCCAGACCGGACCGAGCCCGCCGCCCGTGATGAGCCTGCGGAGGGCGTCGACGACGTGGCTCATCGGCAGGAACGGGTGGATGGCGTTGAAGAACCCGGGACTGGTCTGCACGGGGTAGGTGCCGCCCGCCGAGGTCAGCTGGAGCATCAGCAGGGCGAGGACGAGGATGCGGCCCGCGGCCCCGAAGCGCGCGTTCAGCCACTGCACGATCGCCGCGAAGCACGCCGTCACCAGGAACAGGAAGCCCACCGTCCCGGCCGCCCGGACCATGTCGAGACCGACCAGCCAGTGGAGCACCGACATCAGGGCGGCGGTCTGCAGGACGCCGAGCGCCGCGACCGGCAGCCAGCCCGCCAGGGTGATGCGCCAGGCCGGGGCGCCTGCCGCGAGCGCGCGTCGGCTGAGCGGCGGGATCAGCATGTACGCCACCATCGCGCCCACCCACAGGGAGAGCGGAATGAAGTACGGCGCGAATCCGGTGCCGTAGTTGGGCGCCTTGTGCAGGTCCCGCGAGGCGAGCTGCACCGGATCGGACATGACCTGGGTGCGCTGGTCCCGGTCGTTCTCGTCGTAGTCGGGGATCCTGCCCGCACCGTCGTGCAGGCCGCCCGCCAGCTTCCCGGAACCGTCGGCCAGCCTGTACATGCCGCCGTCGAGGTCGACCGCGCCCGTCCTGAGCTTGCCGATGCCGGTGTCGAGATCGGCGGCGCCGCTCCTGGCGGTGCCGAGCCCCGTGTGCAGCGTCTTGGCGCCCTTGGCGACCTTCCCGGCCCCGCTGTTCAGTTCGTTGATCCTGGTGACGGCGTCGTCGAGGTCCTCGGAGAGGTGCGGCGAGCGCCTGGCGAGACTCCGGGCCTGCTTCTCCAGGGTGGCCAGGTTCTTGTCGAGCGTGTCGAGGTCGCCGTCCTGGTCGCTCACGAGCGTGTTCACGTCGTCGGCGACCGTCGCCACGTCCGCCGCGGCCTGCTTGGCCTTCTTGAGTTCCGGGCACGCCGGGTCGGGCACCACCGCGGTCTCGCAGCGCGCCCTGTGGATGCGGTCGAGAGTGTCGGAGGCGGTGCGGGCGCCCTTGGCGGCGGCCGGGGCGGTCCTCACCAGGGTGTCGAGGTTGTGGCGGACCGCGGACGCCGAGTCGGCGACCAGCCGGGCCGTGTCGCCGATCGTCTTCTCGTTGTCCTTCAGGAAGGGGCGTACGCCGGCGGCGACCCCGTTGACCTTGTCGGCGAGCGTCTGCGTGCCGTCGGCCACCCGCCGCGAGCCGTCCTCGAGGTCGCCCGCTCCCTTGTTGAGCTTCCGCAGGCCCGAGGACAGCTTTCCGCTGCCCGCCTCGGCGTCCTTCAGGCCGTCGGCGAGAGCCTTGGAGCCCTTCTTGGCCTTGCCGATCCCGCCCTTGAGCCTGTCGGCCCCCTTGGCTGCCTTGACCGTCTCCCCGTGGATGTCCGAGAAGGAGATGAAGATCCGGTCGAGGAAGGACCGTGAGGCCTTCGTGGACGCCGCCGTGCGCACCTCGCTGAAGACCGTCCGGGAAATCTGCCCGACGATGTAGTTGTTCGCGTCGTTCGTACGCACCTGGAGCGCGCCCGTCTCGGGGGAGTCCCCGGAGCTGGACGCGATCCGCCGGCTGAAGTCCTCCGGCATGGTGAGCGACAGGTAGTACGTGCCGTCCTCGACGCCCCTGCGGGCCTCGGCGGCGCTCACCTCGTGCCACTCGAAGGTGTCGCTCTCGTGCAGCCCCCTGGTGATGTCGTCGCCGGCGGTCAGCTTCCGCCCTGCGGCGGTCGCCCCCGCGTCGTCGTTCACCAGCGCCACGGGGATGCGGTCCAGGCGCCCGTACGGGTCCCAGAACGAGTACAGGTAGAGGGCGCCGTAGAGCAGGGGCAGCAGCAGCAGGGCGGCCAGTGCCGCGCGCGGCAGCCTTCCCCTGCCGAAGCGCCGAAGCTCAAGCGCGGCCAGTTTCGGCGAGCGCATCAGCCGTCTCCTTGTCGTCGTCCTTGTCGGCCCTGTCGGCCCTGTCGTCCATGCGACCGTTGCGTTCCTTACGGTCCTCGTGGTCCTCGTGGTCCTCGTGGTCCTCGCGGTCCGTGTGGTCCCCGTGGTCCTCGCGGACTTCGTCGTGCCGGTCCGCGTGCCCGGGTTCGTCCCGCCGGCCGGGGGCGTGTCCCGCGTCCGGGCCGGGCTCTTCGGGTGCGGGGCCGGTGGAGACGACGACGGCTCCCTCGGGGGCCTCACTGCACACCGCCACGACCGTGGTTCCCGACGCGGCCAGCGATCTCAGCAGGGCCCAGACCTCCGTCCGTTCGGCGTCCGACAGCTTGAGGTCGGTGTCGTCGACGGCCAGCAGCCGCGGTTCGCCGACCAGGGCCAGCGCGACGGAGAGCCGCAGTGCCTCCAGCCGCTCCAGGTCGCGCACGGCCGTCCGCGTTCCCTTGGGCAGGGCGGCGGGGTCGAGCCCGGCGGCCCGGAGGGCCCGTTCGGCGCGCTGTCCGGCCTCGGCCAGCCGCTCGGCACGGGGGCGCAGGAGTCCGCGCACGGTGTCGCGCAGCGGGCCGGTGAACCGGCGTTGCAGCAGCGCCCGTTCGAGGAGGTGCTCCCCGACGGTCAGGGCGGGTTCCAGGTCCGTGACGCCGGGGACATGGGCGAGCGCGCTGATCCCGCGTACCGCCGCCATCTGCTGGGGCAGCGCGAGGGGACCGACCGACGCCCGCCCCTCGGTGGGCTTCATCCGGCCGGTGAGCGCGAGCAGCAGACAGGTCCGGCCGGAGCCCGACGGTCCCTCCACCGCGATCAGCGAGCCGGGTTCCGCGTCGATGCCGACGCCCCGGAACGCCCACCCGCGGGGCCCCTTGAGGCCGAACCCCTCCGCACCGACGGCGACCGCGGCGACTGCTTCTGGCTCGCCCATGTCCCCCCTCGCTCCCCTGAGGCGGGGCCGCGTAGGGCCCCTTTTGAACTGACTGGTCAGTGCAAAAACTATCTCGAACCCCTGACCGAGGCAAAAGACCAGGTCGGAACGGATTGTCAGTGCCATAGCTCACGATGGGTACATACGGCCACAGTGCCGTCACACAGACGACAGGAGGTTCGTCATGGCCACCTCTTCCGCAGCCGCCGCCCACCGGCGCGGCGCCGCCGGCCCTGCCCCCTCACTGACCGGTCCGGCGAGCGACGTGCACCCCGTGCTGCGCCGGACGACAGCTCCGCCCGCAGCCCTCGACCTGCTCGCCCAGGCCCGCGCCGGACTCGAGGAGGCGACCACCCTCGAGACGCCCAACGAGCGCTATGCCACGGCGCACCTGGCGGCCCTGCGCACCGCCGCCGCCGTGCTCGCCGCGCGGGGACGCCCGGAGACCACGCCCCGACGCCGGGCGCGCATCCGGAGCGCCTGGGAAGTGCTCCCCGAGATCGCGCCCGAACTGGCCGAGTGGGGCGCGCTGTTCGCCTCCGGAGCCGGGCGCCGGGCCCGCGCGGAAGCGGGCATACAGGGCGCGGCCGGCCCGCGTGACGCCGACGACCTGATACGCGACGTGGCCATGTTCCTGCGCCTCGTTGAGCGGATGCTGGTCCTCCAGCCGGTCCTGCCGCAGCCCCGGCAGGACGAGGACCACGAGGTCCCGGACGCGGGGTGAGCGCTCGCCGTCGTGATCCACCGCGTGATCCACCGCGTGATCCACCGCGTGAGACGGGGAGCCGGGCACGGCGGCGGAGGCAATAGGGTGGGAGGCGCATGCAGCCTCCCAGCGGGAGGCGTCCCGATCGCTCCGCCGGACAGCAGGCGGTGCCGCGCCGAGGAGTCAACTGCCGTGTCGGACCCGATGCGCCCCCGCGCTGCCCTCCGTACCGCCGTGGTCTGGGAGGTCCTCCAGGACGCTCTCGACCGCCGCGTGAAGGCCACGGGGCGGGAATCGCTCGACGTCCTCGACACCGGGGGCGGCAGCGGCAACTTCGCGGTGCCCGTGGCCCGCCTCGGCCACCGCGTCACGGTCGTCGACCCCAGCCCGAACGCACTGTTCGCGCTGGAGCGCCGCGCCGGCGAGGCGGGCGTCGCCGACCGCGTGAAGGGCGTCCAGGGCGACGCCCACGGCCTCTTCGACGTCGTCGAGCGCGGCGGCTACGACGCGGTGCTCTGCCACGGCGTCCTGGAGTACGTGGACGACCCCGCCGAGGGTGTGCGCAACGTGGTGGACGCCCTGCGCCCCGAGGGCGTCCTCAGTCTGCTCGCCGCCGGCCTGGGCGGAGCGGTGCTCGCACGCGCCCTCGCCGGGCACTTCAAGGAGGCCAGGCAGGCGCTCGACGACCCGGACGGACGCTGGGGCGAGGGTGATCCCGTACCGCACCGCTTCACCGCCGGACAGCTCACCGCGCTCGTCGAGGGCGCGGGCCTGCGGGTCGGTGCCGTGCACGGGGTGCGGGTCTTCGCCGACCTGGTGCCCGGCGTCCTCGTGGACACCGAACCTGGCGCCCTCGACGCGCTGCTCAAGCTGGAGGCCGCGGCGGCCGAGCTCGCCGCCTTCCACTCCGTGGCGACACAGCTCCATGTGCTGGGCGAGTCCCGGGGTGCCGACGTGGCGTGAGTGGCGTGCGTGACGCGTCGCTGATCAGCGCCGGGGCGGCGGATGGAGTACGCCACAGGCCCCCCGATCGGACGCCCCGCGCCGTATGATCGAGGGAGACCACCCGGCATGACGGGTCGGCCGCCGGGGAATGCACGCTCCAGCGGGCCGGACCGCCGTGGCGGGTTCCGGTTGGCCGATTGGCGTAGAGGGGCGGGTTTCACGGGGGCGATTCCCTGCCTATCCTGAAGGGGACCCCCAGTCGCCCCGGCGACTGCACGATGAGGAGGACTCCGTGCCGCTCTCGGAGCACGAGCAGCGAATGCTCGAGCAGATGGAGCGAGCGCTGTACGCCGAAGATCCCAAGTTCGCGACAGCGCTTGAGGGAAGCGGGCTGCGTACGTACACCCGGCGACGGGTCTACCAGGCGGTCGCGGGCTTTCTGGTGGGTATCGCGCTCCTCATGGCCGGAATGGTCGCCCAGCAGATCTGGATCAGCGTGGTGGGCTTCCTCGTCATGCTGGGCTGTGCGGTGCTCGCCGTCACCGGTTGGCGCAAGGCCCCCAAGCCGGGTGAACAGCCGGCTGCCGGTACGCCGGGCGTCCGTCGTCAGCCGCGGCAGCGCCGCTCCATGATGGACCGCATCGAACAACGCTGGCAGCGTCGTCGAGACGAGCAGGGCCACTAGGGCCTGTCTGACGGGCTCTAGCCCTGCGGGTCGCCGCAGCCACAGACATCGCGTGAGGGGGTGTACTACCCGGCCCGGTAGTACACCCCCTCACGCATGCCGTCACCCGGCCCCGGACGGCGAGCCGGGCCGTCCCGCCGCGAGCGGTGGGGAGAGGGCCGGTCCGCCCGCCCGGAGAGGTGGATCGGGCCGATCCGCCCGGTGGGGCGAGGCGCGCCTCGGTCGGCTTGCGGGCCGTCCCTCCGTCCTCGGGAACCGGGCAGGGCCCAGTCCTCTCCTCGCCCGACGGCAGCCGACGGTGCCCTCTCCGCACTTCGCGGGAACCCACCACGCCCCAGCCCCCGGACGGCACCCCTTCCGCCCTCGCGGGAACCGGCGAAGCCACCTCGGACTCTCACGGGAACCGTCCCCCAGCCGTGCCGGGCACCCGCCGGCACCCCGCGCCGCAACCGCGAGAAGCCACCTCAGCCCTTTCGGGAACCGACAGGGCCCCTCCCACCCGTGACCGGGAACCGACAGGACCGACAGAGCCCCTCGCCCGGCGCCGGGCGTCGGGCGAGGGGCTCGGTTGGTCACGTCAGCCGTTCTGGCCCGAAGTGCGTCGCAGCAAGGTCGCCCGGCGCGCGGCGAGTCCGGACAGCAGGGCCGTCCAGCGGGACGAGGCGGCCCAGGCCACCCGGACGGCCGAGCGCGGCGCCAGCAGCGCGCGCAGCCGGGTGGAACGGCTCACCGACGCCCGGAGCGCGTCCGTGACCCGCCGGGCGTCTTCCGCGACGCCCGCCGCCGGGTGGGGACGTGGAGCGTAGAGGACCTGCTCCACCGTGGACGCCAGCCGGTGCACCGCCGCCTCCTCGGGCGGATCCAGCCGTCCGAGCCGGACGATCCGCGCGGCCGCCCCGCGCGGCGTCCGGGACTCGTCCGGCCCGATGCCGTGGTCCCACGCCGTGTCCGTCACCTCCTGCCAGGCGGCGAGGGCGTGAGCCGCGAGGGCCGCCTCCGAATGCCCGTGCGCGCCGAGCCGCACGGCCCGGACCCGGGCCCGCCACAGCATCGGCAGGAACGGGACCGCCAGTACCGCGAGCCCGGCCAGGACGAGCAGCGGCAGCAGCCACCAGGGCCGGCCGCCGTCGTCGGAGCCGGCCGTGGCCAGGGCGGACTCGCTCGGGCAGGCCTCCAGCTTCTTCTGCTGGACCGAGCAGCTCTCGCTCGCCGACGGTGCGGCGGACGGGGCCGTGGACGCGGACCCGGACGGCTTCGGCACCGACGGGAGGCTGCTGTCCGGGGTGTCCGCCTGCGTGTACTCGGGCACCGTGCCCCGGTTGGGGGTGGGCTCGAAGCGAGTCCAGCCGACCCCCTCGAAGTACAGCTCGGGCCAGGCGTGCGCGTCCCGCAGGCCCACCGACATCGAACCGTCCGCCTGCGGCGAGCCGGGCGTGAAGCCCACCGCGACCCGGGCCGGTATGCCCAGGGTGCGGGCCATCGAGGCCATCGCGAAGGAGAAGTGGACGCAGAAGCCCTCCTTCTCCCGCAGGAAACGCGCGATCGCCGCGGAACCGCTGCCGACCTGCACCTGGGTGTCGTACGTGAAGCCGCCGTTGACGGCGAAGTAGTCCTGGAGGTCGACGGCCCGCTCGTAGTCGTTCGTGGCGTCCTCGGTGACCTTGAGCGCGGTCCGCGCCACCTCGGGCGGCAGCGACTCCGGGACCTTGGTGAACTCGCGCCGCAGGGCGGCCGGCGGCTGCGGGGCGGAGGCCAGCTGCTCCGCGGTCGGCTGCACGATCAGGCTCGCCACCTCGTACCGCGCGCCGCGGGTGTTCTGGCCGTGGTCGCCGACGAGCGTGCGGCCCAGCGGTTCGTAGCGCCAGTTGCCGTCGATGTCCACCTTGCTGGCGGGGTAGGGCATCGGCAGCCAGTCCTGCGCGTACCAGTCGGACGCC
The DNA here is from genome assembly GCF_056387915.1 of Streptomyces sp. GLSS-08. Classification (NCBI taxonomy): domain Bacteria; kingdom Bacillati; phylum Actinomycetota; class Actinomycetes; order Kitasatosporales; family Streptomycetaceae; genus Streptomyces; species Streptomyces sp. GLSS-08. The sequence goes on from NZ_JBWJAQ010000028.1 coordinate 62,197, forward strand.
GAGATGCGCGTCCGGATCTCCGACCGGCGGATGTCGGGACCGAGGCCGATGGGGGTCGGCAACGTGTCCGGCACCGCCTGGATGCGGCGCTGGGCCGGCTTCCAGGCGGTGCCGTCGAACTCGTCCAGGGAGACGATCCGCAGATACAGGTCCTGCGTGTCCTTGGTGTCGGTGCGGTACGACATGACCTGGCGGTCCTCGTTCACGTTCAGGCTGTCGCGCAGCGAGACCAGGGGGTTCACCGCGGAGATCGTGCCGCCGCCCCCGGCGCCCGACCCGGCGCCGGTCCCGGCGCCGTCCAGCAGGCCGCCGTCCAGGGCGGGCAGACCGAGCGGTACCACCAGGGCGACGCCCAGGGCCACCGCGCCGATGCGCCGCCCGGTGCGGACGGGGGCGACCGCGCCGCTCCCCGCGTCCGCACCGGGGCCGCGGGGTCCGCCGCCGAAGACACGGCCCCACTGGGAGAGCCGTTCCCGGCCCTCCGCCAGCAGCAGCATGAGATATCCGCAGGCCGCGAGCAGGAACCACAGCCACGCGGTGCCGCCGTCCGAGAGGCCCGCGGCCACCGAGTACAGCGCCAGCAGCGGCAGCCCGGCCGGGGCGGCGCTGCGGAACGTCACCGCGAGCGCGTCCACGGCGAGGCCGATCACCAGGACCCCGCCGACCAGCATCAGCCGGATGCCGTCCGACAGGGGAGCCGGGATCGCATACCGCCCGACGTCGTCCGAGCCCGCCTGGAGTAGGGCCCCCAGCCGGTCGAACACCTCCGGTCCCGGGATCACGCCCGCGACGGCCTGCCCACGCGCGAAAGTCAGAGTCAGCAGCACCAGCGTCGCCAGGGCCTGCAGCGCCACCGTCAGCGTCCGGGCCAGCGGCACCCGCCTGGCCAGCGCGCCCACCGCGGTCTGGACCGTCAGCAGCAGGGCCGCCTGCAGGATCCACGTCGCCGGGTCGACCAGCGGCAGCAGGGCGCAGGATGTCAGCAGCGTCGCCGCCGCGGCACACAGCGCCAGTCGTGCGCGCCCGCTCATGAGCCGCCTCCCATCGGGCTGCCCGTGGCCGCGGCGCTCGTGCGCTGCCGGTCGGCCTGCCGCCACAGGTCGGCGAAATCCGCTCCCCGCGGCACCTTCACCGCGGTCCAGCCCGCCTCGCGCAGCATGCGCAGCCTTCTCTCCCCGCTTCCGTCCGGCGGGCCGGGGACACCGGACGGCTGCCGCACCCACGCGTCGCTCTCCAGCAGGAAGGCGAGGGCGCCGCCACTGCGCCGGCGCATCCTGGCGAGCACCGTCGCCTGCTCCTCGTCCAGGTCGCCCAGGAAGGCGATCAGCAGACCCTCGCTCCCGCCGCGCAGCGCGTCGTGGGCGCGCGACAGGCCCGCCCCGTCCGAGTGGTCGACCACGGCGAGCGTGTCCATCATCAGCCCCGCCGCGTCGGCGGACTCCTGGCTGGCGCCCGCGAAACCGTCGGCGCTCTCGCCGGGCACCGAACTGCCCGTGTCCGTCAGCAGCCGCACGGAGAAACCCCGTTCGAGCATGTGGACCAGGGTGGAGGCCGCGCCCGACACGGCCCACTCGAAGGCCGCGTCCGGGCCGGCTCCGGCGTAGGCGATGCCGCGGGTGTCCAGCAGGACCGTGCAGCGGGCGCGCTGCGGCTGCTCCTCGCGGCGCACCATCAGCTCGCCGTAGCGTGCGGTCAGCCGCCAGTGCACCCGGCGCAGGTCGTCGCCGTGCCGGTAGCCGCGGGGTATCACGTCGTCCTCGCCGGCCAGCGCGAGCGAACGCTGCCGCCCGTCGCCGTACCCCTTCGCCTCGCCGCTCAGCCGCACCGGCGGCAGCGGCTCCACGCGCGGGATGACCGTGAGGGTGTCGTACGTCGAGAAGGAACGGGTCAGTTCGCACAGCCCGAACGGGTCGGTGAGGCGCAGCTGGAGCGGCCCCAGGGGATAGCGGCCGCGCAGGTCGGAGCGCACGCGGTAGGACACCTCGCGATGGCCGCCCGCCTCCATCCGGTCCAGGACGAACCGGGGACGGGGGCCGAGCACGTACGGCACCCGGTCCTGGAGCATGAGCAGACCCGTGGGCAGCCGCGACACGTTGTCCATCCGCAGGTGGACGCGGGCCTCGGAACCGGCGGGCACGCGCGCGGGGGAGAGCCTGCGGCTGCCCGCGACCCGGTAGCGGGTGCGGTACAGCACGGTCGCGCACAGCAGCGGCAGCACCGCGAGCAGCAGGCCGACCCGCAGCAGACCGCTCTGTCCCAGGACGTACGCGCAGACGGCGGCCGCCACTCCGGCGGCCAGGAAGGAACGCCCGCGCGTGGTGAGCCCGGCGAGCGCCGTGCGCAGCCCGCCCCTGGACTCCTCCGCGTGGCCCATCCCCCCGGACGTCATCACAGCCTCCGGGGCGGCTGCTGGTCGAACGCGGGCGTGCCGCGGCCCATGGCGAACCCGCTCTGCGGCTGGGGAGCCGAGGGCACGGGCGTGCGCTGGAGGATCTCCTGGACGACCTGCTCGGCCGTGCGGCGGTTCAGCTGTGCCTGTGCCGTGGGCAGCAGCCGGTGGGCCAGGACCGCCACGGCGAGCGCCTGGATGTCGTCCGGCAGCGCGTACTCCCGGCCGCTGAGGGCGGCCGACGCCTTCGCCGCGCGCAGCAGATGCAGCGTGGCGCGCGGCGAGGCGCCGAGTCTGAGATCCGGGTGCGTACGGGTGGCCGCCACCAGGTCCACCGCGTAGCGCCGGACCGGCTGGGCGACGTGGACCGAGCGGACCGCGTCGATCAGCTTCACGATGTCGTGTGCGTGCGCCACCGGCTGGAGGTCGTCCAACGGGGAGACGCCGCCGTGGACGTCCAGCATCTGGAGCTCGGCCTCCGCGCTGGGATAGCCGATGGAGACGCGGGCCATGAAGCGGTCGCGCTGGGCCTCGGGCAGCGGATAGGTGCCCTCCATCTCGACCGGGTTCTGCGTGGCCACCACCATGAAGGGGCCCGGCAGCTCGTAGGTCTGCCCGTCGATGGTGACCTGGCGCTCCTCCATGGACTCCAGGAGGGCCGACTGCGTCTTCGGGGAGGCGCGGTTGATCTCGTCGCCGATCACGATCTGCGCGAAGATCGCCCCCGGCTTGAACTCGAAGTCCCGGCGCTGCTGGTCCCAGATGGACACCCCGGTGATGTCCGAGGGCAGCAGGTCGGGCGTGAACTGAATTCGCCGCACCGAGCAGTCGATGGACCGCGCCAGTGCCTTGGCCAGCATCGTCTTGCCGACGCCGGGGACATCCTCGATCAGAAGATGTCCCTCGGCGAGCAGCACGGTCAGCGAAAGCCGTACGACCTCTGGCTTGCCTTCGATCACTCCTTCCACCGAACTGCGGACTCGCTCCGCAGTGGCGGTCAGATCCGTAAGGCTCGCTCGATCGTCATAGGTCGTCACCCGGCCCTCCTCGGCCCTTTCTCGGGCCGACGCTGCGATGCGGACCGGCCCACCCCGAAACACGGACACCACGCGCGGAAAGTTCCGCGTGACGCCACACCCGCATTCTTGTTGCCGTTACCGGTTCGTGTCACTCGACTGTGGACAACCGGCCGTGCTATGTCACGGCTTACAACCTTTTGGGTACGGACAGTGCCCGCCGTTCACGTCCGACGGGCACTCCGGGGGCCGGCTAGACGGGATCGATCTCGCGCAGCAGACCCGTCTTCACGTCGAAGACGAAGCCGCGTACGTCGTCGGTGTGCAGCAGGAACGGTGAGGTGCGCACCCGCTGCATCGACTGCCGTACGTCCTGCTCGACGTCCCGGAAGGCCTCCACCGCCCAGGCGGGACGCTGACCGACCTCCATCTCCAGGTCGTGCCGGAACTCCTCGGTGAGGGACTCCAGGCCGCAGCCCGTGTGGTGGATGAGGACGACGCTGCGCGTCCCGAGCGCGCGCTGGCTGATCGTCAGGGAGCGGATCACGTCGTCGGTGACCACCCCGCCGGCGTTGCGGATGGTGTGGCAGTCGCCGAGCTTCAGGCCGAGCGCGGCGTGCAGGTCGAGCCGCGCGTCCATACAGGCGACCACGGCGACGTGGAGCACCGGACGGGCGTCCATACCGGGGTCGTTGAAGGCGGCGGCGTACCGCTCGTTCGCGTCGACGAGCCGGTCGGTGACGGAGTCCCCGGCGGCTATGGCGTCTTCGGGCTCTGTGGGCACGGATGCAGAAGTCGTCATACCGAAGACGTTACTGGTCACCCGGGGCGCGGTCCTGCTGTGAGAGAGGACAAAGAACGCCATCGCGGCTTGTTGTGAGCTAATCCACACGGGCGGTCACGGGGTGCCCGAACGGGTGATTCGGCGGGTCCGCCGCTTCGGAGGGGCTGCGGCCCGCGACGCGCAAGCCGGTTGATTGACCGCGAGACACCGTGGACTAAAGTGACGCGAAGCGGGAGGCGAGGTTCTCCCCGCAGGACTTTTCACCCGGAGGGCCCGGTGGTTTCCCGGGGTCTCCCCGCGTGCGCGGCGCGCACGTACGGCTCGGCCTCCTCCCGCTCCCGGTCGGCTGACGCCACTCATCAGGCGCAGGCCGACCTCCCCTTCCGGAGCGGGCGGGGACCCGGCGGTGCGTACGGCCGCGCCGGATCTGAGAGGGCCCAGGTTCAAATGGGGCGCGAAGCGCATGCGAATGAGGGCGACGCCGGGCGACGGGAGGGCCAGAGCCGGCATGTCCCGGTGATGCTCCAGCGGTGCCTGGACATGCTGGCGCCCGCGCTGGAGCGGCCGGGAGCGGTGGTCGTCGACTGCACCCTCGGTCTCGGCGGCCACAGCGAGGCACTGCTGGCCCGCTTCCCCGAGGCACGGCTCGTCGCCCTGGACCGGGACAAGGAGGCGCTGCGGCTGTCCGGGGAGCGGCTCGCCCCCTTCGGCGACCGCGCGACCCTGGTGCACGCGGTGTACGACGAACTGCCCGACGTGCTCGACCGCCTGGGCCTGACGCACGTCCAGGGCGTGCTCTTCGACCTCGGCGTCTCCTCCATGCAGCTCGACGAGGCCGACCGCGGGTTCGCCTACGCGCAGGACGCCCCGCTCGACATGCGCATGGACCAGACGACCGGCATCAGCGCCGCCGAGGTCCTCAACACCTACCCGCCCGGCGAACTCGTGCGGATCCTGCGGGCGTACGGCGAGGAGAAGCAGGCCAAGCGGATCGTGTCCGCCGTCGTGCGCGAACGCGCGAAGGAGCCCTTCAGCAACAGCGCCCGGCTCGTCGAGCTGATCCGCGACGCGCTGCCGCAGGCCGCCAAGCGGACCGGCGGCAACCCCGCCAAGCGCACCTTCCAGGCCCTGCGCATCGAGGTCAACGGCGAACTGACCGTCCTGGAGCGGGCGGTCCCGGCCGCGGTGAAGGCGCTCGCAGTCGAGGGCCGGATCGCGGTGCTGTCGTACCACTCCCTGGAGGACCGGCTGGTCAAGCAGGTGTTCGCGGCCGGCGCCGCCTCCACCGCGCCGCCCGGACTGCCGGTCGTCCCCGAGCGCTACCAGCCCCGGCTCAAGCTCCTCACCCGCGGTGCCGAACTTCCCACCGAGGAAGAGATCGCCGAGAACCGGCGGGCGGCTCCCGCGCGGCTGCGCGGGGCGCAGCGCATCCGCGAGGAAGCCGAGTGAGGCGTACGAGGGGGGCCTTGTGAGGCACACCGAGGGGGAGCGCGAGTGAGTCGGGAAGGCACACGCACCGGGAGGGTCCGTGCGTAGGAAACCCCAGCTCCGGGGACGCGCCGCCCGGCTCGCGCGGCTGCTCCCGACCGGTGCGGGCCAGGCCGCCCGCACCCCCTTCGTCCTGCTGGTCGTCCTGCTGCTCGGCGGGGGGCTGATCGGCCTGCTCGTGCTGAACTCCGCACTGAGCGAGGGGTCGTTCCGGCTCGACGACCTCCAGCGGGAGACGAAGAGCCTCACCGACGAGGAGCAGGAACTCCAGCGGGACGTGGACTCCTACTCGGCGCCCGACGCGCTCCAGCGGCGCGCCCGCGAGCTGGGCATGGTCCCCGGCGGCGACCCGGCCTTCCTCGAACCCGACGGCACCGTCAAGGGTGTACCCGGAGCGGCCGTCGAGCGGTCCTCGCTCCGCGACCCCGTGGTGCTGCCGCCCGAGGCCATCGCCCCGGCGCCAGGCCCGGGACCGGCTCCCGCACCGGCCGCGAGCGACCTCTCCGGGCAGTTCCTCACGGCCGCACCCACCGCGCCGCCCCCCGCTGTCCCCGCCCCGTCCGCAGAGCCCTTCACAACCCCCGGCAGGTGACGGAAGTGTCCGACAGGGAACCGCCGCGCCGCCGCGTGCCAGGACCGGCCCGGCCCGCCCGCCCCGCGGGCCGGTCGCGTCCGGGCCCCGGCGCCCGCCCCGGCCGCCGCCCGGGCGCGCCCCGGCCGG